>NZ_JAUSZJ010000002.1:6253464-6938157 GCF_030817475.1 Streptomyces sp. V2I9 | reverse complement strand
CACCCACACCACATTTCTTAAGCACCGGTGACATTTCGCGGAGCGGGAGGCGGACCACTCTCCGCGAGGCAGCGGCCGACCGTACAAGTAGCGGTGAAGGTGAATTCAAAAGCTCGGGAATTCACCCCGCTGTCATCACGTCCCCCGCCAAAGCGCAACGACCGGCAGCGCCCCGGTAGCTCTCACGGAAGAGAAGAGCACGGGGGTCGGGGCGTGCCGGGAACACCTGGGCGGGTTCCCTCGTTCGACCTCAGGCCCAGTGCCGTACCTGTGAACCGTGAATCCGGGGGACCGCCTTGCCCGACAACCCTTCCGCCGACGCCTCCACCGCGGACACCACCGCGTCCGGCACCGATGCCAGGCTCCGGCCTCCCGCCGCACAGGCGGAGCGCCTGATCGAGCTCGGAGTGCACGAGATCGCGGGCATCCCCGCCGAGGACATCCGCGCTTTCGCCAAGACGGTGGGCCAGGTCGACGGCGTCCTGCTCGTCATCCATCCGGACCGAGCCCCTGCCTCCGCCCTCGCGCCCCTGCTCCGGCACGACGGCAAGCCTGGTTTCGTCGTCAGCGACATGCAGGACGTCGACGATTTCGTCCCCACCGGGATCGAACTCCCCGACGCGCCGCTCTACTTCGTCAGCGGGATCGACCGCGGCGACCACATGTCCAACTGGAGCCCGGAGGAGGCGCTGCCCTCCCTGGCCGGTGCGGACCGGACACCCTTGACGCTCGTCGAAGGTATCCACTGGGTACTGCAACAGCCGGCGGTGCTCGAACGGAACCGCTGCTTCATGACCATCGGATCACGTCTGCGCAAGGCCAACGGCGCGCTGGACGCGCGCACTCCGGCGATCTGGATCAGCAACGGAACAGGGCGGGACGGCCGGGAGCGGCGCAACGCGCCCAAGATCGGATGGTGTTGGTGGGGCAACCGCCACACCTGGCTGGGATTCGCTTCCACCACGGGGCGCGCGAGCCAGTAGCCTTCGGCCCCTGTTTTTCGCTGTCCGACGCGTCACAGGCGCCCCGGAGCTCGTGCTCCGGGGCGTTCGACGTCATCGGCACATCATCATTCCCCGTACTTCACCAGGAACTGACGGCGTGGTCACCCTGGAGGGCACGTACCTGCCGACCAAGCCCTTCTGATCGATACCGGTACCGCGTCACCCACGAGCGGCGGCGGGCGGGCCGGAAGAACAGCCTTCCGGCCCGCCCGGCCCGCTCCCCTCGTTGCCGCCGCCGTCCCGGGTGTGGCAGCCCCGAGTTCCGGGGTCGGAGCCCGGGCCCGGCCTGTGGACCGGGCCGGGCCCACGGTGGCCGTGATCAGCTGGTGCGGTTGTAGATCGCCGTACCGGGGCAGGCGGTCACGCCCAGGCGGGTGGCGCACCCGGCGTACTGGCTGGACCCGTTCGACCACAGCCAGCCGCCGATGGTGCGGCCGCTGAGCCAGGTGTACTGGCCGTTGTAGTTCGCGTCGTACGTGCGCAGGCTCCAGTGCACGTGGGCTCCGGTGGCGGACCCGCCCGCGCAGACGTCCGTACCGATGGTGCCCAGCAGGGCGCTGCGGCCGATCGACGTTCCGTTGTAATACGTGGTGTTGCGCATGTGGTAGTAGTCCGTCGAGAAGCCGCCGGGGTGGATGACCCGCGTCCAGCCTCCACCGGCGCCGCACATGGAGGTCGCGGTGCCCTCACGCGACGAACGGACCCGCCCGCTGGCGTTGCCGCCGGCGAAGTCGAGGCTGCTCCAGTAGCCGGTCGAGCCGGTGTGGGAGTGCGCTCCGCCGGTCAGGGTCATGTAGTAGTCGGGCATCCAGGGCAGCAGCAGCCCGTTGGTGTTGACGGCCGTCACCCCCACGGACGGCTTCTCCTGCTCCGGCGTCACCTTGCGCTGCGCGTAGGCGGTCATGTTGCGCCGTTCCGCCTTGCCGACCAGCGGAGACGTGGCCACATGGTCGGCGAACTCGCGGTCGCCTTCGAGGCCCGCGATCCACTTCCCGTCCTTGCGGTGGGCGATGTAGAGCCAGCCCTCCGGGTCGCCGTGGTGCGTGCGGGGCGCTTCGACGTACGCGACGCCGCGGGCCCAGTTGGCCGACACGGTGCGGACGTCGACGACGACCTTGCGTCCCTCGTCGGCGAGCTTGCTGACGGCCGCATCCGCCGAGAGACCCTTGGCGTCGTCGGACCGGGCCAGAACGTCGGCGGAGACGGCGTTCACCAATCCCTGTCGAGCGGTGCCGAGGTTGTCGGCGGCCGTGGACGACATCTTCACGGTGACGCCGGACGACGGCGGCGCGGCAGCCTGCGGTGCCACGGCGGATGGCGCGGCGGAGTCCCGGAGGGAAGCCGCCGCCTGGGGGGCGGTGACGAGCAGCCCGGTAACGGCGAGGGCGGCGACGGCGGTTCTCACGGACAGCTTGGAGAGCATGGGGGATGTCCCTTCTGAACAGGAGGCCCTACCGGACCGGCAGGAAGGAGGGCATTGCGGGTGGGACCATGCCGAACGGAAGACCAGGACGCGCGAATGTCATGCATGCATCAAGTTCTATGCGCATAGACTAGCGTGACTCCGCGTTGCCGCAAGAGAACAAGTAGCACTCCTGGTAGGGGAGTTGACGCCCACCGAGGCCGATCTCGGACGATGGCGCCGCGACCATGCCTCGGGGGCGGGTACTTCCGCGCCCTGGTTCGGGGACGGACGTCCGTGCGAGGATCGCTCCGTGAACGATCTTCGCTGCCGTCTCGCTTCCGGGACCGACCTCCCCGCTGTCGTACGGCTGCGTGACGATGCCGCCCGTTGGATGCTGGCGCGGGGCGTCACCCAACAGTGGCAGCCCGGCGAGCTGGGTGTGGAGCACTTCCGGAAGATCATGGAGAGCGGCGAGCTGTGGCTCGCGGAGAAGGCCGACGAGGTGGTCGGGGCCTGGGAGTTGTGGTGGGAGGACGAGGCGGCCTGGGGGCCGCAGTCCACAGCCGCCGGATACGTGCACCGGCTGATGGTGGACCGGACCGCGGTCCCGCGCGGGACCGGGCGGCAGCTTCTCCGGGTGGCCGAGCGGCGCGTGGCCGCGACCGGGCGGGAGCTGGTGCGGCTGGACTGCCTGGCCGGCAACGCGCGCCTGACCGCGTACTACCTCGACGCCGGTTACCGGGCGGTCGGGACCAAGGAGGGCAAGCCCCAGCCGGGTGGTTCCTTCAAGTCGTTCACCCTTCTCGAGAAGTCCGTACGGGACGGCGCGGAAGCGGCCTCCCTCACCTGACGTCTCCGCCGGGAAGGACCGGACCGCGGGCAGCCCTCCCGGTCCGGGGAGAGGCCCCCCGCCACCTCCTGGAGCGAAGGCGACCGGCCCCGGCCGGTGGCCCGTGCTCCTCAGTCACCGGGGAGCCAACCCCTGGCGTTGAGCTCCTCGACGAAACGGCCGAACGCGTCGTCCAGCGCCGGGCGTTCGGTCGCCACCGGTTCGACGAGGGCGCCGCCGCCCACCATGGCGGCGGCGCTCGCCGCGAGGTTCTCGTGGAGGGTTCCGGTAGCGGCGAGGAGCGCCGCGCCGAAGGCCGTCTCGGCGCGTTCGACGACCCGGACCGGGCGGTCCAGGGCGGTGGCCCGGATCGCCGTCCACACGGCGCTGCGGCTGCCCCCGCCGGCGGCGTGCAGGGGGCCGAGCACCGGGACCCCCAGGCGCACGATCCGTTCCAGTGCCAGGCGTTCGACGAAGGCCACTCCTTCCAGCGCGGCGCGGTGGGCGTCGGCCTCGTCGCGGGGGCCGCCCAGCCGGAACCCGCGGGCCGCGCCGGAAACGAAGGGGAACCGTTCGCCGTCGCGGCGCAGCGGGTAGCACACGTACGACGCCGGGCCTCGGGCCGCCGCGGCGGCGTCCAGCTCGGGCAGTCGGCCCGGTGCGACGTCGGCCAGGCACTCCCCTCCGGTGTTGGACGCCCCTCCGGGCAGCCACCAGCCGTCGGGGTGGCGGTGGCTGTAGAAGGCCCCGGTCGTATCGCGGACCAGGTGTTCGGAGACCCCTTTGAGGACGTACGTGGTGCCGAGCACGCCCACGAACCGGCCGGGTTCGACCGCCCCTGTGGCGATCTGGCCCGCGCAGCCGTCCGTCATCCCGAGGCGTACGGAACATCCTTCGGGCAGTCCCGTGGCCTCGGCCGCCCGTGGGCCGACGGTCCCGGCCTCGGTGCCGGGGGCGCGCACCTCGGGCAGCAGCGCGATCGGGAAGCCGAGAGCGTCGAAGACCTCGTGGGGCCACTGGGCGGCGCGGGCGTCGTAGCCGGTCTTGAGGGCGTGGCTCCAGTCCGTGGGGACGGGATGGCCCGTCAGGGCGCGGCCGATGACGTCGGGGGTATGCAGGACGTGGCGCAAGGCGGTGCCGTAGGTCCGCGAACACCGGACGGCCCGGCCGAGCGCGGCGGTGGGGCCCACCGACAGACCGAGCGCGTCCCAGCGGGCGCTGCCCGCCCGCTGGGCGTCGGCGTTGAGGTCGGCGGCTCGCCGGTCGTCGTACATCAGGGCCGGGCCGAGCGGTGCGCCGTCGACCCCGGTGGGCACGATGGTCCCGGAGGTGGCGGAGACGGCGACGGCGATCACCTCGCGTCCGCCTCGGGGCAGCGCGGCCGTGGTGCGGCGCAGTGCCGAGCGCACGGCGGGCCACCACGACCGGGCGTCCTGCTCGCTCGTTCCCGCGGGGGTGCGGACGGGCGGCGGCAGGTCGTTCCGCGCCTCGGCGAGCAACCGTCCCTGTCCGTCCACGCACACCACACGGACCGACGCGGTCGCCACGTCGATGCCGATCACGGCCGGGGGGCCGCCGGTGGCGCGGCGGGGTTCGCTGCTCATGGCGGGGGGCGTCCTTCCCGGCGGGGCGGGCCTCACATGTCCGGCTGGCACATGACGGTCCGTCACGATGGATGCGTACGGGGGAAATTAACACGCGTGCCATCAGGCGGGGGTGGAGCGGCCGCGGGTTCAGGTGGTGGCGGCCACCGTCACGCGGGTCCGTTCGCGGAGTCGGCCGAGCAGCTCGGGGTCGGCTCCGTCGTCCACGACGAGGTGGTCCAGGTCACCGACGGGCCCGACCCGGTGGAGCGCGGTCCGGGCGAGCTTGGTGTGGTCCATGAGCATGACCTTCGTCGCCGCCGAGGTGAGCATCGCTCGCTTGACCAGCACCACGTCCTGCTCCTGGTGGTAGGCCGACCTGGTGTCGAGGGCGGAGGTGGAGACCGCGACGAGGTCGACGGAGAGCGCCTCCACCGCCTCGACGCAGGGCATTCCGAGGAAGGAGTCATGGGTGCGCGAGTACTCGCCGCCCAGGGCGATCAGGCGTATGTCCTCGCATCCGGCGAAGACGTCGAGCACTCGGCGGGCGTTGGTGACCACGGTGAGCGGGCCGAGCCCGACCAGCAGGCCGGCCAGCGCCAGCACCGTGGTGGAGTCGTCGAGCATCACCGACATGCCGGGCTCCACGAGGGCCGCGGCGGCATGCGCGACGGCGTTCTTCTCCGCCGCGTGGACGCCGAGCCGGTAGTCGAGGCTCGACTCGAACACCGTGGACGGCAGGGCGGAGGCGCCGCCGCGGAAGCGTCGCAGCACTCCTTGCCGCGCGAGGTCGTCGAGGTCACGGTGGACGGTCATCAGGCTGACGCCGGTGAACCGGGCCAGGTCGGCGCCCGTGACCGTGCCCTGCTCCACGACGTGGTCGGCGATGAGCCGTCGGCGTTCTTCGGCGGATCTCTTGGTCATGGAGGTCAGTCTCCCGCAGGGGTGGGGCCGGGCGCGGGGGCGGGGGGCGGCAGGGTGGTGGGCACGTTGAGCGAGCGCAGCGCCGTCCGCGTCCCGTGGATCTCGATCTCCGTGACGGCCCCGTTGTCCAGGCGGGGGAAGGTGTGCCGGTAGCGGCCGAGGGGCAGTCCGAGCAGGTCGCACAGGGCGATGCGCAGCAGGGTGTTGTGCGCGACGACGAGCACGGTGCCTCCCCGGTGGCGGTGGGCGAGGTCGCGCAGGGTAGTGGTGGCTCGGGCGGCCGCGTCGGCGACGGGTTCGGATCCGGGAAAGGCGCCGGCGTCGGCGTCCTCGCGGAAGCGGCGTACGGCTTCGGGGTCCTCCTCGGCCATCTCCTGGACGGTGCGGCCCTCGCCCCAGCCGAAGTCGACCTCCCGCAGCCCCTCCTGGACCTCCACGGTCAGGTCCAGGGCGGCCGCGGCGGGCGCCGCCGTCAGCCGGGCGCGGGTGAGCGGCGAGCTGGTGACCGCGTCCACGCGGTGGCGGACGGCCCAGGTCCCGAGGGCGGCTCCTTGGGCGAGGCCCCGCGGTGTCAGGGCGACGTCGGTGACACCGGCGTACCGGTTCTCCGCGTGCCACGCGGTCTCGCCGTGCCGTACCAGCAGGAGACGAGAAGTCATGGGGAGTGGCCCTTCCGGGGTGGGGCGGGTGGCGGCCCGTGCCTGCGGTACACGCCGAGTGCGCCGAGCGCATTGCCGGTTCACGTGGGCGCTGTTAAATTTAACAGCAATTCCACACTCCGGAACCGTCCTCCCGCACCTCCGATCAGGCTCCGGCCTGCTCGTCACGCCGTCCCGGCGGCTCTCCCGCAGAAGGATTCCGACGTCATGCGCATCCTCGCCGCAGGCGACCACTTCGTCCGCCCCGCGCTGATCCGCGCGGCCGTGTGCCAGGAGCTGTCCCGCACGGGCCGGGAGGTCCCGGAGATCGGTGAGCTGACCCTCCCCTGGCCCCATGAGCCCTTCGGTCCGGTCGGGGAGGTCCACGAGGCGAGCGGTACGGAGGACGGGCTCGTCGAGGCGCTGGCCGGGGCCGCCGTCTGTGTGACGCAGATGGCCCCGTTCACCGAGCGGGTGTTCGCGAAGTCGCCGGAGCTCCGGCTCGTCGCCGTGTCGCGGGGCGGCCCGGTGAACGTGGACCTGGCCGCCGCCACGCGCCACGGTGTCCGGGTCAGCTTCGCCCCCGGCCGCAACGCCCCCGCCGCCGCCGAGTTCGCCGTAGGGCTGATGCTGGCCGCTTCACGGCGAATCTGCACCGCGGACGCGGAGCTGAAGCGGGGCGTATGGCGGGGTGATCTGTACGCGTACGAGGAGAGCGGCGGCGAGCTCGGCGGATCCACGGTCGGGCTCGTGGGGTACGGCGCGATCGGCCGCCTCGTGGCACGGGTGATGCGCGCTTTCGGGGCGCGTGTGCTCGCGGCCGACCCGTACGCCGATCCCGCGCTGGTCGAGGCGGACGGCGTCGAACCGGTCGAGCTCGACGATCTGCTGAGCCGCAGTCAGCTGGTGAGCCTGCATGCCCGGCTGACCGAGGAGACCCGTCATCTGCTGGACGCGCGCCGTCTCGGCCTGCTGCCTCGCGGCGCGGTCCTGGTGAACTCCGCGCGCGGCGGGCTTCTCGACCACGCGCCGCTGCCGGAGATGCTGCGCAGCGGCCGTCTCGGGGCGCTCGCTCTCGATGTGTACGACATCGAGCCGATCCCCGCCGACTGGCCGCTGCACGACGTACCGAACGTGATCACCACCCCCCACCTGGCGGGTGCGACCCGCCGGACCGCGCACCGTGCGGCGGCCATCACCGCGGCCGAGGTCGGCCGCTTCCTGCGCGGCGAGGAGTTGTCCCACCTCGCGAACCGGGACGTCCTGGAGGCCGGCCGGTCCTGACGGCCGCCGCCGGCGGCCGGGAACCCTTCGGCTCACACAGGAGGCACCAGACGTGAGCACCATCATCGGTGTGGACATCGGGACGTCGGTCACCAAGGCCGTGGCGTTCGACGAGACCGGTGGCGCCCTGACCGCCGCGGTCCGGCGCTCGCACGTGGAGATGCTGCCGGGCGGGCGGGTCGAGCAGGATCTCGACGACGTCGAGGCCGGTGTCGGGGAGGTGGTGCGCGAAGTCGCCACCGCGATCGGCGGACCGCCGGAGGCGGTGGCGCTCACCGGGCAGGGGGACGGGCTGTGGCTGCGGGACGGCCGGGGCCGTCCGGTGCGGCCCGCCATCTCCTGGATGGACGCGCGGGCTTCGGAGTTGGTGACCCGCTGGCTGGCGGACGGCACGATCGGCGCCGCGTACGCGCACACCGGTTCCGGCATGTTTCCGGGGTGCCACGGCCCGCTGCTCAACTGGCTCCAGGAGCACGAGCCGGAGGTGTTGGACCGGGCCGCCGTCGCCGGCTACTGCGTGGACGCGGTGGCCCAGCGCCTGACCGGCCGGGTGTGCCTGGACGCCTCCGACGCGACGCTCCCGTTCCTCGACCCGCGCACCCGCCGCTACGCGCCCGAGGCCCTGGAGGCGTGCGGTGTCGCGGACCGGGCGGATCTGCTGCCGGTTCCCGCCGCTCCCGGAACGGTGCTCGGGCTGGACGACCGGGGCGCACGGCTTCTGGGGCTGCCGGAGGGGTTGCCCGTCGTGGCGGGGCCTTACGACCTTCCGGCCTGCGCGATCGGCAGCGGGGTGCGCGCGGTGGGCGACGGGGTGCTCATCCTGGGCACGACACTCGCGAGCCAGGTGCTGACCGACCGCGTGGATCTCGATCCGCTCGCGGAGCCCGCCGGCATGTGGCTGTGCACGCCCGACCCCGGCCGGTGGCTGCGCGCGATGCCGGCGATGGTGGGGACGGCGGCGCTGGAGTGGGTGCTCGCCCTCGTCGGCGCGACCACGGCCGACGTGGACGCGCTGCTCACCGAGAGCCCGCCCGGCGCGCGGGGCGTCCACGCGTTCCCCTTCCTGTCCGAGGCGGGCGAACGGGCCCCCTTCGTCGAGCCATCGGCCCGGGGCAGGCTCGACGGGCTCAGTCTGGCCACCGGACGGGCGGACGCCGTGCGCGCCGTCTGCGAGGCCATCGGCTACGCGGCCCGGCACTGCCTGGACGCTGCGGGACTGAGCGGCACCCTCGCCCTGTGCGGCGGAGGCACGCGCTCGGTGATGTGGGCCAGGCTGATGGCGGACGTGCTCGGCCGGCCGGTCCGTATCCCGCTGGAGGAGCAGGTCGGGGCGCTCGGTGTGGTGTCCGTCGCCAGGGCCTCGCTGTCCCCCGGGGACGAGGTGCCGGCGGGGAGGCACCGGGTGGTCGAACCGCGCGAGGGCGTACGGGCCCTGTACGAGGACGGATACGGGCGGTACCGGGCCGAGTTGGCGACGGCGCGGGGCGGGTGGGACCGCCTGGCGCGGTAGCCGGGACGGGTCAGGGCTGCCCGCTTCCGCTGGCGGCCTCCCTCTCTCTGTTATTTATGACATGACCATTGACACTCATAACAGGCAGGCTGTTCATTTGACGTGGAGAAGGGCTCTCTCCGACTGAAGACCGGGAGATTCCAGTGACGCCACGCTCTGTCAGATCACTCGCGGCTGCCGTGTCCACGATGGCGGTGGTCGTCTCCGCCGCCGCCTGTACGACCGAGACACCGAGCGGCTCGGGCGGCGGGTCGTCACAGAACGCGAAGATCGCGTTCCTGATGCCCGACATCGCCTCCACCCGGTACGAGTTGTACGACGCGCCGCTCTTCGAGGCCAAGGTCCGGGAGCTCTGCGGTGGTTGCGAGGTGCTGTACCAGAACGCGGGCGGGGACGCCGCGAAGCAACAGCAGCAGGCCGACTCCGCCCTGGCGCAGGGCGCCGACGTCCTCGTGATCGATCCGGTGGATTCCGCGGCGGCGGCGAGCACCGTCCGTACGGCACAGGGCCGCGGAGTTTCCGTCATCGCGTACGACCGGCCGATACCGGCGGCCAGGGCGGACTACTACGTCTCCTTCGACAACGAGAAGATCGGCGCCATGATCGGCGCCTCCCTGGTGGAGCACCTCACCTCCGCCGAGGCCGAGGGGGGCCTCCTCCAGGTCAACGGTTCACCGACCGACGCGGCGGCCGGGCTGATCAAGAAGGGCATCCACAGCGCGGTCGACTCCAGCGGCTTCGAGCTCCTGGCCGAGTACGACACTCCCGCCTGGGAGCCGGGGAAGGCCCAGAACTGGGTCAGCGGCCAGATCAGCAAGTTTCCGGGGCGGATCGCCGGGGTGGTCGCCGCCAACGACGGTACGGGCGGCGGTTCCATCGCCGCCTTCAAGGCCGCAGGGGTCGCCGTGCCTCCGGTGACCGGGAACGACGCCGAACTCGCCGCCGCCCAGCGGATCATCAAGGGTGATCAGTACAACACCATCTCCAAGCCGATCAGGACCGTCGCGGAAGCGGCGGCCACCGCCGCCCACGCCTTCGTCCGGGGTGAGAAGCCCCGAGGTGGGACGACGCTCTTCGGCACCCCGTCGGAACTCTTCACTCCGACCGTGGTCACCCGCGAGAACATCGGGGAGGTCCTGGTCGGCGACGGGAAGCCGCTGAAGACCGCCGAGGTGTGCACGGCGACGTACGCCGCCGCCTGCGCGGAGGCCGGCGTCACGTAGTCGCGCGGGCAGTCACCGGCACGCCCGCCGCCCCGTCCGCCCGTCCCGGAAGGCCGGTCCATGCCCGCAGATCACTTGCCCTCCGCCCAGGGGGCGTCAGAGGGACCGCTGCTGGCCCTGCGCGGGATCTGCAAGTCCTTCGGCGCCGTCGCCGCGCTCACCGATGTCGCCCTGGACGTCGCCGCCGGAGAGGTCGTCGCACTCGTGGGCGACAACGGGGCGGGGAAGTCCACCTTGGTCAAAATCCTCTCCGGAGTGCATCAGCCCGACGCGGGAACCGTCCGATTCGACGGCGGGACCGTCTCCATCCCCTCCCCCGCCGTCGCACAACGGCTCGGCATCGCGACGGTGTTCCAGGACCTCGCCCTGTGCGAGAACCTGAACGTGGTGGACAACCTCTTCCTCGGCCGGGAGTTGAGGGCGCTGCGGCTGGACGAGGTGGCCATGGAGATCCGCTCCCGCGCCCTGCTCGGGGAGTTGTCGGCGAAGATCCCCTCGGTACGCACCCCGGTGGCGGCCCTGTCCGGAGGCCAGCGGCAGACCGTGGCGATCGCCCGGACCCTCCTGGGCGACCCCAAAGTGATCATCCTCGACGAGCCGACCGCCGCTCTGGGCGTGGCCCAGACCGCGGAGGTGCTCGACCTGATCGAGCGGCTGCGGGAACGCGGCCTCGGCGTCCTCATGATCAGCCACAACATGGCCGACGTGCGGGCCGTCGCGGACACCGTGGCCGTCCTGCGGCTCGGCCGCAACAACGGGTTCTTCGACGCGGCCGGGGCCACGGCGGCGGATCTGGTCACGGCCATCACCGGAGCCTCGGACAACGTCGTCGGCCGACGCGCCGAGCGGGGCCGGGGCGCACGTGCGCACGGCAGGACGGAAGCGACGCGCGAGGGGGAGGCGTCATGACGGAACCGGCCGTTGCCACGAGCCCGGAAGGCGAGCGGGGCGGACCCCGGAAGAGACCGGTGAGCCGGTCCGAGGGCGCGCGGGCGCGGTGGCGGACGGTCTCCGGCCGACTGCGCGGCGGCGATCCCGGTCTCCTGCCGGTGCTCGCCGGGCTGGTCGTGATCTGGGTCGTGATGCAGATCCTCAACCCGGTGTTCCTTTCGAGCGCCAACCTCACCAACCTCACCCTCGAAAGCGTGCCGGTCGGCATCATCGCCCTGGGTGTCGTCTGCGTCCTCCTCGTCGGTCAGATCGACCTGTCGGTCGGCTCGGTCAGCGGGCTCGGCGCCGCCGTCCTGGCCGTCCTCTTCGTGGACCGGGGGCTGTCCGCCTGGCTCGCCGTGACGGCCGCGCTGGCTCTCGCGGCGGTGATCGGCTGGCTCTATGCCCGGATCCACCTTCTGATCGGGGTGCCCAGCTTCGTCATCACCCTCGGCGGTCTGCTCGGCTTCCTCGGCGTGCAGTTGTGGTTGCTGGGGCCCAAAGGCTCGGTGAACCTGCCCTTCGACTCGGGTCTCGTGACCTTCGCGCAGCTCCAGTTCCTCCCGCCCTGGGCGTCCTACACACTGGTCGTCGGGGGCGCGGCCGCGCTGTACGCGACCGGTGCCGCGCGCGCCGCAGAACGCCGCCGGGCCGGCTTGACCGCCGCCTCACGGCGGTTCCTCCTCGTGCGGAGCCTGGTGCCGGCGGCCGGTCTCGGCGGCGCGGTCTGGTATCTGAACCGGGACCGCGGGGTGGGCTGGATGTTCGTGTTCTTTCTCGCCCTGGTGCTGGCGCTGCACTATGTCCTGTCCCGCACCTCGTTCGGCACGTCGATGTACGCGGTCGGCGGGGGCAGGGAGGCCGCCCGGCGGGCGGGGGTGAACGTGAAGGCGGTCCTGACCACCGCTTTCGTGCTGTGCACGACGCTGGCCTGCGTCGGTGGGATGCTGTCCGCCGCGCGGCTCGCGGCGGCCAACCAGAGCAGCGGCGGAGGTGACGTCAACCTCAACGCCATCGCCGCGGCCGTCATCGGCGGCACGAGCCTGTTCGGCGGCCGGGGCTCCGCGTTCGCCGCGCTGCTCGGCGTCCTCGTCATCCAGTCGATCTCCAGCGGGCTCACCCTGCTGAATCTCGACTCCGCCTACCGCTTCATGGTCACCGGCGGGGTGCTGCTGCTGGCGGTGTCGCTGGACGCCGTGGCCCGGCGTTCGCGGGCCTCCCGGGGCATGGCCTGAGCCACCGCTCGTGTACGGCGCCGTCCGTCAGGGGGCGGCCCCGGTCCTCTTCGCGGTGCCGGGCCGCAGGCGGTGAGACATGCCGGTCGCCGCCGACGCCCGCCCGGTGAGCGGGCCGGGCCGTGCGGGGGCAGCCCGGTTCGTCCTCGGTCCGCCGCCGCCCGTACGGCCACCGGTTCCGGCTCCCGCGCGAGCACCTCGGTGGTCAGCAGCCGGACCCGGGCTCCGGGACCGGCGAGCCCGTCCGGCAGGGGTGGGTGCCGGGCGGGCGGCCTGCCCGCGGCCCCGGGCGCCTTCGGCGTACCGGTGCCACCATGAGGGGATGACCGAGCACGAAGAACGGACCGGCCGCCTCCTGGAGCAGGCGATCCTCGACCTGCTGGAGCGACGCGGCCCGACCGCGACCATCTGTCCCTCCGATGCCGCGCGCTCGGTGTACGAGGGCGACGACGACGGCTGGCGCTCCTTGATGGAGCCCGCCCGCCAGGCGGCTCGGCGGCTGGTCGGGGCCGGCCGCGTCGACATCACCCAGAAGGGCCGCCCGGTCGATCCGGACGAGGTCCGCGGCCCGATCCGGATCCGCCGCGTCCGCCGACGCTCCGAGGAGAGCTGATCCAGCGGTTCGCAGCGGCCGGGATGCCGGAGGGCGGGTTCCGGGCCGCCCCGTGGCCGGACGGCGGAGTCGGGGCCGCGACATCGGCCGCCGAAGACCCGTGCGTACAGGCGTGCGATACGTTGCCCGGCATGGCTGAACTCGCTCGCGTCACCTGGCCTCCCGCCCCGATCGCCACGGCCCGTCTCGTGCTCCGTGTCTCCGAAGCCCGCGACCGTGCGGCGTTCATCGACCTGTTCGCATCGCCGGAGGTGCGCGTCCACCTGGGCGGCCCCCGTCCGCGCGACGAACTCGAACGCGCCGTCCCCGAGGTGCCGGGCCGGCGTCCGGGTCTCTTCGTGGTGGAACTGGACGGGGCGATGATCGGCACGGTCACCCTGGAACGCCGGGCCGCCGAACGTCCGGGAGGTGGCCTGCTCCCGGACGGCGATCATGCCGAACTCGGCTACATGCTCCTGCCACGGGCGTGGGGGTCCGGGTACGCCGCCGAGGCGAGCACCGCCGCGCTCGGCTGGTTCGCCGGGGCGTTCCCCGGCGAACGGGTCGTCCTCTGCACCCGGGTCGCCAACGCCCCGTCGCTGCGCCTCGCGCACACGCTGGGGTTCACCGAGATGGCGCGGTTCGAGGAGTACGGGGCCGAGCAGTGGTTCGGGGTGTGGAGCCCGCCTTCGCCGCCCGCCTGATCGGGTCGCGGACCCTCTGCGAGCGGGCCGGATCGCGCTGGTCCCGCTGTTACACAACGATCATTGAGTGCGTCGGAACGGCCTCGGCATACTCAGGAGCCCGGGGCCGAACGCGTATCCGAACGCACCCCGTGCGGCTGGGCTTTCGCCCGTCGAACCACTCCTGAGCAGGGACCATCTTGCGAAAACGATCAACGAGGACGTATGCCCTCGTCGCTGCGGCCGCTGTCGCCCTCACAGCGGGCATGACCGGCCCGGCGTCGGCGGGCACCGGCAAACCCGGCGCCGAACTTCCGGGCACGGTGTTCCCGGGTACGGCCGAGGACGGGAAGCCGGGCGGCCGGTCCGGCGAGACCGTCACCCTGATCACCGGCGACCGGGTCCTCGTGGACTCCCGCGGCCGGGCCGGCGGTATCCAGCGGGCGAAGGGCCGGGAGGACATGCCCTTCTTCACCGAGACCCGGAACGGCCGCACCTATGTGGTGCCGCGCGATGCCCGGCGGCTCATCGCCGACGGAACACTGGACCGCCGGTTGTTCGACATCACCGAACTCGCCACGGCACAGAGCCGCAAGACTCACGGGGCCGGGCTCAAGGTGATCGTCGGCTACCGGGGCCCGGACGCCAAGTCCGCGCGCACCGAGGTGCGTTCCTCGGAGGGCACCACGCTCCGCCGGACCCTCTCGGTCCTCGACGCCGACGCCGTCACCGGCGCCGACAGCGCGACGGAGAGCGCGGGCGCCCTGTGGGACGCCCTGACCCGCCGACGCGCGGACGGGTCGGCGGCCGTGTCGTCCGGCGTCGCGCGGATCTGGCTGGACGGCGTGCGGAAGGCGACGCTCGACCGCAGTACGGGCCAGGTCGGCGCTCCGGCCGCCTGGGACCGTTCGTACGACGGCACCGGTGTGAAGATCGCCGTCGTGGACACCGGGATCGACGCCACCCACCCGGACCTCGCCGGCAAGGTGGTGGCCGAGCGCAACTTCAGCGGTTCGCCGGACGCCAAGGACCGTAACGGGCACGGCACGCACGTGGCCTCCACCGCGGCGGGCACGGGCGCGAAGGACTCCCGGTTCAAGGGAGTGGCGCCCGGGGCCCGGCTGATCAACGCCAAGGTGCTGGACGACCAGGGCATCGGTGACGACTCCGGCATCATCGCCGGGGTGGACTGGGCCGTCGCCCAGGGCGCGGACGTCATCAACATGAGCCTGGGGAACGCCGACTCCCCCGGAATCGATCCGATGGAAGCCCAGGTGAACAGGGTCTCCGCGGAGAAGGGCGTCCTGTTCGCGGTGGCGTCGGGCAACAGCGGACCGGGGCGGGGAACGGTCGCGTCGCCGGGCAGCGCCGACGCCGCGCTGACGGTCGGCGCCGTGGACGACGACGATCTGATCGCCGACTTCTCCAGCGCCGGCCCCCGGATCGGGGACGGCGCGGTCAAGCCCGACATCACCGCGCCGGGCGTGGCGATCACGGCGGCCGCGGCGGCCGGCACGGCCGGACAGAACCCGGCCGGGTACACCACCCTGGACGGCACCTCGATGGCGACCCCGCACGTGGCGGGCGCGGCCGCGATCCTCAAGCAGAAGAACCCGGCATGGACCGGAGCGCAGCTCAAGGCCGCCCTGACGGGGTCGGCGGAGGGTGGCTCCCCCACCGTGTTCCAGCAGGGAGCGGGCCGTCTCGCCGTCGGCCGGGCGATCGACCAGACCGTCGTCTCCGAGCCGGTCTCCGTCAACCTGGGCACGCAGGCGTGGCCCCACGCCGACGACACCCCCGTCACCCGCCAGGTGACGTACCGCAACAGCGGCGACGCCGATGTCACGCTGGACCTGGAGCTCGCCGCGCCCACGGGCGGGGACGGGAAGCCGGCCCCGGCCGGGTTCTTCGCCCTCGACGCGCAGCGGGTCACGGTCCCGGCGGGCGGCACCGCCTCGGTGGGTCTGACCGCCGACACGCGGCTCGGTGGCACGGTGGACGGTTCGTACGCGGTCACGGTCGTCGCCACCGGCGGCGGCCTCGCGGTGCGCACCCCGGCGGCGGTGGAACGGGAGAGCGAGTCGTACGACGTCACGTTCAAGACCTTCGACCGCGACGGTGCGGTCGGCTCCAACTGGCAGGCCGACCTGAAAGGTTACCGCGACTCCGCCTCCGGCCTGCGGTTCCTCCCCGACCTGTCGTCGGGCACCGCCACGGTCCGCCTTCCGCGCGGCACCTACAGCCTCGCGGCCGACATGCTGGTCGACCCGGCTGCCCCGAAGAAGGGCGTCGACCTGATCAGCGTTCCCGAGCTCTCGGTGACCGGGCCCACCACCGTCACCCTGGACGCCCGCACCACCCGGCCCGTGAACGTCGAGGTGCCGGACCCGGAGGCGCGTTCCACGCGCGCGGGGATGATGTACACGCTGAGTACGCCCGAGACGTTCATCATGGAGGGCGCCGAGTTCAGCGGCTTCGACCACCTCCGCACCGCCTACCAGGGCGAAAGGATGGCCGAGGGCGTCCTCGCCCAGCAGTGGTCGGCGCACTGGGAGCGCAGCGGCACCGAGTACAACGTCCTCACCGGAGGCCCGGTCCGTGAGCTGGCCACCGGCTTCGACAAGACCTACGCGGTCAAGGACATGGCCCTGGTGAAGGCCGACATCGGGTCGTCCGCGCCGGGCGCCGACGGCGCTCTCGCGGCGCACGGTCTGCTCGACTACGGGGGAGGTGTCGACGCCCTCTACACCGTGCGTCCCGCGCCGGAGACGCGCAGGGTGTACCTGTCCACGGAGGGCGGGGCCGCCTGGAACATCGTCGCGGGTGTGCTGACCGCGGCGGACGCCGACGGCAACCGCTCCTTCGACTCGGCCTTCGAACTCGACGGGCATCAGAAGTTCGCGGCGGGCAGGACCTACACCGAGACCTTCAACGTCGGTGTGCTGGGACCGCGGATGGGCACGGACGAGAGGATCGTGCGCGACGGCGACGACATCTACGGTGCGTTCCCGATGATCAGCGACGGGGCGGGCCACTCCGGTTTCGCGCAGTACACCGATGCGAGGACCACGATCCACCGCAACGGCAAGCTGTTCCTCCGGAAGGACGCCGCCATCGACCGGGAACTCTTCACGCTGACGCCCGAGTCCGCCGCGTACAAGGTGGAGACCACGGTCCACCGGGACCCGAAGGTCAATCGCACGGGCACGCGGATCGACGCCTCCTGGACCTTCACCTCGGCCGCTGCCGGGAGTCCGACGCAGCTGCCGGTCTCCACGGTCCGCTTCCTGCCGAAGCTCGCACTGGACTCCACCGTTCCGGCCGGCGGCATGCATACCTTCCCGGTCCAGGTGCAGGGCGCGGCGGCCGGTGCCAACCTGAAGTCGCTGCGCGTCCTGGTCTCGTACGACGGTGCGACCTGGCAGCCCGCACCGGTCATGGCGGGGAGCGTCACGGTGCTCGGTCCGGGGAGGGGCAAGGCGGTCTCGTTGCGGGCCGTCGTCTCCGACAAGGGCGGCAACGAGTCGACGGTCACCGTCCACAACGCCTTCTTCGGCCGGTGAGACCACAGGGTCCGCAGGGCTGAACCCGCCCTTCGCGGGGCACGGCCCGGAGTGAGCGAGGCATGAGCGCGGCCCGCCGGAGGTGACTCCGGCGGGCCGCTGCCGTACCGTCGCGGACGACCGACCCGGTGGTCAGCGTGCCGGAGCGGGTACAGGCCGGACGGAGCAGTCGGCCGGGGGCAGTCGCCCGTCCCGGCCGACGAGGGTGACGGACGGAGCCCCCTGTGGGTGTGCCGCGTACGCAGCCGTGCAGACGAGCTGGTCGCGGGCGCGTGCGGTCAGCTGCCGTACCCCCGTGTCCAGTTCGACCTCGACGGTGGAGCCGCCCGTCACGACCCGGTCCGCGGCGGACGCCGTGCCCGGCAGGGAGGGGGCGTTGCGGAGGCCGGCCCGCCGTTCGTCCTTGTTCGGTCCGGTGAGCTGGGCGGTGACGGCGGCGAGGGGCGAGAGCGCCTCGTCCTCCTCCTCGCCGTTCGAGGGCGCGTCGCCGCCGTGCCACGGGACGTCCAGGACGCGCGGCACGGGCAGCAGTTCGCCGTCCGGGGCGTAGAAGAACAGCAGCAAGCGCGTCTCCCGTGCCGGCAGCAGGTCGCCGACGGCCGGCCTCCCGGCTGCGACGACCTCGGTCTCCTGGATGCCGCAGCCGGTGAGCGGCCCCTGGGCGAGTGCCAGCAGTACGGCGAGCCGGGCCGCCCTGCCCGCGCGGGACGTTCGCACCCTCACGCGGTGGCCTCCGTCCGGACCGGTCCGTCCTCCGGGCGCGTCTCTCGGGAGGCGGGCCCCTCGTAGGGCAGTTCCACGGTGAACAGCGCGCCCCCACCGGGCGCGTTCTGTGCCCGGATCGTGCCCCCGTGGAGGCGTACGTTCTCCCGGGTGATCGCCAGACCGAGCCCGCTGCCCGACGAGCGGGAGCGCGCCGCGTCCGCCTTGTAGAAGCGGTCGAAGATGTGCGGCAGGGCGGTGTCCGCGATACCGGGGCCGTGGTCCCGCACCTCGGCCACCAGGGTGTCCGCCCGCGGTGACAGCCGTACGGTGACCGGTTCGGCGCCGTGGCGCAGGGCGTTGCCGACGAGGTTGGCCACGATGACGTCGAAGCGGCGTGGGTCGAGGCGGATGCGGATGCCCTCGGGCAGCTCCGTAACGACCCGGTCGTGCCACCGGCGGCCGGAGAGGGTCCTGCGTACGGCTTCCGCCGCGTCCACCTCGTCGGTGTTCAGCTCGGCCACCCGGGCGTCGAACCGGGACATCTCCATCAGATCCTCCACCAGCAGGGCCAGCTTGCCGGTCTCGGCGCTGATCAGGCGCACCGCCCGCGCGGTGTCCGGGTCGAGCCTCCCGGCGTCCTCGTCCAGCACGTCCGTGACGGCGAGCATCCCGGCGAGCGGGGTGCGCAGTTCGTGCGAGACGTCCGACGCGAAGCGCCGGGCGCGTGCCCCGGCGTCCTTCAGCTCCTGCACGGAGTGTTCGAGACGGGCCGCCGAGGCGTTGAACGTCCGGGCGAGGTCGGCCATCTCGTCCCTGCCGCGTACGGCGATCCGGGTGTCGAGCTGCCCGCCGCCCATGGAGTGCGCGGCCCGCCGCAGTTCACGGACGGGCCGCAGCACGCTGCGCGCCGCGAAGAGGGCCGGCACCAGGGCCACGGCCAGCCCCGGCAGCGCACCGTCGCGGGCGGCGGTCACCAGGGCATCGATGTCGGTCTCCTCGTTCGCCATCGGCATCACGGCGTAGAGGACCAGGCCGCTGGGCACCGCGCGGCCGCCCGCGACGACCCGTGTCATCACCGGCATCCCGACCGTCAGATACGCGTCCCCGTCCTTGACGACCCGCTGGAAGGCACCGCGCGGTGCCGTGCGCGCGGAACGGCGCAGGTCGGCGGTCAGAACCCCCGAGGCGGGCCGGTCGCCCGAGGAGACGCGCAGCGATCCGTACTCGGCGAACACGATCCACGGATGGGGTTTGGAGCGTGCCGCGATGTCGTACAGCGCCCATCGGGTCGCCTCCGGGTCCATGGGCAGGCCGGGGACGAACCGTTCGGCCTCCTCACGGAACGAGGCGACGGCCGTGTCCTGCGCGCGTTCGAGGACGGCGCTGCGCGCCTCGCGGTAGGTCAGGGCGGCGGTCGTCGCGGCGCTGACGGCGGCCACCAGCAGGAACGCGAGCACCAGCCGGGTCCGTACGCCGAACGCGGCGGCCGCTCCGGGTATCTTCACAGCGGTCCGAAGCGGTAGCCGAACCCCCGCAGGGTCTGGATGTACCGGGGGTGGTCGGACCGGTCCTCGATCTTGACGCGCAGTCGGCGTACGCAGGCGTCCACCAGGCGTACGTCGCTGTGGTAGCTGTGGTCCCAGACCTCTTCCAGGAGTTGCTGACGACTGAAGACCTCGCCCGGCCGGGCCGACAGGAACAGCAGCAGCTTCAGCTCGGACGGCGCGAGGGCGACCGGCTGGCCCGCTCGCAGGACGGTGTGTCCGGCACGGTCGATATCGAGGTCGCCGTGGGGTTCGACGGCGGGCCGCGGGCCGGCGGGGGCTTCGATACTGCGCAGCACGGCACGGATGCGGGCCTCGATGACCTCGGTGCGGGCGGGCTTGACGACGTAGTCGTCCGCTCCTGCCTCCAGGCCGACGACGATGTCCCCATCGTCGCCGCGCGCGGTGAGCATGATGATCGGCAACTGGCTGGTCCTGCGCACCCGGCGGCAGACCTCGACACCGTCCATCTCGGGCAGCATCAGGTCGAGCAGCAGGAGATCGGGACGGAACGCGTCGAGTGCTTCCAGGCCGGCCTCGCCGGTGGCGGTGGCGAGGACCTCGTGGCCGCGTCGCCGGAGCCCCATCTCGACGCCGTCCCGTACGGACGGGTCGTCTTCGACAAGGACGACGCGTGGCATGCCGTGTCTCCAGGCTCTGGGAGAGGGATGAGGGAGGGAGAGGGGCCGGGGCCACGGCGGGGCGGGAGCCCCGCGCCGGCCCGGCTGCGCCGGGGGTGGCGCGGGTTCAGCTGGTGGGGGCGGCGTGGACGCTGACCGCGTAGCCACCACCTTCGCGGTAGGGATCGCCACTCCAGGTCGCGTACCGCTGCCGCAGAGTCAGACCGGCCCGTGTGCACCAGTCGTCGAACTCGTCGAGGGTCACGGGCGCTTCCTCCAGCGGCAGGTGGGCCGCGTCCAGTCCCATGCCGGTGACCAGCAGGCCGCCGGGGCGCAGTACGGCGGCAAGGTGTCCGACGACGGTTTCCCCGGTGCCGGGGGCGAGGAGGGGGATGACGTTGCCGGCGGCGAGCACCAGGTCGTGGTCCGGGTCCAGGCCGAGATCGTCCAGCCGGGCCAGGTCGCCGAGGAGCCAGTCCTGGTCCGGCGCGTCCCGCCGGGCGACGGCGAGCATCGACGGGTCGACGTCCACCCCGGTGCAGTGGTGGCCCAGTTCGGCGAGACGGATCGCGATGCGGCCGGTTCCACAGCCCGCGTCGAGCACCTTCGCGGCGGACTCCACCAACGCGGCGCAGAAGGTGGCCTCGCCATGGACGTCATGGCCCGATGCGGCGAGCCGGGCGAAGCGCTGCGCGTATTCCTCCCCCGCCCGGCCCCCGGTCAGTTCCGCCCAACGGTCGCGCTGCCCAGTCATGCTGTCCCGTTCCTCCGGTCGTCTCCCCCGAGCGCGAGCATAATCGAGGGCGCCGTACGGGGTTCCCTTCCCTTCGGGCGGTCGGCCGCGGGCCTGCGCTGTCTCAGTCCTGCTGCTCCAGCGAGTCCGCGAACGCGCGCAACGCGTCGGCCAGGTCCTTCTTCGTGGGCAACTCGTCGACCTTCTTCTCCAGCTCGTCGATGCGCTCGGCGACCTCCGCGAGGTCGACCGGAGCCGTGGGCGAAGGGCTGGGCCCGTCGGTGGGGTGCGGCCCACTCGGGCTGGAGCTGGGCTCGGGTCCGCCGGAGGATCCGGAGTCGCCGCCCTCCGATCCGCCGGAGCCACTCACGCTACCGCCGCTGTCGGCACCGTCGGAACCGCCCTCGCTCGCACCGCCGTCGGAGCCACCGGAACCGCTCACACTTCCGCCGTCGGAGCCGCCCGAGACCTCGCCGCCACCGCTCGGCGTCGGGGGGACGGTCTCGGCCGATACCGGTTCGGCAGGCCTGTCGTCCGACGTACCGACCGCCAGCGCACCGCCGACACCGAACACCACTGCCGCGGCAGTGCCGACCACTGCCGCCATCACGCGTCTCGCCCGTGTCGTTCCCGTGGTTGCCATGGTCCGGAGCCTAGCCATCACGTCCGACGGAAGGACGGGTTCCGGCATGCCCGCACAGTACGGGGCAGGAACCGTAGGGTCTTCGGCCCGGACCGCGCCCGAGGGCGAAATGGGCTTCAGGTTCGCTTCAGTTCAGGCTGTTAGAGTGCAGTCCTGCGGCAATTCGCCGAGCGGCTTTGGTACTTCGTTCTACGGGCCGAATCGACCGGGACAGGGAGCGTAGGAATGCGCTGCAGGGAGATGCTGGCCTTCTACGCCGGTATCGCCATGCTCCTGATGATTTCCGCACTCGCTCTCGGTTCCTCCCCGCAGACTCCACAGCCCTCCGACGCGGCGGCTCGTTCCCAGGTCGTGTCCGTGTTCGACACGTCCGGGCCGAGTATGCCGCTGGACGGCGTGGACGGTGAGGCCACGCTCCAGCAGCGCCACAAAGCGGGTGGCACGACGGCGTCGGCCCCCGTTCCGGCGGCCGCCCCCTCCCCCTCGCCGGACCTGTACGACGGTGCGGCGGACATCGCCCGGCAGCACGCTTCGCGCGCTGGATCGCAGAGTCCTGTCCAGGTCCGAATCCTTCGCTGCTGAGCGGGCGGTCCCCCTCGGTCCGGGGCTGTCCGCCGGGCCCCGGACCGGCCGGCACCGTACGGCGGTGCGGCCACCGGATCCCGTACGTCGTCCGGTGTCCGGCCCCTGCGGTGAGCAGGCCGTGTGCGTGTTCAGGAGCTGGCCGCCCGGCGGTGGACGCGCACCGTCACACCCCCTTCCCTTCCTTGCGCATCCCGTAGCCCGCCCCTCACATCCGCATCCGCGCGCGTATCCGGTAATCCGGACCCTCACCCGAAGCCCGTCATTCGATTCCCGTAGAAATGCGGCGCGATGCGGGCAGCACGGGTTCCCCGCGCATTTCTCGACCCGCACCGTACGAGACCGAATCGATCGGCATTCCGGTCACGGCCCCGAATCAGTCCTGGAGCAGAAGCACATGTATCACTTCCCCCTCGCCTCGGAGCCGACGAGCGGCATCGCCGGGTGGGCGACCGGACTCGTGGAGACGATGGGCGGCCCCGGAGCCGGGCTGGCGATCGCGCTGGAGAACCTCTTCCCTCCGCTGCCGAGCGAGGTCATCCTGCCGCTGACGGGCTTCGCCGCGGGGCAGGGGGTGATCAGCCTGTTCTCCGCCCTCTTCTGGACGACACTGGGGTCGGTGGTGGGTGCTGTCGCTCTCTACCAGATCGGCGCTCTTTTCGGCCGGGAGCGCATGTACGCCCTGTGGGAGCGGCTCCCCCTGGTGAAGGTGTCCGATCTGGAGAAGACCGAGCGGTGGTTCCAGAAGCACGGGATGAAGGCCATCTTCTTCGGCCGGATGATTCCGATCTTCCGTAGCCTGATCAGTGTCCCTGCGGGTGTCGAGCGGATGCCGCTGCCGACGTTCGTGCTCCTCACCGCTCTCGGCAGCCTCATATGGAACTCCGTCCTCGTCATGGCGGGCTATCTGCTGGGGGATCGGTGGGACCTCGTGGAGCGTTATGTCGGGGTGCTCTCCAAGGTGGTACTCGTACTGGTCGTCGCTGCGCTGGTCGTGGCCGTCGTCCGCAGGGTGCGGGCCCGTCGGGGGGAGCGGCGGAAGGACCACGTGTGACCGTTGCGGCGAACCGTGCGGGGCAGGGCGCTTCGGGCGGCTCACGGGCCACCGGGCGAGGGCCGCCGCGGGGCTGTTCACGGACAACCGCCGCACAGGGGTCGCGCACGGTGCGCGGTCCATCGATCCGATCGACAAGGATGGCAGGCATGGCTATGTGGGACCGCATCAAGGAACAGGCCAAGGGGTTGCAGCAGCAGTCGCAGGGAGCCGGAGGTACGGCCGGCGGCCGGCAGCCGGGTTCAGGAGCCGGGGGTGGCTCGAAGGAGAAGCTGGTCGGGCTTCTCAAGTCCCAGCTCGGCTCGCTCAAGACGGAGTTGAAGAGCGGGGCCTACCGGGACGCCAGCATGGCGATGTGCGCGTTGGTGGCGGCCGCCGACGGCTCGGTGGCCCCCGCTGAGCGACAGCACGTGGAGTCGCTGATCCTGCAGAACGACGTCCTGCAGAACTTCCCGCCCGAGCAGCTGCGGCAGAGGTTCAACAAGCACGTCGACCAGTTGATGTTCAACTTCCCGCAGGGCAGGGCCGAGGCGATGCAGGAGATCGCGAAGGCGGCGAAGAAGCCGGTGGAGGCCAAAGCGGTCATCCAGACGGGCTTCGTGATCGCCGGTGCGGACGGGTACATCGCCCCGGCCGAGGCTCAGGTACTGCGCGAGGCGTGCACGGCGCTCGGGGTCGCCCCGCAGGAGTTCGGCCTCTGAGAGGAGGGCGTGCCCACCTCAGGGCGTGAGTCCTGACGGGCTGGTTCGGGGCCCACCCGGAGGACGCGGGTCGAGACGCCCGAGCAGGTCCAGAGGCGCAAGGACGGCGGCCGGCATCCCGAGCAGACGCGCCCGCCGAGCGGCTGAGGCCGCCATGGGCAGGGTCGGGTAGACGGGCATAGCGCAGATTTCGTACCCGGTGGGCAGTGGCAGGGGTACGTGCGGCCCCACGGGGGCGGGGCCGGGGGGTCCGACTCGGTCGGGGCGCCGTCCCGGTGGGCCGGTCTCGTCGTGGATTCCGTCAGGGGACCGGTCGCTTCGCGGTGTTGGCGGAAGCGCCGCAGAAGCCGGAGAAGGGACGGCGCGCCTTCGTCACCGGTATGCCGTTCGGACTCGTCGGCAGCTTCGACGAGCGGCGGCCGGACGCCGGCGATCTGTCCGCCGCCCCCGCTGTCGCCGAGCGCCTGCGGGACGAACAGCCGCCGTCGGTCCGGCCGGTCGCGGCCGGCCGCCGTTTCTTCCCGCGAGCCCGGATCCGGGCTCGCGGGAAGAAGCGGTCAGGCGGTCACCTTGGCGATGAACGCGGCGAGGTTCTTCATGGTCCGTTCGATCTGCTGCTCCAGCGGGAGGGACTCGCGCAGGCGCCCGCCCATGCCCGCGTCCTTCTTGCCCCGTACGTAGAGAGAGCAGGCGAGGTCGCTGCACATGTACGTGCCGACCGAGTTGCCCTGCTGACCCGCCTTGCCCGACCGGGGTGCCACCAGCAGCGAGACGCCTCCGGTGTGGACGGTCAGACAGATCGGGCACATGCTGCGGCGGGTCTGCCAGGAGCCTGCGTCGGAGGAGCGGAGCTGGATGGCGAGGGGCCCTTCATCGGTCGGCAGGACCAGGTAGGCGCGGTCGGGGGCCTGCGGGTCGCGCCAGCCCAGGAAGTCGAGGTCGTCCCAGGGCCGGTCGGCCAGGTCGCGCGGGACGGCCAGCCGCTTGGCCTCCCCCTTGGTGCAGTTCACGAAGGCGGTGCGGATCTCTTGCTCGGTCAGGGGCTTCATACGAACCAAGCTAAGTTGCCTAAAACTATTAGGCAAACGTATATTCCTTTAGGTCATCAGCGAGGGCTTTTCAGGGAGTGGTATGACGCGAGCAGGGCTGGACGCGGAGAGCGTGGTACGAGCCGGGGCCGAGCTGGCGGACGAGATCGGCTTCGAGCGCGTGACCCCCTCGGAGCTCGCCCGGACGCTGGGCGTCAGGGCCGCGAGCCTGTACTCGCACGTCAAGAACGCGCACGACCTCAGGACGAGGATCGCCCTGCTGGCTCTGGACGAACTCGCCGACGAGGCGTCGGCGGCCATCGCGGGGCGGGCGGGCCGCGACGCGCTCGGCGCGTTCGCCGACGCCTACCGTGACTACGCACTCCGGCATCCGGGCCGGTTCGCCGCCGCACGCTACCGGCTCGACCCGGAAACGGCGGCGGCGAGCGCGGGCGTGCGGCACTCCCGGCTGACGCGGGCGATCCTGCGCGGCTACGACCTGGACGAGCCGCGGGAGACGCACGCGGTGCGGCTCCTGGGCGGGTTCTTCACGGGCTACGTGCAGCTGGAGGGGGCCGGCGGTTTCAGCCACAGCTCCCCCGACTCGCAGGAGAGCTGGACGGCGATCCTCGACGCGCTCGACTCCCTGCTGCGCGACTGGCCGGCCTCTCCCTGAGGCCTCGGGAGTGATCGGCACGCCCTCGTATGTCCCGAACCGTATGCCCGGTGCCCCGACCGCATGTCCGGTGCCCCGAACCGTATGTCCCGAACCTGCGACGAATGAAGAGACCGGCCCCATGACCTCCTCCCACGACTGGACCACGACTCCGATCACCACCGCCATCCTGCGGGGCGCTCTCGACCTGGAGCGGACGGAGCGGGGGGTGCTGCCGCACCGGCTGCCCGCGGCGGCACGGCGGCAGATCCCGGACGGCCAGCTCGCCATGGCCGAGTCACAGCCCTCCGGGGTCCGGCTGGCGTTCCGCACCCGCGCCACCGCCGTGGAGCTGGACGTGGTGGCCACCAAGCGGGTCTACGCCGGGGCTCCGCCGCGCCCGGACGGGGTGTACGAACTCCTCGTGGACGGCCGCCTCGCGGGCCGGGCCGGCGCCCCCGACGGGGACACGCTCACCATCGACATGGCAGCGGGCACGGCTCTGAGCAGACCCGGCCCGACGGAGACGCTCCGGTTCACCGGCCTGCCGGGGGACGAGAAGGACGTCGAGATCTGGCTGCCCCACGACGAGACGACGTGCCTGGTCGCCCTGCGCACCGACGCGCCCGTGATGGATCCCCGGCCGAGCGACCGCCCCGTCTGGCTGCATCACGGCAGCTCCATCAGCCACGGCTCCAACGCGACCACCCCCACCGGCACCTGGCCCGCCCTGGCAGCGGCCCACGGCGGGGCCGAGCTGATCAATCTGGGGTTCGGCGGCGGTGCACTGCTCGACCCCTTCACCGCCCGCGCCATGCGTGACACACCGGCCGACCTGCTCAGCGTCAAGATCGGCATCAACGTGGTCAACGCGGACCTGATGCGGCTGCGCGCGTTCGGTCCGGCCGTCCACGGCTTCCTCGACACCCTCCGCGAGGGACACCCCACCGCCCCGCTGCTGGTGGTCTCCCCGATCCTCTGCCCCATCCACGAGAACACTCCGGGGCCCTGTGCCCCGGACCGCAGCGCGATGGGCGAGGGCCGGCTGCGCTTCCTGGCCACGGGCGATCCGGCGGAGGTCGCCGCGGGGAAGCTCACTCTCACCGTCGTCCGGGACGAGCTGGCCCGGATCGTGGAGCAGCGCGCGGCCACCGACCCCCATCTGTTCCACCTGGACGGGCTGGAACTCTACGGTGCGAGCGATCACGCCGAACTGCCGTTGCCCGACGATCTGCACCCGGACCCCGCCACCCACCGGCGTATCGCCGAGCGGTTCGCACAGCGTGCCTTCGGCCCCGGCGGGCCCTTCGCCCCGCAGGACCGGTAGACCACTTCCCGGTTCCCGGTCGGGAGCGACCGGGAACCGGGGGCGGGGCGAGAGCCCGGGTCGGGCTCCGGTGCGGTAGGTGCCCGGCTCCCGCCGCTCGCCGTTCCCTCCGGTTACGGAGCGTCCACCAGCATGCGGCCGTCCGTCGGGGTGAGGGAGGCGAGACCGCGCGCGTAGGCGGACTCCACGCGGGATCGCTCGACCGCGTTCGGCACCGCGTTCGTGCAGCTCGTGCCACCGGTGGAGCCCGACATCAACTGGGAGCAGGGGCCGGGCTTGGTGTCCGGCAGCCCCAGGCTGTGGCCGAGTTCATGGGCGGCGATACGGGTCTTGTCGTACCCCTGCGCGACCGCCTGGCTGCCCAGTTCCACCCTCACCAGGCCGCCGGGGCGGACGGGGCCGAGGGTGGCCTGCGGCCAGCCGCTGGTGGCCACGATCTGTATCTCGGCGCGTGTGCCGGGGGCGGCTTCGACGAGTTTGACGTTGGCGACGTTCGCGTTCCAGGAAGCGACGCCCGCGGTGATCGCCGCCTCCCAGCCACCGGCCCGGCTGTCGTCGTAGCGGAGCGTCACTGCGGCTGCCGTACCCTCCACCGCCGTCGAGGCCGGCGCGGGAGCCGCGTGCGAGGCCGTCGCCGTGGCCAGGGTGATCGCGGCGGCGACTCCGGCCGCCTTGAACCATCTCGAATCCAGCATTGTTCGTCCCTTCACTCGTGGGGGGCTCGGCTCCACGGGGAGCCGGGCGAGCGGGAGGGCGGTCGGCCTACGGGAAGCCGAGTGGCCACGATGGCCGGTCGCCGCTCTCCCGGGGGCCGCAAGAAGCTATGCCGCGATCGCACCTTGATCATGCACCTGTCATGAAATGAGGCCGGAAACGCACCCCGCCCGCCGACGGGGCCGAGGCCCGCCGCGACCGGCGACAGCTTCCGTACCCTGGGGGCATGCGCATGCGACCCACGCTCAGCTGGACCTCCGCCGAGGAGCCGCCGCCGGGCACGACCGACCTGGAACCGGTGGTCGACGCGCTGCGCGGTGGCGGGGTGCTGGTCCTCAGCGGGGCGGGCATCTCCACGGAGTCGGGCATCCCCGACTATCGGGGCGAGGGCGGGAGCCTGAGCCGCCACACCCCGATGACGTACCAGGACTTCACCGCCGACGCCGGGGCCCGTCGCCGCTACTGGGCGCGCAGCCATCTCGGCTGGCGTACGTTCGGCCGCGCCCGGCCCAACGCGGGACACCTGGCCGTGGCCGCCTTCGAGCGGCAGGGGCTGCTCTCGGGCGCGATCACCCAGAACGTCGACGGTCTGCACCAGGCCGCCGGCAGCACGGGCGCCGTGGACCTCCACGGGCGGCTGGACCGGGTGGTCTGCCTGTCCTGCGGCGACCGCAGCCCGCGCCGC
Organism: Streptomyces sp. V2I9; assembly: GCF_030817475.1. Lineage (NCBI taxonomy): Bacteria > Bacillati > Actinomycetota > Actinomycetes > Kitasatosporales > Streptomycetaceae > Streptomyces > Streptomyces sp. V2I9. Next base: position 6,909,763 of record NZ_JAUSZJ010000002.1, on the reverse strand, counting down.
GACCTGGCGCGACGGCTGGAGGAGGCCAACGAGGGCTTCGCGCCGGTGGCCGCCGCGATGAACCCGGACGGCGACGCCGATCTCACCGACGAGCAGGTCGGGGACTTCACCGTGGCGCCCTGCGCGGTCTGCGGCGGCATCCTCAAACCGGACGTGGTCTTCTTCGGCGAGGCCGTGCCTCCGCAGCGGGTCGAGCACTGCCGTGCCCTGGTCCGCGAGGCGGGCACCCTGTTGGTCCTGGGCTCCTCGCTGACCGTGATGTCCGGGCTCCGGTTCGTCCGGCAGGCCGCCGACGCCGGTACGCCGGTCCTGATCGTCAACCGGGACCCCACACGAGGCGACCGGCACGCCGTGGCCCGCGTCGCCCTGCCGCTGGGGCCGGCTCTCACCACGGTGGCCGGGCGGCTCGGCGTCCCCCTCCCCGACGGCGCGACCTCAGGACCCGCGTAGCGGGCGAGGCGTTCCGGCCTCCGCCGCTCACCGTCGGGCCACCCCGCCCCTCCGTAACCCTGCACGAATAAGGCATTACCGATATAGATGCTTATGGGCAGTTTTCTGTCCGTTCGGTCGGGTACCCCGGAGAGAGGCGGAGTGCGGCATTCCGCCGCCCCCACCGCACCGTCGTACCGGAGCTTTCATGGCAGAGCAGCGCACGAGTTCGTCCGCCGTCGGCCCGTCGGCCCGGGTGCTGCCGCCCGGCGCCGGACTCGGCGGCCCCGCGGACTGACCCGCCGCCCGATCACCCGTACACCTTTCCCCTCCGCCTTCCGAGGCGTCGAGAGCGAGGAGCACCTGTGTCCGCAGTACCCGACATCACCCTCAACAACGGTGTGACGATCCCCCAGCTCGGTTTCGGGACCTTCCAGATCCCGCCGGACGAGACCTGCGAGACCACGGTCGCCGCCCTGGAGACCGGCTACCGGCACATCGACACGGCCCAGATGTACGGCAACGAGAAGGAGGTCGGCCAGGCGGTCCGGGAAGCGGGGCTCGACCGCGCCGACGTCTTCGTGACGAGCAAGCTGAACAACGGCGCGCACGCGTACGACGATGCCCTCCGGGCGTTCGACCGCACCATGGAGCAGCTGGACCTCGACCACCTGGACCTCTTCCTCATCCACTGGCCCCTGCCGGGTGGTCCGGGGGACTACGTGGAGACGTGGAAGGCCCTGGAGGAGATCTACCGGTCCGGGCGCGTCAGGGCGATCGGGGTGTCCAACTTCCAGGAGAACCACCTGCGCAGGCTGCTGGACAACAGCACGGTGGTCCCCGCCGTCAACCAGATCGAGGTGCACCCCTACCTGACCCAGGACCCGCTCCGCGCCTTCGGGGCGGAGCACGGCATCGCCACGGAGGCGTGGTCGCCCATCGCCCAGGGCAAGGTGCTCGCGGACCCCACGATCACCCGTATCGCGGAGCGGGTGGGCAGGACCCCGGCACAGGTGGTGCTGCGATGGCACATCCAGCGCGGGGACATCGTCTTCCCCAAGTCCGTGACGCTGAAGCGTATCCAGGACAACTTCGCGCTCTTCGACTTCGAGCTGAACGACGGGGACATCGGGGAGATCTCGGCCCTCGACCGCGGCGAGCGCACCGGGCCCGACCCGGACACGTTCAACGGCTGAGCCGGCCCTGCACCGTGCGGGCCCGTCCGGGGTACGACGCCGGAAGGGCCCGCACCGTGTGCGCGGCTGCCGACGCGGCCCGTGCCGGCCGCAGGTCGACCTCCTCGACGACCCGTACATCCGTGTCCGCCGCCAGGGTGTCGAGCACATCGGGCGGGAGATCCGGGCGGGCGGCCAGCTTCTCCCGGTGCTCGACGGCCGGATCGGTGGCAAGGAGGCGTGCCCACGCGGCGGGGCCCGCGCCCGTGTCGAGCAGGGCGAGGGCCACGTCGGGCCGGGCCGGCGGGTCGACGTCCGCCGCCGTCAGCATGGACGGCCAGAGGGCCGGCCGTCTCGCCGTCGGCGAGACGGCCGGTCGACGAGGTGAGGGCAGGTTCTCGTTCGCGGCGAGCCCGCACGGGAGGTGGTTCACGGTCGGCATCCTGCCGGTCTCCGCCCGGCGCACGGGCGCGTTTCGTGTCCGTTCCGGCCCGCGCGGGGTCGCGGGCCGGAAGCGGAAGGCACACGTCCGGGGGCCCGCCGTGTCACCAGTTGATGCGGGCCGCCACCGGAAGATGGTCGCTGCCGGTGGCGGGCAGGACCCAGGAGCTCTCGGGCCGCACTCCGCGTACCAGGATCTGGTCGATGCGTACGACGGGGAACGCGGCCGGCCAGCTGAAGCCGAACCCGGCCCCCGCCCTCTCCTGGGCCGAGTCCATCCGCGAGGTGATGCCGGCGTAGGCGCGGTCGTCCAGGGTGCCGTTCAGGTCGCCGAGCAGCACCACCCGATCGTTGCGCTCGGCGGCGACGGCCCGCCCCAGCGACTGTGCGCCGGCGTCGCGTCGGCCCACCGAGAGCCCCGCCCGGGGGTTGACGCGTACGGATCCCAGATGGGCGACGTACACCGCGAGCGGTCCGTGGTCGGTGGCCACGGTGGTGCGCAGGCCCCGGTTGTCGACCATCTTCTCCGCGGCGGGTTTGGCGGCGCCCAGCGGCCCGGCGTCCATCGCTACGTCGACCGGGCGGGTGTCCGACAGCGGGAACCTGCTCCACACCCCGACCGTGCCCTGCACGGTGTGGTGCGGATACGCCGCGGCGAGTTCCCTCTCGTACGTCCCTCGGGCGTGCGCGGCCAGTTCCTCCAGGGCCAGCACGTCCGCGCCGGAGCCGGCTAGGGCGCGCGCGGTCCCGACCGGATCGGGGTTGTCCGCGCCGACGTTGTGGGAGGCCACCATGAGGTCGCCGTCCGGGTGGGTCTTGTCGGTGAGCAGCCCGCCGAAGAGGCTCAGCCATGCCACGACCGGCAGGAGCAGGGCGAGTGCGGCGGAGGCGGAGCGGCGCAGCAGTGCCCCCGCCAGCAGTACCGGCACCGCCAGGCCGAACCACGGCAGGAAGGTCTCGACCAGGCTGCCGAGGTTCCCGATCCGGTTCGGGATGCTCGCGTGCAGCAGCAGGAACACGCCCAGGAGCAGCGCCGCCGCCGCGAGCAGTCGGCCGCGCCGCCAGATGCCCGTCCCGCCGCGCCTGCCCGAGGCATGCGTCGTGCCGGGGGTGCCGGTCGTGGGCGCCTCTTCGGCCGCACCCCCCGCCACACGGGGGAATGTCGCCGCGATGGCCTCCCGGAGGACGGCCGGCACGGCGGCGAGGGACCGGCGGGAGCGAAGGGGTGGCGTACGCGTCGGCTGCGGGGGTCGAGTCATGCTGCCAGTGAAGGCGGCGCGCGGTTGCCGGCACGTATGCGCTTTTCGATACGCCGACGATATGTGCCGACTCCTACCATCGGGGCATGCGTGTGCTGATCGTCGAGGACGAGCCCTTTCTGGCGGAAGCCATCCGCGACGGTCTGCGTCTGGAAGCGATCGCGGCCGACATCGCGGGGGACGGTGACACCGCACTGGAGCTGCTGAGCGTCAACGCCTACGACATCGCCGTCCTCGACCGTGATGTTCCCGGCCCCACCGGTGACGAGATCGCCCGGCACATCGTCGCCTCCGGCAGCGGCACGCCGATCCTCATGCTGACCGCGGCCGACCGGCTCGACGACAAGGCGTCCGGGTTCGAACTCGGCGCCGACGACTATCTGACGAAACCCTTCGAACTGCGGGAACTCGCGCTGCGGCTCCGGGCTCTGGACCGCAGACGCGCCCACAGCAGACCTCCCGTGCGGGAGATCGCGGGTCTGCGGCTCGACCCGTTCCGCAGGGAGGTGTACCGGGACGGCCGGTACGTCGCGCTGACCCGGAAGCAGTTCGCCGTGCTCGACGTCCTGATCTCCGCGGAAGGCGGTGTCGTCAGCGCCGAGGAACTCCTCGAACGCGCCTGGGACGAGAACGCCGATCCGTTCACCAACGCCGTGCGCATCACCGTATCGGCTCTTCGCAGACGCCTCGGGGAGCCCGCCATCATCACGACCGTGCCCGGCGCCGGCTACCGCATCGGACCTGCGGCGGACGCCGGGCGCGGGAGCGGGGAAGACCGTGGCTAGGGGATGCCCGGCGGATCGGGGCCGGACAGGCCCCGAGGGCGAGCACGACGCGGTCGGGGCGGAGGGGACCACGGTCAGGCGGCCCGGCCTGAGCGTTCGCCTCAAGCTCACCCTCAGCTACGCCGGGTTCCTCATGGTCGCGGGCGTCCTGCTGCTCACGGCCGTGTGGGTGTACCTCCTGGAGTACGTGCCCGACGACTGGGACCGGCGCATGCTGCACCAGAACCCCAACCGTCAGCTCCTCGCGTACACCTTCGCCCCGGCGGCGGCCACCGTCCTGGGCGTCCTTCTCGCCCTCGGTCTGGTAGGCGGGTGGGTCCTGGCCGGCCGGATGCTCGCCCCGCTGGCCCGGATCACGGAGGCCACCCGCACGGCCACGGACGGCTCGCTCTCGCACCGGATCCGGCTGCCGGGCCGCACCGACGAGTTCCGCGAACTCGCCGACGCCTTCGACACGATGCTGGCCAAGGTCGAAGCGCATGTCGCCGAGCAGAAGCGGTTCGCCGCCAACGCGTCCCACGAGCTGCGCACGCCGCTCGCGGTGTCGAAGGCGCTCCTGGAAGTGGCCCGTGCCGATCCGGACCGTGTCACCGGCGACGTCATCGACCGTCTGCACAGCGTCAACGACCGCGCGATCGACCTCACCGAGGCGCTGCTCCTGCTCAGCCGCGCCGACCGGCGCACCTTCGCGCGGGAGCCCGTGGACCTGTCGCTGCTGGCGGAGGAGGCGGCCGAAACCCTGCTTCCCCTCGCGGAGGAACGTGGCGTCACCGTCGAGACGCACGGCGACGTCTCCCCCACGGCCGGATCGCCGGCCCTGCTGCTGCACCTGACCACGAACCTCGTCCACAACGCGATCGTCCACAACCTGCCGGAAGCGGGGGCCGTCCGGATCACGACGCGCGTCCGCCCCGGAGCCGTGGAGCTGACGGTCGAGAACACCGGGGCGCCCCTCGCCGCCGAGCTGGTCCCGACGCTCACCGAACCGTTCCGGCGCGGCGCCGAGCGGCTGCGGACCCACGACGCGGGCGTCGGCCTCGGGCTCGCCATCGTCGAGAGCATCGCCCGTGCGCACGACGGGAGGCTCACCCTCGCGCCGCGCCCGGCGGGCGGGCTCCGCGTCACGGTGGAACTCCCCGCCGCCCCGCGCGCCGACGGGTGAGCGCCGGCGACCGGGCGCGGTACGGCAGGATGGGGCCATGAGCGTAGTCAAGATCAATGTGCTGACCGTCCCCCGGGAACAACGTGAAACGCTGGAGAAGCGCTTCGCTTCGCGCGCCCACGCCGTGGAGAGCTCCGACGGTTTCGAATGGTTCGAGCTGCTCCGGCCCGTCGAGGGCACGGACGACTACCTCGTCTACACGCGCTGGCGCGACGAGGAGTCCTTCCAGGCGTGGATGGAGGGGCCGATGAAGGCGGCCCACCAGGGCGGCGACGCCCCGAGCGGTGAGCGCCCCAAGCCTGCGGCCAGCGGGTCGACCGTGTGGTCCTTCGAGGTCGTGCAGCAGACCGCGCCGGCCGGAGCGTAACCTCCGTACGCGGACGCGGCGCGCCCGTCCTGTCCGGTGCGGCCGGGCGGGACGGGCGCGGTGACCGGATCGTCGGCCGGGCCCCGGTGCGGCCGGGACCTGGTGAGTCCGGCCCGTGGCCCGACCTGGTCCTGGTCGGACGTGCCCTGATCGGACCGGGGCGGCAGGTGCGGGTCAGCGGTCGATCGGCGGCAGTCCGGCCAGGCCGGTGCCGCGCATCACGCGGTCCGCGGTCCTGTCCGGGGAGCTGTCGGGGCCGATCACCGTCTCGACACCGCCGGGCAGCACCTCGCGGAGGCGGTACCACTCCCACAGCCGGGTTCGTCGATCTCGTCGGCGACCGACCTGGTCGCGTCCGCGCGGCACGGTTCGGCGGATGATGTCCTGGCCCACCGCCGCCGGCCCTCCGCCGAACGCGGCGCGGACGGCGGCTGCCACACTCGGCTTCCCCGAGGCGCTGGTGCCGCGCAGGATGATCAACCGGGTCTCTTCGCCGCCCACCTTCACGGTGCCCACCGAGGTGAGGACCGTGAGCTGTGCGCCGGGTCCCGGCGCAGGGGCCGGGTCACTCCCGGGGCGCACGTCGTCTCCTCCCGGTGGTTGATTCCGTCCACCCCGTCCGTTTTTAAGATCATTCTCCGAGCAACGGATCGATCGACCGGTGGAGCACCTCATGACCCTGCTGAATGTACTGCTGGACGCGGTCCGTGAGGCCCCCGGACAGACCGTCGTGCATGTGCGCGGTGACGGGAGCGAGCTGACGGTCACCCTGCGCGAACTCCTGGACGATGCCCTGCGGGTGGCCGGCGGCTTCCGGGGTGCCGGGGTGCCGGCCGGGACCTGTGTGCCGTTGCTCGCCGACCGCGGCGAGGACTTCCAGCCCATGTTCTGGGGCGCGCTGGCGGCCGGCCTCGTTCCGGTTCCGCTGGCTCCGGACGCCCGCCGGGCCCTGCCGATCTGGGAGCACCTGGGACGGCCGCCCGTCGTCGTGGACGCCGCTACCGCGTCGCTGACCGGCGCGTTCCCCGACGGAACCGCTGTCCTGACCCTCGACGCCCTGCGGGCGGGACCGGTGGTGCGGGAGCCGGTCGCCGCCGGGCCGGAGGACATCGCGTTCGTGCAGTTCTCCTCGGGCAGCACCGGCGCGCCCAAGGGGGTGGAGGTGACGCACGGCGCGGTGCTGGCCAATCTGCGGCAGATACGCGCCGCCTCGGCACTGTGCGCGGACGACGTGGTGGTCAGCTGGATGCCGTACTTCCACGACATGGGGCTCATCGGCACGCATCTCGCCCCGCTGGCCGCACGCGCCCGGCAGGTCAGGATCGGCCCGTTGTCCTTCGCCAAGCGCCCCGGCCTGTGGTTCGAGGTGGCGGCCCGGCACCGGGCCACGGTGCTGTCCGCGGCCAACTTCGCCTTGGCGCTGGCCGTGCGCAGGGTTCCCGACGAGGTCCTGGCGCGGCTGGACCTCTCGGCCGTACGGCTCCTTCTCGTCGGGGCGGAACCGATCGCGCCCGCGGTGTGGCGTGCCTTCGCACGCAAGACCCGGCCGGCCGGGCTGGACCCGGCGGCCGCCCAGCCGGTGTACGGCCTGGCGGAGGCGACGCTGGCGGTGACCTTCCCGCCGCCGGGCGAGGTGGCCGAGCCGCTGGTCCTGGACCGCGCGTCGTTGAGCGGTGGCGTGGCGGTCGACGCCGAACCGGGCGAGGGCGCCGTCGAGTTGATGGACGTCGGACGGCCGGTGGCGGGCTGCGCCGTGCGCATCGTCGACGACGCGGGGGCCGGCCTCGGGGACCGGCGGGTCGGGCACATCATGGTGCGCGGCCCCCAACTGGCCCGTGGCTACCACGGTCTTCCCGGTGTGAGCGCGGAGGTGTTCGCCGATGGGTGGTTGCGCACCGGTGACCTCGGGTTCCTGCGGGACGGGCGGCTGTGCGTCACGGGCCGCCACAAGGACGTGCTGTCCCTCAACGGCCGCACGTTCCACGCCACGGACATGGAAGAGGTCGTGGCGGCGACGCACGGGCTGCCGTCCGGAGCCCCGGCGGTGATCGGTTCGTCCGATCCGGTCAGCGGTGCGGAGCGCGTCGTGGTGTTCGTTCCCTGGGCGCGGCCTCCGCGCGACGCGGCGACGGTGCTCGACCGCGTGGCGGCGCGGGTGCGGGAGGCGCTGTTCCATGACGACGTACGGGTGCTGGCCCTGCCGCCCGCGGCTTTTCCCCGTACGACGAGCGGCAAACTGCAACGCCGGCGGTTGCGGGAACGGTTCGAGGCGGGCGAGTTCGCGGCGCACGGGCGGGGTGTGCGCGGACAGGCGAGGGATGGCGCCGGGGCGGCCTACGGCAGTTCGTCGGTCGCTGCGGGCGGCGGGGGTTCGCCGGTCGGGATCGGGGGCGACGGGTCGTCGGTCGGGACCGGAGACGGCGGACGTTCGCCGGTCGGGAGGGGAGACGACGGCAGCTCCTCGGTCGCGGTGTGCGACGGCGGTGGCGGGTTGTCGGTCGCGGCCCCTGTCGGCCGGGCGGACGGGCATCGGACGGCGGCGGAGTCGCACGCGGCAGCGCCTCGGGATCGGGCCGAGACCGTCGAGGCGGTCCGGGACGTCTGGGCCCGGGTCCTGGGTGCGCCCGCCGGGTCGATCGGGGTGCACGAGCCGTTCGGGAGCCTCGGGGGCACGTCGCTCAAGGCGATGGAGGTGCTGGTGGAGCTGGAGGAGGCGTTCGGTGTGACGCTGCCGCCGGCGGTGATCCGCGACCACGGGACGGTGTCCGCGCTCGCGGATCACCTGCTGAGGATCGCTCCCGGAACGGTGGCCGTCCCTCCCCCGACGTCCGCTCCGGAAGCGGTGGGGACCCCCGCTCCCGGAGCAGGGGAACCGCCCCGGACTGGCGCACCGGCCGGGCCCCCCGCCACCGCGCCCCGGTCTCTCCCGGCGTCCGCCGAGGCCGCCGTCATCGGACTCGCGTGCCGCTTCCCCGGTGCGGACACGCCCGAGGCGTTCTGGGACCTGCTCCTGGAAGGACGCGACGCCGTCACCCCCGTACCGTACGAGCGCTGGGGTGACGACCCCCGCGACCGGCAGGGCGACCGGAGGCGTTGGGCGGGGCTCCTGGAGGATCCGGCCGCCTTCGACGCCGGGTACTTCGGCATCGGGGCTGAGGAGGCGCGGGCGCTCGATCCGCAGGCGCGGCTCTTCCTGGAACTCGCGCACGAGGCCCTCGAACGCGCCGGGTACGCGGGTCCGCGCCGGCGCGGTCGCCGCGTCGGCGTGTTCGCGGCGGTCGGTGACAGCGGCTACCGGGAGGTGCTGGACCGGGCCTCGGCCGACGGCTCCCCTCCGCCCGCCGCGCTCACCGGGAACCTTCCCTCCCTCATCGCCGCCCGCGTCTCGCAGTGCCTCGATCTCGACGGCCCCGCGCTCGCCGTGGACACGGCGTGTTCGTCGGGCCTGGTGGCGCTGCATCTGGCCCGGCGCAGCCTGCTGGACGGCGAGTGCGACCTCGCCGTCGTCGGCGGGGTCAACCTCCATCTGACCTCGTCCCCGCACCGGTTGCTCGAAGCGGCCCAGGCCCTCTCCCCCACCGGGCGCAGCCGCGCCTTCAGCGCCGACGCCGACGGGTTCGTGCCCGGCGAGGGAGGTGCGGCGATCGTCCTGACACGCCTGGACGCGGCGCGGCGCGCGGACGATCCGGTACTCGCGCTGGTCCGGGGCACGGCCGTCAACAACGACGGCCGGTCGATGAGCCTCATGGCTCCGAACCCGTTGCGGCAGCGCGAGGTCATCACCCGCGCGTACGAGGCGGCGGGCGTCGATCCCGCCACGGTGACCTACGTCGAGGCCCACGGGACCGGCACCGCCGTGGGGGACCCGATCGAACTGCGCTCGCTGGCCCACGCGTTCCCCGTACGGCCCGACGGCGAACCCCGGCTGCTCGGGTCGGTGAAGACCAACATCGGCCATCTGCTGAACGCGGCGGCGCTGCCCTCCCTGGTGAAGGTCGTGCTGGCCCTGGGTCACCGCAGGCTGCCTCCGTCGCTGCACCATGCCACCCCCTCGGCGGGCCTCGCTCCCGCCGGTTTCTCCCTGGTGTCCGAGGCCAGGGAGTGGACGGCGGCCGGGCCTCTGGTCGCGGGCGTCAACGCGTTCGGATTCGGCGGCACCAATGCCCACGCCGTTCTCGAACAGGCTCCGGTTTCGCCGTCCTCCGCCGTCCCGGTCACGCCGCCGGCCGCGAGCGCCGCGCGGGAAACCACGGTCGAGGGGCCTCATCTCCTGACCCTCTCGGCCCGGAGCGCGGGTGCCCTGCGCGACGCGGCGGCCGAGCTCGCCGCGTATCTGGAGAACCGCCCGTACGTGCGCGAGGGCGACGTCTGCCGGACGGCGAGCACCGCGCGGGACGAGGGGCCCCATCGGCTCGCGGTCGTCGCGGACGGTGATCTGCGGGAGCAGCTCGCCGCCGTGGCGGTGGCCTCCGCCGGAACGGGCACGGTGCGTGGGCGCGTCGGAAGCGTCGTCCGGTCCCGGCCACGCGTGGTGTTCCTGTTCCCCGGCCAGGGCGCGCAGTTCCCCGGCCAGGACCGGGCGCTGTACCGGACGGCCCCGGTGTTCCGGGAGACGTTCGACGAGGCGTCGGCGCTCGTGGGCCCGGTGTGCGGCCGGCCCCTGCGGGACTGGGGCCTGGACCCGGACGCGGACCCGGACGCGCAGGCCGCGACGGAGGTGGCGCAGCCGCTTCTGGTCGCGTCCGGGGTGGCGCTGGCGCGCCAGCTCCGCGCCTGGGGCGTGGAACCGGACGCGGTCGTCGGGCACAGCGTCGGGGAGATCACCGCTGCCTGTGCCGGCGGCGCGCTGACCCTGCCGGACGCCGTGCGCTTCGCGGCCGAACGGGGCCGTCTGATGAGCGAGTTCACCGATCCAGGAGCCATGCTCTCCGTGCTCGGTGGGGACGACGCCGTCGCCGCGGTGGTGGCCGAGTCCGCCGGGGCGCTCACGGTGGCCGCGTACAACGGTCCCGGTCTCCAGGTCCTGTCCGGGAGCGTGTCCGCCGTGGAACGCGCGGCGCGCGTTCTCGATGCCCGAGGCGTCCCGACGCGTCGTCTGCGCGTCTCACGGGCCTTCCACTCACCGCTGATGCGGCCGATCGGCGGCCCGCTCGCCGAAGCGGCGCGGGCGCTCGTTCCGGCGGCGCCGTCCACCGCGCTGATGAGCACCGTCACGGCTGAGTGGCAGCCGGTCCTCGGCCCGGAATACCTGCGCGACCACGCCGAACGCCCGGTGCAGTTCGGGGCGGCCGTGGAGCGCCTGGCGCGGGAGGGGTACGACACCTTCGTCGAGGTCGGACACGGCATGACGCTCTCGGGTGCGGTGCGCGCGGCGACAAGGGCGTACGCGGGTGGCGGGTACGGCGTATCCGGTGCGTCCGGTGCGACTGTGGGGGCCGGCGTGAACGGGGCGACTGTGGGGGCCGGCGTGACCGATCGGGAGCATGGTCCCCACCGATCCGGCGGGCCCGTGGTGTCCGGTGCGCCCGGCCCGTCCGAGGTGTCCGGTGCGTCCGAGGTTGCCCACGCGTCCGAGGTGTCCGACGCGTCCGGCGCGGACCGTGCGTTCACGGTGGTGTGCGCCCTGCCAGGCCGCTCCGCCGCCCGGCCGGACGCCGCCGCCGAGCAGGTCGATGAACCGGGCGGGCGCGGGGACCTGCTGGGAACGGTCGGACGTCTCTGGTCGCTCGGCGTTCCGCTGGACCGGAGCGCGCTGGACGCGGGACATCGCCGGATTCTGCTGCCCACCTACCCCTTCCAGCGCAGCCGGTACTGGGCCGTTCCGCCCGCGAACCCGCTGCTGCACCGGGTCCTCTGGGAGGAAGTCCCCCTGCCCGGCCCGGCGGGGGGCGGCGTACGTTCGGTGCTGCTGACCGGGCCCGATGCCGCGTCCGTGGGGCGGCTCGCCTCCCAGCTCTCCGCCGAGGGCATCCGGATGCACGCACCGGGCGAGGGACCGCCGGACACCGTGGTGCTGGTGGCCGGGCCCGCTCCCGACCAGGACACGGCCCACGCTCTCGGGCGGGCGCAGGAGGTCGCGGTGGCCGCCTTCGACGAGGCCCTGGCCCGGTTCGACGAAACGCGTGCGGGCAGGCTGCTGGTGCTGACCGAGGATGTGCACGCCACCGGGAGTGCGCGGGAGCGGCCTCGTCCCGCCCACGCCGTCCTCGGCGGCCTTCTTCTGGCTCTCCCGCAGGAGACCGAGGGCGCGGTCGCCGCCGCGGTCGACCTCTGTTCGTCGGACACTCCGTCGCAGCGCCTGGCCGCCGTGCTCGCCGAGCTCGGAGCCGACGGTGTCCCGGGCGGGGCCGCCACCGTCGCCTGGCGCGGTGGCCGCAGGCTCACCCGCCGTTTCGCACCGGTGGCGCACGACACCACGGCACCGCCTGCGGCAGCGGCCGTCCGGTCGCCGTTGCCGCCCGACGGCACGTTCCTCATCACCGGGGGCGGCGGCGGGATCGGTGCCGCGCTCGCGCGCGAACTCGCGGGCCGGGGCCGCCCGACCCTCGTCCTCACCGGACGTTCCCCCCGGCCGCCCGCCGGGCTGACCGAGGAACTACGTTCGCTGGGTGCGACCGTGCGCTACCGCGCCGCCGACGTCTCGGTGGAGCGGGACGTCGACGCGCTCGTCGCGGAACTGCCCCGTCTCGACGCCCTCTTCCACGCCGCCGGTGTGGTACGCCCGGCGCCCCTGAGGAACCGGCGCGCCGAGGAGACGTCGGACGCCTTGGCCGCGAAGACGCGGGGCGCCCTGCTGCTCTCGCTCGCCCTGCGCCGGCACGGGCTCGACCCGGCGGTGCGTGTCGCGTTCTCCTCCGTCAGCGCCGTGCTGCCCGGCCTGGCGGGAGCGCTCGGCGACTACGCCGGAGCCAACGCCTTCCTCGACGCGTTCGCCGCCTCGGAGCGGCACGCCGGACGGCGCTGGCTCTCCGTGAACCTCGCGGCGGTGGCCGGGACGGGCATGGCGTCGGACTGGGGCTCCGGGGCGGGTTCCGCCGGCGTGCGGAGCGGCGGAAGCCGTCCGGTCGCCCTCGCTCCCGCGCTGGCCGCGCTCCGTACGGCGTGCGGCGTCGACGCCGCACAGCTCCTGCTCGCCGACCTGTCGCCGTCGCCGGAACCGGACCTCTCCCCGCCGCCGACCGGGACGGCGGGCGTCGCGGGAGCGCACCCCGCGACCGGCCCGGCCGCCGCGCACCGGGCCCCCGCCACCGGAGCTCCCGCGCCGGGGACGGCGCGCACGGGGGCCGAACCCCGTACTCCGACCGCCGCGTTGCTCCGTCGGCTGCTGGCTTCGGCGCTGCGACTGCCCGACGCCACCGTCCCCGACGACGCGTCGTTCCTCGCGCTCGGGCTGGACTCGCTCGCCGCCGTCGATCTCGTCCGGCAGCTCGAACGGGAGCTGGGCAGGACTCTGCCCGCCACGCTCTTCTTCGAGTACCGGACCGTCGCCGAACTGGCCGCGTACCTCGACACCACGCCCTCCCCCTCCCCGGCGCCCGTCTCCCCGGCCACCCCATCCCCGGTGCCGGAGGGGCGCTCGTTCCCGCTCACCCCCGTCCAACTGGCCCTGCTCACCGGCAGCCGGCTCCACCCGGACATACCCGCGCACGGCTACGTCCGGCAGACCGTCCGGGGCCCCCTGGACACCGGGCTCCTGGGCCGCGCGCTCGCCGCCCTCGCCGACCGGCACCCCATGCTGCGGGTCCGTATCGACAACGCCGCGGACACCGGGGACGGGACCGGCCCGGCACAGTACGTCGCGCCGCCCTCCGCGCTCTTCGACTGGTACGAGGTGCGTGAGCTCTCCGGCCGTATCGAGCAGGTGGAGACGGACCTGTGCAACCGGCCGTTCGACCTCTCCGCCGAGCCGCCCGTGCGCGCGGTCCTCGCCCGTGAGAGCGCGGAGCTGTCCCATCTGGTCCTGGTGATCCACCATGCGGCCGGTGACGGCTACAGCCTCAACGTCCTGGCCGGGGAGCTGTGGACGCTCTACACCGCACTCGTCCACGGCGAGGACCCGCGTCTGCCCGCACCCGACGCCGGCTTCGCGGCGTACGCGGCCGCTGCCGCCACCGAGCCGTCCTCCGCCGACGGACCCACGGCCCTCGACGTCGACCGGCGGTACTGGGCGGAGCGGCTGGCCTCCCGCCGCGAACCGCTGCGCCTGCCGTACGACGGTGATCCCTCCGCCCTCCCCGCCGCGCCCATCGCCACGCGTCAGAGCGCCCTCGACGCGGCGCTGACCGCCGCGCTGGAGGAGCGGGCCGCCGCTCGCGGGGTGAGCCTGTTCCATCTGCTCCTCGCCGTGCACGTGCGCTGTCTGGCCCGGTGGAGCGGGCAGCGGGACATCGCGGTGAACGTCGCTCGCGCCCGGCGGGACCACCGACGGCCGGGCCTGGAGCGGCTCGTGGGGCCGCTCGCCGACTCCCTCCCCCTGCTGTGCTCGACGGGCCCGGAGGAGCCGGTGGACGCCCTGGCCGGGCGGCTGGCGGAGATCTGGCTGGAGTGCGAACAGCACGCGAGCCTCACGAGTCCGGACCTGGCGCGGCTGCTGCCGGCCGACCCGTCCGGTGCGGGACCCCGGACGGTGTCCCCGGCCGGTTTCAGCTTCTCGCGCTTCCCCGTCGCTCTCGACGGACGGTGCCCGGTGAGCGTGCGGCCGACCGCCGCGGGCACCGCCACCGCCGCGACGCGCCTGACCCTGCTGTGCTGGCAGGACGAGTCCGTCCTGCGCTTCTCGTGGAACTTTCCCGTCCGGCTCTTCGATCCGGAGACGGTGGCCCGGCTGGACCGCGAATTCCACGACGCGTTGACCGCTCTGGTCCGGCCCGGAGCGCCACTCCTTCCCGACGCCCGGCCGGAACCCGGCGCGCCCGGAGGACCGCTGTCCGAGGGCGGGAGCGAGGGTTCCGGCCGCACGGCACCGGTTCCCGTGGAGGCCGGTGGCCACTGCCCGGAGACCGGCAGGGCCACGCTGGTAAGGCGATTGATCGAGCGGTTCCGGGCCACGCCGGACGCGATCGCCGTCGACACGGGCGACGCCACCCTGACGTACGCCGAACTCGACCGCGCTTCCCATGCCCTCGCGGCCGTTCTCCTCGCCCGTGGCGTGATTCCGGGGAGCCTCGTGGGTCTGCTCACCGAGCCCGGCGCCTACACCGTCGTGTCGGTCGTGGCGACCCTGCGCGCCGGGGCGGGCTGGGTTCCGCTGGACGCCGGCCACCCGACCGCGCGCCTGGCGGACCAGCTCACGCGCTCGGGGGCCCGCGCGGTGCTCTGCCACGCCGCCACGCGGGCGGTGGGCGCGTCGCTCGGCGACGTCACCCTCGTGTGCGTCGACGAGGTGACGCCGCTTGTCCGGAGTGCCCCGGATGCCACGGGCGGCCACGGCCCCTTCCCGGCGGACACGGCCCGGCAGCCCGCCGCGCAACCCGGCGGGGGCCCCGTACCCGATCGGCCGGCCGACGCCGACGGCATCGCGTACGTGATCTTCACATCCGGGTCGACCGGGCGGCCCAAGGCCGTGCCGATCACCCACCGGTCGATGGAGAACTACCTCGACTGGGCCGTCGCCACCTTCGGCTACGACGAGCACGACCGGCTCGCCCAGACCGCGTCACCCTGCTTCGACGCCTCCGTCCGCCAGCTCCTCGCCCCGCTGCTCGTCGGCGCCACCGTGGTCACCGTGGACCGGGACCTGCTGCGCGACCCCGACCGGCTGCTGACGCACGTCGAGCGGAGCCGGATCACCGTCTGGAGCTCCGTCCCCACGCTCTGGGAACAGCTCCTGGGCGCGTCCGAGGAACGGGTACGGCGCGGCGCGCCTCGGCCGGACCTGTCCGCGCTCCGGTGGATCCATGTCGGGGGCGAGGCGCTGTCACCGGCCCATGTCCGCCGCTGGTTCGACTTCTTCGGCGACGGGCAGCAGATCGCCAACCTGTACGGGCCGACCGAGGCGACCATCAACACGAGCTGCCACATCATCCGGTCCCGGCCCGGCGACGAGGTGCGGCGACTCCCCATCGGCCGCCCGGTCTCGGGTACGGAGGTGAGGGTCGCCGGGCCCGGCGGTGAGCCCCGTAGGCCCGGCGATGCCGGCGAACTCCTGATCTCCGGTATCGGCCTGACCGCGGGCTACCTCGGCGAACCGGACCTGAACGAGGCGGCGTTCACGGTGCTGGCCGGACGTCGCTGGTACCGCAGCGGTGACCGCGTGCGGTGCTCCGCGGACGGCGTCCTGGAATTCCTCGGGAGGCTGGACGACCAGGTGAAGATCCGCGGCAACCGGGTCGAGCCGGGCGAGGTCGAGGCGGTGCTCCAGACCCATCCGGAGGTCGCCCACGCCGCCGTCCTCGTCCTGGACGGGCGGCTGGCCGCTTTCGTGACCCCGGGTCGCGGCGCGGACGCCGCGGCGCTCCGCCTCCATCTCGCGCAGTCGCTGCCCCCGTACATGCTTCCGTCGCGGATCACCCGGATCGGCAGGATGCCGCTGACGGGCACCGGCAAGATCGACCGGCGCGTACTCCTGGACCTCCGGGAACCGTCCGGCGGGGCCGGGACGGGCGGGGCAGCCGCCGAGGCGGTCACGGAGTCCGCTGCCGGCGCGGGTTCGGCCGACGGCCGAACGCCCCAGCCGTCCCGTACGGCGTCCCCGTCGCGCCCGGCCCCGCGCACAGCGCCCCGTACCCCGACCGAGGTCCGGCTGGCCGCCGTCTGGTCCGCCCTGCTCCGGACCGACGACGTGTGCCGCGAGGACGACTTCTTCGTCCTGGGAGGCGACTCCCTGCTCGTACTGGAGGTGTTCGCCCGCCTGGAGAAGCAGGGCGGGCCGCTCCCCCGGCCCACGGTGATCTACCGTCACCGGACCCTCGCGTCGCTCGCGTCCGCTCTGGACGCGTCGGCGGACGCGGGCGCGGACCGCGGGCCGGACGCCTCCGCGCGCGACCACGAGGTGCCGGGCCGCGCCGCGGGCCCCGGACCGGCCACGGCTCCGCCGCCCCACCCGCTCACCCCGACCCAGCGGGGCTTCCTGCTGGCCGAGGCCATCGCGCCGGGAGCGACCTCGTCCTGGCTCACCCGGATCCGGCTGCACGGGCGCCTGGACCGGGCCCGTTTCCAGAGCGCGGTGGACACGCTCGTCGCCCGCCATCCGATGCTGCGCACCGTCTTCCCGGCAGGAGCCCGTCCGGCCGTCCAGCAGGAGCTTCCGTCCTCCCTGCGCCTGCCGGTCGACTTCGAGACCCTGACCGGCCCGGAGCAGGTGGAGGAGCGGGCCGCCGCCGAGCGGGCGCGCCGCTTCGAACCCTGGGCCTGGCCTCTGCTGCGGCTGCGGGTGCTCACCGTCGCACCCGAGGAGCACGTGCTGGTCGCGCACGCGCATCACATCATCGGCGACGGCTACAGCGCCGCGCTCCTGATCCGCGAGCTGACGACCGTGTACGACGCCCTGGCGGACGGCGGCGCACCGGCCTCGGCGCCGCTGCGCAGCACGTTCCACGACCACGCCGCCCACCTCGCGGCGCGGTCGGACGCCGACGCGGCGCAGGCCCCGGCCGAGAATCCCGTGACGGCCTGCCCCGCCCCGGCGGGCGTGGACCGGTGGACGCGGCTCAGCACGCCCTACGTGCCGCCGGTGCTCTCCGCCGGCACGACGACGGACACCGGCGCGGGCCGGCTCCCCGGACCGGACCCGCTGTTCCACACCCACGGTTTCACGCTCAAGGCCGACCAGGTGTCGGCGCTGCGCGGACTCGCCGCCGTCCACAGCGGATCGAGCCTGTACGTCCCGGTGCTCACCGCCTACTACCGGGCCCTCGTCGCGGCGACAGGCCGGGCGGATCTGGTGCTCGGCCTCGCGGTGAGCGGCCGGGACCACGCCCTGCCCGACGCGCACCGGGTGTTCGGGCCGTTCGCCACGGCCGTGCCGCTGCGCCCGGCGGGTCCGGCGTCCGGGCGGCCCGACGACGCCGGCTTCGACGACGATCTGCGGCGCGTCGCCACCGAGGCGGCCGAGGCGCGGGCATACGAGGGGGCAGTTCCGTCGCTGCCCAACGGGCTGCCGCTGACCTCGCAGTTCTTCTTCACCTCCCTGGACTTCTCCGCCCTGGGCCCGGTGGGCGGCCGGACGCTGACCGTCGTCGGGGAGGACGGCGACAGCGTGTTCACACCGCCTCCGGCCGGTACGGACGTGTTCCTGGCGGCCGCGCCGGAAGGGGGGCGACTGCGGATCACCGTCCGCGCGGCGGCGACGGCGTTCACCCCGCGGACGCTGGCCGCGCTCGCGGGCACGGTGCGCGACGGTCTCGTGGAGGCGGCGGCCTGGGCCGGGCCCGGCCCCGTCTCCGGGCCCCCGGAGAGGCCGCGGCCCTCGGGCCGGGGCCGACGGGACGCTCGCCCGGACCGGCGGGACGTACCACGGCCGGTCCGGAAGGGCCGGGACCCGGACCGACCGGACGTGGGCGGGGGCGAACGGCTGGACGCCGCGCTCATCGGCTATCTGCCGTCCCCGGCCGACCTCGCCCGGATGGCGGGGCTGCCCCGAGCGGCCCTGCGGCGGGAGGAGTTGCGGGCCCTGTTGTTCCCTGCCGGACAGCCCCGGCACCTGGAGACGCTCGGCACCCCGCTGGGCCGGTCGGGCTTCGTCGGCGTGCCGGTGTTCGCGGACGAACTGGCCTCCGACGGGAACCTCCTCGGACACACCGCGCGAGGCGTGGAGCTCGCCGGGTCGCTCGGTGCGCGGGCGGTGTCCCTCGCCGGCATGATCCCCTCCCTCACCGGCTACGGCTTCGACGTCCTGCGGGAACTCGGCACCACCGGGGCCGCCGTCCCCGCTCTCACCACCGGTCACGCGACGACCGTCGTGTCCGTCGTCCGGACCGTGCACGCCGCGCTCGACGCGACCGGGCGGCGGCTGAGCGCTCTCACCGTCGCGTTCGTGGGGCTCGGCTCGATCGGCTCGTCCTCGCTGGAGTTGCTGCTCACCCGTGCCCAGCGGCCGCCCGCCCGTCTGCTGCTCTGCGACGCGCCGGGCAGCGGGCCGCGCCTGAAAGAGCTGGCCGAAAGCCTGCTGGAACGCCGCCTCGTCGAGGACGTGGAGGTGGTCGAGTCGGAGGGCCACGGGCTCCCCGACGCGGTGTACGGGGCCGGTCTGATCGTCGCGGCGGTCGGCGGGGGCGGCGGCGCGCTCCTGGACGTCGACCGCCTGGCACCGGGGACGACGGTGGTCGACGACTCGTTCCCGCACTGCTTCGACACGGCGCGGGCCTTCGAGCGGATGGACCGGACGAAGGACGTCATGATCGTCGGCGGCGGGCTGCTGAGCGCCGGAACCGTACGACAACGGCCGGCCGAGGGTCTGCCGGCCGCCGCGGTGGCCGGCTACCTGGCCCGGCCGATGGTGCCGGACACCATCGCGTCGTGCCGCCTCGAATCCCTTCTCCACGCGTCGGGGGCCGCTGTCCCGCTCGTCCGGGGCCTGGTCGACGCGGCCACGGGGGCGGCCTACTGGGAGGCGGCGGAGTCGACCGGAATCCGGGCCGCGCCCCTGCACCTCCTCACCCGTACCCTCGACGTGGCCGCACTCGATCGCGTTGTCAGTGGGCGGGATTAAGTTCGTGACCGTCCCGCCGATACGGCGTGGACGTCCCCTTTCGCATGCATGGGAGTTGGCGCGTTGTCGGTCTGGGAGAAGTCGAGTACCGCGCGGGTGACGGCGCCCGCGCGCCCACGGAAGCTGGCCAAGGTGCCGTTCGTCGAACTGGCCGACGGACGGTTGCAGGGAGTCGTCTCCAGCGGATCGGACATCGGGCGGGTGTACGTGTCGTCGGTGGCGGCGCGGACGTACGCGTTCGCGTGCAGCACCAACAACAACCGGCCCTGCGGCGGGGCGCGCGGCATGTTCTGCAAGCACATCCAGGCGCTCGTCGCCGAGGCGGTGCTGCAGTACGGGGCGGAGCGCGTCGCGCGCTATCTGGCGGTGGAGACCCCGGACGGGGAGCCGACCGCCCAGTCGCTCACCGGCGCCATGAGCGCCACCCGGCCCGAGAAGGGGGACGCGTCGGCGGCCGCCCGGGTGTTCAGCCGGTTCCTGCGGCAGCTGGCCTATCTCGAACGGGAGCCGGTCACCACGCCGTTGCCCGAGATGCAGTGGTTCCCTCCGACGCGGGCGGTGGCCTGATGCGCGGCGGCCTGCTCTCCGAACCGGTCGAGGGGCTCGACGAGGCGCTCGCCGTCGTGGACTCCTTCGACGAGGCGCTGGTGGCCGGTCTGCTCCGGCCGGGCCCTGCCCAGGCGGCCGCGGTCGCCGGGCTCGCCGCGGCCGTCGCCGGGACTCCGCTGGCCGCGCGGGTGACGGAGGCGGCCGAGAAGGCGTCGGCCGGGACCGCCGGGGAGGACCACTTCGTGGCTCTCGCCGCCGCCCGGAGCGCGCTGCTCGGTTCCGTCCACGACGCCCTGACGCAGCGGATCGACGAGGCGGTCGGCCGGCCCGTCGAGGAGGCGGCGGACCCGGAGCCGGCGCCGGCCGCGCCGGAGCAGGCGGCGAACCTGCTGGTGGCGGCCCGGAGCTGGCTGGGCGATCTCGCGCGCAGCGGCTGGCGGGGCATCGACCATGAGCTGGTGGCCGGGTGCGCCCCGGTCGTCTCGGCGATGCTGCCCGATCCGGGGATGCGTCGTCGGGCGGCCCTCCTCGACGGGTTCGCCGCCGAGTTGGCCGCGTCCTGCCCGGGGGCGACGCTGGAGCGCGTGCCGGTGCGCCGCTGGGCCGATCTGTGGTCGCGCGCCCTGCTGCTGACGGTGCCCGGTTCGGCCGGGGTCCGGCCCGCCGCGGCGGTGACGGGGCGGCTGCTGCCGCTCGGCGTCGATGTGCAGGAGCATGCGACAGCCGTCCAGGCGCAGGTGCACGCCGTGTTCGAGCCGGCGGACGGGGGCACGCCCCGTCTGGTACGCGCCGGAGTGTCCGCGCCCAAGCCCGACACGGTCGTCGGGGCGGGCCTGTGGCAGCTGCTGCGTCCCCGGATGTCGTTGCTCGCCGCGGTGAGCGAGGGCCGTGCGATGGAGCTGGAGGCCATGCCGGCGACCGCCGAGGGGGATCTGCTCTGGGACGACGAGCGGGCTCGTGCGGGTGAACCCGCCGACGCCTTCGCCACGGCGCGGGTGATGCTGTCCGCCGCGACCGCCGCCCGTGTCGCGCCGCTGGACCGGCATCCTGTGCGGATCGCCGTACCGGTGCTGCTGGAAGGGTACGCCGTGCACAGCGAGGAGGAAGGTCTCGCGTTCGGTCTCGCCGGGCGGCTCCTGGCCGTCGACACCGACCGGATACCCGCCGCCGGGCCGCTGACGCCCGAGGCGGTCGCCGCCTCCCACGCCTGTGTCGGGCTGCTGCGCTGGGATGCCGGACAGTTCGTGCTCCAGCCCCTCGCGGTCGAGACGACCGTACGGAAGAAGGCCGTGGCCGTGCACGCGGGCGCATGGGCGGGCGGTACGACGGACAAGGCCGGTGTCCGGGCGGAGAAGGCCGCCACCGACGCCGTCGCCGTACTGCGCGAGCGCGCCGGAAGGCTGTTGCGGAAATGACCGAGGAACCCACCCGCCGGTCACCGGGTGCCGAAGCCCCGTCCCCGGCCGGGCCCGACCCGTACGACAACCGCCGTCAGGTGCTGTACTGGCGGCTCCTGGCCCGGCTCTTCGACGGGGAGGAGCAGCCCGCGCTGGAGTCCGCGAGCCTCGGTGTGGTCGAGGACATCGGGCTGCCGTCCGCGCTGCTGGACCCGGGGGCGTCGCTCGACTCCGTCGTGCAGCGCCACCCGGAGCTGGCCTCCGAGTTCGACGGGCTGATGACACCGGACGACGGTGAGGACGACGGCCGCGACGGGGCGGCGGAGGTGCGGCGTGCCGCACTGGTCTCGAAGGTGCTGCTCAATGTCTTCTCGACCGGCTCCGGCACGGTGACGGCGAAGGAACTGGCGCGCTGGCAGTCCGACGCGGGCTGGCTGGAGCGGGCGCTGGGCTGCCCGCCCGGCGGTCTCCGCGGGGGCCGGGCGGCCGGCGCCGGGCTGGACGGCGGCGGCCTCGGTCCCGAGCTGGCGGCGATCGAGGGCGACCTCGTGGGGCGCATGCGGCTGCGGGAAGTGCTGGCCGACCCGGCGCTCGCCGCGCAGCTCACACCCAGCATGTCGCTGATCGAGCAGTTGCTGCGCGACAAGGGCAACCTGTCGGGCGTGGCGCTGGCCAACGCGAAGTCGCTGATCCGTCGTTACGTCGACGAGGTGGCCGAGGTGCTGCGTACGCAGGTGGAGAAGGCCACCGCGGGCGAGCTGGACCGTTCGGTGCCGCCCAAGCGCGTCTTCCGCAACCTCGATCTGAACCGCACGATCTGGAAGAATCTCACCAACTGGAGCCCGGAGGAGGAGCGGCTCTACGTCGACCGCCTCTACTACCGGCACACCGTCCGCCGGACGACGCCGCAGCGGCTGATCGTCGTGGTGGACCAGTCCGGTTCCATGGTCGACTCGATGGTGAACTGCACCATCCTGGCCTCCATCTTCGCCGGGCTGCCGAAGGTGGACGTCCACCTCATCGCGTACGACACGCGCTCGATCGATCTCACTCCGTGGGTGCACGACCCGTTCGACGTGCTGCTGCGCACGAATCTCGGTGGCGGGAACGACGGGCCCGTCGCCATGGCGATGGCCCGCCCGAAGATCGCCGAGCCGAAGAACACGGTGATGGTGTGGATCTCGGACTTCTACGAGTTCGACCGCTCCCAGCCGCTGTTCGAGGGCATCGAGGCCGTTCACCGGTCAGGGGTGAAGTTCATCCCCGTCGGCTCGGTCACCAGCTCCGGGCGGCAGGAGGTCAACCCCTGGTTCCGGGAGCGGTTCAAGGCTCTCGGCACACCGGTGGTCTCCGGTCACATCGACAGGCTCGTGCACGAGTTGAAGACGTTCCTCACGTGAGGACCTGACGTTCCGAGGCCCGGCGGGGCCGAGCCCCCGCCTTTCCGGCCAGCCCCCCCTGCTTCCCCGACCTTTTCCCGCCTGTTCAGAAAGGCCCTCCCATGTCCGACGTGTTGCGTGCCCCCGCCGAGATCAAGTACGCGGAGGAACTCGACTGGCTGGAGTCGATCGACGACAGCCCCAAGCCGTTCTCCTGGCGGCTCTCCCCCAAGATGGTCCGGCTGTTCATCCTGGGGTCCGAGCGGGCCGACGGCCTGGACCGGGAGGTCTCGCAGAAGTGGTTCGGCGACCGCAGCTTCGTCGAGCGCTCGATCGTCACCCTGGCCTCCGACCGCGGTCTGCTGCTCATCGGGGACCCCGGCACCGGCAAGAGCTGGCTGGCGGAGCTGCTGTCCGCGGCGATCTCCCGCAACTCCACCCTGGTGGTGCAGGGCACGGCCGGTACGACCGAGGACCACATCAAGTACGCGTGGAACGTGTCGATGGTCATCGCCAAGGGGCAGTCGCGTGCGTCGATGATCCCGTCGCCGATCATGACCGCGATGGAGACGGGCGCCATCGGCCGTTTCGAGGAGCTGACCCGTTCCACCAGCGACGTCCAGGACGCGCTGATCTCGATCCTGTCGGAGAAGTACATCTCGGTGCCGGAGCTGCAGAGCGACGGCGCGGACGCGGGTGACAACATCGTCTTCGCCAAGCCCGGCTTCTCGATCATCGCCACCGCCAACAGCCGCGACCGGGGCGTCAACGACCTGTCGTCCGCGTTGAAGCGCCGCTTCAACTTCGTCCGCATCCCGGTGGTGACGAACCGGAAGAGCGAGGCGGAGATCGTCCGCTTCCGCACGGAGGAGCTGCTGCGTCGCCATGCGATCGACCTGGACGTGCCGCCGACACTGCTCGATGTGCTGCTCCAGAGCTTCGCCGATCTGCGGGCCTCGGCCGCCGCGGCGGGCAGCGACGACGAGAAGCTGGAGTCGTCGCTGTCGACGGCGGAGCAGATCGGTGTGCTGGAGGACGCCGTCCTGCACAGCAACTTCTTCGGCGAGCGCACGCTGACCGCCCGGACCCTGGCGTCCTCGCTCGTCGGCTCGCTGACCCGGCGGGACCCGGAGGACCTGGCCATCTTCAACAAGTACCTGCACGGTGTCGTCGAACCGCGCAGCAAGCAGGAGGGCGGCTCCTGGCCGGAGTTCCTGGACGGCGGCCGCGACACGATCGCCACCCTGTCATGAGCGGGTCCCCCACCGACACCCCCGGGGAGACGTCGTTCGCCGCGCTGCGGGGGCAGTTGCACGAGGCGGCCGCGGCGTTCGCCGGCGGGCCCGACGCGCTGGAGGGCATCCTCCTGGGCATGGTCGACGACGTCGACCGGGCGGTGCGCGAGCCGCTGGAGATCTTCCCGGTCTGCCACCACTCGCCGGCCTCCGCGCTCGCGATGGCGCGCCGACTGCGCGAGAAGCAGCCCAAGGTCGTGTATCTGGAGCTGTGCGAGGACATGGCGCCGCTCCTCGGCGAGCTGCGGAACTGCCGTCTGCCGGTGGCGGTCCAGGCGTTCGCGAGCGAGGTGGACGGGTTCCCCGCCGAGTGGGCACCGCTGTCGGTCGTCGCGCCGATCACCGAGGCGTCCGCCGAGTACCAGGCCATCGCCTACGCTCTGGACACTCCTGGGGTCGAACTGGTCCTGGTCGACCGGTCCTCGGACCACGTCTTCCAGTGGGACACCCGCCACGGCGGACGCGCCCCCGAGGAGTCGTCCGCTCCTGCGGACGGTACGCCCGAGCCCGAGGCCGCGCTGCACGGCGAGGCGGTCGGCGTCGAGATCGGCGACCTGCGGCCGCGCTTCGCGGAGCTGGAGGAGCATCTGCTGCGCCACGGCAAGGTCCGGCACTGGTCGGAGTGGTGGCACCAGTACGTCGAGGTGCCGCTCGGCAGCAGCGACCACGACGCCTACCGCCAGGTGATGTTCCTCGTGGGCAGCCTGTTCCGTCGGCTCGCCCCCGGTGACCGGGACCGGGTCCGGGTGGACGAGGACCGCGAGCGGTACATGTGGACGCGGATGCGCGAGCACCTGGCGGCGAGCGGGGCGGATCCGGAGGACTGCCTGTATGTGTGCGGCGCGTTCCACGCGGCCAGCCGGGTCGAGGAGTTCGGGGTGGCGGGCGACGGGTCGTATCCGATCCCGCCGCGCTCCGCCACCACCTGGCAGCACGGGTTGATCCCGTCGAGTCACGCGGCGATCGAGGCGCAGTTCGGGCTCGCTTCCGGTTCGGTGTCGATCGCCGCGACCCAGTGGGCGAAGAACCTCAAGCGGACCGGGGTGCGGCCGTACCGGCTGGCCGGGCAGGACGGTGCGAAGAAGTCCCGCGCGGCGAAGAAGGCGGCGGTCCCGGCCGTCCCCGCTCCCCCGCCGGACACCGCCCCGGACCGGCTCACCGGGTTCCTGCGGCAGCCGCCGGTCCTCGACACGCTGGACGAGGCCGAGCTGCTGGGCTGGTCGGTGGACATCGTGCGCGCGGCGCGACGCAGTGGTTATGCGGCGTCCACCGCCGACGCGATCGCGGTGTTCGAGACGTCGATCCTGCTCGCCGGGATGCGGGACCGCGCCAAGCCCACTCCGTACGACTTCCAGGACGCGGCGGTCACCTGCATCGAGAAGGACGCGGTGCCGGGCCGGCGCGACGTGCGGCGGCTCGTCGAGATCATGATGGGCGGCGACCGGATCGGCCGGGTCGGTTACGACGCGCTGCCGCCGCTGGCCCGCGACGTGCACGACCGGCTCGCGCCGCTGGGGTTGAAGCTCCAGCAGCGCGGCGTGCGGCGGGCCCTGCTGGACATGGACTCCCACCCGGAGCTGGGGGCCTGTTCGGATGTGCTGTGGATGCTCCGCCGACTGCTGCCGCACGGCGCGGCCCGGCCGATCATGGGTGAGCGGAAGCTCGGTGAGCGGTCGATCCAGGAGTCCTGGGACCTGGCGCTGGGCACCCATGAGCGGGCGCTCATCGAGCTGGGGTACGAGGGGGTGAGCATCGAGCAGGTCCTGGAGCAGCGGCTGCGCAGGGAGGCGTACGGGCCGCGGGCGACGGCCGCGGTCGTCCTCGCCGCTGTGGAGGACGCGACGCTGTACCTCCGCAGCCGGCGTCTCGCCGACGAGCTGGGCGCGCACGCGCTGGAGGTCCTGGCCGCCGAGCGGACCGTGGACGGGGCACCGGAGGTGCTGCGCCGGGTGCGGGGGCTGCTGGCGTACTACCGGACCGCCGAGCCGGTGCTGCCGCCGTGGGTGGAAGCGTTCGTGAAGGCCGGTTACGCGCATTACTGCACACTGCTGCCGATGGCATTCACGGACGAGGACGCCACCGTGGGGCAGGTGGCGGCGATGCTCGGCTTCCTGTTCGGGATGGAGAGCCTTGCGCTGTCCCTCGGGTGCGACCGGGCCCAGCTGGAGCTGGCCGTCGCGCAGTCGCGCCCCACGGATCCGGAGCGGACGGCTCTGTTGTGGGCGGCGCAGGTCCAGCTCGGCGCGCTGTCGCGGGCCGAGCTGAGGGAGCGCTGCGGCGCGTTGCTGGCCAACCCGATGGTGGTGCCCGCCTACCCGCGCTATCTCAGCGGCTTCGTCCACGCGTTGGTGCCGGTGCCGGGGCTGGCGGACGTGGTGGTGGAGGCCGTGTCGAACGCGTTCGGGAGGCTGCCGGACCGGGTTCTGCTGCCCTGGCTGCCGCGTCTGATCACGACGCTGCGCGCGGGGGCGGCGGAACTCGCCCCGCTGCTGACCCGCGAGGCGGGGCGGATCTTCCCGGCCCGCCTCGCGGCGCTGGACGCGTGGGTGCCGCCGTGGCGTGAGGTTCCGCAAGCCGCTGCTCCGGTCGGCGGCCCGGTGGTCGCCGGTGGGGGCGGGGGCCGTGGGGCCGCTCTGCTGTTCGCCCATCCGTCGTCGCTGGACGCCGTGGCGGGGCTGCTCGGCTGCGACGGCACGTGGGCCGCTCCCGGCGCCGATGCGGGGGCTCCTGCGGGTGCGGAGCTGGTGGGGCTGCACCCTGCCACCGCGATCGCGTGGGAGTCGCTGCTCACGGAGGTCTGAGACGAGGTGATGCGGCGCCGGGCCCACAGGCCCGGCGCCGCATCGGCGTGCCCGCAGCGGCCCGACCCGGCCCGGCGGATGACGACCCCGCCCCATCGTCTGCTTGATATTGCTTGAAATGCACGCCTAAAATGCAGCTTCGAGCATTGCTAGCGTGGGACAGGGAGCACAGATGACGCACGTGGCTCAGGAGCTGGCCAGCCAGCCCGACTGCTGGCAGGTGGCCGCCGGCATGGCGGACGGTCTCGCCCACCGGCTGCCGGCGGCCGGCGAGCGCATCGCCGTGGTCGGGTGCGGGACGTCGTACTTCATGGCCCAGGCGTACGCGGCCCTGCGCGAGGGCAGCGGCCAGGGCGAGACCGACGCGTTCGCCGCATCGGAGTTCCCGGCGGGCCGCCCGTACGACCGGATCGTGGCGCTGAGCCGCTCCGGTACGACGACGGAGGTGCTGGAACTCCTCGCGCGGATCGGTGACACGACCCGCCGCACGGTCGTCATCGGGGACCCGGACACTCCGATGGCGGCGATGGCCGACGACACGATCGTGCTCGAGTTCGCCGACGAGAAGTCGGTCGTGCAGACCCGTTTCGCCACCTCGGCGCTGACCCTGCTCCGCGCCCATCTGGGTCTGCACACCGACGCGGTCGTCGAGGACGCGCAGGTGGCGCTCGCCGAACCGCTGCCGGCCGGGCTGACGGAGTGCGGCCAGTTCACCTTCCTCGGGCAGGGCTGGAGCGTGGGCCTCGCCAACGAGGCGGCGCTGAAGATGCGTGAGGCGGCGCTCGCCTGGACCGAGGCGTACCCGGCGATGGAATACCGGCACGGCCCGATCAGCATCTCCACCCGGTCCACCGCGACGTGGATGCTCGGCGAGGCCCCCTCCGGGCTGATGGACGAGGTCCACGCGACCGGCGCCCGCTGGGTGGCCGGCGGCCTCGACCCGCTGGCGGAGCTGGTAC
Source organism: Streptomyces sp. V2I9 (assembly GCF_030817475.1). NCBI lineage: Bacteria > Bacillati > Actinomycetota > Actinomycetes > Kitasatosporales > Streptomycetaceae > Streptomyces > Streptomyces sp. V2I9. Next base: position 6,882,117 of record NZ_JAUSZJ010000002.1, on the reverse strand, counting down.
GGGTGCAGCGGCTGGCGCTGGCGATCGCCGAGGCCCGCGGTCTCGACCCGGACCGGCCGCGCCACCTCACCCGCTCGGTCATCCTCAGCACCACGGCCTGACGGCCCGGCCGCCTCTTCCCCGCCCACCGGTACCCAGTCCCCCATCCGGGAGTCACCATGCCCATCGCCGCCACCGGCGAACTGATCGCCGATGCCGACGCGGAGCAGCGTGCGGTCGCCGCGTTCAACGTCATCACCCTGGAGCACGCGGAAGCCATCGCGGAGGGCGCGGAGGCCGCGGGGTCGCCGGTGATCCTCCAGATCAGCGAGAACGCGGTCGCCTACCACCGGGGCCGTCCGCGCCCGCTCGCGCGCGCCGCCGCGGAGGTGGCGGCCCAGGCCGCCGTTCCCGTCTCGCTGCACCTCGACCACGTGCAGTCGGCCGAGCTCCTGCACCGCGCGGCCGACTGCGGCTTCAGCTCGGCGATGTTCGACGCCGCCCGGCTGCCGTACGCCGAGAATCTGGCGGCCACCCGCGCCGCCGTCGTCTGGGCGCACGAACGGGGGCTGTGGCTGGAGGCCGAACTCGGGCAGGTCGGCGGGAAGAACGGCGAGCCGGCGCTGGACGCCCACGCCCCCGGTGCCCGTACGGACCCCGAGGAGGCCCGGTCGTTCGTCGCGGCCACCGGGGTCGACGCGCTGGCGGTGGCGGTCGGCACCTCGCACGCCATGACCTCACGGGACGCCGTGATCGACCACGCTCTGCTGGGCAGGCTGCGGCAGTCCGTACCGGTTCCGCTGGTGCTGCACGGTTCGTCCGGGGCTTCCGACGAAGAGCTGTCCCGAGCCGTCGCGGGCGGGATCCGCAAGGTCAACATCGGTACCGCGCTCAACATCGCGCTGACCGCCGCGATACGGGAGCGGCTGGCGCGGGACGACCGGAGCGTGGACCCGCGCCGGTATCTGGCGGACGGCCGGGACGCGATGGCCGCGACGGTCGCCCGGATGATCTCGGCGCTTCCCTCGGGTCGTGCGCACGCCGCGTGACACGACAGGGGGCGCCGGGGGCCGGGGGCGCGATGCCCGTCGGCCCCCGGCGCCCCCCTCGCGTCAGATCGCTCGGGCTCCCGCCGTCGGCGCCCCACCCTGCTCCCACTGACCCCATTCGCGCGGCAGGCAGGTGAGGTCCGGGCAGACCCACCGCCGAGGCGGCGGCGATCCCGGTCGGGTTGTCCTCGACCGCGAGACACGCCTCGGGCGGGAGGGCCCAACCCGTGCGGCCGCCTTCGGACCGGGGCCGGGAAGGGCTGGGAGCGGTCGCTCGCTCCGTCCGCCACCGTCGGCCGGTGCGTCGAGGTGCGGGGTGGGCACGCGCCACAGGGTGTCGGGGCGTACCCCGTCGATGCCGACGACGAACACGCGGCGGGTACGGGACGGGGCGGGTCTCCCGAGGAGGGGTACGAGGGGTGGGGACGGGAACGGCGGGTGGGGACGGGAACGGCTCACGCCTGCTGGTGCAGGACGCCGGGGTCCACCGCGTGGGCGAACGGCAGTCCGTGCGCGTACCGTTCGAGTTCGTCGACGGCGGCGTCCGCCAGCCGGTGGAGTTCGCCGCCCTGGGACCCGGCGATGTGCGGGGTGAGCAGCACGTTCGGCAGGTCGTAGAGGGGCGAGTCGGCGGGCAGGACCTCCGGTTCCGTGTGGTCGAGCACGGCGTTGAGCCGTCCGGTGACGAGTTCCTCCACCAGGGCGTCGGTGTCCACCAGGGAGCCCCGCGCGGTGTTGACGAGAGTCGCCCCGTCCCGCATCCGGGCCAGCGTCGGCGCGTCGAAGAGGTGGCGGGTCGCAGGGAGTTCGGGGGCGTGGATGCTCACGACGTCGCTCGCGGCCACCAGCGCGTCGAGTCCGGCGCGTTCCACGCCGAGGGCCCGTGCGTCCGCCTCGTCGAGGTACGGGTCGTGGATCAGGACGCGCAGGTCGTAGGGGCGCAGCAGTTCCACGACGCGGCGGCCGATGCGGGAGGCGCCCACGATGCCCACGGTGCGGCGGTAGTTGCCGATGCCGGGGAAGCGTTCGAGGACGTTCACCCGCGAGCGCGCCCGGCGGTAGACGCGGGCGCTCTCCAGGACGCTCTTGTTGGCGAAGAGGATCGCCGCGACCGTGTACTCGGCGACCGGGACGGCGTTGGCCGTGGCGGCGGTGCTGACGGCGATGCCGCGGTCCCAGACGTACGGCGTGATGTGGTGCTTGACGGATCCGGCGGCGTGGATCACCGCGCGCAGCCGGGGCATGGCGCTCAGGGCCGCCGGGTCCAGGGGCGGGCAGCCCCAGCCGGTGAACAGCACCTCGGCTTCCCGGAGTCCGCCGCGCTGCGCGGGGTCGTCGGCGCCGAAGTCGGTGACCAGGAGGCCGGGGACGAGGTCGGCGACGCGGGCGAGCCGGTCCAGGGCGGCGGGGGTCAGGACCGCCGTCCGCGTCTCGCCGCTCATCGCCAGGACGGTGCGGGGGCGGGTCCGTCGGCGCGGGGCGGGGTGGTTCACTTGACGGCTCCTGCGGTGAGGCCCGAGCGCCAGAAGCGCTGGAGGCAGAGGAAGGCGACGATCAGGGAGACTACGGCGACGAGCGAGCCGATGATGACCAGCGGATAGAGCTCCGGGCGACGGGCTCTACGCCGACGGCTCGTTCATCCAGCACACCACCGTGCCCTACACCGGCAGTTACGGATCGGTGATGCTCGGCGGGCTCGGCATGCTGTTCGCGCTGCTGAAGGGGAGCAGCTGGGAGGTCACCGACCCGAAGCGGCAGGTGGTCTTCGACGCGGTGGAGAACGCCTGGGCCCCGTTCCTCTTCAACGGCCTCGTCATGGACGCCGTCGCGGGGCGCGCCATCAGCCGCGGCGAGAGCGACGACCACCGGCGCGGCCACCCGACACTCGCCTCCATCGTGCTGCTGGGCCAGGGCGCGTCGGCCGCCGAGGACACCCGCTGGCGGTCGCTGGTCAAGGGCTGGGCGCAGCGCGACCACTACAGCCCGCCGCTGGGCAATCCCTCCCTGGGGATCACCGCGCCGGCCCGGATCAAGAACGTCCTGGACGACACCTCCCTCACGCCGGTCCCCGAGCCGGACGGCCACCGGCTCTTCCCCGACATGGCCCGGTCCACGCACCGCCATCCGGGCTGGGCGGCGTCGCTGAGCATGGCCGACCGGCGGATCGCCTACTACGAGACCGGGAACGGCGAGAACCCGCGCGGATGGCACACCGGGTCGGGGATGCTCTCCTGGTGGGGCGACACCTTCGCCAACGGCCAGTACAGCGACGCCTTCTGGCCGACCGTCGACCCGTACCGGCTTCCCGGGACCACGGCCTCGCGCAAGGTGCTCGCCAACGGCGCGGGCGGCGACTGGGGCGCCTCGCTCCCCGACGTGAACTGGGTCGGCGGGGTCACCGACAAGAAGCGCGCGGCCGTGGGCCAGTACCTCAAGGGCCTGTCCAGCACGCTGATGGCGAAGAAGTCGTGGTTCTTCCTGGACGACACCGTGGTGTGCCTGGGGGCGGGCATCCGGAGCCGCGACGGCGCGCTCGTGGAGACCACCGTCGACAACCGCAGCCTCGGGCCGGCCGGCAACGCCCCCTTCACCGTCGACGGTTCGGCCGAACCCGTCACCGTCCCCTGGTCCGCGACGCTCACCGGGGCGTCCTGGGCGTATCTGGCCGGGCACGGCGGTTACGTGTTCCCCGGCGGGGCCGGCGTGAAGGCGCTCCGGGAGAACCGGACGGGCCGCTGGCGCGACATCGACACGGGGGGCTCCACGGAACCGGTCTCCCGGAAGTACCTCACCCTCTGGTTCGACCACGGCAAGGACCCCTCGGCCGGTACGTACGCGTACCAGCTCCTGCCCGGCGCGTCCGAGCAGCGTACGGCGGCACGGGCGGCGGACACCGGCTGGCTGCGGGTGCTCGCCAACACCGGCGCCCAGCAGGGGGTGGCGGTGCCCTCGCTCGGCCTGACCGCGGTCAACTTCTGGTTCGGCGGCAGCGTCGGACCGCTGGTGGCGGACGCACCGTGCTCGGTGATGGTCACCGAGCACACCGACGGGACGGCGACCGTGTGTGTGAGCGACCCGATGCGGATGCGGATGCGGACGGGTCTGACCCTGACCTGGAACCGGGCCGTCGCCTCGGTGGTGTCGAAGCCCGCGACGGTGACATCGGTGGCCACGGGAGCGTCGCTGCGCCTCGTCCTCGGTGATCTGTCCGGGACGCGCGGGGCGACCCAGGCGATCAAGGTGCGGCTGCCCTGACCCCTGCTGATCAGGCCGTGCGGCCCGCTCCGGGCGGGCCGCACGCCGCCCGGTCATACTGTCGGCCTGCATACGGACTGGGGAGCATCATGACGACTGACGACCGGACCGCACCTCCACTCCTGGGGAGCGAGCGCGCGACACTGCGGGCCTTTCTCGACCACCAGCGCGACACCCTCGCGATGAAGTGCGCGGGGCTGGGCGACGAGGAGCTGCGCGAGCGGTCGATGCCACCGTCCACGTTGTCGCTGCTGTCGCTCGTCCGGCATCTGGCGGAGGTGGAACGCGCCTGGTTCCGCAGGGTGTTCGAGGACGAGACGGCCCCGATGGTCTGGTCGGAGAAGCCCTTCGACTTCCAGGCCGCGTACGACGCGAGCACCGCGACCCGCGCCGAGGCGTTCGCCGCCTGGCAGGCCGAGGTGGAGAACTCACGCCGGATCGAGCGCGAGGCGGCCTCGCTGGACCTGGTGGGACGTCAGCCGCGCTGGGAGAAGGAGGTCTCGCTGCGGATGGTGATGGTGCACGTGCTGCTGGAGTACGGCCGCCACAACGGCCACGCGGACCTGCTCCGGGAGGGCGTGGACGGGACGGTGGGGGCCTGAGCCCGCAGGTGGCGGCCGCCCCCGGCCCGCTTCTTCCGCCGGGCGTGACGGATACGTCCCGAACATCCTTCGCCCGCGCGGAAGCCGTCTCCTGCTCCCTTCGACCCCGGCCGGCGCGCTAGTAGACTCGGCGTCATGCCCCAGCAGCCCACGCCTTCCACCCTCGTGTCCGCGTTCGCGCCCGGCGGCGCCCTCCGCGCCTCGGTCAACCTCGGCAATCCGGTCCTCGCCCACCGCGACCGGATGAGCGGCGAACCCGCCGGCGTCTCCGTCGACCTGGCCCGCGCGTTCGGGCAGCGCCTCGGGGTGCCCGTCGAGCTGGTGGCCTTCGAGAGGGCGGCGCTGTCGGTCGACGCGGTACGGGCCGGGCGGGCGGACATCGGCTTCTTCGCGGTCGACCCCGCCCGGAGCGAGGGGCTGCGGTTCACCGCCCCGTACGTTCTCATCGAGGGCGGGTACCTCGTACGGGAGGCGTCCCCGGTCACCGAGAACGGTGAGGTGGACCGCGAGGGCACCCGGATCTCGGTCGGCGCCGGGTCCGCCTACGACCTCTTCCTCACCCGCGAGATCCGCCGGGCCGAAGTGGTCCGGCTGGAGGGCGCTCCGCGCGCGCTCGCGGCCCTGCGCACGGGTCAGGTCGACGTGGCGGCCGGTATCCGTCCGTTGCTGAAGGCCGAAGCCGCGCGGGCCGAGGGCGTACGGGTGCTGCCGGGGCGGTTCATGGTGATCAGGCAGGCCATGGGACTCCCCGCCGGGCGAGGGGCGGCGGCGCTGGAGCTGCTCGCCTCGTTCGTGGAGGAGATGAAGGCGGACGGCTTCGTCGCCAACGCCTTGGAGCGCCACGGCATCGGGGGAGCGATCGTGGCGCCCGCGGGCTGACTGCGGTTCAGCGGTGGCGGGTCAGCACACGCGTGGTGCTGCCGTCGTCCTCCTCGACGTCCCTCACGTGTTCGAAGCCGATGCGCTCCAGCAGGGTCAGCGACGCCTTGTTCTCGGCGGCGACGGTGGCGTGGATCTCGGACAGGCCGAGGGCGCCGAAACCGTGGGCGACGACGGCTTGCGCCAGCTCGGTCCCCAGGCCGCTCCCCCAGACCGCGGGCGTGAGCGCGTAGACGACCTCGTGACCGTCGACGGCGTCGGTCCGCTTGATCTCGGCGTGCCCGATCAGCCGTCCGTCACGGCGGACGGCCCAGACGTCGAACAGGTCCCGCGCGTAGACCTTGGTGAAGACCCGCCCGAACAGAGCCCGGTCCTCGGCCTCGGTGGAGGGGCCGTCCCCCATCCACCGGGACACGTCGGTGTCCTGGAACAGGGCGACGAAGTCCTCTTCGTCCTCGGGGACGTACGGCTCCAGCAGTAGTCGGTCGGTGCGCAGGGTGGGGGTCACGGCGCGGGACGCTACCGGGCGGCGGCCACGCGGGCAATCGGCTTTCCCGCACGGACGCCCGACGATCTCCGGAGGGGAGCAGGCCGTGTTCCGGGGTGGGCCGCCCCCGCACGCGCCTCACCGTGATGGTCAAGGTGCTGCGGCTTTGGCCGCTTTCGCGCGGTTGTCCTGACGGGCGGGCCGAACGGTGCGGCCAAGGGCGCTTCTCCCGGCATGGACGCCGGACGGAGTGTCTCGGGTTGCAGCTTCCGTAGCGGTATGTGGTCCGGTGTACTCACGTCCCGCCCCATCGAGGAAGGCCCCCACCCATGTTCTCGTCCTTCACCGCGCCGCGCCAGGTCATGATCGGTGACGCGGCGGCCTTCGTCGGCACCACGCCGCGGGCGATCCGTCACTACCACGAGATCGGTCTGCTCCCCGAGCCCGTGCGGGGCGACGGCCGCCGCCGCTACGGCTACGGCTACGGCTACGGCTACGGCTACGGCTACGAGGACATGATTCGGCTGCTGTGGGTCCGCAGGACGGCCGACGCCGGAATCGCCCTGGACGACATCCGTGACGCCTTCGCCGACACGGCCCCGGCCGGCACCGACACCGACGACGGCATCGCGGGCACCCTGGAACGGCTGGAGGAAGCCCTTCTCGCCCGGGAGGCAGAACTGCGGCGGCAGCAGACCGCCGTGCGGCGCATGCGTACCGAGGGAAGCAGGGTGGGTCTGCTCTCCGACTTCGTCACCAGCCGCCTCAAGGGCCTGCCCGAAGGCTCCTTGCGCCAGGCGGACCTGGACGGCCTGCTGGTCACCGAGCGGATCTTCGGACCGCTCGGAGCGGCCCTCCAGGCAAGCCGTTTCATCGCCCTGGCCACCCATCCGGATCTGCGGGAGGAGTCCGACCGCGTGGACGCGGCCGAGCAGGCACTCGACGACACGGTCGCTGTCGATGACCCCCGCGTGGCCAGCCTGGCGGCCGAACGGCACGCCTTCGAAAAGGCGTTGCACGCCGTCATCGAGGACTCCGGCCTGGCGGAGAGCGACGACGCGCTCTTCGACTCCTGGGGCTCCGTGCACCCCGCGCCCGCCGGTGAGGGCGAGGACGAGGCCGGCCACAGCTCCGGGGAACAGAAGGCCATGAGCGCGATCGAAGCTGTCGGGAAGATGCCCTACGACTTCTCCCCGGCCCGTCTGCGCTGCCTGGAACTGGCCGGAGAACTCACCGCCCACGAGTCGACCGCTTCCTCGAACACCCCCTAGGAGGGGCGGGAATCGGCCGGTCCCTCGCGCAGCAGCCGCAGGGCCTTCTCCCGCAGCCGCTGCCGGTGCTCGGGGTCGGTGGCCCGGTCGGCGGCGCGGCCCAGCTCTTCGGCGCGTTCACGGGTGCGGCGCGCCCGCTCCACCGGACTGTCGTACGGGTCCATGGGCCGTCCTCCGTCGTGGGCCTCCGTCGGCAACCGGGGGTGCGTGCGCGACCGGAGCCCCAGCGTCACCGGAACCGGTCCGCTCCGCATCTCGTGCGGCTACGGTCGGTGACGGCAGGGAGGCGTGTTCCGGCAGGACGCGGCCGCCCGTCAGTCGGCGCTGTGGTCCGGGTGCCCGACGGTCCGGCGGGCCGCCTTCATCTCGGCCTCGTAGAGGTGGTCGCGGCCCTGTGCGAGCTCCTCCGTGATCCGGCGTTCGATCGCCCGGAACACGTCGTAGTAGGTGGTGTTGTACTCCTCGACGATCTGGAAGGTCCAGTGTCCAGGGATGACGTTACGGCCGAGGATCTCCCGTTCGACCCGCTCGGCTTGTTCTCCGTGTCCTGCGGCGCGGAGCAACCGGACGGCGTCGTCGAGGGCGAGGTCGGCACTTCCGGTGAGCTGATGGAAGTCGTAGAGGGCGCCGCGGGCGCGCTCGGCGGTCTCCAGGGCCTTCGACAGGGCCCCGAGCGCCTCGACGGTCGCGTCGGTGACGCCTTCGGGGCGCTGGTGCCCCGCATCGGTCCGGGGTCGGTGGTTCATGGGGCTCCTTGTCCACACGGGCGGCCGTTCGCTTCCCAGCTTCCTACTCCGGCTTCCCGTACACCCGCCGGAAACGCCCGGAACGGCGAACAGCCGCCGCCGTGGCTTCCTCCCCCACCTCCGCGGCGGGCAGGGGCACACTCCGACGGATCGGACCCGGCCGTCTCGGCGCGCCTGTCCGCCTCGATGACGACCTGTGCGGCGCGGAGGTCGTCATCGATCCCGCGGAAGCTTCCGGACGTCGCGGGGCTCCCCGAGGCCGGGACCGTCACGCACCGTTCCGGCCATGAGGGTCACGGCGGGCGCCCTCGGGTGCCCGCGCTCCCCCGCCACCGCGCGGAACCGGAGCCGGACTTCCTCCGGGCGACGTTCGGGCGCAACGCCGTACCGAGACCCGTGGCGCACTCCGTGTGACGATCGGCACTCCCGTTTGCTTTGCGTTCCCTTTACTATCTATGGGGCGGGTTCACACGCGTCCCGCACCGTCGATCCCGACGACCGAACAGAGAAGGAGCTGCGGCACCGCAATGGGTGAGCCTCCCAGTAGGAACCGTGTCATCCCTGGCCCTGCGCACCGCGGGACGGAGGTGACACGGTGAGCGAAGTGGCCCTGCTTCTCCTCGCCCTCGCGCTGACACTGGCCTGTGCGGTGTTCGTCGCGGCGGAGTTCTCGCTGACGACCATCGAGCGCGGCGAGCTCGAAAGGGCCGCGCAGGCCGGAGAGCGCGGTGCCGAGAGCGCGCTCAAGGCCGCCAAGCGGCTGACGTTCCAGCTCTCCGGCGCGCAGCTCGGCATCACGGTGACCTCTCTGGTCATCGGCATGCTGGCGGAGCCGTCCCTCGCGGTGCTGCTGCGCGGTCCGCTGGAGGCCGTCGGGCTTCCGGCCGGCGCCGTCTCCACGGTCGCCACCCTCGTCGGTGTGGCCGTCTCGACCGTGGTCCTCATGGTCGTCGGTGAGCTGGTCCCGAAGAACTGGGCGATCTCCAGTCCGCTGGCGGTCGCCAAAGTCGTCTCGACCCCGCAGCGGGTGTTCACGGCGGCTTTCGCCCCGCTCATCCGGCACCTCAACAACACCGCGAACCGCGCGGTGCGGCGACTGGGTCTGGAACCCGCCGAGGAGCTGGCCTCCGCCCGTACACCGCAGGAGCTGATCGCGCTCGCCCAGCACTCCGCCCGTGAGGGCGCCATCGAGGAGGACTCGGCCGAGCTGTTCGTCCGTACGCTGCACCTGGCGGAGTTGTCCGCGGAGAACGTGATGACGCCGCGCGTCGACGTCCGGGCACTCGACGCGTACGCCACCGCCGCCGACGCCGCCAATCTCACGCTGGCCACCGGCCTCTCCCGCTTCCCGGTCTACCGCGACAGCCTGGACGAGGTCATCGGCACGGTCCACATCCGCGACGTCCTGGCCCTGGACGAGTCCGAGCGGGCGCGGACCCCGGTCACGGCGCTGGCCACCGAGCCGCTGCTGGTGCCCGACTCGTTGCCCGTGGACCGGCTGCTGGCGCAGCTGCGCAAGCGCCGGACGATGGCGGTGGTGATCGACGAGTACGGCGGTACGGCGGGCGTCGCCACCGTCGAGGACATCGTCGAGGAGGTCGTCGGCGAGGTCCGCGACGAGCACGACCCCCACGAGCGCCCCGACCTCGCACCGGCCGAGCCGCTCGGCGACGGCCGCCAGGTCTGGGAGGCCGAGGGCAGCATCCGGCTGGACCAGCTCGACCGGATCGGCTTCCGGGCGCCGGAGGGCCCCTACGAGACCCTCGCCGGTCTGCTCGCCAACCAGCTGGCCCGCATCCCGGTCCGCGCGGACCGGGTCGAGGTCGACGGCTGGCAGTTCGACGTGCTCGACATCGAGCACCACCGGGCCGACCGGGTCCGGATCACCGCGCCCGCCCCGGCGCTCGCCCTCGTGGAGGAGGACGCCCGATGACCGCCATCCAGCTCGCCATCGGCGCGCTCACCCTTCTCACCAACGCGTTCTTCGTGGGCGCGGAGTTCGCGCTGATCTCCGTGCGCCGCAGCCAGATCGAGCCGCAGGCGAGGCAGGGCAGCCGACGGGCCAGAAGCACTCTGTGGGGCCTGGAGCACCTGTCGGCCGCCATGGCCACCGCTCAGCTCGGCATCACCATCTCGTCGCTGGTGCTGGGCGCCGTCGCGGAGCCGGCCATCGCCCATCTGCTGGAGCCGCCGTTCGACGCGGTCGGCGTGCCCGAGGCGCTGGTCCACCCGATCGCGTTCGTCATCGCGCTGACCCTGGCGACGTATCTGCACATGCTCATCGGCGAGATGATCCCGAAGAACATCGCGCTGGCCGCCCCGGTCGCCACCGCGCTGGCCCTGGGGCCGTCCCTGGTGGCCCTGACACGGGCACTGCGTCCGGTCATCTTCGGCATCAACGCCTTCGCCAACGCACTGCTGCGGTTGCTCAACGTGGAACCGAAGGACGAGGTCGCCTCGGTGTTCACCGACGACGAACTCGTACGGCTGGTGAAGGACTCCAGCGATGCCGGGCTGCTCGCCCCGGCCGACGGGGAGCGCCTCCAGGACGCGCTGGAGCTCGGGACCCGGCCGGTCGGCGAGGTGATGGTCCCGCTGAACCGGACCGTCACCGTCGAGCTGGGCATCACCCCGCAGGGGCTGGAGCGGGCCGCGGTCTCCTCGGGCTTCTCCCGGCTTCCGGTCACCGGCCCCGACGACGGTCTGCTGGGCTACTTCCACATCAAGGACGCCCTGGGTGTCGCGGAGCGCGCCGAGGCGCTGCCGAAGAGCGCGCTGCACCCCGTCATCCGGGTCGAGATCGACACCCCGCTCGACGACGCCCTCACGGCGATGCGTGCCGCCGGTACCCACCTCGCAGCGGTGGCCGGTGACAAGGGCACGGTCATCGGCTTCGTGACCATGGAGGACGTGCTGGACGAGCTGGTGGGGGCCGCCGCGGTCTGACCGGGCCGCCAACGGTGGACGCCGGTGACCCGAGCGGAACGAGAGGCGGCCGTGGTGCCACGGCCGCCTCCCCTGCTTCCCGGCAGAGGGTCTCGGCCGCCCGTGCCCGAGCGCGTAAGCTCGGCGAATGGCCAAGTACTTCGACGTGCACCCCGCGAATCCCCAGCCCCGCACCATCGGCACGGTGGTCGACAGCATCCGGTCCGGCGCGCTCGTCGCGTACCCGACGGACTCGTGCTACGCACTGGGCTGCCAGTTGGGCAACCGTGACGCCATCGGCCGGATCAGGTCGATCCGGAACCTCGACGACCGGCACCACTTCACGCTGGTGTGCCACGACTTCGCGCAGCTGGCGCAGTTCGTCCGCGTGGACAACGACGTGTTCCGGGCGGTCAAGGCGGCGACGCCCGGCAGCTACACCTTCATCCTCCCGGCGACGAAGGAGGTGCCCCGTCAGTTGCTGCACCCGAAGAAGAAGACGGTCGGCGTGCGCATCCCCGACCACGTGGTGACCCAGGCGCTGGTGGCCGAGCTCGGTGAGCCGCTGCTGTCGAGCACGCTGCTGCTGCCGGACGAGGACGAGCCGATGACGCAGGGCTGGGAGATCAAGGAGCGGCTCGACCACGAGGTGGACGCCGTCATCGACTCGGGTGACTGCGGCACGGAGCCGACCACGGTCATCGACTTCTCCGGCGACGAGCCCGAGATCGTGCGCCGCGGTGCCGGGGACACGTCCCGCTTCGAGTAGCCCGTGCGGCGCGCCGTACGGCTCGTCGGGTCTCCTCCGACGTGCGCGGCGGGGCAGATTGGCGGGCGTGACGGGTGAGCGACTGCGGTTCGACGGCTGGATCGCCGGTGTGGGCACCGGCTCGGGCACCCGGCTGGTGGTCGGGCACTGGCCGCGTTCCCCGTTCGGGGCGTTCAGCGACGTGATGGTCGAACATCCCGACGGCGAACGGGTGCTGCCGGCCCCGTCCCGGCGGATCGCGGACTTCGTCGCCGCCACCTACCGCTTCGACCGTGTCGAGGTGGTCCCTGTGGCCGTCGCCGTCACCGGGGAGACCTGGGTCGTCGAGGCGGGCACGCTGCGCCTGCGGCTGCGAGCCGGCCGCCCGTCCGCCCTCGGCCTGCTGCTGTCCGCCGTGCCGGCCCCGCTCGTCCGCAGTCCGCTCTGGGCCGCGCTGTGCGACGTGCCGGCCCGGTTGCTGATGCCCGGTGTACGCACCCTGGGCCGCGCGGGACCGGGCCGGCGGGAGTGGTACGGGGCGCGCGGGCTGCGTCCGGTGGTGTCGGCCGAGGCCGTGCTGGACGGGGTGACTCTGGGGCGGCTGGGCCCGCTCGATCCGCCGGTCGCCTTCGGCTTCGGTTCCGCCCCGCGCAGCCCGTCCGTGGTGCGCGTCACCACAACGGTGGAACTCTCCGGCGGCAAGCGGTAGGGACCGCCGTGGCCCTTCGGGGAAGGGGCGGGGGCCGTCCGCGATCCCTCTCGGGTCCGGTCGCCTGCGGGGCGGGCCGGGGATGCGAAGGGGCGGGGCGCGGCGCAGGGTGGAGCCATGGCAACTCCCCCGATCGTCATCCACCGGCCGACCCCCTCGGGCGGCCGCCGGGTGACCGTGCACTACGAAGGCCGGGACGAGATACTCGGGCTGGCCCACAGCGACCACGATGTGATCGTGTTCCTGAGCGAGGCCGGCCTCGAAGAAGCGGACCGACTGCTCGACAACCCGGTCTGGGTGGAATGGCGGGGCGGGCGGGCCCACCACTACGAAGCGGCCTGACCCGTCGCCCCGCCCCCGGTCACTCCTCCCGCGGCAGCCCCGGTTCCCCTGCTCCGCCACGAAGGCCGTCGAGGATGGCCGAAACCGTCTCCTCGGGCGTCTGCCCGGACGTGTCCAGCCACAGGCCGATCCGAGGCGTCCCGCTCCGCAGATACGCGTCGAACGCCTCGACCGTCCACTCCCCGTACCCCGTCTTGCCCCGCCCGGCCTCCCGTGTGCGCACGGCCTCGGGCGAGGGGGCGAGCACGACGACGTGCAGGGGGCGGGTGCGGACCCGGTCGAGATACCGGGGCAGGTCGTCGCCGAGGACGATGTCCTGGACGACGGCCGTCCAGCCGTCGTCCGCGTACGCGTCGGCCACCCGGGCCGAGAGCCGCTGGCGCAGATCGAGCTGGCTCCGCGCCTCCTCCGCCTCGTCGGGTGTCATCTCCGCGCGTCCGGAGACGATCATGCGGCGGAAGACATCGCCGCGCACATGGACCGCCCGCGGCAGACTCTCCGCCAGGAGCTGGGCGACCGTGGACTTGCCCGCGGCCATCACTCCGGTGATCAGTACGACGCAGGGACCGAGGTCGGCGCCCATCCGGATCTCCTCCTTCATCTTCTTCTCCGATCGTGCGGTCGGTGTCATGCCGTTCCCGTCGGGGCGGACTCCGGGCTTCCGAACAGCTCGCGGATCTCTTCGGCGTCGGTCTCGCGCAGGTCGTCGTCCAGCAGGATCCACCGAGTGATGCCCACGGACTCCAGGAACGGCAGGTCGTGGCTGGCGACGACGAGTGCGCCCTCGTACGACTCCAGGGCGCTCGTCAACTGCCGCACGCTGGCCATGTCGAGGTTGTTCGTCGGCTCGTCCAGCAGGAGCAGTTGCGGGGCAGGGGCGGCGAGCATGGTCGCCGCGAGCGCGGCCCGGAAGCGTTCGCCGCCCGACAGGGTGCCGGCCGGCTGCTCCGCGCGGGCTCCCTTGAAGAGGAACCGGGCGAGCTGGGAGCGGATCTGGTTGTCGGTGGTGCCCGGAGCGGTACGGGCGACGTTGTCGGCGACGCTCAGCGTGTCGTCGAGGACGTCCAGCCGCTGCGGCAGGAATTTCAGCGGGACCGCCGCCGTGGCCTCCCCGGTGGTCGGTGCCAGCTCCCCGGTGAGTGTGCGCAGCAGCGTGGTCTTGCCGGCCCCGTTGCGGCCGACCAGGGCGATGCGTTCGGGGCCCCGCACCTGAAGGCTGCCCCCGCTCAGCCGCCCGTAGGGCAGGCTCAGGTCCCGTACGGTCAGGACGGTCCGGCCCGCGGGGACGGCGGTGTGGGGCAGGCTCACCTTGATCTCGGCATCCCGGCGGATGGCCTCGGCGGCCTCCTCGCGGCGCTCGCGTGCCTCGTCGAGGCGGTCCTCGTGCAGTCCGCGCAGCCGGTCCCCGGACTCCTGGGCGGAGCGTTTGCGCTCCCCGGCGACGATGCGCGGTGCTGTGCGGCGGCCGTCCAGCTTCTTGTCGTGGCGCTGGCGGCGCGCCACCTTGATCCGGGCCTCCTCCAGTTCGCGCTGCTGACGGCGTACGTCGGCGTCGGCGGAGCGCAGCATCCGTCCGGCCGCTTCCTGCTGGGTGGCGAGGGCTTCCTGGTACGCGGACCAGCCGCCCCCGTACCAGTTCACCGAGCCCGCTCGCAGTTCGGCGATGCGGTCGACCCGTTCCAGGAGTTCCCGGTCGTGGCTGACGACGATGAGGATGCCGGTGCGCCAGGAGTCGACGGCGTCGTAGAGGCGGCGGCGGGCGAACAGGTCGAGGTTGTTGGTCGGCTCGTCGAGAAGGAGTACGTCGGGGCGTTCCAGGAGCAGCGCGGCCAAGCGGAGCAGGACGGTCTCCCCGCCGGACAGCTGGCCGACGGTGCGGTCCAGTTCGACGGTGCCGAGACCGAGGGTGCCGAGGGTGGCCAGGGCGCGCTCCTCGACGTCCCAGTCGTCGCCGACCGTCTCGAAGTGCTCCTCGCGTACGTCCCCGGACTCGATGGCGCGCAGGGCGGCCCGGCGCTCGGAAATGCCGAGGGCCGCGTCCACGCGCAGGGAGGTGTCCAAGGTGATGTTCTGCGGCAGATGAGCGAGGCTGCCGCCGGCGGTGACGGACCCCGTCGAGGGGCGCAGGAGTCCGGCGAACAGGCGGAGCAGGGTGGACTTCCCGGCTCCGTTGGCACCGGCCAGGCCGGTACGGCCGCGGGGGACGGTGAGGGAGAGCCCGTCGAAGAGGCTGGTGCCGTCGGGCCACTGGAAGGTGACGTCGGAGGCGGTGAGGGAGGCGCCGGGCGCGGTGGGATGGCTCATGGGAGTTCTCGCAGTCGGAAGCGGAGGAACAAGGGGCTTCGTATGCGAACAGCACGCGGCGACCCGGCTCGGGAGGGCCGGATGTGGTGGGAAGAACAGTCCTGCGAAGGCGGGGGACGGCTCAGCACCGAGGTCGCATCCACGCGGAAGTCACGGACGGCAGACATGCCGACGGTGTCGTGACCGTGTACGGGCCAGGGCCGTACCGCGCGATGATCGCGGACCTCAGATGCGCAACGTCCACCTCTATCGGAGACAACAGGACTCGACGAGCCTAGCCGATGGTCGTGGCGAGCGTCGAGGGAATTGGCTACGGAGCACTCCGCGCGGCCGGTTCCTGCCCGGCGGCAGCGGAGGAGACGTCCCGGTCGGCCACGGAGTCGGCGGGGCCGCGCCGGCCGGGCAGGAGGACGCCGGGCGGAACGACGGGGGCGCGCCGGATCGTGAGCGTACCGAGGAGCACGGCGAGGCCGGCGAGGACGAACCCGTAGGGCGGGGTCGCGCCCATGGGGTGGGTCTCGTAGACGAGGGCCGCCGAGAGGACGACCAGGAGGGCGGAGAGGCGGCCGTACTGCTCGGTCGCGGCGACCACCGCCATTCCCCACAGCAGGTACCAGGGCTGGACCATGGGCGAGAGGGCGACCAGGAGCAGCAGCGAGAGGCCCAGTGCGTGGACCGCCGTGATGCCGCCCCGCATCGCGCGCCGGGCCAGCAGGAGGATCAGGGCGACCGCGACCGCCAGGCCCAGCGTCTGGACGGCGGACTTGACCGGGTTCGCGTCGACGTCCAGGAGCAGCTGGGCCGACTTTCCGAGCCCGAGGCCGAGGTCGCTGGTGACGGAGAGCGCGGTGTGGATGTTCGCGGCGACACCCTGGGTGCGGAGCCAGCCGAATCCCGTGCCGCTGATCAGCGTCGCCCCTCCGGCGACCGCGCAGGCGACCAGGCCGGGTGCGAGGAGGCCCTTGGCCCAGCGGCGCCACCGGGGGCCGGTCGCGGCGGCGTGCACGAGGACCCCGATGAACAGGAGCGCCACGGCCGCCGGGGACTTCACCATCACGGCGAGGCCGACCAGGGCGCTGCCGGTGATCCACCTGCCGCGCAGGGCGAGCACGAGACCGGCGAGCATCAGGCCGATCATCAGCCCGTCGTTGTGGACGCCGCCGACCACGTGCATCAGCAGCAGCGGATTGAGGGCGCCGAGCCAGAGGGCGCGGCTCTCGCTGCGACCGTGTTCGCGCGCCAGGCGGCGCAGGGACCAGACGATCAGGGCGAGGGCGACGAGGGCGACGAGCCGCATGGCCAGGACGGCGGGGACGATCGTGCCGCCGGTGGTCCATGCGACGGTGGCGGAGAGCAGCAGGAAGAGCGGGCCGTAGGGGGCCGGCGTGTCACGCCAGTGGTTGCCGACGCTCGCGGCGGCGTCGCCGCCGATTCCGCCGGGGTCCAGGGCGGAGGGGCCGAGGGTGTAGACGTCGTGGCCTTCGACGACCATCGAGCCCTGGGCGATGTAGCTGTACACGTCGGCGCTGTAGAGCGGAGGCGCGAGGAGGAACGGGGCGGTCCACCAGGCGAGGGTGACCAGCGTTTCCCGGACGGTGACGGCGGTCTTCCCGTACTGCCACCAGGCCACGACGAGCACGGTCAGCCCTACGTAGGCGAGGACGGCGCCGGCCGCCTTCACCGCGGACCCGTGGTCGACCCACAGGCCCCAGGGGTCGTGCACCGGCAGCTTTCCGGCGAACCAGCCGCCGCCGACGACCGCCAGCGATCCTGCCGCACCCAGCCGACGGTGCCCGACCGCGCTCAAAGCCCACATGACCGGTCAACCTATCGGACGGCCGGGGCCCCCTCGCAGCCGCTCCCCGGCCCACGGGCCCCCGGAGACCGCATGGTCACGGGGCTGGTTCGGGCCCGGCCGCCGAGCCGTCCGGCGTGACGAGGTCCGGCGCCGGTACCGTGCCGAGGTCGGGGCCGGGTCGGGGTCGAGCCGGGGTCGGGGCCGGGTGAATCCGTTGGTGTCCGGGCCGGAGCGCGCCAGGCTTCGGCCCGCCGCCCAGGGGCGTGGCTCAGCGGCCGGAGCGACGGTCTCCACAACCGTGTGTCGCAGGTTCGATCCCTGCCGCCCCTGCCATCACCACCCGGCCTCCGTCACCGCACGTCGCCGCGCCAGTCCCACTGATGGCTGTCCGGCGACCGCGGCCCGTACTCGGCACGTCCGCCGGGGCCGTAGGCGCCGATCTCGGTGACCAGCCCGACCCCGTCGCGCAGGTCGGCGTCGTCCCACCCCGTGACGTCCAGCAGCAGCCCGTCGAGCGGGCCGCCGACCAGTTCGCGGTAGTCGTGCCCCGGCCGGGGTCCGGGGCAGGGATCGTCGTGGTCGGTGCCGTACACCCGTCGCTGCCTCATCAGCTCGTCCATGCGGGCAGCATCCCACCGGGCACTGACAACGGCTCGGTACGCGGGTCCATCCGGCCGCCCTTGCGCGAAGTCGGCCATCGAGCGCGTCCCGGCCCTCGATGCGGCCCGGAGCCGCCGCGAAAGGAGGTGCGTCCGCCAACCGGCTGTGGCACGCTCCCCCGATGTCCTTGCCTCCCCGCCTGATCCCGCTGCTGGAACAGTACGACTTCGCCTGCGAACGACTCCTCTCCCGTCTTGCCGGACCTGTCATGGACAGCGGCAACGGTGTCGGCATCGGCGTCGTCCCGCTCGGCGACGACGAGTACCTCTGGGAACCCGTGCCCGACTGCTGGTCCGTCCGCCGCCGCGACGACGGCCCCGGCGCGCGGGCGACCGTGCTGGCGGGGTCCGGGGCGTGGGGGCGGGACTCGGCGGACTCGCCGCATCCGTTCCCCCCGCCGTTCACCACGCTCGCGTGGCGGCTGAGCCACCTCTCGGAGATGCTCACCCTCCGGGCCGACCACACCTGCGGCAGCCGGTCGCTCACCCGCGAGGGCTATCGCACCCCTGGGGACGCCGTCGGCGCCGTGGCCGCCTTCGCGTCCGCTTCGGCCGCCTGGCGGGAAGCGCTGCACACGGCCGACGAGACAGCTCTGGACACCGTCGGGTACAGCACGTATCCGAACGGCAGCGACGCCGGGGACCCGTTCGTCGACGTCGTCTGGTGGGTCAATCAAGAGGTGCTGCACCACGGTGCCGAGATCGCCCTGCTGCGGGATCTGTACCGCGCCCGGCCCTCCTGAACGGCTGTGGGGGGACCGCGGCGACGGACGCGGGTTCCGCCGCCGTCGCAGTCGCCGCTGTGAGACACCGGCTATATGATTCAGGGACATATCGCACCGCGGAGCGGCACATGAACCGGCGTCGGACCTCCCGCTCGGCCAGTGCCGACGATCTGCTCCACACGTTGCAGGACCTCACCGCCCGCGCCCGGCGCGAAGTGGAGTTGCACCAGGCCAGGGTGGAGCTGGCCCAGGCACTCCAGCGCGACATGCTCCCGGCGGTCCTGCCCGTCCTCCCCGGCCTCCGGTCGGCGGCCGGCTACGCTCCGGCCCGGCACGGGCTGGACATCGGCGGCGACTGGTACGACGGTTTCCCCCTCGCCGACGGGGCCCTCGGCTTCGCCATCGGCGACGTACAGGGCCACGACGTCGAGGCCGCCGCCTTCATGGGACAGGTGCGCATCGCCATGCGGGCCATCGCGGGCACGGCGTCCGATCCGGGCGAGATCCTGGGCCGGACGAACGACCTGCTCCTCTCCGTGGATTCGGGACTCTTCGCGACCTGCACCTTCCTGCGGCTGGACCCGGTGACGCGGGAGCTGCACAGTGCGCGGGCGGGCCATGTCGCCTCCGTGTGGGCCGCCGCGGACGGCCGGTCCGGCGTCACCGAGGACCCCGGCGGCCTGCCACTGGGCATCGAACCCGGCGAGGACTATCCCGTCACCCGGCGCACGCTCGACTTCGACGGGGCGATCGTGCTGCTCACGGACGGGGTGGTCGAGGGCCCGTCCCTGGCGATCGAGGACGGACTCGAACGCGTGCGGCAGTTGGTGGCCTCGCACGTCGGTGCGAGCGCTGCCCAGCTGGCCGACCTGGTGCTGGGCGCGGCGGAGGTGACGGGCCACGAGGACGACGCGGCCGTCCTGGCCCTGCGGCACGCGGCCGCCCTCACCGGAGCCCGGTGACGCGGGGGACGTCGCCGCGCGTGTCACCGGCCCTCCCCACCGTGGCCGGTGTCTGATGAGTGGGTGATCCGCAGCAAGGAAGCCAGACGTCGGGCCGTGTACGTGGCGCAGGTGCTGGGCGTGACCGGCGCCTATTTCCTGGCCGGGCGGATCGGGCTGATGCGCCAGGTCGTCCTGGACGGTGCGGTGGTCACTCCGCTGTGGCCGTCGACCGGGATCGCCCTGGCCGCGCTGCTGGGTCTGGGCGTCCGCGTCTGGCCCGGTATCGCGCTGGGGACCCTGCTCACGGTCTCCGAGATCGGCGACGCGTTCACCATGAGCCGTCTGGCCATCGTGTTCGGCAACACGGTGGCACCGCTGGCCTCGTACGCCCTGCTGCGGAGGGTGGGCTTCCGTATCGAGCTGGCGCGGTTGCGGGACGGGGTCTATCTGGTGTTCCTGGGCGCGTTCGCGGGGATGCTGCTCAGCGCCACCCTCGGGAGTCTCACGCTGCTGTTCGACGGGAAGGTGCCGCCGGGCCGCTTCTGGCTGGTCTGGTCGTCCTGGTGGGCCGGGGACGCGATGGGGGTCCTCGTGGTGGCCCCCGTGCTGCTGGTCCTGCGAAAGGCACGGTGGCCCCGTCCGGGCGACAGGTGGCTGGAGGCGTCGGTCCTCGCGGTAGTCGTGGTCGCGTCGTCGCTGATGGCCACGCGCAGTTCGCTGTCGATGATCTACCTGGTGTTCCCGGTGATCATCTGGGCGGCTCTGCGTTTCCAGTTGCCCGGCAGCGCTCCGTGCGCCCTGGTGGTCTCGGTGCTCGCCACCATCGCCGGGACGGATGCTCTGGGACCGTTCGCGGGACACAGCCTGATGGAGATCATGGTCAATCTGTCGCTGCTCAACGGGTGCGTCGCCCTGACCGCGCTCCTCCTCGGCGCCATCGTGGCGGAGCATCAGACCATGCGCCGCGAGACGGAGTACGCCGTCGAGGAGCTGGAGGCCCTGGTGGAGCAGCTCGCTCCCCTGTCGGGCCCGGCCTCGGCCCGGTACGAGGACCGGCCGCGTGGGCACGGTCCGCGCGGCGAGGGCCCCCGCCAGGATCAGCGGTAGCACGCACGGACGCCACCGGGTCGGGGCCGGTGGCGTCGGCGGTCAGTACGGAAGAGGGCGGCCGGACGGGGTACGCAGGTCGAGCGGCGGCGGCCCCGAAGGGGGCGGGGGACGACGGACGACGACTCGGATGCGGCCCAATGCCACCACCTCCTCCTGGTAATCCGGTATGTGCCCAGTCGGCGCGCGTTCACACATGGGCCCCGGCCCGGTCCGCCCGGCCGGGGATCACGCGGACACCCGGCGCGGATGCGGACGGCGTTCCGTGCGGTGACCCTTGGTGGGGGGGGGGAAGCAGCATCGACGAGGAGGACGCATGTCCGCACTGGACAAGATCAAGAAGATGCTCAAGGGCCACGAGGACCAGGCCGGCAAAGGGATCGACAAGGCCGGCGACATGGTCGACGACCGTACGCAGGGCAAGTACGCGAAGCACGTCGACACCGCCCAGGACAAGCTCAAGCAGCGGTTCGGGACGGAGCGCGACCAGGACGGCCCGCCGCGCGGCTGAACCGCCCCCTCCGGTGACCGGACAGCCACCGTCCGGATCCCACCGGTTCCCCGCACGGGTCCGTGCCACGGTGCTGTGAGCCGTGGCACGGACCCGTACGCGGAGAGTGCCGACACCCCGACGCCCGGCCGCAGCGCCGACGCCTGGCCGTCCGGGGGTCGGGGGGGGGGGGACCTTCGCAGGGCCGGTGACGCAGAGCTCCCGAGAGCCCGAGACAAGCGATTCCGCGGCTGCCCGGCGGATTCTTGTTATCGTCCCGCTCGCACGCCGTCTCCCAGGGTGTGGGAAGTGACAGCACCGGACCCCGGAAGAGTGAGCACAGCATGGGCAACGATCACCCGACGGCCTTGATCGCGGCGGCTCGGAGCGGCGACCAGCAGGCCAAGGACCAGCTCGTCTCGGCGTACCTGCCTCTGCTCTACAACGTCGTCGGACGCGCGCTGGACGGTCACGCGGACGTGGACGACGTAGTGCAGGAGACGGTGCTGCGCATGCTCCGGGGCCTGCCCGAACTGCGTGCTCCGGAGAGCTTTCGCTCCTGGTTGGTGGCGATAGCCATGAACGAGATACGCACGCACTGGCGCGAGAAGCAGTCGGAGGCGATACCCGCGGACCGGCTGGACGCCGCGTACGACCTGCCCGACCCCCGCGCGGACTTCGTCGAGGCGACGATTCTGGAACTCGGCCTGACCGGCCAGCGGCGACAGGTGGCGGAGGCGACACGCTGGCTGGACGAGGACGACCGCGCCCTGTTGTCGCTGTGGTGGCTGGAGACCGCTGGACATCTGTCCCGGACCGAGGTCGCCTCCGCGCTCGAGCTCACCCCGCAGCACACAGCCGTCCGGGTGCAGCGCATGAAGGCGCGGCTGGAGGCCGCTCGGGTCGTGGTGAGTGCGCTGACCGCCGAACCTCCGTGCGTCCTGCTGGAGGACATCGCCGCCGGCTGGGACGGCGTCCCCTCCGCCCTGTGGCGCAAGCGCTTGGCCCGCCACGCCCGCGAGTGCACGGTGTGCTCGGGGCTCCGCTCGGGCCTCGTGCCCGCGGAGGGGCTGCTCGTGGGGCTGGCGCTCGTCCCGGTGGCCGCCGTGGCGGGGGCGGGGGCCGCTCCCGACCTGCTGGCCACCGCGGCGCACCTCCAGGCGCCGGCGCCGGGCGGGGACGGTTCCGGGGCTGCGGCGGGACGGGCCGAGCGCAGGCGGGTGCAGGCCCGGCGGCGGCGCCGCAATTCGGCCGTGGCCGCCGTGGTGGCGGTCGCGGCGCTGGGCACGGGCGGGGCGGCGGTGCACCTCTACACCGACGGTGACGGGAGGGACGGCACGACCGTCACGGCGGACGCCCCGGCTCCTCTTTCCGAGGCCCCGACGCCGGCATCCCCGTCGACGGCCCCCTCCTCCTCGCCCTCCGCTTCGGCATCGGCGAAGCCCGCCACGTCGGCGTCACCGAGCCCTTCACGTACGCCCGAGGCCAAGCCGAAGAAGAGCACTCCGCCGCCCGTGCCCAGTTCCGCCGCCCCGGCCCCGAAGCCGGCCCCGCCCAAGCCGGCGCCGCCCGCCCCGGCGGGAACGGCCGAGCAGGTCACCCAGTTGGTCAACGCGGAACGCTCCAAGGAGGGGTGCGGTCCGGTGTCGGTCAACGGTCTGCTCAACTCAGCAGCGCAGCGGCACTCCGCCGACATGGCGGCGCGGGACTACTTCTCGCACACCTCGCAGGACGGCAGGGAACCCGGCGACCGGATCACGGCCGCCGGTTACCGGTGGTCCACCTATGGCGAGAACATCGCCAAGGGCCAGCGCACCCCGGCCGATGTGATGCGGGCGTGGATAGACAGTCCGGGGCACCGCGCCAACATCCTCAACTGCTCGTTCGAGGAGATCGGTGTGGGGAAGCAGGAGTCGGGGGGCGGTCCCGTGTGGACGCAGGTGTTCGGCGCACGCTGAGTCCGCGCGCGCCCGGCGGCGCACGCCTACGATGCGGTCATGATCGCTGAACTGGAGTGCGTGGTCCTGGACTGTCGCGCCCCGAGGGAACTCGCGGGCTTCTACCGCGCCCCGAGGGAACTCGCGGGCTTCTACTCCGTGCTGCTCGGCGGGGAGATCGACCGCCCCGACCGGCGGTGGGCGTGCGACGGGGACTGGTCCACCCTGCACACGCCGGGCGGGCTTGTCCTCGCGTTCCAGCGGGTGGCGGACCACCGGCCACCGAACTGGCCCGGTCAGGACCCACCACAACAGTTCCACCTGGACTTCGGCGTCACCGAGCTGGAACGGGCGCACGACGAGGTCCTGGCGGCCGGGGCCTCCCTGCTCGACGCCGGGGACGAGAACCGTGGCTGGCGGGTGTACGCCGATCCCGCCGGGCACCCCTTCTGCCTGGTGAGGCACTGACCGCTCCAGCTCCGCTCCAGGGCCCCGAGCACCCCGGTGCGGCCGTGCCGATCGGTCGCACCGGGGCCCGCCGCCCGACCGACCCCGCCGGGACCGGCTGGGGCCGCTGGGCTTTCCCGGGTCCGCGTCAGCCCAGCGGGCCGAACGCGGATCAGCGCAGGACCAGCGTCAGTGCCGTGCCGAGGCACGTCGCCGCACCCACCGCACCGGCGGAGACGGCGACACAGCGTGCCCGGAGCCGGGCGTAGCGCCCGGTGTACTCCGCGCGCAGTTCTTCCGCGCGGTCCCGGACGCGGGTGAGGGATTCACGGGCGGTGGTGACGCGCTCGGCGATGAACACCCGCTCGACGTCCTCGCGCTGTGCGGTGGTCAGCCAGGGCAGTTGGTCGGTGAACCGGCGTGCCTGCCGTCGGGCCCGTTCGACCTCGGCGCTCCACAGCAGGAAACCCTCCAGCTGGGTCAGGCCCCGGGCGCACTCCTTGTCGGGTTTCATGCGGCCTCCTCTCCGTCACGTCGCCGGTACGGAGCCGGTCTCACGACTGCTGGTCCCCCGGGGCGACGACCGCGGAGTTGTCGGGACGGTTGGTGGCGTCGGCCAGGGCACGGACCGTCGGGTGGTGCAGATCGAACGCCGGGGACTCGGAACGGATCCGCGGCAGGGTCACGAAGTTGTGCCGCGGCGGCGGGCAGGACGTCGCCCACTCCAGCGAACGCCCGTAGCCCCACGGGTCGTCGACCTCGATCTTCTTGCCGTACTTGGCGGTCTTCCAGACGTTGTAGAAGAACGGCAGCAGTGACAGGCCGAGCAGGAACGAGGAAATGCTGGAGATCGTGTTCAGGGCGGTGAAGCCGTCCGCGTCGAGGTAGTCCGCGTAACGGCGCGGCATGCCCTCGGCACCGAGCCAGTGCTGAACGAGAAACGTGCCGTGGAAGCCCACGAACAGCGTCCAGAACGTCACCTTCCCGAGCCGCTCGTCCAGCATCTTGCCGGTGAATTTCGGCCACCAGAAGTGGAATCCGGCGAACATCGCGAACACCACCGTTCCGAACACCACGTAATGGAAGTGGGCCACGACGAAGTACGAATCGGAGACATGGAAGTCCAGGGGCGGCGAGGCGAGGATGACCCCGGTCAGACCGCCGAACAGGAAGGTGACGAGGAATCCGACGGCCCAGAGCATCGGGGTCTCCACCGAGATCGAGCCCTTCCACATCGTGCCGATCCAGTTGAAGAACTTCACACCGGTCGGCACCGCGATGAGAAAGGTCATGAAGGAGAAGAACGGCAACAGCACACCGCCCGTGACGAACATGTGGTGCGCCCATACCGTCGCGGAGAGGCCCGCGATGGCGATGGTGGCCGCGACCAGGCCGATATAGCCGAAGACCGGTTTGCGGCTGAACACCGGGAAGATCTCGGTGACGATGCCGAAGAACGGCAGGGCGATGATGTAGACCTCGGGGTGGCCGAAGAACCAGAACAGGTGCTGCCAGAGCAGTGCGCCGCCGTTGGCCGCGTCGAAGATGTGCGCGCCGAACTTGCGGTCGGCCTCCAGCGCCAGCAGGGCCGCGGCGAGGACCGGGAAGGCCAGCAGGACCAGGACACCGGTCAGCAGGACGTTCCAGGTGAAGATCGGCATGCGGAACATCGTCATGCCGGGCGCGCGCATGCAGATGATCGTGGTGATGAAGTTGACCGAGCCGAGGATCGTGCCGAAGCCGGAGAAGGCCAGTCCCATGATCCACATGTCGCCGCCGATGCCCGGGGAGCGGACCGCGTCGGTGAGCGGGGAGTAGGCGAACCAGCCGAAGTCGGCCGCACCCTGCGGGGTGAGGAAGCCGGCCACCGCGATGATCGAGCCGAAGAGGTACAGCCAGTAGGCGAACATGTTCAGCCGCGGGAACGCCACGTCGGGCGCGCCGATCTGCAGCGGCATGATCCAGTTCGCGAACCCGGCGAACAGCGGCGTCGCGAACATCAGCAGCATGATCGTGCCGTGCATCGTGAACGCCTGGTTGAACTGCTCGTTGGACAGCAGCTGGATTCCGGGCCGGGCCAGTTCGGCGCGCATCACCAGGGCCAGGAGTCCTCCCACACAGAAGAACGCGAAGGAGGTGACGAGGTAGAGCGTGCCGATCGTCTTGTGATCCGTCGTGGTCATCCACTTGACGATCACGTTGCCGGGTTCCCCGCTCCGTACCGGCAGTTCGTCCTCTTCGGCGGTATCGGTCTCCACCGATTGCGCGATGCCCCTCGTCGTCACTACGACGCTCCTTCGGTCGACGGTCCGTGTGGACTCGGCGACCAGAATGGCCCCGCGGCGTTACGTGCGGTGGGACATCGTTCCCCGTTCGGCGGACGCGGCCGACAAGGACACTCAAATGGCCTACGGGCGGACGGATCGGCGCTCGCGGCCAGGCCCGTCGGCGCGGCGCCCGAAATCGGATGTCAACGTCCGCGATCCGTGCGGATATTCCTTCGCGGAGATCGGAATAGCACCAGATGCCGCCGAGTTGGTGAAGCGACAGAACCTCATCTCCCTGTTCCACTCCCCCTCCCCACTCGACGAGCTTCGGAAGGTCGGATCCATGAAGATCGGCATCATCGGCGCGGGCAACATCGGCGGCAACCTGACACGGCGTCTGACCGCACTCGGGCACGAGGTCGCGGTCGCCAACTCCCGTGGTCCCCACACACTCACCGCACTCGCCGAGGAGACGGGGGCGACGCCCGTGGCGGCGTCCGACGCCGCGAAGGGCGCCCAGGTGGTCGTGGTCACCGTGCCGCTCAAGGCCGTACCCGACCTGCCCGACGGGTTCCTCGACGGCGCGGCGAAGGGCGTCGCGGTCATCGACACCGGTAACTACTACCCCCAGCGCGACGGGCGCATCGACGAGATCGAGGGCGGGCTGCCCGAGAGCCGGTGGACGGAGCGGCAGATCGGCCACCCCGTGATCAAGGCGTTCAACGGCACGTACGCCCAGGACATCCTGGACCGGGGCCGCCCGCAGGGCGCCGTGGGCCGACAGGCACTCCCGGTGGCCGGCGACGACCCGAGCGCCAAGCAGACCGTGCGCGACCTCATCGACGCGCTGGGTTTCGACACGGTCGACAGCGGCGGCCTGGACGATTCGTGGCGCCAGCAGCCCGGTACGCCGGTGTACGGCAGCCGGGGTGACGTCGACGCCATCGTGAAGGAGCTCGCCGAGGCGTCGCCCGAGCGCACGGCGGAGTGGCGCGCCTGACAGCGGGGGTCACGGGAGGAACGACCGGGCGAAGGCTCCGGCCGGGTGGGGGACGGGGGTGTCCGCCCGGCCGGATCGCCGACCGTTCTCGGGCCCTGCCCGCCACGGGTGTTCACGGCGCGGGAACATCCGGACCTACTCCCGAGTAAGGTATGGGTCCGGGTCGCCGTCCCACGGTCCGTGCGGTGCCCGGAGGTGGTCCTTGGACGGCCGTGGACGAGGAGCCGTCTCATGCCCCGCACCATGTCCGTAGCGGACAGCATCGTCATCGACGCCACCCCGGCGCAGGTCTACGAGCAGCTCAGCGATCCCACGGCGATGGGCCGTTGGAGCCCGGAGAACCAGGGCGCGACCGTGCGCGGCGCATGGCGCGGCGCCTACGTCGGCATGGTCTTCGACGGCCGGAACAAGCGGGGTCCCGCCCGCTGGACGACGCGGTGCACGGTGACGGCGGCCGATCCGGGCGCACGCTTCGCCTTCCAGGTCCACGCGATAGGTCTGCGGCGCCATCTGTTTTTGGGGCCGATCGCCACGTGGGAGTACCGCTTCGAGGCGGTGGCCGGCGGAACCCGGGTCACCGAGATCTGGACCGATGACCGTCGCCGTTGGCCGGACTTCCTCGCCCATGCCTTCGACCGTGCCGCGACGGGCGGAAAGACCTTCGCACAGTTCCAGGGCGGCAACATCCGTACGACGCTGAAGCGGCTCAAGGCGGCACTGGAGTCGGACAGGAGCTGACGGCGGACCGCCGCCCGGCGGGGACCGGGCGGATCAGGTCCGGACAGGCCGGCGCCGCGGGCCCGGTCACGATCCGTCGGGTGCCCCTGTGGCGGTCCAGTGCGGAGGCCGGCCGAGGGACGGGGGAAGTGCGGTCCTCGCGTCGCCCTTCGCGGCGTTGACCTGTGCCTGGGTGAGGAAGAGGCTTCCGGCCAGGTCGGCGCCCGAGAGGTCGGCGTCGCGGAAGTCCGCGCCGATGAGGTCGGCCAGCCGGAGATCGGCGCCGGTGAGATCGGCGGCGATCAGATAGGCCCCGCGGAGATCGGCTCCTCGCAGGTCCGCCCCGCGCAGCCGGGCACCGATGAGGTCGGCGCCGCGGTGGTTGCGCTTCTTGCGGCGGGGCGCGGTGGACCGGACGAGTTCGCTGGTGCGCTGGAGCAGTGCTGCGACCTTGTCCCGGTGGCCGGCGATGTCCAGCTCGGCGAAGTCGACGGCGGGGCGCGCGGTGTGCCGTTCGGTCACTTCCAGGGCTCGGCGGAGTTCGGCGTGCAGAGGCCGCGCCTCGGGGCGTGCGAGGGCTTCGGTGAGGTACCAGAGCAGCTCGTGGAGTTGCCGCATGACGGGGAACACCTGGAACATCTGCGCGGCGAGGTCGGGGGACGAACGCCAGTCGCGGCCCTCGTACGTCTCCCGGGAGACCTTCTGTCCGGCGCCGAAGCAGTCGTACACGGTGCAGCCGGGGAAGCCCCGGGGGCGCAACCGTGTATGGATGCCGCAACGGAAGTCGTCCTCCAGGTTGGGGCAGGGGCGTCCGGCCTCCTTGTCGATGGCGAAGTCCGACGAGGCCGTCAGCGTGAGGGCTACGCAGCAGAGGGCGAAGCAGTTCGCGCAGTCCGCGCGCAGAGCCTCGCGTCGGTCGTCGGCTACGGCGGTCGGTACGGCGTCGGGCACGGGTGGCGGGTCCTCGCGTGGGTGCTGCTGCGAAAAGGTGGGATGCGGTCGGGTGGAGACCGCACGAGTCTACCGAGGAGCGGCGGTGCACACTGGGCGCGTACGGATGACGAGGGGGACGTATGGGTGCCGAGGAGAGCGGTGGGTTCGAGCCCGCGACCGGCGACGGGCCGCCGTCTGCCGAGCCTGCGGCGGTGCGGGCCGCTTCGGTACGGACCGCGTTCGAGGGTCTGCTGCAGATTCGTCGCCTCACCGGAGCGGCGCGGCCCGACCCCGTGGCCGCGCCCGCGCCGTGGGAGCGGAACCGTCCGGTCAGGGCGGTCGCGTTGGCGTTGGAGCACGCGGGGGTGGTCCCGTCGGCCGTCGATCCCTCGGGGCGCCGGGTGTCGGCCGGCTACCGGGTGGGCGAAGGGGAATCGGCGGGGTCGGTGCGGGTCGAGTGGACGGGACCGCCGGGCAGTGGCGCCGTGCACGGCGAGGAGGAAGCGCTGGCCGACTGCGCCGCGGCCTTGCGTGAACTGGGCTGGACGGTGCTGCTCTACCGAGGGGCCCGCAGGCGGCGCTACCTGGAGGTGGAGCCGCCGGGCGGGTGGTCCGGCGGGCACGGCCGGGCGTGAGGCCGCGTTGTCAGACCCATGGGGGATGCTTGACGGTCCGACAGCCCTGAGGAGGAGATGCTGAGATGGACCAGGACGAACTCGCGGCGGCGCAGGCGTACGTCCGCCTGTTGGAGGCCACGCGGGCAGCGCTCGCGGATCCCGGCGACGCACCGGTCTACCTGCCGCTCCTCACCTCTCCCATGCGGGAGGCCGACCATGCTCTGCGCAGCGCGGGGCTGACGGGCAACGAGGACCGGCTCTTCGCGCTCGTCCGGGCGCTGCAACCGAGCCTTTCCGGCAGTGGCGGATAGCCGCGCCGCCGGGTGAGCGCCGGGCGGTCCGGGCAGGGCGGCATGAGGGGGGCGGCACGGAACCATGCCGGTTCGTCCTCAGCCGGCCTGCGCCTCTCGCGGGGAAGGGCCCGGCGCGGGGGTGGGCGGGAGCTGCGACGCGAGACCGAGTTCCTGCTCGCCGGGACCGAGCGGGGCGAAGAACCGGGCGACGTGCTCGTCGTCGACCTCGGCGAGCGAGCCGGGCTTCCACTGCGGATCGTTGTCCTTGTCGATGATCCGGGCACGCACCCCCTCCACGAAGTCGGGCTGCTCGTACGCGCGGCTGGAGACACGGAACTCCTGGTCGAGTACGGCTTCCAGGCTGTCGAGCCGGGCTGCCCGGCGGACCGCGGCGAGGGTGACCTTGAGCGCGAGCGGTGACTTGGTCAGGAGTTCGTCGGCCGCCGTCCGCGCCGCCGGGACTCCGCTCGTACGCAGCCGGTGGAGGATCTCCTCGACGGTGTCCGCCGCATAACAGTCGTCGATCCAGTCGCGCTGCAGGGGGAGGTCCCCGGCGGGCGGTTCCGTGGCGAACCGTTCGACGATGCCCTCGACGGACTCGCCGGGCCCGGCAGGCTCGGCGAGCGCCTCGGTCAGGGCGGGCAGGAGACGGGCCGGGACGTGGTGATCGGCCAGACCGCAGAGGACGGCGTCGGCCGCCCCGATCGAGCGGCCGGTGAGCGCCAGGTGGGTGCCCAGTTCGCCCGGAGCGGCGGCCAGCAGGCGGGTGCCTCCGACATCGGGCACGAAGCCGATGGCCGTCTCGGGCATGGCGACGCGTGAACGCTCGGTGACGACACGGTTCCCGGCATGGGCCGACACCCCGACGCCGCCGCCCATCACGATGCCGTCCATCAGGGCGACGTACGGCTTGGGGAAGCGTGCGATGCGGGCGTTGAGCCGGTACTCGTCCCGCCAGAACTCCAGCGACGCGCGCCCCGAGGCCCGTGCGTCGTCGTGCAGGGCCCGGATGTCGCCGCCGGCGCACAGACCCCGGTCGCCCGCCCCGGACAGCAGGACGGACGTGATCTCCTCGTCCTGCTCCGCGCGGTCCAGGGCCTCGTCGATGAGCCGCACCATGGTGTGGCTGAGGGCGTTGAGGGCGCGGGGGCGGTTCAGGGTGAGGTGCAGGCAGGCGCCGCGCGTTTCCAGCAGGACGGGCCGGTCGTCGTTCATGCGTGCGCTCCGCTCACTGGCTCGTGGACATGCTCAGGGGCATGCGGGACACCTGCCATGATCGCGGACGGTCCCCGTCCACCCTTCCGCACCCCCCGGATCCGGCCGAAAGCGCGGGGCGGGCGGGGCACGGGCGTACGGATCGCGGGGCGGGGTGAGCGGATTGCGTATCCGCGGGGTGAGCCCTGTGGCACTCCGATGGCCGCGGCTCGACAATTGAGGCCGACGGGGTGCACCGACGCACGGCCCGACCGGACGACCTCCGGAGCAGGAATGACCGACGACGAACGGCCGCAGGACGCCGATACCTCTCCGCTCCGCCCGATCGACCGGAACAACAACGGTGAGATCCGGCCGACGGAGCGCCTCGCCATGAACCGGACCGGCAGTTTCGACTGGGATCTGGACACCGGAACC
The DNA here is from genome assembly GCF_030817475.1 of Streptomyces sp. V2I9. Classification (NCBI taxonomy): domain Bacteria; kingdom Bacillati; phylum Actinomycetota; class Actinomycetes; order Kitasatosporales; family Streptomycetaceae; genus Streptomyces; species Streptomyces sp. V2I9. The sequence continues at coordinate 6,851,255 of NZ_JAUSZJ010000002.1, read as the reverse complement.
CTGGACGTCGACGAGGCCGGGCTCATGGTGTTCGGCGTGGATCCGGCGACGTTCGACTCCCGGCCGGGCACCCTGTTGGAGCACCTGGAACCGGCGGAGCGGGCCAGGCTCGACGTCACGGTCGACGAGGCCATCACCGGTGGCAGCAATTCCTACAGCGTCCACTTCCCCGTGCCGCTCGACGACGGGACCACGCAGTGGACCCATGTGCAGGCCCGCATTCTGCGGTCGAAGGACGGAAAGGCCCACCGGATCGTGGGCATCGTCCGGGACGCGACGGCGGAGGCCACCCATTCGGCCTTCGTCCTCAACCTGGAAAAACGCCGGCAACGCCAGACCAACATCGTTGAACGTACAACGAGCGCGATGTCCCGCGCGGTGACCGTGGACGACGTGACGGCCGCCCTCACCGGACCCGGCGGTTTGGCCCGGCTCGGCGCGGACGGTCTCGCCCTGGGGCTCGTGGAGAACTCCACGCTCAACATCGTCGCACTGAGCGGAGAGTCGCTGGAGGTGCTCGACGGTCTCGGCTCGGGCGGCCTCGACCGTGACCTTCCGCTCACGGACACCATCCGCAGCGGCCGCCCGCGGTTCATCACCTCGCTGTCCGCACTGGCCCGCCGCTACCCGGAGCTGGAGCCGCACCTGGGGAAGCTCGGATTCCGGGCGGCGGCCTACCTCCCGCTGGTGGCCCAGGCGCGGTCGCTCGGCGGCCTGGCCCTCTTCTACCGCGAGCGCACGGTCTTCAACGCGGACGAACGTATTCTGTGCCTGGGCCTCGCCGCCATCGTGGCGCAGTCCCTGCAACGGGCGATGCTCTTCGACGAGGAGCGGGAGTTCGCCACCCAGCTCCAGTCCGCGATGCTCCCGTCCCGGATACAGGAGGTCGAGGGAGGCGAGATCGCGGTCCGGTACCACGCCGCGTGGAGCGGACGGCAGGTCGGCGGCGACTGGTACGACGTGATCACCCTGCCCAAGAACCGGTACGGGCTGGTCGTGGGGGACGTCCAGGGGCACGACACCCACGCGGCCGCGATCATGGGCCAGTTGCGTATCGCCCTGCGCGCGTACGCCTCCGAGGGGCACCCGCCGGCCAGCGTGCTCGCCCGCGCCTCCCGCTTTCTCTCCGAACTGGACACCGAGCGCTTCGCCACCTGTACGTACGCCCAGGTCGACCTGGCGTCCGGGGCGGTGCGGGTGGTGCGGGCCGGGCACTTCGGACCGCTGATCCGGCACGTGGACGGACGGGTCGGAAGCCCGCAGGTGCGGGGCGGGCTGCCACTCGGCACCTCCACGGACCTCCTGGACGAGGAGTATCCGGAGACGCGGCTCGATCTGGTGCCCGGCGAGACCTTCGTCCTGTACACGGACGGGCTGGTGGAGGAGCCCGGTGCCGATCTCGACACCGGGATCGACGCGTTGCGCCACGAGGTGAGCGCCGGGCCCGCCGGAGCCGAGGCGCTGGCCGACCACCTGTCGGAACGGCTGTGGGAGCGGTGGGGCTCCGGTGACGACGTAGCACTGCTGGTCCTGCGCCGGAGCCCGGACGTGGGGACGTCGCATGCGCCCCGGATCCACCAGTACATCCACCAGGCGGACCCGGAAGGGCTCTCGGAGGCCCGCGCGATCGTGCGCCAGGCCCTCGCCGACTGGGACATGGCCGAGTTCGCCGACGACGCGGAGTTGGTCACGGGCGAGTTGCTGGTCAACGTGCTCCTGCACACCGAGGGCGGAGCCGTTCTCACGCTGGAAGTGCTGCCCGAACCGGTGCGCCGGATCCGGCTGTCGGTCCAGGACCGGTCCAGCGCCTGGCCGCGACGGCGTACGCCGGGCGAGACGTCCACGTCCGGCCGGGGACTGCTCCTGCTGGACGCGGTCGCCACCCGTTGGGGGATCGAACCTCGCGGCGAGGGAAAGGCCGTCTGGTGCGAGATCGGCCCCCCTCCTCCGCCGGCCACCTCACCGCCGCCCCCGGCTGCGGAGCGGTGACGAGCCTCCACGGACGGTGAGGCGCTAAGGGGGTGGGGGCCGGCGCGGCGCGCCGGCCCCCACCCTCGGCTCAGCTGAACCGACGCGTCAGTTCTGGGGGCTGCGGCGCTTGCGGACGGCCCACAGGATGCCGCCACCCGCCAGCAGCACCGCGACGGCGGCGCCACCGATGACCGGCGTCGACGAGGACGAGCCGGTCTCCGCCAGGTCAGGCGAGCTCGGGCTCGGCGCGGGCACGGCGGGCGCGGACTCCGAAGGCTGCTCACTGGGCGTGGCGCTCGGCTCGGGCGTCCCGGCGGACTCCGACGGGGTCGGCTCGCTCGGGGTCGGCTGGGGCGGCGCGGGGGTGGGCTCCTCGCAGACCGGTGCCGTCTCCGTCTTGTCGACGGAGTGCGCGCCGCCGCCGGCGTCCGTGACGACCAGTCGGACGGTCACCGGCTTGTCATGTTCGGGCAGCGTCAGCTTCTTGTGGAACTCACGGCCGAACGTCTCGGTGGGAAGCAGGTCCTTCCCGTCGACCGTGACGGTCACGGTGTTGGGGACGCCGTCCGTGTAGTCGGTGAGGTCGACAGTCACCTCGGAACAGGTCACGGCCCAGGTGGGGGTGTGAGCCGCGGCCGGACCGGCGGAGAGGACGCCTCCGGTCAGGCCGACGACCGCAGCGGCCACGAACGCTCCCGCACCCCGCCACGATCTCCTGGGTATGGTCATGGATTCTTCCTCCAGATACGTCTCATCGCCCCGATGGCGGTGGGGCGCACAGTACTGCCATCGTCCCGCTGCGACGCACCCGGCCCACACACGTCCCGGCACTCCAACTCAGGTCATAGCACCGCTACTTCCGCAATGCGGGCGGCTCCCCCGGTGTGCCGCTCTCCTGCCGTGGCCGAAAGGAGTGGGGAGCATGCGGGCGTCTTCCGCCGCCCCCGCGCGGAAGTCACCGCGGAAGGCGGCCGTCGGACTCGCCGTCATAGGGCCTTGTGCATGATGTGCAGCCCCACATAGCCCTGGGTCGGGTGGCGGAAGCCCTCCGGGAGGGTTCCGATCACGTCGAATCCGAGCGACCGGTACAGCTTGACCGCATAGGTGTTGGTCTCGATCACCGCGTTGAACTGCATGGCCCGATAACCTTCGGCGCGAGCCCAGTCGATGGAGTACGCGCAGAGTGCACGCCCCACCCCCCGGCCGGAGTGGGCGGGGTCGACCAGATAGGTGGCGCTGGCGATGTGGGATCCGTTGCCCATGTGGTTGCGGTTCATCTTCGCCGTGCCGAGCACCGTCCCCGCTTCGTCGACAGCGACGACCACGCGGCTCGGGGCGGGGACGAACCACCACCCCTCGGCCTCCTCCCGTCCGAGATCGAGCGGATAGGTGAGCGTCTCGCCCGCGGAGACGATCGCATGGAAGAAGGGCCAGATGGCGGGCCAGTCCTTCGCTGTGGCTTCCCTGATCAACATGCGGACAGGATGGCCCAGGCGGTCGATCAGCGCGAAAAGTTATCCGGCGCCCCGGCCACGCCACCCCAGCCTGACGAGGAGGCCCTTCCCTCTCGGGGCGCCGGGTGCAGCGGAGAGGGACGCTTCCGCACGGACGAGCGCCGGAGACGAGTCGGCGACGGAGACCGGGCCCGCTTGCCCGAACACGCCCCTGGCCCGGGTCCCGGCAACTGTCACCACCGCGCCGTTCGCCCCTGCCTCCGTCCCGGTCCTTGCCGGTGCCTCCTCCCCAGCCCCGCCGCACCTCCCGGTGCCGGGACCTGCCCCGGCACCGGCAGCCGGGGCCGTACGGAACCCTGCACCGCCCCCCGGCGTCGGGGCCGGCCGTTCCTCGCGTGCCCGGTCCAGCTCGAGCGTCAGGTTGACCCGCCGCCAGAGGATTTCGTCGGGGTCGTCGGCCAGCATCAGCTCCGCCATGGCGACCCTCGCCGGCACCGAGACCGGACGCCCGAAGACCGGCTCGGGACGGACCCGTGCGAGGTGGGCGCGTTCGTAGGGATCGTCCACCACCTCCGCCAACTGCACCGGGTCCAGCGCGGAAGCCTGGACCGCCGCCCGCACCCAGGGGTCCCGCAGGCGTTTCGTCAGCCGATCGATCCGCTGCGAACGCCAGTTGCGCGCCCGCCAGTCGGCGCCGGACTCCAGCATGGTGCGCATCCCCACAGGGGCCCTCCCGCCGAGCAGCTCGGGCTCCCGCGCCGCGAACGCGACGAGTTCGTCCGCCAGATAGAGCCACACCACCGCGCGATACCGATTCAGATAGAACGTCACCGGTGACACGCAGCCCGCACGGGCCAGCCGGGTGAACCGTGCCGGGGCAATACCCAGCAGGGCCGCACCTTCCGCCGTGCCGACGGTACGGACCCTCTCCGCCAAGCTGCCGGGGAAGCCCGGAAGTCCCCGTAGACGCGCGATCTCCTCCTCGTGCACGCGCGGCCGCCCACCGTCCGACACGGTGACGACGGCGATCAGTCCGAGGTGCACCGCGATCTCGAACTCCGCCCGCCGGAGGCCGAGTTCACGGATGGCTCGCCCGGCCGCGACCGTAGCCGTGCGGGTGACGGCCAGGGCCCGACCACCCGCATCCTCCGCACCGGCGGGGCCCTCGGCCCCCACCCCGCCACGGCCGGTTCGCGCCTCCTGGTCCCCGATGCCCGCCCGCATCACTTCGCTGACCGTCATGAGCCTTCTCCCCCGCCATCTCGACTACGCTCCGTAATGACGGTAGTCGAAAGGGGCCACCATCCGTCAGCCCTGTGGATAACTCCGCAGGGACGAAGGAAAGTGCAGGTCAGATGGGCCCGATGTCGTCGAGAGCGCCTTGGCGGACGGAGACTCCGAGGTGTTCTCCGACCCGGTTGACGAGGAGGGTCATCTCGTAGGCGACCTGGCCGATGTCGGCTTCGGCGCCGGTCAGCACGCACAGGCAACTGCCGTCCCCGGCGGCCGTCACGAAAAGCAGCGCTTCGTCGAACTCCACCATCGTCTGGCGGGCCCGGCCCGCCCGGAAGTGACGCCCCGACCCACGCGCCAGGCTCTGGAGGCCCGAGGCGACCGCCGCCAGGTGTTCCGCGTCCTCGCGGGCGAGCCCGGTGCTGGCCCCGGTGACCAGCCCGTCGTTCGAGAGCACCAAGGCGTGCTGTATGAACTGCACCCTTTTGGTGAGATCGTCGAGAAGCCAGTCAAGTCCCCGGTCAAGCGGCATGTGCTCGTCCTCCCCGTGCCTTCGTTCCCCGTGCCCCCGTTACGCTCGCAAGCCTCGCGCAACCGCCCCTCCGGGGCAAGCGTCCCTCGCGCCGCGGGGTGCCGCTTCGCGCCATACGCGGATCGGGCCCAGGATGGTGCCCATGGCACATCACATGACCGAAGACACGTGGCGGGCCTTCCTCTCGGAGGGAACGCGCACGGCGAAGGTTTCGACGGTGCGGGCCGACGGCAGTCCGCACGTCGCCCCCGTCTGGTTCCTTCTCGACGGCGACTCGGTGGTCTTCAACACCGGCAAGGAGAGCGTGAAGGGGCGCAATCTCGCACGCGACGGCCGCGTCGCCCTGTGCGTGGACGACGATCGACCACCGTACGCGTTTGCAGTGGTGAACGGCCGTGCCGAGCTGAGCGAGGACCCCGGCGAACTCCTGCGGTGGGCCACGCTCATCGCTCGCCGGTACGTGGCGGCGGACGCCGCCGAGGAGTTCGGGCGACGCAACGGCGTGCCGGGCGAACTGGTCGTGCGGGTGCGGATCGACAAGGTGATCGCCATGGCCGACATGGCCGACTGACGGGCGGCCCACGCCGGGGCGTCAGCCGACGGAAGCGAGCAGCCGGGCGGTATGCACACGACCGGCGTACTCGACCGTACGGATCAGGACCTCTTTTCCGGAAGCTCGATCCCGTGCGTCGCACAGCACGATCGGTGTGCCCCGGTCGAGATCGAGCGCCCGCGCGACGTCGTGCTCCGTACGACCGGGAGCTCCGGGGAAGCGGTTGACGGCGACCACGAACGGAATCCGTGCGCGCTCGAAGTGGTCGACGGCGGCGAAGCAGTCCTCCAGCCGCCGGGGGTCGGCGAGCACGATCGCCGCCAGGGCTTCCGCGCACAGCTCGTCCCACAGGAACCGGAAGCGGTCCTGGCCCGGCATGCCGAACAGGTACAGCGAGAGACCCGAATGGACGGTGATGCGGCCGAAATCCATCGCTACGGTCGTCGTGGCCCCCCGCTTCGCTCCGGCGGCGCCGCTCTCCCCGCTCCCGTTCGCCGCCTCTTCCGATCGCAGCGGGCGGATCTCGCTCACCGAGCCGACCAAGGTCGTCTTGCCCACCCCGACGCCGCCGGCCACGACGATCTTCAAATTGAGCGCGATGTCCTCCCCGAGCATGGTCCTGCCGATGTCGCCGGGGCTGCGGTGAGCGGTGCGGGGGCTCGGCTCTCTGTCGGTGTACTCGGGTGGCATGCGTTCCCTCTCTTCTCAGGAATCGCTTCGGGTCGACAGCATGGCAACCGGTCCGCTTCGTACGAGCGGGTTGATCGTTCTTGACCGATGCGACTCCGCCACGGTCATTCCTTGCCGCATCCTGACCTGAACGCGTCTCTCTCGGACTGGCCGCTGATCTGCCGGTCACTCTCGGACGGGGCGCTGACCTGCCCGTGACCCACCGGACATCGTGCAACGGGCCGAAGGGCCGTCCGCGGCCCCGCCGCTTCCGGCTCAGCCTCCGTACCCTCCGCCTCCGCGCAGCACTCCGACAGGTCCGGTTTCGCCCTTGTCTCCAACCGGGCCTCGCTGCGTCGATCTGAGCCTCGTCGAGATGATCCGTGTGCGGCGGTCCGCCGGGGAGCACCGAGCGGACCTGGCGGCCGTGGCGCCGCGTGAACTGCCGGCGGCCACGACCACCATGATGCGGCGAGCCTCGGAGGACGCCCCTCCCTGGGGGGGGCGGGAGGCACCGGTCGCCGACTCGGTACCGGAAGGTGCGATCCGGGCTGATCCCCACTGATCGCGCACCCTCCGATGTGCGACTGCTATGCACCGAAGGGCTCATCGTGCCCCGGTCGGCGGCGACCGGGGCGGCGTCCGGCCCGACGCGGCACAAGCGCCGGAGCCCGGGCCGGCTCCGGCCACCACGGACCGCACCCGAACGGGCCGGGCGCCTCAGCCATTCCCGGACACGTGGCCGTACGTCCGGTGGAGCCGGAGCCGGTGACACGGCCCGACGGCTGCGCGACCATGTCCTCATGGCCGACGACCACACCCACGTCCTGGACTTCTTCACCCCGCGCGCGGCCGGCTGGGACCGCCGGTTCGCCGACGACGGTCCCGCCTACGCCTCCGCGGCCCGCCGGCTCGGGCTGCGCCCCGGTGACACCGTGCTCGACGCGGGCTGCGGTACGGGGCGCGCGCTGCCCGCCCTGAGGGCGGTGGTCGGGCCGATGGGCACGGTGCTCGGCGCCGACCTCACTCCGGCCATGCTCGCGGAAGCCGTACGGGCGGGTCGGGGCGGCTGCGGTGCCCTCGTCCGTGCCGACGTCGCACGGCTGCCGCTGCGCGACGGTGTCCTGGACGCGGTCTTCGGAGCCGGGCTGATCTCGCACCTGGCGCGGCCGGAGGCCGACGTGGCGGAACTCGCCCGCGTCGTGCGACCGGGCGGGACGCTCGCCCTCTTCCACCCGATCGGCCGGGCCGCCCTCGCCGCGCGACAGGGGCGCACCATCGCCGACGACGACCTACGGGCGGAGCCCCGGCTGCGGGAGCTGCTGGCCGGTGCGGGATGGCGGCTGGAGTCCTACACCGACGAGGACGACCGCTTCCTCGCCCTGGCGAGCAGGAAGGAACGAGAGACTCCGGTCAGCCGGGGGTGACCCTACGGAGGCGATGGCGAGGACGCCCCGGCCGAAACGGGCGTCTCACTCGGCCGGGGTCCGCGACGGACGGTGGCCGGGAACGGGGCAGCCGCGGACACCCGGCGTGGGGAACGTACCGAGCTTCGCGATCTCGTACCCGTCGGGATATCCCTTGATCTCGGGGTTCTGACGTGCGTAATGGGGTGTCCGGCGGGGCGGCATGAGCCGGACGGCACGGGCCCTCAGCCGGAGCGCACCCCTGGTCACTCCGCGGGCCACCGGCCCGGGGCGGGGGTAGCGGAACGCGGTGAGCAACGAGTCGTCCAGCAGCGCCAGGCTGGCGCCGCGCACCAGGGGGGCCAGCACCGCCGGGTACCACGAACCCATCAGCGCCAAGGTGGCGTCGGAAACCCGGCGGGCCCCTTCGTCCCAGCCGAAGTGCTCGTCCTCGTAGGCGTCGAGGGTACGCTCGAAGTCCTCGTAGGTCTCCGGCACATCCTTGATCCCCATCCGGGTGCCGAGGGCGCGGTAGTAGGCGGCGAAGGCGCGCCGTTCGTGGCAGCACAGGCGTCGCCAGCCGAAATCGTCCAACCAGCGCTTCGGGGTGACGACGAACGTGCACAGGACGTAGCGCATGTCGTCGTTGCTGATGTCGTAGCTGCGGTGCATCTGGTTGATCCGGCGGATGGCCGTGCGGCTTTCGTCGGCGTCGAAACCGTGCTCCACCACCGCGTCGAGGAGCAGGGCGGTGTCGTCGTAGCGCTTCTGGGAACGGTCCGTCAACTCCGTGGTCTCGTCGAGGAGTCGACCGATGCTGGGCACGGCGTAGGTGCGGTAGAGGGCCAGTTCGAGGGCGCGGGTGACGTCCCAGGGGAACTCATGGGCGACGGTGAGCCGGTAGATCTCGTGGAAGTCCCGCTCCGGGTCCATTCCCTGGATCTCCTTCAGCCGGTCGTACCGCTTCGCCATGCTGCCCCCTCGTTCGGCCGGAGCTTCCACCCTACGCACAGGGCCCGCGCGCGCCCAGACGTGCGGCCCGTCCCCACCCGGACGAGTGGACGCGGCTGCGGATCGGCGGCGCCCACCAGGGTCTCGACCAGGGGGTTACCGAGTAGTTAGGGTGCGCCGACGGACCGAGGGAAGCAGACCGGACGAGGGGCGGGTGCGCGATGAGCGACGGGGAGGGCTCCATGTCCGGTGCGGACGGCCCGGTCACCGACGACGTGGGCGCCGACGACGCGCTGCTGGTGCTGACCGCGATGCTGCTGACGCCCGCGCGGTTTCCCGGCGTGCTCGGGGATGACTACCCGGCGGCGTGCGCCGCCCTCGCCCTCGAACCGTACGAGGAGGGCTACGGCCTCGTCCTGGGGCAGGACGGCGAAGGCGCCCGCTGGACCGTGGTGGTCGAGGACGCCTCCCGCGTGGCCGTCGCCATCGCCGCGTGGGACTGCGGCATGGAGCACGACCTCTCCCCTGACGAGCGGTCCATGGTGTGCGCCCTGCCGGGCTGGCCGATGGATCTCGCCGTCTCGGCGCCCGGCGTCCCCGATCCGCACGATCCGGAGACGGACGGGGAGGGCCCGGCACCGCTGGTCCCGCCCGACGCGGAGGCGTGGGGTCCGCCGCAGCGACGGCTCGGGGCGGACGAGATCGCCGCACAGTGGTCGGTGTGGCGCGAGCAGCTCGACGACGCGCAGGTGCTGCGGCCGGGCGCCGGGGCGGGGCCGGGGAGCGACGACGCGGGAAAGCGGGCGGACGACGCATCCGCCGCCGTCCGGCACCCCGGTGTGCGCAGGGCGCTGTCGGAGGCGGCCGCCTACACGAAGGCTCCACCGCCGCCCGGACGGATCCGTTCCTCGTACGCCTCGGCCGAGGCCCGAACGCTGCGCGTCGACGGACCGGGGTGGTCGATGGTGGCACGGACCGACGACATCGCCCTGTTCCTGCTGGACGAAGAGCCGGGCACCGTCATTCCCGTCGGGCGGGGAGCCGCCCTTCCCGGCCTTCTCACGGCGCTGGACGCGCTGGCCGTTCACCCCATGTGACGCCCGGGGCCTCTGCGGTCAGCGGCCGATCTGCTTGCGGTTGATCCGGCGGAGCCTGCGCCGCTGAGACGGATCCAGCAGCAGATAGCCCGCCACCGGGACCCCGATCACGACCAGCAGCGCCCACCAGAATCCGAGCAGAGGCCAGAGGATCGCTGCCGCGAGAACTCCCCCGATGGCGACCTTCGCACCGTTCGACATGGTCCATGCCTCCTTCGCGGCCGGCGCCGCTCCTGCCCTGTCAACGCGCCCGCGCCCGTGCGCGTTCCCCGTCGGAGACACCTTCGCAGCGGCACGTGACGCACGCCACATGGGCACGCGACTCACGATCGCGCGAAAAGGAGTACCCTCGGCGACTCGCCCCACTAGTCAAATTTGAGGAACCTGACATCGCTGTGCACAGACACCCTTCGGCAACACCCTCCGAGATCGCCGAACTGGCCCGCTGCTCCGCGGTCTTCGTCCCCGCGGACCCGGCTCGTGCCGGCGGCATCGCGTTCTGGAACCCGGACGGTGACACCGCTCCGGACGTTCCGGGGCCGTTGTCGGAGCTGACCGTGCTCGGGGACGACCTGTGCCTCCGTACGGTTTCGGCACTCCGGCTCCCCGTGGGGGACGCCCTGCCGGTGCTGACCCGCGCGCGTGCCGTCACCCACGCCTCCCCCGCCACGGCGTTCTGGGGCGCCGCCGCGCTTCTCGGCCTCCAGTTCGTCGCCCGCGGGCTGCTGCTGCCGGGGCTGAGCAGCACCGAGCACGACGCCTGGCGGATCGGGCCGTTGGGCCTCGACGATCTCGAACGGCTGCGGGAACTGGCCGCCTCGATGCCGCCGACCGCGCACGCGACGCCCCTTCCGGCCGACGACGAGCCGTTGCTGCCCGAGCCGGAACACCTGCTGCGGGCGTTCCTCGACGCGGTCGCCGACGCGATGCCCCGTACACCGGCTGCCGGATTCGCCGCCGCCGGACCCGCGTTCACCGCGCCGGAGCCGCAGCATCTGCCCGACGGACGGGACTGGGCGGCCGATGTCGCTGCCGGGCACGACGCCGGTGTGCGGCTCTCGTTGCGTATCGAGGTCTCGGGGGTGACCTCACCGCGCTGCGGCACGGCGGCGGAGGACGGTGCGGATCCCGGTGCCGCCCCGGTGGCGACGGGGGCGGCGTCCGGTGGGGGCGCCGGGGCTCCGTCGTTCCGTGCCGTGCTCCAGATCCACAGCGTCAGCGACCCTTCGCTGGTCGCCGACGCGGCCGAGGTGTGGGCGGGGACCTCGAGGACCGCTGCCGCCTTCGGTCCTCGGGCCCGGATGGACGCCCTCCTCACCCTGCGGCGCGCCGCCCGCGCCTGGCCCCCGCTGGCCCCGCTGCTCTCCGCCGCGGTACCGGACTCGGTGGAGCCGGCCGACGAGGAGATCGCCGAACTGCTCGGGTCCGCCACCCGCGCCCTGGCCGCCGCCGGGGTGCAGGTGCACTGGCCCAAGGAACTGGCCCGGAAGCTCACCGCGCGAGCCGTGATCGGCCCGGACGACCGTGACCGGGAGGAACGGGATCTCGGGGCCGAGGAGGGCTCCGGGGCCGGGGGGCGTACGACCGCCGGCATGCCCTCGTTCCTCTCCGCCGACGCCCTGCTCTCGTTCGACTGGCGGTTCGCCCTGGGCGACCGGAATCTGACCCGCGAGGAGGTGGAGCGGCTCGCCGAGTCCAGCAGGCCCATCGTGCGCCTGCGCGACCAGTGGGTGCTCATCGACCCGGAGGAGGCGCGCCGGGCGCGGGAGGCCCGGGACCGCAAGGTCACCCCGATCGACGCTCTCGGCGCGGTGCTGACCGGTTCCACGGAGGTGGACGGGCGTCGCGTCGAGGTGGCGGCGACGGGCTGGCTCCAGCGGTTGCGCGACCGGCTGGCCGAGCCGGAGTCCGCCGCCCGGCAGAGCGTCGAGCAGCCCGAGGCGCTCGCCGCGACCCTGCGCGACTACCAGCTGCGCGGGCTGAACTGGCTGAACACCATGACCTCGCTCGGTCTCGGCGGCTGCCTCGCCGACGACATGGGGCTCGGCAAGACGATCACGCTCATCGCCCTGCATCTGCACCGGCAGACCGCCGCCGACGCGGCGGGACCGACGCTGGTGGTGTGTCCGACCTCGCTGATGGGCAACTGGCAGCGGGAGATCGAGAAGTTCGCGCCGGGCACCCCCGTCCGTCGCTTCCACGGCGCTTCGCGCTCCCTGGAAGGGCTGGTGGACGGCGAGTTCGTCCTGACGACGTACGGCACGATGCGCCTCGACGCGCCCCGGCTCGCCGCCGTGCCCTGGGGCATGGTCGTCATCGACGAGGCGCAGCACGTCAAGAACCCGCACTCGGCGACGGCCAGACAGTTGCGCACGATCGGGGCACGGGCCCGCGTCGCGCTCACCGGCACCCCCGTCGAAAACAACCTCACCGAGCTGTGGGCGATCCTGGACTGGACGACGCCGGGCCTCCTCGGCCGCCTCGGCACGTTCCGTACGCGCTACGCCGCGGCGATCGAGGGCGGGGACGACCCGGCCGCCGCCGAGCGGCTCGCCGCGCTGGTACGGCCGTTCCTGCTGCGGCGCCGGAAGTCGGATCCGGGGATCGCGCCGGAGCTGCCCCCGAAGACCGAGACCGACCGGGCCGTGTCGCTGACGGCGGAGCAGACCGGTCTGTACGAGGCGGTGGTCCGCGAGACCCTGGCGGAGATCGCCACCGCGGACGGCTTCGAGCGGCGAGGGCTCGTGATGAAGCTGCTGACGGCTCTGAAGCAGATCTGCAACCACCCGGCGCAGTACCTGAAGGAGGAGCAGCCCCGGATCGCGGACCGGTCGGGGAAGGTCGAGCTGCTGGACGAACTCCTGGACACGATCCTCGCCGAGCGGGGTTCGGTGCTGGTCTTCACCCAGTACGTCCGGATGGCCAGGCTGTTGGAGGAGCACCTGGCCGCACGCGGGGTGGACACGCAGTTCCTGCACGGCGGCACGCCGGTGGCCCGGCGCGAGGAGATGGTGGCCCGCTTCCAGGCGGGTGAGGCGCCGGTGTTCCTGCTGTCCCTCAAGGCGGCGGGAACCGGGCTCAATCTCACCAGGGCGGGCCACGTCGTGCACTTCGACCGCTGGTGGAATCCGGCGGTCGAGGCGCAGGCGACCGACCGCGCCTACCGGATCGGCCAGACGCAGCCGGTCCAGGTGCACCGGCTGATCGCCGAGGGCACGATCGAGGACCGGATCGCCGAGATGCTCGCCCGCAAGCAGGGACTCGCGGACGCGGTGCTCGGCTCCGGCGAGGCGGCGCTGACCGAACTGACCGATGCGGAACTGGCCGACCTGGTCGAGCTGCGAGGGGGCGCGCGATGAGCGACGGTTACGAGGACGACCACCTGTACAGGGCGGAGTACGGGACCGGCTACGGCACGGGTGACGGGGAAGCCCCCGACGGGGACGAGGAGGCGGCGGCGCGCGACGGCCGTCGTGGACCGGAGCGTACGTTCGCGGCGTTTCCGCCGGCCCGGGGCAAGGGCTTCGCCACATCCTGGTGGGGCCGGGCGTGGCTCCAGGCCCTGGAGGACACGGCGCTGGACGGCCAGCAGCTCAAGCAGGGCCGTCAGCTGGCCCGGAAGGGCGGCGTCGGGGCGGTCTCCGTACGGCCGGGGCGGATCACGGCGATGGTGCGGGACCGCGACGGCACGGCCCATCGCAGCGACGTCCTGCTCCAGCAGCTCGACGCGGGCGACTGGGACCGATTCCTGGACATGGCCGTGGAGCGGGCCGGGCACATCGCGGCGCTGCTGGACCGGGAGATGCCGCCGCACCTGGTGGAGGACGCGGTGGGCGCCGGAGTCGACCTGCTGCCCGGCATCGGGGATCTGGAGCCGGAGTGCACCTGCGGGGCCTGGGACCACTGCCCGCACTCCGGTGCGCTCTGTTATCAGGTGGCACGTCTCCTGGACGAGGATCCGTTCGTCCTGCTGCTGATGCGGGGGCGCGACGAGCGGCGGCTGCTGGACGAGCTCCAGGTCCGCAGCGCCGCACGTGCGGTCCGGGCGGGCGGCGGGGTGCGGGAGACCGCCGGTGCCGTGCGAGAGGTTCACGGGGTACCGGCCGGGGAAGCGTTCGCGGCGGCCGGGATCCTGCCGCCGTTGCCCGCTACCCCGCCGGTCCCCGGCGAGCCGGCGCTCGGACCGTCGCTGGACACCGAGACCCGCCCTCCGGCCGGGATCGACCCGGCGGCACTGGAGGTCCTGGCGGCCGACAGCGCGGTGCGCGCCCGCCGGATGCTGGTGGAGGCCCTGGCTCCGGGCCACGCGGAACAGCCGCTGCCGGTGGAGCTGTCCCCGCGGCAGGACGCGGTGCGGCTGGCCGCGGACGTCCGGCCGGAGCCGCGGATCGGGGCCAGGCTCGCCACCGGCTCCGGCCGGACGGCGGCGGACCTGGAGGCGGCCGTGCGCGCCTGGCGGTACGGCGGGGTCGCGGCGCTCGCCGTACTGGACGAGGAGTGGACGCCCGATCCGGAGCAGCTGGAGCGGGCCCGCGTGCGGCTCGGCGAGGCGTGGGAGCCGGGCGAGCGGCCGTCGTTGCGGACGAGCGGGCGGGCCCGCTGGACCGTGGCGGGGGCCGACCTCCAGCTTCGGCTCGACCGGGCCGGGCGGTGGTGGCCGTACCGCAAGGAACGCGGGCGCTGGGTTCCGGCCGGGCCGGCGGACGACGACCCGGCCGGAGCACTGGCGGCGGCCGAGGGCGGAGCGGCGGACGCCGCTGTCTGATGGGGCCGGGCGGGGCCGGGCCCGCATCGGGGCCCGTCCCCGCCGACCCGGCCTCGACGGGGTGCGGCCGGCCTCCGGCGGTGACTCCCCGGCAGTGGCCCTGCGGCCGCGCGCGTCACCGTGACGAGGGGCCTCCGGGGGCAGGAGTCGTGGGCGGGAAGCCGTGACGCGGCTCCGGTGGGCAGGCTGTGGGGGCCGGGAGACGTGGCGCCGCAGCCCCTCGAGGGAGCCGTGCGCGGGGAGCTCCGGTACGTGTCCGCGACGTGGCCGGGGGAACCGGACGTCCTGCACGGTCGTCATCCGTCACGGCGGATGGTCTCCCTACCGGTGGCCCGGAGGGCGGTCCCCCTGCCGTCATGCCCTCACCGGCTCACCCCGTACGTTCTCGCCCCCGGTCTCACCCGCTCCCCGGATTCTGGAGTGCTGTTGCATCGCAGAACGATCGTCCAGGGTGTCGCCGCGACGGTGGCGGCGGCCTTCCTGCCGGGCTCCGCACGGGCCGTGACGGCACCGGACGGCTCCACCGACTACGCGACGGCGCTCTGGGCCCCGGCGGCCCCCGCCAACTACACCGTGCCGTCCCGCTCTTCCGAGCGCCGGATCGACCGCGTGATCATCCATGTCGCGCAGCAGTTGTTCACACCGACCGCGGGCATCTTCCGCGACCCCGCCGAGCAGGTGTCCGCCCACTACGTGGTGCGCTCCGGCGACGGCCATGTCGCCCAGTGCGTCCGGGAGAAGGACGTCGCCTGGCACGCGGGCACCTGGGACTGGAACACCCGGAGCATCGGCATAGAGCACGAAGGGTGGGTGGACCGCCCCGAGTTCTTCACCGACGTCATGTACCTGCGGTCAGCCGAACTCACCGCCGAC
This sequence comes from Streptomyces sp. V2I9, assembly GCF_030817475.1. Classification (NCBI taxonomy): domain Bacteria; kingdom Bacillati; phylum Actinomycetota; class Actinomycetes; order Kitasatosporales; family Streptomycetaceae; genus Streptomyces; species Streptomyces sp. V2I9. The sequence goes on along the minus strand of NZ_JAUSZJ010000002.1, from coordinate 6,835,751 downwards.
ATCTGCGCGCGTCACGGCATCCCCCGGGACCGGGAGCACATCGTCGGCCATCACGAGGTACCGGGCAGCGACCACACCGACCCCGGCGTCCTCTGGGACTGGGACCGCTATCTCCGGCTCGTGGTCGCCGCCGGATGACCTCGACGGATTTCCGAGCGGCCTCCCTCGTCGCATAGCCGCCTCCCCGGCCGCGTGAGATTCTGGAGATCGTGCGGAATCGACGCGCGTGACGGCGAGCCGGAGGGACGGAAAATGGCGAGCGAATTCACCGTGGGCGACCACGTGCGCTGGAATTCCGAGGCGGGCCACGTCGAGGGCGTCATCATCGAGAAGCACACGCGGGATGTCGCCTTCAAGGGTTATACCCGGCACTGCTCCGAGGACGATCCGCAGTACGAGATCAAGAGCGACAGGACGGGCCACATCGCCATGCACAAGGGCGGCGCGCTGACGAGGGTGTAGGGGCCGATGCCCACCCGGATCTGCACGATCGGCCATTCGACGCGCTCGTTCGACGAGGTTCTGGAGATGCTGCGGGGACACGACATCGTCTGTCCGGCGGACGGTCGCTCCTTTCCCTCCTCCACGAAGCCGGCCGTCCTCGACGGGAACGCGCGGATCCGTGACAGCCGCCTCACGTACCCGCCGCCGGACCCGGCCCCCGCCACGAAGTCACCGTCCTGACCCGTACCGGCGCTCGGCCGGTTCGCCTCGGCCGGCCACGAGCAGGTGCGGAACGCGCCGCGCAGTTCCGCCGGAGCTACTCGGCGGCGCGCCTCCGGCGCTCGCGTTCGAACTCGGCGACATCCGAGATCCAGGGCGTGTGCTGTTCGAGTGCCGCGCAGCCGCCTCGGACGAAGGCGCTCACCAGGTCCCGATAACCGCCGATCCCGTCGACCAGGCTGTACTCCACCCGGTATTCCGGATCGGCCCCGCCCACGCCCTCGCGCAGCGTGGTGATGCGGGCGATGGTGTCCGCGAAGAAGTGGAGCTGAATCCCTTCGCCCCTCTCCTCGTCCTCGATGGTGAACACTTGGTTGTCCGCGGACGCGCGGTCCCCGACGAACTCCCAGAACTCCGCGGTGGCGGCACGGCCACGGCCCGACAGCCACTTCTTCTCGACGCCCTGGTCGTCGGTGAAGGACAGGGCGGTCTTCCTCGCACCGCCGCCGGAACCGTCACTCGCGGCCCCGTCGTCGTCCATCGGGGTGCTCCTGGCCCGGTGCGCCGCCTCCGAGCACATCAGGAAGCTCACGGTACGTACCGCGTCGTCAGCGAGCTGGGGGTACGCACCGCGCACCGCCGTGTCGACCGTCGTCCGCATGCGCTCCCAGTCGCGCTTGTCCGTGGCGTGCTTCCCCCGTCGCGGGTCGCGGCCGATCCCCCTACCGGCGCACGCACGCTCGGCGGTGGCGACCACCCGCAGCACCTCGGGCAGCAGCGCTGGATCGACGTCGCCGGGCGTCCGCCTCGGAATCGTCGCCCCGTGCAGGTACTGGCCCGTATACCTCAGTATCGCGGCGTCGAGCGGGCCGAGTACCACCCCGCGCTCGGCGCGACGCCGATGGGCGTGGTGCTCCTGGGCCCGTCGCACGTCGGCCGTCTCGGTCGCCGTGCTCATCGCCGCGCAGACCTGACCCCGATCGAGCAGATCGGTGTCGGCCCCGTGGGCGACGAGCCGGCCCCTGTCCCACCTGATGCTCCGGAAGAGCGCGTCGACGTCCGCCGGTGCGGCGAGGAGGATCGGGTCGAGAAGCGCGGTGGCGGCGTTCTCGTCGAGCCGGCCCCGGCTGCCCGCGGCGTCGCACAGCGGAAGGACCGCGCTCCACAGCAGCAGGTGCCTGGCCAGATCCTCCTGGATCACCTCCCTGTGGGCTTCGCCGATCGGGAACGTGAAGGTGCGCGGATCATGGTTTGCGTCGGCCCCGGCCGCGAGCATCAGTTTGAGCTCACCGTCCTCGCGGACCACATTCGGGATCCAACCGCTCCGGCGAGTGAAGACGATGTCTCTCATGGCCCCAGTCTTCCTCATCGGCCGGGGCGCCCGGTCTCGCCACGGAGACTCCGGTCATGATCCGTGACCCGGCAGCGGGACGGCGTCCGCGGGTTCGTGCGCTTCCCCTGCGGCAGGACGGCGCGGGTGGAGCGGCCGGCACTCGTCACGCGAGGGCGCGGATCGCCTCGATGGTCCGGTCCACGCTGAGTGTCCCGTTCGCGCAGTCGCGCAGCAGGGCCGTCACCCGTTCGTCCTGGTATTCCCGCAGAGGCGCGGGTGGGGTCGCGGGCGCTGCGGCTCGGGTGATGTCGTCGCGGGTCAGGAGGTAGTCCGCCAGGGCCGCGCAGGAACGGTGCTGGAAGATGACGTCCGGCTTGACCGGAACGCCGAGGACCGTCCCGACCCGGCGGGCCAGGCGCACGTAGATGATGGAGTTCAGGCCGAGCTGCCGGAACGAGGCGTCCTCGTCGAAGCCCAGCGCCTCGTCGCCGATCTCCGGCTGGAGGATCTCGCGCTTGATGCGCTCGATCAGGTCTCGGCGCGGATCCGGGGTGGTCTCTCGCGCGGTGGTGATCCGGTCGATGAGCGAGGTGAGCACCTTCGATTCGCTCAGTTCCGCGAAGTCCGACACGCCAGCGTCCCGCAGATACCGGATGCAGTCGGTCCATCGGACGGGCTTGGCGATCTGCTCGGCGAGCAGGTCGCGGACTTCCTGCGCATCGGGGCCGAACGGCCGGCCGGTCACGTTGGAGATGACCGGTGTCCGCAGGTCGCCGAGGTCGACCGCGGCCAGCAGGTCGCGGAAGCGCGCGGCGGCCGGGGCCATCGCCGGGGAGTGGAAGGGTCCGCTGACGCGGACCGGGACGAAGCCTCGGACACCCTCCACCTTCTCGAGGACCGGCTTGATCCGCGCCAACTCCTCGTGGCTGCCGGAGAGCACGATCTGCTCGGGCGCGTTGTAGTTGGCGATGACGACGCCGGTGGCACCGTGCTGCTTCAGGGTCTGCTCGACGACCTGCTCGGAGATGCCGACGACCGCGGCCATCGCACCGCCGCTCACCTGGCTCATCAGTTCCGCACGGCGTTGCACCAGCGTCAGGCCGGTTTCGAAGTCGAAGGCGCCGGCCGCGAACAGCGCGCTGTACTCGCCGAGGCTGTGGCCCGCGAAGAAGTCCGCGGGCGGCAGGTCCTCCTGCGCCGCCGACCAGTGCAGCGCGTTGACGACGTAGATCGCGGGCTGCGCGTACGCGGTCTCGGAGAGCCGTCGTTCCGGGTTCTCCAGACAGAGCTCTTCGATCGGGTAGCCGAGCACGTGGTCGGCGCGGCGGCGGAGGTCGGGAAACCTCCCGAACAGGCTTCGTCCCATCCCTTTCTTCTGGACGCCCTGGCCGGGGAACACGTAGCAGCGCATCAGAGCCGCCCGCCCCCGAGGCCGGATCCGGTCGGCCGCGCCGGCCACGCGGGAACCTCGGTGATCCGGACCACGGCGCACGTCCAGGTGAAGCCGGCGCCGACCCCGAGCAGCATGCAGAGGTCGCCGACGTCCACGGCACGTTCCCTCACGAGATGGTCGAGTCCGGCGATCTGGTCGCCCGCGCCGAGGTGGCCGACGGTGCGGCCCCAGGACCAGGTCGTGAGATCGAGGTCGATATCGAGTGCGGCGAGGACCTCGCGCTGCAGCACGATGCGTCCGAAGTGCGGAACGACGAACCGGGCGATGTCACCCAGACGCGCGTCCGCGTCGTGCAGGGCTCGCTCGACGCAGTCTCGGAGTCCGGCGCGGAACCGGCGGGTGAACTCGTCGAGCTCCACGTCTCCCAGGTACTGCAGTTTGCGCAGACGCAGGTCGATGGGGTGGGTGGGGTCGTGGTGAGGCGTGAAGGGCGCGTCGCCGCGATGCAGGCGCTCAAGGGTGGGATCCGACACCGTGGAGGTGCTCAGCACCTGTGCGAACCCGGACCTCTTGCTGAGCACCATCGCCGACGCGCCGTCGCCGGGGACGATGCCGATGTCACTGTTCCAGCGGTCGATCACCGGCGGACCGACCTTGTCGGCGGTGGTCACCAGCGCCGCCACGTCGTCGGTGGCCCTGAGGGAGCGCGCCGCGATGTCCAACGCGGTCATGCAGCCGTTGGAAGCGTTCTTGAGCTCGAAGGCGAGCGCCGAATGGTCCCCGAGGACTTCACGGTGGATGTAGGAAGCCGTCGGGTAGAGCTCGAGTCCCTGGAAGTACACGCAGGCGTGCAACAGGAGCGCGATGTCCTCGGGCCGGTGACCCGACCTCTCCAGGGCGTCTGCGGCAGCGGCCACCGCCATCTCGGGCGGAGCTTCGTCCGTGGCCTCGCAGACCGACTCGAGCTGCGTGTCCTCGGCGTCCTGGGCGTCGAACCGGCCGTCGGCGACGGCCTGTTCGACCTTGGTCACCGGGGGCAGGTAGGTTGCGGTACCCGCGATGAACAGGGCCTCTGTCTTCACTTCTCGTTCCCTCTCAGGGTGGTGGCGTCGCGGAGCAGGAGTCCGACGATGGCCTCCGCGGTCGGGTAGTCGAACACCAGGGTGGCGGGAAGCGTGGTGTTCAGCCGCTTGGCGAGGCGCTTGCGCAACTGGACCATGGTGAGCGAGTCGATCCCGAGGGAACGCAGCGCTCTGTCGGCGGGCACGCTGCCGGGTCCGGGCAGGCCGAGCACGTCGGCGACTTCGCCGCGGACGAGGTCCAGCAGCAGAGCCGGCCGTTCGGCTTCGGAGGCGTCCGCCATCCGTGTGTCGAGCGACTCCGCGGTGCCGGCAACTCCGGCTGCGCGCCCTTCGGTTGTGCGCCGCAGCATGTCGCGCAGCAGGGGAGGCGCTTCCGCGTCGCCGAGCGCGTGTCGCAACGATGCCAGTTCCAGGCGCACGGGCATCAGCTGGGGCTCGGGCCGCGCAAGGGCGGCGTCCAGGGCGTTCAGCCCCTCGGTCATGGTCAGGGCGCCGATACCCTGCCGCCGCAGGCGTCCCAGCTCTGCTTTGCCGAGGTGGGCGGTCATGCCCACTCCGGCCTGCTCCCAGAGCCCGAAGGCGAGGCTGAGCCCTGCCAGACCCCGCTTGCGCCGGTTCGCCGCCAGGGCGTCCAGCGTCGCGTTCGCCGCGGCGTACCCGCTCTGTCCTGCGGTGCCCAGCGTTCCGGCCGCCGACGAGAAGAGGACGAACGCGGCCAGGTCCAGCCGCTCGGTCAACTCGTCCAGCAGGCGCGCGCCCTGGACCTTGGGCGCCATCACCCGGTGCAGCCGCTCTGCGGTGAAGCCCTCCACCAGGCCGTCGTCGAGCACGCCGGCGAGGTGGAACACGGCCGTGAGGGGATGGCTCGGGTCGATCCCTTCCAGAACCGCGGCCACCGCGGCCCGGTCCGCGACGTCGCCCGCGACCAGGTCCACCCGCTCGGCGCCCGCGGCTTCGAGTTCCCGCACGAACGAGGCGGCTTCGGGGGCGTTGCCACCGCGCCGTGACAGCAGCACCAGCCGCCGCGCTCCGTGTGCGCGGACCAGGTGCGCGGCGAGTGCGCTGCCGAGCTCGCCGAGACCACCGGTGATCAGCACCGTGCCGTCCGGGTCGAGGGGGCGTGGCACGGTCAGCACGGTTCTGTCCGCGGCGTTCCGCCGCGCGTGGCGCAGGGCGTACGGCGCGTCCCGTACGTCGAAGGCGGTGAACGATCCCTTGGCCCGACTCGCGTCGGGGGCGGACGGATCAGCGGCCGCCCGGGCGAAGGTGAGGTTCGCGGGCACCGCCCTGAGGGTGGCACCGTCCACGCGGATCCGATGACCGAGCGCGCCGGCCGCACTGCCCATGACACGGTCACCGACGTGTACGGAGGTGACGCCGCTGCCGACCTCCCTGGCGATCCCCGCGAACTCCAGGACCTTGGTGTGCGCCGGGCTCATCCCGGCGGCGCGGACCTCGACGCGTACCTCCCACGGCGCGACCGGCTCCGGCGCGCCCTCGTCGTGCGTGGCGGCGACGACGTCCAGCTGATCGTCTTCCCGCCGGTGCAGGTGCCAACCGCCTTCGTGCGGCAGGACGAGCGCGTCGACCTCCCCGACGGTCGGCCGTGCCCGTGGCACGTGGGCGGTCTCGCCACGCAGGGCGCACTCCGGCTCGCCGCCGCTCTCGATCACCCGCGCCAGGAGCCGGAAGTCCGGGGTAGCGGCATCGAGGTCGATCAGGCGCAGGATGCGCTCAGGTTGTTCCGTACGGGCCGTACGCACCATGCCCCACACCGCGGCATGGGCCCAATTCCCCACCTGGTCGTCCGGGCTCGACGACACCGCGTCACGGGTGATCCAGACGAGCTCCGCGCCCTGGAGCCGAGGTTCACCGAAGCACACCTGGAGCGTCCGCAGCGCTTCGGCGGCGCTCCGTTCCGGATCGTGGCACACGGCGGAGGCGCGGTCAGGCAGCGCGAACAGCAGTCGCCGAGGCGTGTCCGCGCGGCCGTCGAGCCGCTTGATGAGGGCGTCCAGATCGGGTACGGCATCGGCGCCGAGCCCCGCGCCCATCTCCGCGTCGCCGACCACGAGGGTGCCCGCGGAGTCGAAGGCCCCGGCGTCGGGGTGTACGCGTTCGAAGCCGACGCGGTAGAGGTGCTCGGCGAACGGGTGGCCGCGGCGTCTGCCGGGCTGGAACTTCAGCTTGCCGATCCGGGCCACCAGGTGGCCCGCCGGGTCGGCCAGCCATACGGTGGCCGGCGCGAGGTCCTCGTCCTCGCCGGATTCGAACGACACGCGCACGGTCAGTTCTCGGCCTGCGGCACGGAACAGCTCGACGTCGGACCAGATGAACGGGACGAGCGGTCCGGGAGCCGCACCCGCCTCCATCAGACCGGCGACGACGACCTGCAGTGCCGCGTCGAACAGCGACGGATGCAGGCCGTGGCCGGCCGGATCCAGCGCCCCCGGAAGGGATACCCGCCCGTAGTAGACGCCCTCGCGGCAGGCCAGTTCGCGCAGTCCTCGGAAAGCCGGGCCGTAGTCGAGCCCGTTGGCGAGGGCACGTCCGTAGAAGGCTTCGACGTCGAGGGCACGGGCGTCGGTCACCGGCCGGTCGTCGAGGTCCGGCGGCGGCGTGACGCCGACGCCCGCCCGGATCACGCATGCTCCGGTCGCGTGCTGCCGCCAGATCAGCGGCTCGTCCGTGTCCTCGGGTTGGGTGTGGAACGCGAAGGGGCGTCGTCCGTGCGCGTCCGGGTCGCCGACGGTGGCCTGGATCCGCAGCGCCCGGTCGGGAAGGAGGACGACCGGCTCCAGCAGCGTCAGGTCCGCCACGGCGTCGGCGCCGGCGGTCCGGGCGGCGAACAGTGCGGCGTCGATCACGCCCGCGCCCGGCACGTAGACCTGCCCGCCGACGACGTGATCGGCCAGCCACGGGCCGTCGTCGAGCGACAGCCGGCCGGAGAACAGATGTCCGCCGCCGCCGGCGAGCGTCGTGATCGCGTCGAACCACGGGTGGCCGTCCGCGGGCTGGTCCGCCGTCACCGCGGCGGGTCCGGCCGGAAGCTCGCCGAGCCAGAAGCGCCGGCGTTGGAACGCGTACGTCGGGATGTCGACCTTGCCGGCGCCACGGGACCCGAGGACTCGCTCCCAGTCCAGGGGGAAGCCCCGCTCGAACAACGTGGCGGCCGCTCGCCAGAGCCGGTCCACGCCGCCCGAGGCGCCTTCGAAGGCAGTGCCGACCTCGACGAACGCGCCGAAGCCCTCCTCGCGCAGCCGCTCCAGCGCGCGGTCGAGCCTCGTGGGCTCCGGCTCCGGCAGGTCGCGGAGCCAGTGGTCGGCCCCGAGCTCAGGGCCCGGCACGACCTCGCCCGTCAGGGGCGAACGGAAGGGGATGGACGTCCGGGCGGGCACGATCCCTGACAACGCGTCGCCGACCGCGCCCCCCGAGCGCGCACGAGCCTGCAGGGCGATGACGCGGGCGCCGTCCTCCAAGGTCAACGCCCCGCTCACCACGGCTGCGGCGACCTCGCCCTCCGCGTCGCCCACCACCGCCGCCGGCTCCACACCCCAACTGCGCCACAGCGCCGCACGTCCGAGACAGGCCGCGAACCGTGTGCACGGCAGCACATCGGGACTGTCCACGTCCTCCTCGCCGCGCAGCACCTCCAGCACGGACCAGCCGGTCAACGGCGCGAGGACCGCGTCGCACTCCGCCACGGCGTCGCGGAACACCGCGCTCTGCTCCAGCAGTCGGCCGTCCGCCTCCGGCGACTGCGCGTCCTGGCCGCCGAACACGAAGGCGATCGCCCCCAGCGCCGTGCCGGTGCCGGGCTCGACCGCCCGCAGGGCTTCGGCCGCCTCGACGGCGCTGCCCGCGAAGACCACGGCGCGTGCGTCGAAGTGCGTACGGCCGACGGCGGAGGTGTAGGCGATGTCCCGCATCGACGCGGCGGGCCGCGTGCCGAGCCACTCGGCCCAGTGCCGGGCCTGCGCACGCAGGGCGGCCGCGTCGGTGCCCGAGATCACCAACGGGTGGACGAGATCGTCGCCAGGCCGGTCCGCGACGGCGGTCTCCGGTGCTTCCTCGATGATGACGTGCGTGTTGGTGCCGCTGATGCCGAAGGAGCTGATGCCGGCGCGACGCACCCGCCGTGTCCGTGGCCACGGCCTCGGCTGCCGCAGGAGCTCCAGTTCGCCGGCGGTCCAGTCGATCCGGGTGTTCGGCCTTTCCGCGTGGAGCGTGCGGGGCAGCCACTCGCGCTGGAGCGCCATCACCATCTTGATGACCCCGATGACACCGGAGGCGGCCTGGGCATGGCCGATGTTGGACTTGGCCGATCCCAGGTGCAGGGGGCGCACGCGGCCCGAGAACACCTCGGCGAGGGCGCCGGCCTCGATGGGATCGCCGAGCACGGTGCCCGTGGCGTGCGCTTCGACGGCGTCGATGTCGGCCGGGGCCAGTCCCGCGTCGGCCAAGGCACCGCGGAGCACGCGCTGCTGCGCGAGGCCGTTCGGCGCGGTGAGCCCCTGACTGCGGCCGTCCTGGTTCATGGCGGTGCCCCGCACGACGGCCAGCACCCGGTCACCGTCGCGCCTCGCGTCCGAGAGCCGCTTGAGCACCAGGACGCCGCAGCCTTCCGCCCAGCTCGTCCCGTCGGCGTCGTCGGCGAAGCTCTTGCAACGGCCGTCGGCCGCGAGCCCGTTGAGGCGGCTGAACTCGACGAAGATCTGCGGGGTGCTCATCACGGTCACTCCGCCGGCGAGCGCCAGGTCGCACGCGCCGCTGCGCAGCGCCTCGCACGCCAGGCGCAGGGCCACGAGCGACGAGCTGCACGCCGTGTCGACGGTGAGCGCCGGCCCGGAAAGGCCGAGTGTGTAGGCCACGCGCCCGGAGATCAGGCTCGACCCGTTGCCCGTGATCTTGTAGCCGTCGCTGCTTCCGACGTCCCAGCGCCGAGCGACGTCGTAGTCCGAACTCATCGCGCCGAGGTAGACGCCTGTGTTGCTGCCTTCGAGGGACGCGGTGCGCAGATTGGCCCGCTCGAGTGCCTCCCATACGACTTCCAGAACGAGCCGCTGCTGCGGGTCCAGGGAGAGCGCCTCCCGCGGGCTGAGCCCGAAGAACGCCGCGTCGAAGTCCTCGACGTCGCGTACGAAACCGCCCTTGCGCTCGAAGCGCCTGCCCGTGGCCGCGCGCTCCGCCTCCTCGATCGTGCTGAGATCCCACCCGTCCCAGCGCTGTGGGAACGGGGAGGAGGCTTCGCGGCCGTCGACGAGCAGGTCCCAGAACGCCTCGGGCGTGTCGATTCCGTCCGGCAGCCGGCAGGCCATGGACACGATCACGACGGGGTCGTCATCGTCGGGCCGCGGGGACGCCGCAGCGGCGGTCGGGGCGTCCGTGGCCTCGTACCGCGCACCGGCGTGCGTCAGCAGCAGCGCCGCGATCGCCCGCGGTGTGGGGTAGTCGAAGGCGAGCACGGTGGGCAGCGGGATCCGTGTCCGTGCGCTGAGCCGGTTTCGCAGCTCGACCACCATGAGGGAGTCGAAACCCTGCTCGCGCAGCGTCATGTCGGGGCGCACGCCGTCCTCGGGCCGGCCGAGCAGGGCCGCGGCCTCCTCCGTGACGAGTGCGACCACGGCTCCCGGACGCTCGGGTTCGGGCAGCGCCATCACGTCCTCACGCCACGCAGCACGGCCGACGGCCGGGATCGCGTCGTCGTGTTCGTCCAGCCAGTAGCGGCGGTGGTCGAACACGTACGCCGGAAGGTCCACCCGGCGCGCGTCCGAGGCCGGGAACACGCGCTGCCACGGGATCGGGACCCCCTGGGCGTGCAGCTCTGCCGGTCCCCGCAGCGCCTGTTCGATCCCGCCGTGACCGCGACGCAAGCTGCCCACCACGACGGCCGTCCCGTCGGCTTCGGTGCCCTGCGCCAGGGCTATCTGGAGCACCGGATGCGGACTCACCTCGACGAAGATCCCGAACCCGTCCGCCCGCAGGCGCTCCAGAGCGCGATCGAAGCGCACCGGCTCCCGCAGGTTGCGGCACCAGTAGTCCGCGTCGAGCTCCGGCCCGGCCGCCCGCTCCCCCGTCACACTCGAATAGAAGGCTGTCCCCGCTTCCGTGGGGGCAAGGCCCGTGAGCTGTTCGCGCAGCGCGGGCAGCAGCGCATCCATGTGCGGGCTGTGCGATGCGTAGTCCACGTCCACGCGCTGGCAGTACGCACCGGTGGCCTCCATCTGCGCGAGGAAGCGGTCCACCGCCTCGCCGTCCCCGGCCACGACGGTCGATCGCGCGGTGTTCACCACGGCGACGGACAGCGCCTCGCCGTAGGCCGCCAGCTCCTCGACGACTTCGCCCACCGGGCGCTCCACGAGCCCCATCGCCCCGTCCGGCGCATGGTCCTGCACGGCCCGAGCGCGCAACGCCACGATGCGGGCGCCGTCCGCCAGGCTCAACGCCCCGCTGACGACCGCCGCGGCCACCTCACCCTGGCTGTGGCCGACGACCGCCTCGGGTTCGACACCCCAGGCGCGCCACATCGCGGCGAGGCCGACGTACATCGCGAACAGCGCGGGCTGCACCACGTCCGTGCGTGTGAAGCGCGGCTCGAGTTCGTCCTGTCCCCGCACGACCGCGGCGACCGAGAATCCGGTGTGCGGGGCGAGCGCCTCGTCGCAGGCCGTCACGGCCTCACGGAAGGCGTCGTTCCGCTCCCACAGCGTCCGGCCCATCCCCCACCACTGGGCGCCCTGACCGGGGAAGACGAACGCGACACGGCCGCGTCCGGCAGCCGCGCCCGTCACGACCGCGTCGTGGCTCTCGTCCGCGGCGAGCGCCCGCAGACCGTCCACCGCCTCGTCCGTCGTCCCGGCGATCACCACGCCGCGTGTGGGGTGCTGCGCGCGGGTCGTCGCCAGCGAGTGGGCGACGTCGGACAGGCTCGTCGCGGGCGACTGCCCGAGGTGGCCGGCCAGCCGTGCGGCGTTGCGCGCGAGCGCGTGCGGGCTCGTGCCGGACACCGTCAGGCAGACGGGGCCGCCCGTGTCCGGTACGGCCGGTACGGGTGCACCCTCGGGCGCCTCACCGAGCGCGACATGGGCGTTGGTGCCGCCGTATCCGAAGCTGCTCACCCCCGCGAACCGCGGCCCGGCCGGCCACGCGGCCGGCTCGGTGACCACTTCCAGACGTTCGGCGGAGAAGTCGATGCGCGGGTTCGGTGTACGGAAGTGCAGGCTCGGCGGAATGACGCCGTGATGCACGGACAGCGCGGCTTTGACGAGCCCGAGCACCCCGGCCGCGGGTTCGAGATGGCCGAAATTCGTCTTCGCCGAGCCGATGCGCAGCGGCGCGGGCCGGTCGGGTCCGAACACGGTGCCGAGCGCGCGCGCCTCCGTCACGTCGCCCAGGGGCGTGCCCGTGCCGTGCGCCTCGACGTACGCCACCGCACTCGGCGCTACGCCCGCGTTCTCCCACGCCGACCGCAGCACCTCCGTCTGGGCGCCGTGGCTGGGGGCGGTCAGTCCGTCTGTCGCGCCGTCGTTGTTGACGGCGCTGCCGTGCACCAGCGCGTAGACGCGGTCGCCGTCGGCGAGCGCGTCGGACAGCCGGCGCAGCGCGACCACCGCGCAGCCCTCGCCGCGGGCGTAGCCGTCGCCGTCACCGTCGAAGGCCCGGCTCAGGCCGGCGGAGCTCTGCGTGCCGAGTTTCGTCAGGGCCACCGAGGTGTTCGGATGCAGCATCAGGTTGACGCCGCCGGCGAGTGCGAAGTCCGACTCACCGGAGCGCAGGCTCTGCACGGCGAGGTGCACCGCGACCAAGGAGGAGCTCGACGCGGTCGCCACGCCCATCGCTGGGCCGCGCAGCCCCAGCGCGTAGGCGATGCGGGACGGGATCACCGAGTTGTCCCAGCCGATGGCCGAGTGGGCGTGGATCGCCTCCGGGACACCCTGGGTGAACAGCGGGTACTCCTGCCACATCGCACCCATGAAGACGCCGGTGCGGGTGCCCGAGAGACTCGCCGGGGAACGCCGCGCGTCCTCGACCGCGGTGCAGGCCACCTCCAGGGCGATCCGCTGCTGCGGGTCCATCTGCCGTGCCTCGGCCGGTGGGATGCCGAAGTACTCCGCGTCGAATCCCGTGACGTCGTCGAGGAATCCGCCTCGCCGGTTCGCCGCGCCGCCGGACGCCTCCGCGTCGGCCCACGCGGTGGCGTTCCACCGGTCGGCCGGTACCGGACGCACCGCGTCGACGCCCTGGAGCAGCGCCTGCCAGAGTGCGGTCGGGTCCTCGATCCGTGCCGGCAGTCGGCAACCGATGCCGACGATCGCCACCGGCTCGCGGTGGTCGTACGTCCGGGCGGCGGTCTGGTCAGCCACGGGAAACCCCGATTTCGTCGGACGCGTAGAGCGCCATGCATGTCTCCTCGATCGCGGAGAGCGGCCCCGCGTCGTTCAGGATCGTCATGTGGTTCGCGGCGTCGATCTCCACCAGGCGAAGGCCCGGCATCTCGCGCGCCCAGTCCTGCTGGTAGTCCACGTGGTCGAGGGAGAAGGTCTCGCCGGCGACCTGGAAGTAGGGTTCGACCTCGCCCAGGAAGAGCCCGCGCCGGTTGCGGAAGTAGGTGCACACCACGCCTTCCGGCCGCGGCAGAGGCCTGATGGTGTGCTCGCCGAGCCGGTAGGCGAGCTGGATCGCCATGTTGCGCCTGACGAACCGCGCGATCTGGGCGGGTCTCATGGCGAGACCGCGCTCGGCCGCCAGCTCCGCGAGCCGCAGGACGAACGCGTCCTCGTCCAGGTCCGCCACGACCTCGTCCCGGTGGACGAGACGGGCACGCAGGACCGCCGGGTCCTTCTCCCCCGCCGGCCAGAGCAGGGAGTTGACGACCTGCAGCGCCGCGCTCCGCGCCGACTGGAACCCGTTCGCGTTCGACTTCGCCAGGCCGGTCCCGTCCGGCGAGTCCACCATCGTCAGCGAGGCCACGTCCTGGCCCTCGGCCTGCAGCCGCCGGGTCACCTCATAGGCGACGATGCCGCCGAGGCAGAATCCGCCGACATCGTACGGCCCCTCGGGCTGCACCGAGCGGAGGACCTCGGTGTAGTACTCGGCCATGGCGGTGACGCCCTCGATCGGCGCGTCCTCGGTCAGCAGGCCACGGGCCTGGATGCCGTAGAACGGGCGGTCGATCCGTTCGGCGATCGTGCGGTAGGACTCGACGCCCGCGAGGGCGCCGTGGATCCAGAAGACCGGCCTGCCCTCGGTCGCGCCGTTGAGGCGCACCAGTTCCGGGGCGGGCACGCGCGTGGAGCGGGCCTCCGCCTTCGACAGCCTGGCGACCACGTCGTCCAACGTGTCGTGCGGCTGCCACCATGCGGGCTGGAAGTCCGGGAACACCTGGCTGATCCGGCCCAGCATCGCGACCAGGAGCAGGGAGTTGAGACCGTAGTCCGCGAGCGACCTCGTGCCGTCGATCTCGTGGCGCGGCAGGCCCAGCACCGAGGCGACGAGGTCGGCGACGAAGGCTTCGCCGTCCAAGGGGCCGGCGCCCGAGTGCGATGCCTGATCCGGCCGCGGCGCCTGCTCGGCGAAGCACGTCAGGCGGGCGAAGGGGTACCCGGGCAGGGTGATCCGCCTGCGTCGGGCGCCACGGTGCATCAGGGCCCAGTCGACGGAGACGCCGGCGGCCCACTGTTCCGCCACGTGGTCGAGCCGCGCCGGCTCCCCGTCGTACTCGGGGCCGGCCGCGGTACCGACGTCCTCGGCGAACGCCACGCGGGCGAGCGTGTCCGGGTCGCCGTCGAGCCAGCCGCCGAGAACGCGAGCGGCCTCGTCCGTGCTCCGCGCCACGAACGCCAGTCGGCAGCTCATCGCTTCCCGGCCGACCTGCAAGGTGTACGCGATGTCCGCCCAGGAGCGCGGATCCGCTCCGGCGAGCCGATGGGTCAGGCGGCGCGCCCGCTCGCGCAGAGCGTCGGCGCTCCGTGCCGAGAGGACCAGGACCTGTGCACCGGGGTCGTCGTCCGGCTCCGCGGAGGCGATGTGCTGCTCCAGCACGACATGCGCGTTCACCCCGCCGATCCCGAAGCTGTGCATGCTCGCTCGGCGCGGCAGCGGCCGGCCGGCGTCGTCGGTGCGCTCGGGCCAGGGCAGGTTCTGCGTGGGGATCCGCAGCCGCGTCCCCTTGAGGGAGAGGTCGGGGTGCAGCCGCCCGAAGCCCGGCAGTGCCGGGATCACGCCGTGCCGCATCGCCTGCGCGGTCTTCACCAGCGCGGCCAGGCCGGACACCACCTCGGTGTGCCCGATGCAGGGCTTCACGTTGCCCAGATACGTCACGTCGGCGCTGTCGTCCCCGCTGCGCTGTCCGGCGCCGAGCGCCGCCAGCTCCGCGCTGTCCGCCAGCATCGAGCTCATGCCGTGGGTCTCGATGTAGTCCACGGCGCCCGGATCGATCGCGGCGTCGGCGTAGGCGCGCGTGACGGCTGTCTTCATGCCCCGGATGTTCGGTGCCGTGAAGGACACGCCCCTGCCGCCGTGGGCCACGCCGGTGCCGCGCACGACGCAGTGGACGACGTCCCCGTCCTCCAGGGCCCGGCTCAGCGGTTTGATCAGTACGGCGGCGACGCCCTCGCCGCGCGCGGTGCCGTCGGCGCCCTGCTGGAACGGCCGGACGTCGCCGCTCGGGCTGAGCATGCCCGCGGCCCGCATCCCGCCGAAACCTGCGGGTGACATCACCAGGTTCACGCCGCCGACGAGCGCCTGCTCGCACTCACCGTCGCGGATGGACCGGATCGCCCGGTGCAGGGCCACGAACGAGGACGAGCACGTCGTGTCGCACTGTTCGCTGGGGCCGTTGAGGTCGAGCAGGTACGAGATCCGGTTGGGCACCATCGCGGGCGACGGCAGACTCATCAGGTCCATGGCCGCGGGCCGGTACTCGCTCTGGGTCGTGGCGACGAACACGCCCGTGGGTCGGCTCCGCAGCTCGGCCGGCCGATAGCCCGCGTCCTCGACGGCGTTCCACGACGTCATCAGCAGCAGGCGCAGCTCCGGAGTGACCTGGCGCGCCTCGGTCATCGACATGCGGAAGAAGAGGGGATCGAATTCATGCACCCCGTCGAGGAATCCGCCCCGCAGCGCGGCCGCCTCGTCGCCGTGGGGCGTCCAGTCCGCACGCTTTTCCGGCGGTGCGGTGATGCGCCGTCCGCCGTGCTCGACCAACTGCCAGAACGCGTCGACGTCGTCGGCTCCGGGGAAGCGTGCCGCCATGCCGACGACCGCCATGCCGTCGAGCTCAGGCCGGGGCCGTACGGGATCGGGTGCCCGGTCCGGGGGTGCGGGCTCCGGCGGAAGTGCGTCCCGCAGGTCCTCGGCGTATTCGGAGACGATGAACTCGCCCAGCTCGGCGAGGGTGTTGTGCTCGAACAGCACCGTGATGTCGAGGTCGACGCCGAGCGTCCCGCCGAGGGTCCGGGCCACGTTCACCGCGAAGATCGAGTCGAGCCCGTAGTTCGAGAAGGGCTCGTCCCGCCCGATCCTCGTCCGCGGGATGTCCAACGCCTCCGCCAGCACATCGAGTGCGACTGCCTCGATGCGGAGGCGCAGCGGTTCTGCGGGCTCACTCCCGGCGCTGTGACCGGCCGTGGCCAGCGCCCCGCTCTCGCGCACCGGCGCCATGTGCGGTGCGGACGGGCGCGGGACGGTCACCGTCTGCCGTATGACGCCGTCGCTCTCGGCCACGATGATCTGCTGTCCGAGATCCTCGGCATCCCGCGCGGGCAGCGCGATCGCGCGGAACCCTTCCTGCGTCAGGACGTGCCGCCAGTGCGCCGTGGAGAGCAGCGGGCTGCCCTGGATACGCAGGTGCGGGTCCTCGAAGCGCCACCACCCGTCGAGGAGGCCGAACGAGAACTGGCTGAGCAGGTTGTTCGCGGTCAGCTCGTTCAAAACCAGCAGTCCGCCGGGCCGGAGAAGCGCCTTGGCGTTGCGCAGGGTGTGGCGGATGTCCCGAGTGGCGTGCAGGACGTTGGCGGCCACCACGGCGTCGTACCCGCCGAGGGTGAGGCCCTGATCCGCCACCGGGCGTTCGATGTCCAGGATTCCGCAGGTCAGCCAAGGATTGTCCGCACCGAACGAACGCTCAGCGTGGTTCAGGAAGACCCGCGATATGTCGGTGTAGCAGTACTCGCGCACGTCCAGCCGCGCGGACCGCAGCGCCTCCAGGACGACGGCGCTCGTGGCACCCGTACCGGCGCCGATCTCCAGGATCCGGGCGGCATCCTCCGTCAGGGCCTGTGCCCGCCGTCGCAGCCGCGCCACCAAGTCGTCGGCCAGCACCTGGTTGAAGAACGCCGACGCCGGGTTGGTCGCGTAGGCGTTCTGCACCAGCTCCAGTGATCCTCCGGGGAAGATGACCTCCGTGGCCGGTCGCCGTCCGGTGAGAATGTCGGGGAAGGCCCGCAAGGTGGTCTCCACCAGGAGGTGGGTGGCCGCGAGGTCGGGATTCCCCTGCCACGCGGGCCGTCCCGTCTCCCACTCGTGCCACAGCTGATCGATCGGCCGGTGCCGCGTGGCATCGCCGAGCAGGATCCCGCCGTCCCGCCGATCGATGTAGCCGGCCCTCTCGAAGAGGCGCAGGCACTCGTCGAACCAGGCGCGAAACCCCGGAGCGAGCCCTGCCGACTCCCGTGCCGCGTCCGGGGTCTGCCCGGACGCGCGGAACGCACCGAGCGTGCGCAGATGGGACCAGAGAAAGTCGAGCAGCAGCTGTTTCATGATCAGTCCCTTCGAAGGCCGCGATCAGATCGCGAGCGCGGTCAGCTCGGCGATGCGGGCACGCAGCCGCTCCAGTTCGCCGCTCGGTACCGCCGCCGGTTCCCGGACGCCGGCGGGCACGGCGTCCGGAGGCACGGCCGTGGGGAGGATGACTTCGTCGTCGCCCAGAACGATGCCCCGATCGTTGAGCGCGGGACTGAACTTCATCAACGTCAGCCTGCTGACCGGCCCCGCGCAGAGCCGTTCGATCGCCGCCGTCAGCTCGTCCGGCTGGATGAGCGGCGCCTGCGCTCCGACCACCGCGTCGCGCTTTCCTCCGGCGGGTGCGTTGTTGAAGCAGTAGCCCAGATTCAGCACCTTGCCGGCAGCGCCGTATCGGCGTCGCACCGTCAGCGCGAAGGAGTCGAGGAACGTGCAGGCGGCCGCGTAGTTCGCCTGCTTGATGGCTTTGAGGTAGGAGTTGATCGAGGACAGGAACAGGGCGAAATCGAGTGAATCACCGCCGAACACCTCCATGCACCGGACGCTCGCGTCGACCTTGCCGCGCAGCACGTCCTCGAACTGCGCCTCGCTCATCCGGGCCAGGCTCGCTCCCGAGAACACGAGGCCCGAGTGGACGACGCCGTGCACCGCCCCGAACCGTCGTACGATCTCGTCCTTCGCGGCACGCAGGGACGCGAGGTCGGTGGCGTCGGACCGCAGATACAGCGGCGCCGGACCGTCCGCGCCGGTCGCCCGGACGATGGCGGCCTCGACCCGCGCGTCCTGCGGCCTGCGGCCGAGCCACACCACCTGGGCGCGGTAGCGGCGGATCAGGTACGCGCTGATGGCCTCGCCGAGGGCGCCCGCCCCGCCGATGATGACGTAGGTGCCGCCCTGTCGCAGCCGGGACGACGTCGGCAGGGCCGGCTGAACGGTCATCAGGCGCTGCCCGTGCCACCGGCCGTCGCGTTGGATGCGCAGGTTCCCGTCCGGGTCCGCGGGCAGGTCGAGCACCGCGGCGAGGGAGGGCGCGTCGTAGGCTTCGACGTCCGCCACCCGCACCCGCCAGTCCGGGTACTCCTTCGCCGCCGTCCCCGCCAGGCCCGCCACACCGGCGTGCGCCGGGTCGACGCCCTCGGCCTCGTGGACGGCGTGCGCCCGCTCGGTGATCAGGGTCAGGCCCAAGGCGCGATCGCCGTACCCCGCGGCCAGCAGTGCCTTCACCGTGCGGAAGGCGTGCAGCGAGCCGCTCGACTGGCCCTCGACCACGCTCGCACCGGACCGGTCCTCCACGGCGCCGGGCGCCACCCAGATCAGATGGTCGAGTTCCGGGACCGACCTGACGGACGTCTCCAGATCCTCGTGCGTACCGTCCGACGGGTCCGCGACCAGGTGCGCTCCTGGCAGGCGCGCGAGGATAACGTCCCGCGCCCGCCCCGGGGGCGCGATGACGCCGACCGATGCGGAACTCCGCGGCCACGGCGCGGATTCCGTCGGCTGGAGGGGGTCCCATACAGGTATCAGCGTGGCGACGTCGTCCGCCGGGTCCGGCGTCTGCTCGGTCCGACGGCCTGTGATGCCCCGCAGCCGCAGGCACACCGTGCCGTCGTCGGTGGCGAGGTCGATGTCGATCCGGTCCGTGCCGCGCGCGTCCTCCGCACGGCGTATCAGGGCCCACATGGTGGATGCGCCGGGGGCGAGGACTTCGGCCGACCTGATGCTGAACACCAGCCCGACCCGGTCGTCGCCGTCGAGCAGGCGCATGCACTGCATCGCCGAGTCCACCAGCGCCGGGTGCGGGCCGGGGCCGTCCATCGTTCCTGACGCCGTGCCGGGCAGGCGCAGTTCGGCGAGCACCGCGTCGTCTCCGCGGTGCACCGCCACGACCCCCTGGAACATGGGTCCGTAGGCGATGCCGCGCTCCCGCCACCCGGCGTAGAACCGGAGGGGGTCGAAGGCCGTGGACCGGAGATCCCGGCGCAGCGCGGGCAGATCGAGCGCCTGCGCGGACGTCGGTTCCGCGGCGGAGACCTCGCCCTGGCAGTGGAGAACGGGCTCGTCTCCGGCCGGCTCCGTGGAGGCCACCGTGAAGCGGGTGACGTCGCCGTCCGCGCGAAGATCCACCCGCAGTGCGCGCGGCTCCCCCGAGACCGAGAGGGGGCGCAGGAAGACGATGTCGCGCAAGCGGACCGGGTCGCTCGCGGTCCGCCCCGCCGCTGCCGCGGCCCACCGCAGGTACATGGCCCCCGGCGCGATCCCGGTTCCCCGCACCTGGTGTTCACGAAGGTAGAACTCGTCGCCGGTGAGGACTTCCCCGTCGCGGCGCGGCCCATCGTCCGCCGCCGCGCGGATCGGCAGCGCGTAGCGTTCCCCCGCGAAGGGGTAGCCGGGCAGCGGAACACGGCGGTAGCGGCGGTCGCGGAACAACGCGGCGAAATCCGGTGCCCCTCCGTCGAGGAACTGCTGGGCGAGCGCCCGCAGCCGGGAGTCCGCGCTCTGCGCCGGAATGTCCTGCCCGGAGAGCCAGGCGGTGCACCGGTTCTCCAGTTCCGCGAGGTCCCGGACCACCCCCGCCCATCGATGCCGCAGGTGCTTGCGCCCGAGCAGAAGGGTGTGGCTCACGTCGCCGGCATCGAGGTCCGGGTGCTCACGGCAGTGGCGCGCGAGTCGGACGATCTGTTCACGCAAGGCGTGCTCCGTCGCGGCGGACAGCACGATCAACCGGTCCCCGTCCTGCCCGGTCGGCGGCGGTGTGGGCGGCTTCGACGGCTGCTCGATGACGGCATGGGCGTTGGTTCCGCTCGCGCCGAGCGACGTGACCGCGGCGCGCCGCCTGCCGCCCTCGGGCACGGCCCACCGCCTCGGCTCGGTGTGCACGAAGAACGGGCTGCCGGCCAACGTGACACTGGCGTTGGTCGTGGTGTGGTGGGGCAGACCGGGGATCACCTCGTGCCTCATCGCCAGCAGTGTCTTGATGACGCCGATCACGCCGGCCGCGGCCTGCGCGTGGCCGATGGAGGCTTTGGAGGAGCCGAGCGAGCAGAACCGCTCGGCGTCCGTGAAGCCGCGGAACGCGCGGTCCAGAGCCCGGAATTCCACCGGATCGCCGAGTTTGGTTCCGGTGCCGTGCGCCTCGACCAGCCCGATCCCCGCGGGGTCGATCTCGAAGTCCTGGTAGATCTGCCGGATCAGCCGTTCCTGCGAGGTCCCGTTCGGCGCGGCGATCCCGTTCGTCGTACCGTTGTGGTTGATCCCGATTCCCCGGATCACGCCGTGGATGTGGTCGCCGTCCGCCTCGGCGTCCGACAGCCGTTTGAGGATCAGCGCACCGACCCCCTCGGCGGGCACGAATCCGTCGGCCGCCTGGTCGAACGCACGGCACCGGCCCGTAGGGGAAAGCATCCCGGCCCGCGACGCGGCCAGATACAGCCGCGGCGAGTTCTGGACGTAGACCCCGCCGGCTATCGCCGTGGTGACCTCGCCCGCCCACAGCGCCTGGCATGCCAGGTAGAGGGAGACCAGCGAGCTGGAGCATGCCGTGTCGACCGCGATCGCCGGGCCGTGCAGGTCCAGGTAGTACGCGATCCGGGACGGCACGAGCGAGTTCATGTTGCCCCACAGCGCCTGGCCCGGATAGTCGGACGGCCCCGTCAGGTCCAGGTAGTCGCCCGCAGCGCAGCCCACGTAGATGCCGCACCGGTCGCGGTCGAGCGATTCGCCCGCGTGGCCCGCGTCCTCGAGCGCCCGCCACGCCTCCTGGAGGAACAGCCGCTGCTGCGGCTCCATGTAGACGGCCTCCGCACCGGAGATCCCGAAGAAGAGCGGGTCGAACTCGTCGACACCGTCCAGGAGACCGCCGTCCAGGCAGACGCTGCCCAGCGACGCGAGGTCCCAGCGGTCCACCTTCCCGACAGCGTCCCGGCCGGTGGCCAGCAGATCCCAGAACTCGCCGGTGTCCCGAGCGCCGGGGAACCGGCCGCTCATGCCGACGATCGCGACGGGTTCCCGGCCGCCGCCCGACGGCACGGTGGTCGCGGACGGCTGCGGCAGTGCGGACGGCTGGAGTACCGCGGCCGACCCGGGTACCGCGGAGGGCTCGGACACCGCCGACGGCTCGGGTACCGCGGCCGCGATGACGGCGCCTTCCTCGTCGACGACGAAACGCGTCAGCCGCCTGATCGACGGGTTCTCGAACAGCACACTCGGATCGAGGTCGGTGCCCAGCGACTCATTGAGCCGCTGCACCAGGGAGACGCCGGTGAGCGAGTCCAGTCCGTAGTCGGCGAAGGGCTTGTCGGCCGCGAGCTCCTCCGCGGTCAGCTTCAGCGTTCCGGTGAGGATCCGCTCGACGGTCGCGCGGACGTGCTCCTCGACCGAACCGGACGCGGCGGGCCGCGGATCCCGGCGCGGTACGGGCGACCCGGCGCGCGCCAGCAGTACCTGCTGGCCCAGGGCGCGGGCCGGCTCCGCGAGGAGTTCGACCGTGTCGAACCCGCACTCCCGCAGCACGTCGCGCCACGCGTCCGAGGACAGCGCCGGTCCGCCCTGGATACGCCTTCCGTCCGTGAACCGCCACCACCCGTCGAGGAGGCCGAAGGTCAGGTGCGACCACCAGTCGTTCCGGGCGAGCTCGTTGAGCACGAGGACTCCGCCGGGCCGCAGCAGTGCTCCGGCATGACGCACCGACCGCACGATGTCCCGGGTGGCGTGCAGGACGTTGTTGGCGATGACGATGTCGTAGCCGCCTGCGGCACATCCCTGTGCGCCGGGCTCCCGCTCCACGTCGAAGGTCCCGAAGGACACGTACGGCACGTGTCCGGCGAACCGCCGCTCCGCGTCGATCAGAAACGCCTTCGAGACGTCCGTGTAGCGGTACTCGGCGACGTCGCACCCCGTCAGCCGGGCGAAGACGCGCTCACTGGTGCTGCCGGTGCCCGCTCCGATCTCCAGCAGCCGGACCCCGTCGCGGCGGGCGTCCACCTCCGCGCGCACCGCGCAGGCCGTCACGTCGTTGAAGTAGTCGGCCGTCGCGTTCCCCCGGTACGCCGGTTCGACCAGCTCGAACGAGCCACCGGGGAACATGACCGCCGTGGCCTTCGTCCGCCCGGAGAGGATCGCGGGCAACGCCTCCGCCATGCGCTCGGTCAGGGCGGTCTTGGCCGCCAGCTCCGGATCCCCGGCTCGGGCGTCCTTCCACGCACGCCAGGTACGCCACGCCTGTTCGAGGCCCGGCGCACTCTTCACGGGCGCCACGAACTCGCCCTCACACACGAGCTCTCCGTGGCTCAGCAGCACGGTCACCGTGTGGTCGAGCCACCGGGCGAGGGACGGCGTGATCCGCTGCCCGATCAGATCGCGTCGAACGGGCGCGTCGAAGAGTCCCGCCGCCACGAGCTGTGCGAGCACGAGCGGGCGCGAGAGGCGGTCCAGCTCGTCCGTGGCGGACGCGCGACCGGACAGGAACGTCTCGACGCTCTCGGGCTCGGCCGCGGCCACGAGCAACGATGCCGCGTCGAGCGGGTCGGCCGTCGGGGGGACCGACACCGGCTCCGGAGCGGGCCAGAACCGTTTCGCAGCGAACGGATACGTGGGCAGGCTCACCCGCACCGGCGGGTTCGCGCCGTGGCAGATCCGCCACTCGACATCGATGCCGTTGACCCACAGAGGCGCGATCTTGTCCCACTCCCCGCGTTCGAGCCACCCGGCGACCAGGTCCCGCAGCTCGCCGGGGTGGTCGAAGAGGCCGAGCAGCGTGTCCTCGGGCCGGCGGGCCGTACCTTCGAACACCATTCCGCTCGCGCCGTGCCCGACGTAGTCCCGCAGGGTCGTGATCAGCCCGTCGACGTCATGGGCGACGAACACCACGCGTTCGGCCATCGCCCGCCGCCCGACCTGCAGCGTGTACGCGAGCGACGCCAGGTCGCCGTGCGCGTCCCGGTATCCCGGCAGGAACTCCAGGAGTTGGCGTACGAGGACGCCGAGCCGCTCCCCGTCGCGGGCCGAGAGCACCACCGCCTGGGGTCCGGGGCGGCGGGCGGCTCGCGCACCCGTCGGCGCCTGCTCCAGTACCGCGTGCGCGTTGGTGCCGCCGATCCCGAAGGAGCTCAATCCCGCCCGCGCGGGCTCGTCGCCGTCCAGCGGCAGATTCCGGTCGGCCACGAAGAACGGCGACTCGTCCCAGTCGATCTCCGAGCTCGGCACGTCGCAGTGCAGGGTCCGCGGAACCTCTCCGTGCCGCAGGGCCAGGGCCACCTTGATGAGGCCGGCGATCCCCGCGGCCGCGTCCAGATGGCCGATGTTGCTCTTGACCGAGCCGATGCCGCAGTACTGGCTGCGTGCCGTGTGGTCGCGGTACGCCTCGGTCAGGGCCGCGACCTCGATGGGATCGCCGAGCCTCGTGCCCGTGCCGTGCGCTTCGACGTAACTGATCGTCGACGGGTCCGTGCCCGCCTTGTCCAGCGCCTTGCGGATCACCTCGGCCTGACCGCGCACACCGGGAGCGTAGAACCCCGCCTTGTCGCCGCCGTCGTTGTTCACCGCGATGCCGCGGATCAGGCAGTAGATGTGATCGCCGGCGGCGATCGCCTCACCGGCGCGCTTGAGAACGACCACCCCGACGCCTTCGCCTCCGGACATCCCGTCGGCGCCGTCGGCGAACGCGCGGCTGCGGCCGTCGCTCGAGAAGTTCAGGCCGGGCTGGTGCACGTATCCCAGGTCCCCCGCGGAGAACAGGCTGGCCGCGCCGACGATCGCCTGGTCCACGTCGCGGGCCAGGAGTCCCTGACAGGCGACGTGCACCGCGCTCAGCGCCGAGGAGCAGTTGGTGCTCACCGCCATGCTGGGGCCACGCAGCCCCAGCTTCGTGGAAATCATCGTGGGCACCGTGCCGCCCTGGGCGAACAGCCAGGCGGCGTAGGTCTCCGAGTTCGCCAGGATCCGCGGACCCGACGCGTTCGCCATCAGTGCCGGGAGCAGGGCCTGGTAGAAGTTCGAGCTCGTGGCCGTGGTGACGCTGGTCGCGGGCACGTCCTCCGGGCGGTAACCGGCGTCCTCCAGCGCCTGCCACGCGTGCTGCAACAGCAAGCGCGCCTGCGGGTCCATGAACTCGGCGTCGCGGGGGGAGATGTCGAAGAACGCCGCGTCGAAATCCGCCCTGCCGTCCACGACCGCCCGCTGCGGCACGTATCCGGGTCGGGTGATCAGCTCCTCCGGCACTCCGAGCGTGCGCAGTTCCTCGACCGACCACGACGTGCCGCCGCTGCGTCCTTCCACGAGCGCGGACCAGAACGCGCGGTGGTCCATGGCCCCCGGGAACCGGCAGGAGATGCCGATCACCGCGATCGCGTCATCGAGCGAGGCGTCGTCGGCCGCCGGAGTGGCGTGGGGCGGCTCGGGGTGCTCCCCGGGCTCGGCCGACCGCGCCGCTGCTGCCTGTTCAGCGGGCAGCAGCCCTGTCAGGTGGCGGGCCATCGCCGCGACGGACGGGTGCGCGAAGACGCTGGTGGGTCGCAACGAGCAGCCGAACTCGCGGTTGATCCGCTCCACCGCTTCGATGGCCGCGAACGAGTCTCCGCCGATGTCGAAGAAGCCCGCGGCACGATCGATGTCACGCGAGTCGAGCACCTCTTCGAAAATCCCGCGCACGGTCCGCTCGAGGTCGCGTGCGGTCGCCGGGCCGCCGACGGCCGGGGGCGGCACCGTCCGGGCGGCCCCGGTCAGCTTCGCCCGGTCGACCTTGCCGTGCGCCGTGAGCGGAAAGGCGTCCAGGGCCACGAATGCGGCGGGCAGCATGTAGGCGGGGAGGGTCTTGGCGAGTTCGGCGCGCAGCCGTGTGACGTCGACCGGCGCCTCCCCGGTCCCGGTGTAGTAGGCCGTGAGCCTGTCCGTCGGGCCGACACGCTCCAGCAGGACGACGCTGCGGCCGATCTCCGGGCGGGCATCGAGCACTGCCTCGATCTCACCGGGTTCGATGCGGTGACCGCGCAGTTTGACCTGGTTGTCCATCCGGCCCAGGACGATGATCTCGCCGTTCGGCAGTCGGCGCGCGCGGTCTCCTGTCCGGTACAGCCGCCCGGGCGCGAACGGGTTGTCCAGGAAGCGTTCGGCCGTCAACTCCGGCTTACGGTGGTAGCCGAGGGCGACCCCGTCGCCGGCGATGTGGAGCTCGCCGGTCACGCCGACCGGCAGGGGGCTCAGGTTCTGGTCGAGGACGTACAGCTGGGTGTTCGGGATGGGGCTGCCGATGGTCACCGGCTCCTCACGGCTCAGCCGCTTGGCCGCCGACCAGATGGTCGTCTCCGTGGGCCCGTACAGGTTCCACGCCTCGCCGCGCGCCACGAGTTGGTCCTTCAGGCCTTCGGGAAGCGCCTCGCCGCCACACAGCATCGTGACGCCCTCGGTGTTCCGCCACCCGACGCGTACCAGCATGGCCCAGGTCGCCGGAGTGGCCTGCATGAGGGTGGGCCGCCAGTCGGCGACCCTCTCCGCCAGCAACGTGGCATCGGCGGCCGTGGCCGATTCACAGACGCAGACCTGCCCGCCGGTGATCAGCGGGAGGTAGAGCTCCAGCGCGGCGATGTCGAAGCTGTGCGTGGTGAGGGCCAACAGCCGATCGTCGGACGTCACTCCCAGCGTGTCCGCCATGGCCAGCAGGAAGTTGGTCAGCGCCGCGTGCGGGACCACGACGCCTTTGGGCTTTCCCGTGCTGCCCGAGGTGTAGATGATGTAGGCGGCTGGGGAAGTCGGGGCTGGTGTGTCCGACGCACCGGCGGTCGTCTCTCCCGCCGCTGCCCCCGCGTGGGCTGCCCGGTCGTCCTCACGGTCCGTCGGGTACAGCCTCGTCCTCGGCGTCCGTGCTGCGGCCAGCCTGTCCATCACCGCCTCATGGCAGATGACGAGGTGCGCGCCGCTGTCCTCGACCATGTAGGAGAGGCGTTCGGCCGGGAGCCGGCTGTCCAGGGGCAGGTACACCGCGCCGAGCCTCATGACGGCGAGGAGGGCCACGACGAGGTCGAGTGACCGTTCGTAGCAGACCCCTACGACGTCCCCGGTGCCGACGCCCTGACGTGTCAGCGCCTGTGCCAGCGCGGAGCTTCGGTCCGCGAGTTCGCCATAGGTGAGGGTCCGCGCGCCGCAGGTGACCGCAGGGGCGTCCGGATGCGCCTCTGCCTGCTCAGCGAAGAGATCCCAGCACGTCCGATGCGTGGGGAAGTCCGCCTCGGTGCGGTTCCATGCCTCGATGACGAGACGCCGTTCCTCGTCGTCGAGCAGGTTCAGCCCGCCTGTCGGCGACCGCCCGTCCGAGTCGAGGATGCTGTCCACGAGGGTGGCGAAGTGTTCCGCCATGCCGGCGACGGCGTGATCCGAGAAGGCGTCGGGGTGATACTTCCAGTTCACCAGGAACCCGTCACCGGGGGCCACGTCCACCGTGAGGTCGTACTCACCCAGCTGGTACAGCCCGTCGACGAGTTCGAAGTCCGTCTCACCGGTGGCGCGGGCCCGCTCGCCCAGGTATCCGGAGAGAGCGGAATCCTGATAGTTGTACACGATCTGATAGAGAGGCGACCGTGGATTCGCGCTGCGGGCACCGAGATCGTCCACGATCCGGTGGAACGGGTAGGCCCCGTGTTCGAGCACGTCGAGCACCGTGGACTGTACGCGCCGGGCGAACGACGTGAACTCCTCGGCGGCGTTCGGCCTGCTCCGGAGGGGCAGCGTGTTGACGAAGCAGCCGACGACCGGGTCGAAGTGTTCCGTCGGGCGACCGGCCACCGGCATCCCGATGACGAGGTCCTCGCTTCCGGTGTACCGGTGCAGCAGAGTCAGGAAGGCCGCCAGGAAGAAGGCCCCCGGACCGATCCCGTGTGAAGCGGTGAAGGCCGCGATGGCGGCGGCCCGCTCCTTCGGCAGCCGACTGGTGAACACCTCGCCCACATGAGGCGCGTCCGGCGGCAGAGCCACCTGCGAAGGCAACCCGGTGAGGACGTCCGCCCCGGTGAGCTCGCGCACCCAGAACTCTCGGTCCTCGTCAGCGCGTTCGCCGGCGAGCATGTCCCGCTCCCACGCGACGAACTCACCGAATGAGGCGGACCCCACCTCGACCGGCACGTCCCGCCCCTCGACCCGCGCCCGGTACGAACGCAGCAGCGTGTCGATGACGAGACGCCCCGACACTCCGTCGACCACGAGGTGATGGATGACCAGCAGAACGTACGCCTCGGAGGGGGAGCGGCGCAGGACGGCCAGCCTGGTCAAGGGGGCACCGGCGAGGTCGAACGGTCGCCTCGCGCTTTCCTGTAAAAGGGTCAGCACGCGACCGGACGGCACATCGGAGATGTCCACGTGCTCGACCGAGAAGCCGTCCGCATCCCCGTGGGACAGGCGGGGACCGTCATCCGTCTCGCGCACCGTGGCCGAGAGAAGCGGGTGCCGGGAAAGCGTGTCGCGGAACGCGGCCTGAAGCGCCGCGGTGTCCACGTCGGCGAACGACAGGCACACGGGGACGTTGTACGCGTACGTCTCCGGCTCCATCTTGGCGAGCGCCCACAGGCCGCGCTGTCCTTCGGACAGAGGAATGTCCACGCGTCTGTCGAGCTCGGCCAGTGCGCCCGTCGTCGACATCTCCCCGTCGGCATACCGGCGAGCGAGCTCGCGAAGGTTCATGACGGAATCCTTCCTTCCACCCCGACCAGGCGTGACGCTGTGGCAGATGACCGCGAGCGAACACGAGGGCGCGGCCCGAGCCCGCAGGGAGCGGGCTTCCCGCCGGCTTCCGGCTCCCGCTCGAGCGCCCCGGCGACTACGACCGTTCCGTGACCACCGGGGACGACGATCGCGCCCCGGTACCGGGCCAGGCGCCGGAGCGGCTCCCGCAGCGGCACCGGCTCCCGGTACAGGGCGCCGAAGATCCTGACGCACTCCCGGCCCCGTTCCTGGCCGCAGAGTTCCGCATCGGCGAACACGGCACGGTCCATCGGTCCGCCCACGGCGTCGACGGGCCCCGAGGGGCCGGCCGAAGGCGACATCCCGGCCGGGCGCTTGAGTCCTGTGAGCAGCAGCGAACAGCGGGCGCCCACCGATGTGGCCGTCGGTGTCATGACAGTCAGTATGGCCCGCGGGCCGTTGCGTGTTCGCACGTCTGTTCCGCTGTGAGACACATCACTTATACGTTTCGACCAGCGCGGAGTGCGTGATCCGTGCCGCCGCCGCGCGCCCGCGCCGGACCGTTCCCCTCGGCCGTTCCGCCTGCCGTCCTGACGCCACCCGAGGAGGTCTGACGGGTCTACCTTCGCCGATGCCGGGCACACGGGATGCACCGCTCGGAAGGAGCAACTCCCATGCTGGGTATAGCCGCCGCTGTTCTGTTCTTCATCGCGTTCCTCATCAACGCCGCCGACATCTCGACCAACGACGTGTTCGCTTCGGGCAATGTGATGCTGCTCGGCCTCATGCTTCTCGCCCTGCACGTGGCGGGGGTGGGGGCCGGCACCCGGATCGGCGGCTCCCGCAGACGCTGAGACAGACGCGGCGGCCCGGTCGACCACGGTGGTCGGCCGGGCCGCCGCGTGTTCGGCCCTCCCCGACGCCTCCCCGCGCCGCAGGAGAACGGGACCCGTCATGGCCGTGGCGTGATGCTCTGAACACTGGTTCACTTCTTCCATGGCCTACCGCAAGACCCCGGCCGAAGTGCGCCGGCTCGAAGTCGCCCGCGAGCATCTCGTCGTCCGCGCCACGGAGGTCGTGGCCGAGCTGGGTTGGGCGCAGGCGTCGGTGACGGCCGTCGCCGACGCGGCCGGGATCGCCGCCGGTTCCGTCTACCAGCACTTCTCGTCCAAGTCCGCGCTCGCCGTGGAGGTCTTCCGGCGTGCGGCACAGCGTGAGGTGGAGGTGCTGGGCGAGGTGCTGGCGGGCGACGTCGACGCCGCCGAGCGGCTGCGCCGGGGGGTGGAGGTGTTCGCCCGCCGGGCCCTGGAGAACCACGGGCTGGCCCACGCGCTGCTCGCAGCCCCCGCCGAACCCGCGGTCGGCACGGAGCGTCTCGCCTTCCGGCGCCGCTACCGGGCGCTGTTCGCCGCGGTGATCGAGGAGGGGGTCGCCACGGGGCTGCTGCCCGATCAGGACGCGGAGATCACTGCCGCCGCCCTCACCGGCGCCGTCGGTGAGGTCCTCGTGTATCCGCTGAGCGCCTCCGCCGCGCACGACACGGACCAGCTCGTCTCCCGTCTCACCGCCGTGGCCCTGCGCTGCGCGGGCGCGGCTCCCTGACCCGTACCGCGTCCGCGTGCCCCGCGTCCTTCCACCCGCCGACCCGCCGTCCCGGAGGAGATCCGATGACCACGTCCGACACACCGCGCAGCAAACCGGCCGCGGTGACGCACGAGGTGACGAACCAGCCGCCTCCGCTCGTCGGTCACGACGCCGCCGACGACGCGGTGCTGCTCGAAGGGGTATGCCGCGAGGGCGCCGGCTGGCACGTGGACGAACTGCACCGCTTCGGCCGGTACGTCGGCAGCGAGGAGGCTCAGCACCGGGCCGACCAGGCCAATCGTCACGAGCCGGAGCTGCGCACTCATGACCGCTTCGGCCACCGGGTCGACGAGGTCGAGTTCCACCCCGCCTACCACGCGTTGATGGACGCGTCGGTCGGAGCCGGGCTCGCGGGCTCGGCCTGGGCCGACGAACGCCCCGGAGCCCATGTCGCCCGCGCGGGCGGCTTCATGCTGGCCACGATGCTGGAGCAGGGACACCTGTGCCCGGTCTCCATGACGTACGCCGTCGTCCCGGCGCTGCGCCGCTCCCCCGACCTCGCCCGGACGTACGAGCCGCTGCTGACCAGCCGGGTGTACGAGCCGGGCCTGCGGACGCCCACCGCCAAGCGGGGCCTGCTCGCCGGTATGGGCATGACGGAGAAGCAGGGCGGCACCGATGTGCGCGCCAACACCACGACCGCCGTCGAGCAGGCCGACGGCACGTGGCGGCTGCGCGGACACAAGTGGTTCACCAGTGCGCCGATGAACGACCTCTTCCTGGTGCTGGCTCAGTCGCCGGGCGGCCTGTCGTGCTTCCTGGTGCCGCGCGTGCTGCCCGACGGCAGCCGTAACACCTTCCGCATCCAGCGGCTCAAGGACAAGCTCGGCAATCGCTCCAACGCCTCCAGCGAGCCCGAGTTCGACGACACCGTGGCCTGGCTCGTCGGCGACGAGGGCAGGGGGGTGCGCACCATCATCGACATGGTGACGATGACCCGGCTCGACTGCGTGCTCGGTTCCGCCGCCGGTATCCGTGCCGCGCTCGCCCAGGCGGTCCACCATGCCCGTCACCGCTCGGTGTTCGGCGCCCTGCTCATCGGTCAGCCGCTGATGCGCAACGTACTGGCGGATCTGTCGCTGGAGTCGGAGGCGGCCACGACCCTGGCCCTGCGTCTGGCGGGGGCCGCCGACCGGGCGCACCGGGGCGACGCCGGGGAGCGCGCCTTCCTTCGTCTGGCCACCGCGATCGGCAAGTACTGGGTGTGCAAGCGGCAGCCCGTGGCGGTGGCGGAGGCTCTGGAGTGCCTGGGCGGCAACGGCTACGACGAGGCCTCCGGCATGCCCCGGCTCTACCGCGAGGCCCCGCTCAACGGCATCTGGGAGGGCTCCGGCAACGTCAACGCCCTCGACATGCTGCGGGCGTTGACGCGGGAGCCCGAATCGTTCGAAGCGCTGCGCGTCGAGATCGAGGCCGCCGCCGGGGCGGACGCCCGCCTCGACACGGCCTGGCGGGAGCTGCGGGCGGAGCTGAACCGCCCCGAGGACGCCCAGCTGCGGGCCCGCCGGGTCGTCGAGCGGGCCGCTCTCGTCCTGCAGGGCTCGCTCCTGGTGCGCCACGCGCCGGACGCGGTGGCCGACGCGTTCTGCGCTTCCCGTCTCGCCGGGGACCAGGGTCTCGCCTTCGGCACCCTTCCCACGGGCACGGACTTCGCCGCTCTGCTGGGGCGGCTTCCGGTCTGACCGAAGCGGTCGGCGGTGCGGGCGAGCGGGTGCCGTCGCCTCCGCGCCCGTGGCCCATGTTCGCGGCCGGGTGCGGCGCCCTGTTCAGGTGGCGTGCCGGCCGCCCGGGTCCGGGCGCCGTCCCGCGACGCCGCGCTCGTCCAGGTAAGCGTCCAGCGCGGCCGCCCCGGCCAGCAGCGCGCGCCCCCGTGCGGCCAGTCGGGCATGCCAGTCGCGCAGGTCGGCGGCCAGCGGCTCCGTGCCACCGGCTGCCCGCACGCGGGCGACCATCGAGGCGATCTGTTCCAACCGGTGGCCCCCACGCCTGAGTTGGTGGGCCAGCTGCGCGTCCCGTACGTCGGCCCCGTCGTACACCCGGTACCCGGTGCGCGGGTCGCGGCGCGGGGTCACGACCCCGGCACGCTCCCACTTCCGGAGGGTGGCCGGCCTGATCCCGAGCTTCGCCGCCAGCGGTCCCACGAACACCCCGCCGGCCTCCGGGCCGGGACCGGGCCGCGAGCCGGGGCCCGGATCCGAGCCGGGACCCGAACCGGAGGCGGCGCGAGGGTCGGGGCCCGAACCGGGGCCACGCGCACCGCCGGCCGGGGGCGAGGCGCCGGGCTTCAGATCGCGCAGGGCGTCCTCGACGGCTCGCAGGGTCCGCCGGTCCTCCAGGAGCTGGGCGTGGCTCTCGTCGATGAGCCGGAACGCCTCCTCCGGTTCGTCGTGGTTCACCGCCCGCATGATCGACGTCGCGGTCGCGTGCCCATGGCCGGGGAGCAACGCCAGGAACGCCGTGAGGGCATGCGCGTGCAGGGGCGTGTAGGTGCGGTAGCCGTGGGGCGTGCGCCCGGCGTCCGGCAGGATCCCCGCCGCCTCGTAGTTCCGGACGGCCTGCGTCGACAAGCCGTGCCGACGAGCCAGATCGACGGGTCGGAGGCGTCCGGTCGTTTGAGGGTTTTTCCCCATGTCGGTGAGCCTATCGCGGAAAAGTCTCCACCGAAGGTTCAACGATACGGTTGAAGCCATGGCCAACGACATCAGGGACATCGCCCATGCCGTCGAGGCGGCCTCCGTCATGGAGCTGTTCGCCTCCCCACCCCGCGTGCTGACCCTCGGCGAGCCCACCCACGGGGTGGACGCCCCACTCCGGCTGCGCAACACCCTCTTCCGGCACCTGGTCGAGCAGGAGGGCTACCGGACCGTCGCCGTCGAGAGCGACTGCATGGCGGGCATGCTCGTGGACGCCTACGTGACGACGGGCGCCGGCAGCCTCGACGAAGCGCTGGGGCGCGGGTTCAGCCACGGTCTCGGGGCTTCCCCCGCCAACCGTGAACTGGTGCGCTGGATGCGTGCGTTCAACGACGGGCGGCCCGCGTCCGACCAGGTCCGGTTCGCCGGCCTCGACGGCCCGCTGGAGATGGCCTGCGCCGCGAGCCCGCGGGAGACTCTCACCGCACTCCACCGCTGCCTCGCGGACCATGTGGACACGGACCTGCTCCCCTGCACCGCCGTTACGCTGGACCGCCTGCTCGGTCCCGACGACCGGTGGACCGACCCCGCCGCGATGCTGAATCCGGCCGCCTCCTGCGGCCGGTCCGCCGAAGCACGGGAACTGCGGTTGCTCGCCGACGACCTGGGGGCGCTGTTCGACGCGTGGACGCCCCACCTGGTCACCGTGCTCCCGCCGGAGGCGTACGACCGGGTGCGCCTGTGCGCGCGGACCGCCATCGGCCTGCTCCGGTACCACCACGGGATGGCCGACCCCTCGCCGAGCCGGCTGGCCCGGCTGTCGGGTCTGCGGGACCAGATGATGGCGGACCGCCTCCTCGCGCTCGCGGAGCGCGGGCCGGTTCTGGTGCACGCCCACAACAGCCATCTCCAGCGGGACATCAGCTCGATGCGGATGGGCGGTCTGCCGCTGGAGTGGTGGAGCGCGGGCTCCCTCGTGAACGCCCGGCTGGGCGAGGAGTACGGGTTCCTGGCCACCGCCTTCGGCACGCTGCGGCACCAGGGGGTCGAGTCGCCCCCGGCGGACACCCTGGAGGGAGCCCTGTACGCGCACGGGGCGGAGACCTGCCTGGTGGACGCCTCCGGGCTGGCCGCCGCCCTCGGTTCTCCGGGCCCCCGACGGCGTACGTCCCCGTACTTCGGCTACGCCCCGCTCGACCCGGCGCAGCTGGCCCGTATCGACGGAGTCGTGTTCATGAGGGACGTCCCGGAGCACTGAGAACGTGCCGGAGCGCCGAGGACGGTTCGACGAGGGCGAGGCCGGCGCCGATGCGGGCTGGTGCCGGTCCCGTCGGGGGCACCGCTCGTCCGACACGGCCCGCACGGCCGGACGGAGGAACCCGCACCCGGTCAGGAATACTCCCGCCGGTCCGTTGTTGATCACACCATGACTTCTGAGATTTCCGGTACGGGCAGGACCTTCGGACGCGTCGGGATCTGGAGCGGCGCGCTGCACGCGTCGCGGGTGGACGACGCGGGCAGGAAGGCGATCACGGAGGCGCTCGCCGAGCTCGACGCGCTGGGGTACGGCACCGTCTGGATCGGGGGCAGTCCGACGCCCGGGGACGCCGCCGCCGTCGTGGCCGCCACCCGTTCGATCACGGTGGCCACCGGCATCCTGAGCATCTGGAACCACACGGCGGAGGAAGTGGCGGCCGCCGTCTCGGCCATCGATCCGGGCGAACGCCGCCGCTTCGTGCTCGGCCTCGGGGTCAGCCACGGCCCGATGGTGCCGCAGTACGCGAAGCCGTACAGCGCGATGGTGGGGTACCTCGACGCGCTCGACGCCGCCGAACCGTCCGTCGGCGCGGGCCACCGGGTCCTGGCGGCCCTCGGCCCGAAGATGCTCGGGCTCGCGGCCGACCGGGCGCTCGGGGCACACC
This sequence comes from Streptomyces sp. V2I9, assembly GCF_030817475.1. Lineage (NCBI taxonomy): Bacteria > Bacillati > Actinomycetota > Actinomycetes > Kitasatosporales > Streptomycetaceae > Streptomyces > Streptomyces sp. V2I9. The sequence goes on along the minus strand of NZ_JAUSZJ010000002.1, from coordinate 6,801,678 downwards.
CCTACCTCGTCACCACCGAGCACACCGCCGAGGCCCGCGAGGCGCTCGGCCCCGACGCGGTGCTCGCCCCCGAGCTGACGGTGGTGCTCGACACCGACCTCGACCGGGCCCGCAGCACCGCGCGGACGATGCTGGACAGGTATCTCCAACTGCCCAACTACACCGCCAACCTGCTGCGTCTGGGGTTCACCGAGGACGACTTCGAGGGGGGCGGCAGCGTCCGGCTGCTGGACGCGCTCTTCGCCCTGGGCGACGCCGAGCAGGTGGTCGGCCGCGCCGGGGAGTACCTGGACGCCGGGGCGGACCACGTCGCGTTGCAGGTGCTCACCGCCGAGGAGGGCGGCGGGGGCCTGCCGCGTACCGAATGGCGCGCGCTGGCCGAGGCGTTCGGCGACGGGCTCTGAGGCACCTCCCCCACGCCCGTTCCGCCGGAGCCGGCCTCCCCGTCCGCGTCCCGGTCCGCCCGCTCGTCGCGCCGCGGACCGGGACGCCTGTGTGCCGCCCCGTGTCCGCCGCGGCGCACGCCGGTCTCCGCCTCTCCCAGCCCTCCCGAGCCTGCCTTCCGGCAGTGCGGACGCCAAGACTCCGCACTTCGGGCTCCATTCGGGCGGTCCGCAATCCCAATCGGGCGGTCCGAGCGCCCGGATCGGAAGCCGAACCGGGCGTGACCAGCACCGCAACCGTCGGCGAAGCGGGCACGAACGGGCCGAGGGGACGGGGCGAAGTGACTGGTCGCGGCCCCGGAACTGCTTGTACAAACGACACACGAGCCCGAACGGCCATACGGGTTCTGCCCGTAACGGGCCCAGCAGCGACCAGGGAAGTTCACGGTGGACACCGAAGAACGCCGTCGGGGAATTCTGGACACCGCCCGGCGGGACGGGGTGGTCGGTGTGAACGCCCTCGCGGACCGGTTCAAGGTGGCCAAGGAGACCGTCCGCCGCGATCTGCACGTCCTGGAGGAGCACGGGCTCGTCCGCCGGACCCACGGCGGCGCCTGTCCGGTGGAGTCGGCAGGCTTCGAGACGACGCTCGCGGTCCGCACCACACGCAACGTCCCCCAGAAGTCACGGATCGCGGCCGCCGCCGATCTGCTCGGTGACGCCGAGACGGTCTTCGTCGACGAGGGCTTCACCCCGCAACTCGTGGCGGAGGCGCTTCCGCAGGACCGCCCGCTGACCGTGGTCACCGCGTCCCTGCCCGTCGCCACCTCCCTCGCCGGGGTCGAGAACACCTCGGTACTCCTGCTGGGCGGCCGGGTACGGGGTTCGACGATGGCGACCGTCGACCACTGGGCCTCCCGGATGCTCGCGGGCTTCGTCATCGACCTCGCGTATCTCGGCGCCAACGGCATCTCCCGCGAGTACGGCCTCACCACCCCGGATCCCGCGGTCGCCGAGGTGAAGGCGCAGGCGCTGCGCAGCTCCCGGCGGAGGGTCTTCGTCGGCATCCACAGCAAGTTCGGGGCGGTGAGCTTCTGTCGGTTCGCCGGAGTGGCCGACTTCGAGGCGATCGTCACCGACGCCGGGCTCCCTTCGGCCGAGGCCCAGCGCTACTCCCTCCTCGGACCCCAGGTCATCCGCGTCTGACCGACCCCGCCGGCCGCCGCCTCCGCCCGTACCCGCCGACGCACCGCACCACCCGCACTCCCCCACCCGCCGGGGCGTGGTTCGCCCTGCCCCGCGGCCCGGTCACCGCCCGCCACGACTGATCAGGAGCCCCCATGCCTCATCCAGGACGCCGCCGACCACGCACCCCGTGGCCGCGCCTGTGCCGCGGCCGTCGCGCTGGCTCTGCTCGCCACCGGTTGCGCCGGGGCCGTGCGGGGGAAGATCGGGTACGTCCCCACCCCCGTCGAACGGACCAGGAGCTCGGGGTGGCTGTACACCTGGGCCGGGGGGTGCAGAAGGCGTCCAGGAAGACGGACGACGCCTGGGAGTTCGTCTCCTGGGCCTCCGGCAAGGAGTACGAGGAGCTGGTCGGAGCCACCAGCGGCTGGTCCGACGTACCGGCCGGAAAACGGGCTTCGACCTACGCCAACCCCGACTACCGGGCGGAGGCGGGGCGTTCGCCGACGTCACCGAGCGGGCCATCTCCGAGGCCGATCCGAAGAACCCGGGCACCCAGCCCCGCCCGACGGGCATCCAGTTCGTCGGCGTACCGGAGTTCACCGACCTGGGCACCAAGGTGGCGCAGGAGATCAGCGCCGCCATCGCGGGCCGCCAGTCGGTGGAGGCCGCGCTCGCCACCTCCCGGAAGCTGGCCGAGAAGGTCGCGGAGGAGTACCGATGACCGTCACGGCGACGCGAGAGGCCGCCACGCCTCCCCGGGCCCCGGCGAAGAAGCCGCCCGGCGCCCGGCGGCGCGGGTGGGCCACCCGCGCACCCCTGCTGCCCGCGCTCGTCTTCCTCATCGCCGTCACCCAACTGCCGTTCGTGGCGACGCTGGTGATCTCGTTCTTCGACTGGATTTCCCTCAAGCCGGAGAAGCGCCGCTTCACCGGGTTCTCCAACTACGCATCGGTGTTCACCGACGAGGCGTTGCGCGAGTCGGTCGTGACGACCGTCGTGCTCACCGCGTCCGTCGTCATCGTCAGCGTGCTGCTGGGGCTCGTCCTCGCGCTGCTGCTCGACCGGGCCTTCTTCGGCCGGGGGTGCGCACCCTGCTGATCACCCCGTTCCTGCTGGTACCGGTATCGGCCGCGCTGCTGTGGAAACACGCGCTCTACAACCCGGAGTACGGCTTGTTCAACGGAGCGCTCACCTGGTTCGGCGACCTGTTCGGCATCGAGGCCGTGGCGCAGCCGGAGTGGACGTCGGAGATGCCGCTGATCGCGGTCGAGGCGGCGCCGGTGTGGCAGTGGACGCCGTTCATGATGCTGATCCTGCTGGCCGGACTGCAGAGCCGCCCCGCCGAGGTCATCGAGGCCGCGCGGCTGGACGGGGCGGGGTCCTGGCAGATCTTCCGCCATCTGACCCTGCCGCATCTGCGCCGCTACCTCGAACTGGGCGTCCTGCTCGGGTCGGTGTACATCGTGCAGAACTTCGACGCGGTGTTCACGATCACCTCCGGCGGTCTGGGTACCGCCAACCTCCCGTACACCGTCTACGAGACCTTCTACCGAGCCCATGAGTACGGGCTGGCGTCCGCCGCGGGCGTGGTCGTGGTGATCGGCACGATCATCATCGCCACCTTCGCGCTGCGGGTGGTCTCCTCCCTTTAGCGCTGCCCGCCGCGTACGCGCTCTCCATCCGGCGGGTGCGCAGGTGGACGGACGTGATGTTCTTCTTCCTGTCCACCAAGATGCTCCCGGTGGTCGCCGGGCTGCTGCCGGTGTACCTGTTCGCGAAGAACACGGGGCTGCTGGACAACATCTGGCTCCTGGTCCTGCTCCACACCTCGATGAACCTGCCGGTCGCGGTGTGGATGATGCAGGCCTTCCTCGCGGACGTGCCCGTCTCCATCATCGAGGCGGCGCAGGTCGACGGGGCCCGGCTGCCGACCGTACTGCGCCGGGTCGTCGCCCCGGTCGCCGGTCCCGGCATCGCGGCGACCGCCCTGATCTGCTTCATCTTCAGCTGGAACGAGCTGTTGTTCGCGCGGGTGCTGACCGGCGTGGTCGCCGGCACCGCACCCGTCCACCTGACCACCTTCGTCACCAGTCAGGGCCTCTTCCTCGCCCAGCTGTGCGCGGAGTCCGTGGTCGTGTCCCTGCCGGTGCTCGTCGCCGGCTACGCCGCCCAGGACAAACTGGTCCAGGGCCTCTCCCCGGGAGCAGTCAAATGAGGGCAGCCATCGTCGAAGCCCCTGGCAAGGTCTCCGTGACCACCGTCCCGGACCCCTCGCCCGGCCCGCGCGACGTGGTCGTCGAAGTCGCCTCGTGCGGGCTGTGCGGGACCGATCTCCACATCCTCCAGGGCGAGTTCGCCCCGACCCTGCCGATCGTGCCGGGGCACGAGTTCGCCGGGGAGATCGTCGGCGTCGGCGCGGACGTCACCGAGCTGTCCGTCGGCGACAAGGTGGCCGTGGACCCCTCGCTGCACTGCCACGAGTGCCGCTACTGCCGTTCGGGGCGCGGCAACCTGTGCGACAACTGGGCGGCGATCGGGGTCACCGTGCCCGGTGGCGCGGCCGAGTACGCGGTGGCGCCCGTCGCCAACTGTGTGCGGCTGCCGGACCACATCGACGTCCGGGACGCGGCGCTGATCGAACCGTTGTCCTGCGCGGTGCGCGGGTACGACGTCCTCAACGGCAACCTGGGGGCGCAGGTGCTGATCTACGGGTCGGGGACCATGGGCCTGATGATGCTGGAGCTGGCCAAGCGCACCGGCGCCGCGTCGGTGGACATGCTGGACGTCAACCCCCGGCGGCTGGCGACCGCGACGACCCTGGGCTGTACAGGCGCGGCGGCCCGCGCCGAGGAGCTGGACCGGCCGGGCGGCTGGGACGTGGTCATCGACGCCACGGGCAACGCCGCGGCGATCCAGGACGGGCTGGGGCGGGTCGCCAAAGGCGGCACGTTCCTCCGGTTCGGGGTCGCGGACTACGCGACGACAGCGGTGATCGAGCCGTACCGGATCTACAACCAGGAGATCACCATCACCGGGTCGATGGCGGTCCTGCACAGCTATGAGCGGGCTGCCGCACTCTTCGCGAGCGGGGTGCTGGACGCGTCGGTGTTCATCAGCGACCGGCTGCCGCTGGAGCGGTATCCGCAGGCGATCGAGCGCTACCGGGCGGGGATCGGCCGCAAGATCGTGGTGGAGCCGTGACGGACGTTGGGGTCGGCCGTACCGGACGGGCGCGTTCCGTTCTCGTGGTCGGCGAACGGAACCGTCCACGGGGCGGACGAAGAAGATGCCGGCGTATGCGTCCGGGACGGCGGCGTCGGTCTGCGCCCGGCCGGGAACGGAACCCTCGGCCCCGCTCGGTGTGTGAACCCGGCGCCCACCGGGCATCAGGATGAGGACCCGAGTTCCGCACGGCCCTCCCCCGGCCCACGGAAGCCGCCGCGCCCCCCGCGCGCTGGAAAGCGTGCGGGGGGCGCGGCGGGTTTCAGCTCTGCGGCCGCTTGCCGTGGTTCGCGGCGTTCTTGCGGCGGGCCTTCTTCTTGCGACGTCGCTTCGAGGACATCGAACCCTCCTTCTCTGCTCGGGGCTCCGTTGCGGACGGTCCAGCGGGTGGTGCCACCCGTGATCAACGGGCCGCCTACCCATCCACACCGTGGCAAACCCCCGTGGCGTGTGCAACCGGCGGCCCCACACGGGCGGGTGTGGACTGATGTGCGGGAGGCGTCGGTCAGGGCCGGTAGCGCAGGGGGTGATCGTCCGGAACCTGGACGACGGCGATCCGCACGCCGTCGGGATCCTCGATCCACATCTCCACCAGTCCCCAGGGTTCGCGCCTCGGCGGGCGCAGGACGGTCACCCCGTTCGCCCGCAGTTCCTCGTGGGCTGCCTCGGCGTCCTCGACCTGGAGCCAGATCCGTACGGAGGGCGAGGGCCGGGCCTCACCCCTGCCGGAGAGCTCCAGGAATCCGCCGCCGAGGAAGTAGACCGTGCCGCGCTCCGGTCCGGTACCGAATTCCCGGTGGACGGCGAGGCCGAGGGCTTCGCCGTAGAAGGCACGCGAACGCTCGGGGTCGGTGGGCCGGAGCAGAATCCTGCTGCTCAGTACGTGCACCATGACCCCGAGCCTACGCCGTCCGCCTCACCGGGCGGCTGCGCGCCCAGGGTCAGTTGGTCAGTTCGTCGATGAGGTCCTCGGAGCACCGGTCCTCGGCCGCCCGGCTGTCGGCCTTGTCCACGCAGCTCTCGAAGTTCCTGAACTCGCGGGAGTCGAGCACGGAGACGGCGAGGACGAGGATGATCGCGGAGCCGATGAGCCCGAGTACGCCGAAGGCGGTGCCGGCTATCGCCATTCCCCGGCGCGGGGCGCGGCCCTGGCGGGTGCGGAGTGCGGCGATGACGCCGAGAACGACGGCGAGCAGGCCGAGCAGCAGACCACCCACGATGGTCCAGAAGAAGAGACAGGCGATGAGGCCGAGCACAAGGGCGGCGACCGCGAACCCGTTCGTCCGTACGGGCGCCTCGCCGCCGTAGGGGTCATGACGGCCTGGGGATTGTCCCGGATACGAGGCGTCCGGGTACGAAGGAAGGGACATCGGGGCGGTGCTCCTGTTCTCTCCGGTGCTTCCCGTCCACCTGCCCCGTGGTGCGGCCGTCAATCGCCGCCCCGGTCATGCTCCGGCCACTGAACAGACCTGCCGGGGGGCTTCTCGGCGGAGCTGTGCGGACAGGTGGTGCTGAAGCGGCCGGCCGACCGCGGCGAGATCGTGGACGAAGCCGAGCGTGTCGGAGTCCGTCAGCGTGTAGCGGCGGCGGGTGGCCTCGACCGGCTTGGCGGTGGGGGCGAGGGACACCTGCTCGGTGGCGAGCTCGACGGCGCCGTCGAGGACGTGGCCGGACAGGATCTCCGCGATGCCGGTGGGCTGGGTGATCAGGGCCTCCATCCGCCCGTCCGCCCGCAGCCGCCACCAGCCGGTCTCGCGGGCGGACGGCCGCAGCGGGTTCCCGTCCGCGTCGAGCAGCCAGGCCCTGGCCTCGTACGCGAGGAAGGGCCGCCCGTCATGGCTGAACGTGACCTCCTGGGCGTACGTGAAGTCCGCTTCCAGCGTCGGGTACCCGCCGCGGCCGGTGCCCCGCCAGGTGCCGAGGTACCCGATGACCGGGGCGAGCAGCGGATGCGGCGCGGGGGACGCGTCGGGGCGGAGGGCGTCGGGGAAGGGAAGGCCGGGGGCGGGGTGGCTCATACGGGGCGCGCTCCTGGGGCTGTCGGACCGGCTTCGGGGCACAGCCGGCGTTTTCCGTCCCGCGCCCGTGCCACGAGCACACCGGTGGCCCCGCACCGTACACGGGGGCCACCGGTGGTGCCGGGACGGCGGGTCGACCGGGGGGCTGCGCGGCGTTCCCGTCGGGGACCGGGGCTCCGCGGCCGGGGGTGCCGTGGAGTCCTCATGCGGGGTCGGCCGCCATGCCCTCCATCAGGCTCTTCGGCCGCAGGTCGGTCCAGTTCTCCTCCACGTAGTCCAGGCATGCCTGGCGTGAGTCCTCCGGATGGGCCACGGTCCATCCGGCGGGCACCTCGGCGAACGCCGGCCACAAGGAGTGCTGCCCTTCGTGGTTGACGAGCACCAGGTAGGTGCCCTCCTCGTCCTCGAACGGGTTGGTCACCGAATCCTCCGAGTCGCGCGGGTAAGGCTACCTTTACTTGATCGCTGACGACATTACCCACCCACCCCGTTGCTGACACACGGAAACCCGGACCTCATGTGTGCGGCAGCGGAGTCGATGGCGCGCGGTCGGCGTCCTGACGCCTCGGCGTACGGGCGCACCGGTCACGCGGTACCGGTTCCGTGGTCAGAGCCCGAACTCGCTCAGACGGGTCTCGTAGCGGATGGTGACGTCCTCGGTGTCGCCGGCCGGGCCGTCCCACAGGGCCTCCAACTCGGCGCGCACCGCGTCGGGCAGCGCCTCGTACCGCTCGGACCAGGTGTCGGAGTTCGGTATCCAGTAACCGACGACCTTGAAGCGGTCCGCCGGCAGCCCCAGATCGCGGCGGAGGTAACGGCGCACCGCGCGCAGGGCGTTGGTCTCCCCCGCGACCCACACATAGCCGCCGGTGAGGTCCGTTCCGGGCGGTACGGCGGCGGCGACCAGGTCGGCCAGACGGCTCGGTCCGTGGCCGTTCCCGCCGTAGGTCCAGGTCACTTTGGAGTCGGGCAGTTCCCGCAGCGGCAGCACGGCGGCGGGGTCGGGAGCCTCCAGGACCACGCGGGTCCTGACGTGGTCCGGGGCGTTCTCCAGCAGACGGGCGACGGCGGGCAGACCGGTCTGGTCGGCGACCAGCACCTGCCAGGCGAGGTCGGCGGGCGGACTGTAGAGGCCGGTCGGGTCGTTGACGCCGATGACGTCCCCGGTCCGCGCCTCCGCGGCCCAGGCCGAGGCGACTCCGCCCTCGTGCAGCACGAAGTCGATGTCGATCTCACCCGCCTCCGGTCGCACCGCGCGGATCGTGTACGTGCGCATCGGCGCGACGGGCTGCCCCTCCGGCGTCTCCCAGCCGCCCTGCTCGGTCGTCCGCGGCAGGGAGACATCGGTGCGGTCCCGACCGTGCGGGAGGAAGATCCGCACGTACTCGTCACCGACCCCGGTGGTCTCGAAGCCCTTCAGGCCTTCCCCGTGAAGGGTCACGCGGGTCATGGACGCGGTGAGTGGCCGCACTCGGGCGACGACGGCTCGGTGGATCGTCATGGACACTGCCCCTTCGTACGCGTGATCGGCCTGAGCGCCTCGCCCGCAGGGACGAGAGAACCGAACTAACTTAGGACAGCCTAACCTTCGGTGAGTCTCGGTTCGAGACCGCCTCGGCAGCCGGGCCCGGCGCTGTGTCAAAATCCGGCGCATGACCGTGCGATATCCACGTCCCCTCCGGCCCGGTGACCGCATCGGCGTCACCTCCCCCTCGAGTGGCGTGCCCGACGAACTGCGCGAGCGGCTCGCCACGGCGGTGCGCGTGGTGGAGGAACAGGGGTACGAGGTCGTCACGGGCCGGTGCATGGACGGCTCCCGGCACGTCAGCGCACCCGCGGCCGACCGGGCGGCGGAGCTGACGGAGATGCTGACCGATCCCGGCATCCGGGCGGTGGTGCCGCCGTGGGGCGGGGAGACGGGGATCGACCTGCTGGCCCTGCTCGACTGGGACCGGCTGCGCGCGGCCGAGCCGACCTGGCTGGTGGGCTACTCGGACATGTCCACCGTCATGACCCCGCTCACCCTTCTCACCGGGGTCGCGACCGTGCACGGGAACAACCTGATGGACACCCCGTGCCGGGCACCGGAAGGGCTGGTCTCCTGGTTGGACATCGTGGCCGCGCCGCCGGGCCATCGGTTCTCCCAGACCCCGCCGGAGCGGCACCGGGCCGAGGCATGGGACGACTACGCGCTCCACCCGGACGTCCGCGCGTTCACGCTCGACACGCCGGGGCGGTGGACCCGGCTGGACGGCGGCGGCGACGTGGACGTCGCCGGGCGGCTCATCGGGGGCTGCACCGAGATGCTGGCCAACGTGGCGGGCACGCCGTACCTCGACACCTCGGCCTTCGCCCGGACGCACGCCCCGGAGGGCCTCCTCGTGTACGTGGAGGCGGCCGGCGACGACGCGTTCGCGATCTGCCGCTATCTGCACGGGATGCGGCTGGCCGGATTCTTCGACGCGGCCAACGCCGTACTCGTGGGCCGCACCTCGGCCCCGGACACGTCCTCGCTCACGCAGCACCAGGCCGTGCTGGAGGCCCTCGGTCCGCTCGGCGTGCCGATCGTCGCCGATGTCGAGTGCGGCCACGTGCCGCCGTACCTCCCGCTGGTCAACGGCGCACACGCACGGGTCGTGCACACGTCGACGCACAGCGCACTGACCCAGACGCTGAACTGACCACCGGGGCGAGCCCCCGCCCCGTGCATCTCCGCGAGGGCTCCGCGCCCGGTGGACCGACCGGTTCGGGGGTGCGCCGGGCGGCGGTGACGGATCGCTCCTCCGCTCACTCCTCCGCGAGCACGGCGTCGATCTCGCCGAGGAAGTCCTCCAGGTCGCCCGGGGTGCGGGAGGTGATCAGCGGCCAGCCGCAGGCGTCGTCGCGCACGACGGGCTTGTCGACCCAGGTGCCGCCCGCGTTGGTGATGTCGGTGCGCAGCGAGGCGTACGAGGTCAGCGTCTTGCCGTTGACGTAGCCGCCCTCCACCAGCGCCCACGGCCCGTGGCAGATGGCGGCCACCGGCCGGCCGGAAGCGGCGAACGAGCTGACGATGCGGGTGGTGGCGTCCTCCAGGCGCAGCGAGTCGGCGTTCAGCGTGCCGCCCGGGACCAGCAGGAGATCGTACGCGCCGGGGTCGACGTCGTCGAGCGTGAGGTCGGGGCGCACGGAGTCGCCGGGATCGCGGTCGCCGACGAGGGTACGGATCTCGTCGGTGGAGACCGCCGCCACGCTGACCTGCGCTCCGTGGTCCCGCAGGTGCTTCACGGGGACGACGAGCTCGTCCTGCTCGACGCCGTAGTTGGTGACGATGGCCAGGATGCGGCGGTCGCCGAGAGCGTTGGTGGGACATGGGCTGCTCCGTTCCTCTGGTGTCGTTCGTCCGGGTGGTTCATCCGGGGTCGTTCAGGCGGGGTGGCTCATACGGTGTGTTCGTGCGGTCGCTCCGTGGCGGGCTCGCCCGCCGTGATCCGGACGCATTCCGCGACCGTCTCGCGCAGGCTCCCGGTCCGCGCCAGGATCTCGCGCTGGATCTGTGCCCCGTTGCCGCGCCGGTCCACGGCGGCCAGCGCCTTCTCGGCGGCCTCCAGGTCACCGCTGTCCGCGAGCGCGTCCCGCACGTGGTCCATCAGGGCCCGCAGAACGTCGCGCACGGGCTCCGGCCGGAGGGTGAGCGGATGGACCAGCCGGTCGTCCAGACCCGAGCGGCCGGCCCGCCAGGAGGCCACCCGCAGCAGGCCCACGCTGGTGTCCGGGGCGGGACGGCCGGCCCGCCACTCCCGTGCGGCCGTCTCCACCAGACCGCGTACCAGCGTGGCCAGCAGCACCGTGTCGGCCGGGTCCAGGCAGACGTCCGCGACCCTCACCTCCACAGTGGGGTATCGGTGCGAGAGGCGCGCGTCGAAGTAGACCATCCCCTCGTCCCGGAGCACCCCGGTGTCGACCAGGGACCGTACCTCGGCGTGGTAGGCCTCGGCGGATCCGTGGACCCCCACCGGGCCCGCCGAGGGCCAGCGCCCCCATACCCGGCTGCGGTAGCTGCTGTACCCGCTGTCCTGCCCCTGCCAGAACGGGGAGTTGGCGCTCAGGGCGAGCAGCACGGGCAGCCAGCACCGCATCCGGTCGAGCACGGCGACGCCCTCCTCGTCCGACTCCACCGAGACATGGACGTGGCATCCACAGGTCAGCTGCTCCTGGGCGGTCAGCCCGAAGTGCTCGGCCATCCACCGGTACCGCTCCCCCGCGCCGATCTCGGGGCTGACCGGGAGCGGTGAGGTGGCGAGGGCCGCGACCGACGCGCCGGCGTCGGCGGCGTGCCGTATCGCTTCGGCCCGCCAGCGGCGGACAGCGGTCCCCAGTTCACCCATGTCGGCACAGGGGTGCGTGGAGAACTCCAGTTGCTGGCGGTGCAGTTCCGATTCGAAGGCCGACTCCCCGACCGCTTCCCTCTCGGCGATCGCCAGCACCGCCGAGGACAGTGCCCGCGCCTCCCCACTGGCCGCGTCGACCAGCAGCAGCTCTTCCTCGACGCCCACCGTACGGGCCACGGCGTCCTCCTCTTCGATGGTCGACGGCACTCAGGCGGAGAGGACGGAGTCGTCCTCGGGCCGGGCGCCGGGCAACCGGTGGCGGGCTGCTACCAGGGCGCTGTCGACATCCCCGGTCCCGGTGGAGACGCACAGGGTGTACGCCACGTCGTCCATCCGCTGACGCGCCTCCTCGCCACCGCTGTCCGCGTGCAGCACACGCAGCGCCTCGTACTGCTCGACGAGGTTGCGCAGGACCGTGGGGTGGGCCATCAGCATGGTGTTCCTTCCGCCGGATTCGTCGTGCGCCCGGTAGGGGCAAGGCCCCGAGTACCCGCGCAGGGGCGAGCCACACCACGGGCGGCCATCGCCGTTCCGAGCCGTTCGGCGCGGTCCCCGAGGGTGGCCCGGACCTTCCCGTACGACCGGGCTCCGGGGGCCGCGCGGCTTCTCCCCCGCCCCCGACCGGGTGTCCGAGGCCTCGTCGGACCAGGTGACTGGTTCGCCCGGAAGCGGGTACCCACCAGGGCGCATCACTCATCCCCGGTCGCACGGGGCAGAACGGAAGGAAGCTCTCATGACTGACCGCAGGCCGGAAGGCACCGCCTACACCGGAGCTGCCGGCAGCCCTCCTCCCGTTCCGGCGGACATGCCGGACCAGCAGACCCAGGAGGGCGAGGACGCTCTCGACATACCGATTCCGGACCGGGTGGCCCGCGCGGACGAGCCCGAGCCGGACGAGGCGGGAGCCGGCCGGGAAACGCCGCGCAACGCGGGCGCGCACCCCGAGGAGCAACCCACCCCGGACGAGCCCACGGGCTGACCGCCCGGCTCCCGCCCCACACGTCCGTGGCCCGGCCCTCGGAGGGCCGGGCCACGGACGTGTCGCGTTCAGTGGTGTCCGCGTGCGGTGCTCGACGCGCCCGAGAACAGCCTGGCCACCGCCCGGAAGGGCAGGGCGACCACGGTGGCGACGGCTCCCCCGATGGAGCGCAGCACGTCGGCGATGGCCTTCAGCATGGGTCGGCCCTCCGTTCTCGCTCCGGGAGGCTCCCGGAGCGTTCGGTTCGACAGCCACCGTGTACCCGTACCGCGGCACGCCAATCGGACCGCGCCCGGCGGGACGGCGGGGGCCGGCCCACGCAACACCGGAGCCCCGGAACGCGATGCGTTCCGGGGCTCCGGGTCGGTCGACCGGATCAGGCGGCGGTGATGTTCTCCGCCTGCGGGCCCTTCTGGCCCTGGGTGATGTCGAAGGTCACCGCCTGGCCTTCCTGGAGCTCACGGAAGCCGGAGGCGTTGATGTTGGAGTAGTGCGCGAAGACGTCCGGACCCCCGCCGTCCTGCGCGATGAAGCCGAAGCCCTTTTCCGAGTTGAACCACTTGACGGTTCCGCTGGCCATGCCTGTACCTCTCAGGAGTTGACGGATCCGCACCGTGCGGATCCGGAGGTGATCGCCCTGGTTCTCAGGCATTGCTCAGCAAAACGCCCGCGCCAGGCGCGGGCAGGTACTGCGAACCACGACATCTTCCGGCGACGCTACACGGCGAGATCACTCCTCACCAGAGAGCAACGCCATTTTGATGTGGATCACCTTCACCGTCACCGGCCCGCACCACACCGGTGACACGCCGTTCACGGTCTCCGGGCGCCCGGCGACCCCACCCGCCCGCCGGGTCAACGGCAGTTGGGAAACCCGCGGTCGCCCGGGCGGTCGCCTCCGGGCACTACTGGATGAATCTGGGCAACCAGCGGGCCTGGTAGTCGGGGTGGCCCGCGTACTCGGCGGCGAGCTGGCGTACGGCGAAGCCCAGACCCACCGCGCGGCCGGAGCGGAAGTCCTCGGCCGGGCGGTCGGTGTCCAGGTCGGCCACCTCGACGTACTCGCCGAGCATGACCCGGTTCGTCTCGATGCGCTCCAGGGTGCGCGCGGGGTCCTGGAGCGCGATGTGCTGGTCGAAGCCCCGGCCCCGTACCGTGAACGCCACTCCGCCGGTGCGGTCGTGGACCTCGCCCGGCACATCGGCCGGGCACCGCCATCGGTCGCCGCCGGCGGCCAGTGCGACCTGTTCCTCGTCGGCGAGCCGCGCCCGGACGAAGGCCACCATGTCTGCGTTGGCGCCCATGTGGATGCCGCTCCCTTGCGCTGATGAATCCCTGCACTCGCTACGGGGAGCATTCTGGTGGAACCGGCGCGACGCGATCCACCTCCGCATCCGGTTCACCCCACCGTGTCCCCCGAGCCGTCCGCGTTCCGCGCCGCCAGGTCGGCGAGCACCCGGTGCAGGGGCTCGTTCCTCCGCCGCCGGTACTCCTGCACCGCCCAGCCGTTTCCGTCCGGATCGGTGAAGTACAGGAAGGTCGCCCCGTCGTCGGGGGCGTACCTCTGCGGTTCGGAGACCTCGACACCCCGGCCCACGAGTTCGGCGTATGCGGCGTCGATGTCGGTGACGCAGAGCTGGAGGCCGTGGTACGTGCCCGGTTGCGGGGTTCCGGTCGGGTGGGGCAGGCCCTCGGTCAGCGCGATGGAGCAGCCGGATCCGGGTGGTGTCAGCTGGACGACACGGGCGCCCGGCATCACCTCGTCGTCGAGGTCGACGTGGAAGCCGACCCCGTCCCGGTAGAAATCGCGGGCCCGGTCGATGTCGGTCACGGGGAGCACGATCACTTCGAGGGTCCAGTCCATGGCTCAGCGCCCTTTCGCGGGTCGGTCGGTGTCCGGGCCGGTGTCCGTTCCGGGCGCGGCGTCCTCGGCCGCGCCCTCCGCCGCGAGCGGCGTCGCGCCGCCCCGGAGGCGTGCCAGGTCGTCGGAGCGCACCTGGATGACGAACAGGGCGACCAAGGCGGCGAGCACGGCGAAGCAGGCGGCGACCACGAAGGCGCCGGAGACGCCCGAGGTGAGGACCTGATCGCCCCAGGGCGAGGGCAGTTGCCCGGTCCTGCGGAACTCCAGGAGCTGCGCGGGGGTGCCCTCGCGCAGGAATTCCGGGACCTGGTCCCTCGCCTCGTTCCGGCTGGCCGTCCCGAACGTCGTGACCAGGATCGAGAGCCCCAGGGACCCGCCGACCTGCTGGGTGGCGTTGAGGACGCCGGAGGCGGCGCCCGCCTCCTTCGGGGCGACGCCCGAGACCGCCATCAGGGTCAGCGACACGAACTGCATGCCCATGCCGAAGCCGAAGACGAGCATCGGTCCGAGGATCGAGCCGAGGTACGTGCTGTGGACATCGGTCAGCGTCAGCCAGCCGAGCCCGGCAGCGGCCAGGAGCGCGCCCACCACCATGAAGGGCTTCGGGCCCCACCGGGGCAGCAGTTGGGAGGCGAGGCCCGCACTGACGGCGATGACGGCGCTCACCGGCAGGAAGGCGAGTCCGGCCCGCAGCGGGCTGAAATCGAGGACGTTCTGCACGAAGAGTGTCAGGAAGAAGAACATCCCGAACATGGCGGCGGCGAGGCTGAGCATCATCGCGTACGATCCGGCGCGGTTGCGGTCGCGGAACATCCACAGCGGCGTGATGGGCTGCTTCGAACCGTGTTCGACCAGGATGAACGCGGCGAGCAGGACCACGGCGGCGGCGAACGAGCCGAGGGTCAGCGCCTCGGTCCAGCCCTCCTCGGAGGCGCGGATGAAGCCGTAGACGAGCAGTACCATGCCGGCCGTCGAGGTGAGGGCCCCGGCGATGTCGAAGTGGCCCGGCCGGCGCTCCGACTCGGGGATGAAGCGAGGCGTGGCGACGGCGATCAGCAGGCCGATGGGGACGTTGACGAACAGGACCCAGCGCCAGTCCAGCCACTCCACCAGTACCCCGCCGGCAAGCAGGCCGATCGCGCTGCCGCCCGCCGAGACGGCCGCGAACACCCCGAAGGCACGGTTGCGTTCGGGGCCCTCGCGGAAGGTCGTGGTGATCAGCGACAGGGCGGTGGGCGAGGCGATGGCGCCGCCGACCCCCTGGAGGGAGCGGGCTGCCAGCAACTGCCAGCCCTCCTGGGAGAGTCCGCCCAGCAGCGAGGCGAAGACGAAGAGGAGCACGCCGAAGATGAAGACCCGGCGGCGGCCGAGGATGTCGCCGAGCCGTCCGCCGAGCAGCAGCAGACCGCCGAAGGTCAGCGTGTAGGCGTTGACGACCCAGGACAGGTTCTCGGTGGAGAACCCGAGGTCCTTCTGCATGTGCGGCAGCGCGATGTTGACGATGGTGACGTCGAGCACCACCATCAGCTGGCACGAGGCGATGACCAGCAGGGCCAGTCCGCCGCGGTGCCGGTCGTGTGCGGTGGCCGTGGGCGGGGGTGTCGCGCGGGAGCCCGTCATGGTGGAGTCGTCTTCCGTGCCGAGGGCAGTGCGCCGCGTACGCGCGGGCGCTCACCCGATCGACGTTATGCCCGAACCGGGGCCTGCGCCATTCGGGCGGGCGGCCGGACACGCCGCGGTCTCACCGGAGCGCGTGGACCGCGGCGCGGAACACGGCGGGAGCCCGGTGGGCGGCGGCGACGATGAGCCGCCCGGAGGACGGGTGTCCCGCCGCGCCCAGCAGGGCGGCGGTGAGCCACCGGTGGCGTCGCGTGACGTGCGCCCAGCGGCGGGGGTACTCCTCCGGCCGCCCTGCGGTCAGGCAGTCGATCGCGGCGGTCGCGGTGGCCGTGGCGAGAGCGATGCCCTCGCCGGTCAGGGCGTCCACGTAGCCCGCGGCATCGCCGACCAGCAGGACGCGCCCGGCCCGCCGCCCGAGCGCCCGCTGACGCAGCGGACCGGCCCCCCGTACGGTGGTGGCCCCGGCGACGCCCGCGAGCCGGGCCGCGAGAGCCGGGAAGGCCGCCAGGTGCTGGTCGTAGGGACGGCGCTCGCGGCTCAGCACGGCCACGCCCACCAGGCGGTCGCCGACCGGCGTCACGTACGCCTCGCCGTACCGGGACCAGTGCACCTCGACGTGGTCGGTCCACGGTGCGACCGGATAGTGGCGGCGCAGGCCGTAGCGCCCGGGGCCGGGGACGGGCCGGTCGAGGCCCAGCGCGCGGCGCAGCGGCGAGTGGAGGCCGTCCGCCGCGATCAGCCAGCGCGCGGTGATACCGGCGGCGGTGACGGTGCGCTCGTCCTGCCGGACCCCGTGGGCCTTGGCGGTGACGACGCGTACGCCGAGGGCGGTGGCCCGCTCGTGCAGGGCGGTGTGGAGGTCGGTGCGGCGGACGCCCGCGCCGGGGCCGTCCCGGAAGGCCGCTTCCGCGCTGCGCCGGCCGTCGGTGTAGCGGATGCCGCGCAACTCACGGCCGCCGACCCGTACACCGAGGTCGCGGAGGGCGGCGACACCGCCGGGCATGATGCCCTCCCCGCACGCCTTGTCGAGGGGGGTGGTGCGCGGCTCGACCACCACGGTCTCCAGGCCGGCCGACGCGGCCCGGACGGCCGCTGCCAGCCCGGCCGGGCCGCCGCCCGCGACGAGGACGTCGATCACGCCCGTGCCTCCCCTGCCGGGAAGCGCCCGAGGGCTCCGTCCTCGCACCGGATCCGTACCGCCAGGAGCGCGGCGTTCAGGACGGTGAACACGAGGGCGGTCACCCACGCCCCGTGGGCCAGCGGCAGCGCGGTCCCCTCGGCGGCGACGGCCAGGTAGTTCGGGTGGCTCAGCCACCGGTAGGGGCCGCCGGTGACCTTCGGCAGGCCGGGGACCACGATGACGCGGGTGTTCCAGCGGGGGCCGAGCGTCCGGATGCACCACCAGCGCAGCACTTGCGCGAGGAGGACGACGGCCGCCATCGTCCAGCCGAGCACGGGCGGGAAGGGGCGTTCCGCGAACCCGGCCTCCGCCAGGCAGCCGACGAGCAGCGCCATGTGCAGCGCGACCATCGCCGGATAGTGCCCGCGGCCCGATTCGACGCCGCCTCGGGCCAGGCTCCAGCGGGTGTTGCGGCGGGCCACGACGAGTTCGGCGAGGCGTTCGGCGGCGACGGCCAGCACCAGGAGGGTGTACCAGGTCATACGGGCTTCCGTTCGGGGGGCGTGGGCGGCGAGGGGGGAACCGTGGCTTCCGCCCGGTGGCGGGCCGAGGCGGGCGGGCGTGCCGACACCCGTGGCGGGGTGGCGTACCGGCACCGGACGGGCGGCCGTACTACCAGCGCAGCAGCACCAGTTCGCAGCAGAATCCCGGTCCCATGGCCAGCAGCAGTCCGGGGGTTCCCGGCTCCGGGCGGCGCTGTTCGATGGTGTCCCGCAGGACGTGCAGCACCGAGGACGAGGAGAGGTTCCCGATGTCGGCCAGCGACCTCCAGGTGACGTCGAGCGCGCCCTCCCGCAGGTCGAGCACCTCCGTCACCGCCTCCAGCACCTTGGGGCCGCCCGGATGGCAGACCCAGTGGGCCACGTCCTTCGGTTTGAGACCGTGTTCGTCGAGGAACTCCCGTACGTCGTCGGCGAGGTACCGGCGGACGACGTCGGGCACGGCCGGATCGAGGACGACGCGGAATCCGGTCGAGCCGATGTCCCAGCCCATGACGTGCTCGGTGTCCGGGTACATCCGGCTGCGGGTGGCCACGATCTCCGGCCCGGCGACGGCCCGGCGGCCGCCGAGGGCGACCACCGCCGCCGCCCCGTCGCCGAACAGGGCGGTCGCCACCAGGTTGGCGGGCGATGCGTCGTGGCGCTGGAAGGTGAGGGAGCACAGTTCGACCGAGAGCAGCACGGCCACCTCGTCGGGGTGGCCGAGCAGGTAGTCGTGCAGCCGGGCCGTCCCGGCCGCTCCGGCGACGCAGCCGAGGCCGAAGACGGGCAGCCGTTTGACGTCGGACCGCATGCCGAGGCGGGCCATCAGCCGGGAGTCCACCGAGGGGGCGGCGATGCCGGTGACGGAGGTGAACATCAGCAGGTCCACATCGGTGGGCCGCAGCCCCGCCGCCCGCAGCGCCCCCCGTACGGCGTGGGCGCCGAGGTCGGCGGCGGACCGGATGAACACGTCGTTGGCGGGGCCGAACCCGTCGAGGTCGCGGTAGGCGTCCAGGGGCAGCACGGTGTGCCGGGTGCGGACCCGCGCGTTCGCGTGGAGGCGGTCCAGGACACGCCGGTCGGCGCCGGGCGGCAGGCAGGTACGGGCCACCATGTCGGTGACCTCCCGCTGGGTGTGACGGTGGGGCGGCAGGGCTCCGTGGACCGCGGCGATGCGGGTCATCCCGCCTCCTGCTTCGGTGAGGGCATGCCCCATCCTGCGCACAATAAGTGACGAATCAGCGTAAAAGACCCGCCCTGTCGCCGCATTGACGGGCCGACGGGCTTCTACGATCGCCCGATGGACGCCACGGACAGGGTGAGCCCGGCCGGTCCCGCCGCGCCGGAGGGCGCACCGGCCGCCGCACGCACGGCCGTGGCCCACGAAGCCGCGGCGAGCCGACGGCTCCCGGGCACGGCGCTCGCGCTGGCGTGCCACCCCGGGCCGGCGCTCGCGGTGACCGCGCTCGCCTGCGCCCTCGCGCTCGGCTCCGGCCTCGGCGGCCCCCGTTCCGCGCTGGTCACGGCGGCGGTGCTGACCGGTCAGCTCTCGGTGGGCTGGTGCAACGACGCGTACGACGCCCGCCGGGACGCGCGGGCCGGGCGCCGGGGGAAGCCCGCGTCCGACGGCACGGTCGGACCCGGCGCGGTGTGGGCGGCAGCAGGCGTCGCGCTCGCCCTGTGCGTGCCGCTCTCGTTCGCGTGCGGCACCCTCGCCGGTACGGTGCATCTCGCGGCGGTCGGGGGCGCCTGGCTCTACAACGTGCGGCTCAAAGCGACCGCCCTGTCCTGGCTGCCGTACGTCACCGGATTCGGCGCGCTCCCCGCCGCCGTGGCGCTCTCCCTCCCCGGCGCACCGTGGCCCCGGTGGTGGACGGTGACGGCCGGGGCCCTGTTGGGCCTGGGCGCGCATCTGGCCGACACGCTGCCGGACATCGCGGCGGACCGGGCCGCCGGCATCAGCGGGCTCCCCCATCGGCTGGGCACCGCAACGACCCGGCTGCTGCTGCCGTTGCCGCTCCTCGCCGCCACGGCTGTGCTGACGTTCGGTCCGCCGGGCCCGGTGACCGCCGGGGGCGGAGCGGCCCTGCTCCTGGCCGGGGCGACGGCGGTCGTGAGCCCGGTGCTCGGCCGGCGATGGCGCAAGGCCGCGCTGGGCGGCGCGGTGGCCGTGGCGGTGGCGGATCTCGCGCTGCTGCTGTTCCGGGGCGTGGCGGCGGCCTGAACCGACCGATCCCGCACGTGCCCTCCGCCCCTGAACGAATCCCCGACGCCGAGGGGCCCCGGACCGTGCGGTCCGGGGCCCCTCGGGCGGTGGTGCGGGAGGATCAGTAGGCGCCGAAGACGTTGTCGATCGAGCCGTACCGGTCGGCGGCGTAGTTGCACGCGGCCGTGATGTTGGCGACCGGGTCGTAGCTGTCGGTCGAGGTGCCGGGCACGTGGTACGCCTGGAAGGTCGGGTCGATGACCTGGAGCAGCCCCTTGGACGGGGTGCCCCTGACCGCGTTGGAGTCCCAGTTGTTGATCGCGGCCGGGTTGCCCGAGGACTCACGCATGATGTTGCGGTGGATGCCCTCGTAGGTGCCGGGGATGCCCTGCTCGGCCATGATGGCGAGCGACTCCCTGATCCAGCCGTCCAGGTCGTTCGTGTAGGTGACGGCCTTCTTCTCCGCGGCCGGAGCGGCGTTCGCCACGGGGGCGGCGCCGGCACGCTCCGAGCGGTCGGCGCGGTCCGCCGATCCACGCTCGGCGGCCGGGGAAGCCTTGGCGGCCTTGCCCTCCGAAGCGGTGGCGGGCTTGGCGCCGAGCGTCAGCGTGATTCCCGGCTGAATGAGGTGGGGATTCCCACCGATGATCTTCCGGTTGCCTTCGTACAGCTTCTTCCAGCCGCCGCTCACGGAATGTTCGCGGGCGATCTTGGAAAGGGTTTCGCCGGCCTTCACGGAATGCTGGGCGGGCGCGGCCTGGACGGCGGAATTCACCTGCGCGGGCACCGATGCGGGCGCCACGGCAGCCTGCGGGGCGGACGGTGCGGGGGCGGCGAAGGCGCTGGTGGCACCGATCACCGGGAGGGCGAGAACGGCTCCGCCGGTGGTCACGGCGGCGAGGCCGCGGCGCAGCGAGGTGGACGGGGAACGACGGTGCTTACCCTGTGCGGGCATGGGGCTTTCCTCTCCGGCGCCTGCGAGGTGAGCTGTCGGGTTCAGACGGGAGATGTCTGGCCGCACGGTCGTGCGACTTCACCCCGAGCCGTTCCGGTTCCGGATCGGCGACTTACCTGGTTCCCCCGCTCCTGCCGTACGTGAGTGGGTTTCGGATTCCCGGACGGCGGCAGGATTCGGCGTTCCATCCGGATTGACGGTGACCGTAGGCGAGAAACATCGGAACGAACAAGCCCCGCATTCCGGATTCCCTTTTCTCCGCATGATCGAATATCGGAATACCCGGATCGGACCGTGCCGTCGCACCGTCAACTTTCCCCACACGAAAGGGAACCGATGCCTCCGCTTCTTCGTCCGCCTTCGCACACGTGACGCTCACCACTCCTTCACATCGGCGGCGAAGCCGAAGTCAAGCAAATGCCATGAAAGCCCCGCCAAGCACGTTATGAAACAGAATGACCAAACAAGCCAAATCGCCCATATCAACACGACAAAACGGGCCGACCGGGCACTCCAGGCGGGCCGGTCGAACAGCCCGCGGGCCCATCGCTTACGGTGTGGGGTGGAGAGTAGTAAGCCAACCCTTACTTCCGACGTACGCTGTACCTGCCCGCGTTCGCCCGCCCCGAAGGATCACCACCCATGACACGCCCCGTCCGCGTCGCCATTGTCGGAGCCGGCCCCGCCGGTATCTACGCTGCGGACGCGCTGCTCAAATCCGAGGTCTGCCAGGACCCGGGGGTCTCGATCGACCTCTTCGAGCGGATGCCCGCGCCCTTCGGCCTGATCCGCTACGGCGTGGCCCCCGACCACCCGCGCATCAAGGGCATCGTCAAGGCCCTGCACCAGGTGCTGGACAAGCCGCAGATCCGCCTCTTCGGCAACGTCGGTTACCCGAACGACATCGGCCTGGACGACCTGCGCTCGTTCTACGACGCGGTGATCTTCTCCACCGGCGCCGAGGCCGACCGGGCGCTCGACATCCCCGGCATCCAGCTGGACGGCTCCTACGGCGCGGCCGAGTTCGTCTCCTGGTACGACGGCCACCCCGAGGTCCCGCGCACCTGGCCGCTCACCGCGGAGAAGGTCGCCGTGCTCGGCGTCGGCAACGTGGCGCTCGACGTGGCCCGCGTCCTGGCCAAGACGGCCGACGAGCTGCTGCCCACCGAGATCCCGGACAACGTGTACCAGGGCCTCAAGCAGAACAAGGCGCTGGAGGTGCACGTGTTCGGGCGGCGCGGACCGGCCCAGGCCAAGTTCAGCCCGATGGAGCTGCGGGAGCTGGACCACTCCCCCAACATCGAGGTCATCGTCAACCCCGAGGACATCGACTACGACGAGGGGTCCGTCGCCACCCGCCGGGAGAACAAGCAGGCCAACATGGTCGCGCAGACCCTGGAGAACTGGGCGATCCGCGATGTCGGCGACCGCCCGCACAAGCTCTTCCTGCACTTCTTCGAGTCCCCGGTCGAGATCCTCGGCGAGGACGGCAGGGTCGTGGGGCTGCGCACCGAGCGCACCGAGCTGGACGGCACCGGCAACGTGCGGGGCACCGGCCGGTTCACCGACTGGGACATCCAGAGCGTCTACCGCGCCGTCGGCTACTACTCGGAGGAGCTGCCCAAGCTCCCCTTCGACGTGGCCTCCGGCACCGTCCCGCACGAGGCCGGGCGCGTCATCTCCGGGGACGAGCACATGACCTCGGTCTACGTCACCGGCTGGATCAAGCGCGGTCCGATCGGCCTGATCGGCCACACCAAGGGCGACGCCAACGAGACGGTCGCCTGCCTCCTGGAGGACCGCGCCGCCGGCCGTCTGGCCGAGCCGGCCACCCCCGCCCCGGAGGCCGTCGAGGCGTTCCTGGAGAGCCGCGGCGTGCGCTACACGACCTGGGAGGGCTGGCACAAGCTGGACGCCCACGAGCAGGCGCTGGGCGCGGCGCAGGGCCGTGAGCGGATCAAGGTCGTGGAGCGTGAGGGCATGCTGGAGGCCTCCGGCGCCTTCGCACCGGCCGAGGACCCCGCCGACGCCTGATCGACAGGACGTCTGGTCGGACGGGCCGCCTGCCGAGCAGGACGTAGGGACCGGCAGACGGCGTTTCGACGGCCGGCTCTAGCGGGCCGGATCCGGGGCAGCCTCCGTGCGCCCCGGATCCGGCCCCCTGAACGTGCGCCACAGATCGGGCCCGGTCGCCCCCGCCGTCCCGGATCGCCGGGGCCGCCCCGCCCCGGCCCAGCGGGCGGCCAGCAGCAGCGCGATGTCGTCCGGGCGGTCGGTGGCGGCCCTGGCCTCCGCGATGACCTGATCGGCCCGGTCGGCCAGCGGGACCGCGCCGATGCGTTCGACGGTGGCGCGCAGCCGCTCGATCCCCTCGTCGATGTCCGTCCCCGGGCGCTCGATGAGCCCGTCCGTGAACAGGGCCAGCATCGCCCCTGGTTCGAGCCGCATCTCCGTGACCGGGTAGGACGCGTCCCCGTCGATCCCGAGCACGATGCCGCCGGGCAGGTCCAGCACCTCCGTCCGGCCGTCGGGGTGCCGCAGCACGGGCTGCGGGTGCCCCGCCCGTACGGCGCGGGCCACGCCGGTCCCCGGATCGAGGGCGATGTAGCAGCAGCTCGCGAACTGGCCGGGGTCGAGGTCGATGAGCAGCCGGTTGGTCCCGCTCATCACTTCCTGCGGATCGTGATTGCTCAATGCGAACGCCCTTACCGCACTGCGGAGTTGCCCCATCGTCGCGGCGGCGGAGACTCCGTGCCCCTGTACGTCGCCGATGATCAGGGCGAGTTCGTGTCCGGTCTCGATGACGTCGTACCAGTCGCCGCCCACGTCCATGCCCTGGGTGCCGGAGAGATAGCGCCCCAGGGTGTCCACCCCGTCCACCTCGGGCAGCCGGTGCGGCAGCAGGGCGTCCTGGAGCCCGCGGGCGAGCGCCGACTCGCTGTCGTAGCGCTGGGCGCGCTGCAGGGCCTGCGCGATGAGCCCGGCCAGGGCGGTGAGGACCGTACGCTCCTCCGGGCTGAAGCCGCGCGGCCGGTCGAAGCCGAGGATGCAGGAGCCGACGGGCCGCCCCGAGGCGATCAGCGGCAGGAACGCCCGTGCCCCGACGTCCGCGTCGATCGGGATGCCCGGATACGCCTCGGCCAGGCGTTGCATGGACTCGAAGAAGATCGGCCGGCCCGTGGTCAGGGTCTCCACGCCGGGGATGCTGACGTCGAGCCCGACCCCGTCGAAGCGGTCGAGGAACCCCTTGGGGAACCCCGTCTCCCAGGCCAGGTGGAGATGGCGGTCGTTCAGCAGGTAGATGGCGAGCTGGCGACCGCCGAACGCGGGAAGCAGTTCCTCGGTGACCACCGCCGAGACCTGGCGGGCCGTGACCGCCTCGGTCAGCGCGATGGCGAGGGCCACCGGGCGGTACAGGGCGGAGGAGCGGTCGGCGGTCGATCCGATGCCCAGCCCCGGCACGGTGATCGAGCCGGGGGCGTAGGCCGGCCGGTCGGTGTCCTGGAGGACGACGCTCACCCCGTCGTGGCTCGGGTACAGCGACACCGACAGCCAGTGCGAGGGCGGGCGGCGGGCGAGGAAGTGGACGGGCTCGTCGGCGATCATGGCGGCCCGGTAGTGGTCCGCGTACGCCTCGTGCCCGAACCACGGCAGGGCCCGCCACACGAGGTGGCCCACCAGCTCCGTACGGGAGTGGCCGAGGAGTTCCTCGGCGGGGGCGTTGGCGTACGTGATCCTGCCCAGCCGGTCCAGGGAGAGAACGCCACGGGGCAGCCGGTCCGCGGCCTCGGCCACGACGGGCCCCGTTCCGAGGTCGACCAGGAAGCCGGCCAGATGGGCGGCGGACGCCTCGCCGTCCGGGTGGGTCCAGCGGCCGGAGAGCTCCAGCAGATGGGACCGGCCGTCGGGGCCGCGCAGCCGCATCCGGCGGACGACCGGTTCGGCCGACTCCACCGTCTGCCGGGCCAGGGCCCAGAGCCCGAACACGTCCTCCGGCACCAGCCGTTCGGCGAGCGCGTCGACGGTGCCGGGGAAAGCGGCGGGCTCGAAGCCGAGGATCGCGCAGAGTTCGCCGTCGGCGGCGACCCGTCCGGAGTGCAGGTCCCAGTCGAAGCGGCCGACCCGCACCGGGGGCGCGGTGGCCACGGGCAGCTGCACGGGGACCGGCTCGCCCTCCCACACGCACGCGACGCCCCGTCGCTCCAGGTCGGTGAGCGCACCGCCGAGCCGGCGACCGAGCCGGTGCAGCCGGTCGCCGTCGGCCGGCGCGACGGGCCGCCCCGGCGTGGAGGCCCGCAGGACCACCAGGACGCCCACGCTGTCCCGAGTCCCGGTGACCGGCACCCACAGCGAACCGAACGGGAACGGCAGTCCGGCCATGAGCTGCGGAAACCGGCGCATCGCCTCCTCGGCGTCGGACAGCAGCACGGGCCGGCCCGAGCGGTACGCCTCGGAGACCGGGAAGGGCCGGTTCACGTGCATCCGCCACCAGGGCCGGAACAGCGGGCCCGGCAGTCCGGCCAGCACCGCGAGCCGCAGGAGCCCCGGCGTACCGCTGCGCAGATAGATCCCGCCCGCGAAGCCGTCGCTGGACTCGACGGCGCCGACGAGGGCCTGCGCGAGGACGAGGGAGAGCTCGTCGGGCACCCGGCCAGCACCCTCCGCCCCGGCCGCGGTCCCGTTTCCGGCGGGCGGGGGGTGCCGGGTCGTATCGTGCCGGGTCACCTTGTCAGGATGCTCCGGCCGGAGGTGCCCCGCACCTCCGGCGACCGGCCGCCCCCCGACGGCCGGTCGGGGGGCGCTGGGGCCCGGCGGGGTCAGTACAGCTTGGCGACGGCGGTGCGCGTCGTCTTCCTGAACCCTTCCAAGGGCGCGCCGTCCAGCTCGCCCATCTGCCCCCACTCGACGACGGTGACCGCACGGCCGTCACGGCCCACGGAGTACAGCCCGATGTCGGTGGAGCCGACCTCCGGGTAGGACGTGTCGATGCTGTACAGGTACGCGCCCTCCTCGACGTCGATCCTGCCGTGGTGGAACGCCTCCCCTTCCAGACCGGGGTCCTGCTCCTTCATCCGGTCGAGGCAGGTCTCCAGAGCGGTGCGCAGATCGGCGGCGAGCTTCCTGGCCCGCGCGGTCGTGGTGGCGACCGTGATGGTCTGGCGGGCGCCGGTGTCCAGCTCGGTACGGAAGTCGCGGTGGCGGGTACCGGCCGCCGGTGCGATCCCGGCGGTGCACACGGATCCCTCCTGCGGTGCTCCCTGGCGTACCGGACCGGCCGTCCAGGGGGTGAGGGAGGCGGGCAGCTGGCCCGCGCTCAGGAACTTCGGCGGGACGGGAGCCGGGGCCGGAGCCGCCGCGGCGGGTGCCGGTGCCAGGGCGGTGAGGGCGAGGCCGGCCGCCGCGGCGGCGGTCAGGAGTGCGGTACGGAAGGTGCGCATGGTGAGGTTTCCCCGTTTCGGACGGTGCGTCGAAGGGCGCGGTCGGACGGTGTTGCGTCGGGTCGGCCGTACGGCCCGGCGCCGGGCGTACGAAGCCCGCTCAGGAGCTGTACGGCGGCGGTGCGGAGGGCGGTACGGGAACGGGGTACAGCCTGGGCCGCCGTGCCGGACCCGGACAAGCCCGACACGGCTTCCCGCCGGGGTGGAACCGTCCCACCCCCGGTGACGTGGGTGTTCTCAGGGGGCTGGAACGCCCTGGAACGGCACGGGGGAGGTCGAGCGGGTGGTGGGTGGGACCGGGGGCACGGCACGGGCGGCGCTGGCGGCACGGCTGAGCGCACTGCGGGAGGGATCGGGCCGGACGTACGCGTCGCTGGCCCGGCGGATCGGGGTCAGCGGCTCGACACTGCACCGGTACTGCACGGGGCGGACGGTCCCCGCGGAGTTCGCCCCGGTGGAGCGGCTGGCCCGGTTGTGCGGCGCGTCGTCCGGCGACCGGGCGGCCCTGCACCGCCTGTGGCTGCTGGCGGACGGGGAGCGGGTGGACCGGCAGGGGATACGGGAATCGGCGGACGACGGCGCGCCCGGCCCGGTGCGGGACGGCAGCGGTCCCGCGGACCCGGCGGACGGCGGTGTGTCCGGCCCGGTGCGGGAGGACAGCGGTCGCGGGGCGGCTGCGGACCGGCGCGGGGCCGGGCCGTCGTCGCCCGCCGCCCTCGGGCGACCGGGCGAGGTGACGACCGGCCATGGGACACCGCGGGAGACGGCCGCGGTGGGGAAGGGCGGGGCCTCCCGGGATGCGGCGCTCCGGCCCCGTCGAGCGCGCCGGTACGGGCACGCCATCGGCGGCCTCGCCGCCGCCTCCCTCGCCCTGGTCGCGGCCCTCGGTGGGACGGCACCCCCCGGCCCGGACAGGAGCCCGGCCATCGCCCACCGTCCGGGCCCGCCCCCGGTGGAGGACCCGGCTCCCGTCCCCTCGGGCTCCCCCACCCCCGTCACGCCGCGCGCCACGCCGCGTACGGCCCCGAGCGGGACCCCACCCGGCGGCGGCACGGGGTCGCCCGCGCCGCCCGGTGTCGGGACGCGCGACGAGGCCGGGACCGGAGCCGCCGGGCGACCGGCGGCCGGGTCCGCGCCCTTCACCTGGACCGGTGACGACCACGTCTGGAAGAACGGCTGCGACCACGCCTACCGCGTCGACCGGGTCCCCACCGCCGTACCGCCGCCGCCGACGGAAGCCGACGCGGCCCCCTGGGCGGCGGCGCTCGGCGCGGTGCACGCGGGCGAGACCGGGGTCCGGATCACCGTGCAGGGCCGGGACGACCGGGCCGTGGTGCTGGAATCGCTGCGCATCCGGGTCGTCGAGCGGCGCCCGGTGGCTCCGGGCCGGATCTACCGCATGAGTTCCGGCTGCGGCGGGTCCCTCACCCCGAGGATGTTCGACGTGGACCTCGACGCGCCGCGCCCCGTCGCCCGCTCGGTCGCCGGAAACGACTCGGGCGAGGCCATCGGGGCGGTCGCCTTCCCGTACCGCGTCTCCGTCACCGAGCCCGAGGTCTTCCTGATCACCGGCCGGACGGCCGGCTGCGACTGCGACTGGTTCGCGGAACTGGGCTGGAGCGGCGGCGGGCGGTCCGGCACCGTACGGATCGACGACGAAGGGCGGCCGTTCCGTACGGGAGGGACACGGGGGCGGGCCCTGCTCGACTACGACACGGCCACCCGCCGCTGGGTGTTCGCGGAGACCGGGTCGTGAAGCGGTGGGCCGCCGCGCGGAGGCGGCCGGGGGCGGATGCGCCCATGCTGGGGAAACGGGCGGCGTGCCCGGCGGCCCGGTCCGATCCGGCCGCAACCGCTCCTGGTGGAGGTGCCGATGGATCCCGTCACCGCCCTGCGGCGGATCGCTTTCCTGCTGGAACGCTCCCAAGCCGCCACGTACCGGGTGAAGGCGTTCCGTACGGCTGCCGCCGCCGTGGACGCGATGGCTCCCGGTGAGGCGGCCGAGCGGGTGGCCGCGAAGTCACTGGAACGGGTCTCCGGGATCGGACCCCGCACGGCCGAGGTGATCAGCGAGGCGCTGGCCGGGCGGACACCCGGATACCTGGAGCGGCTGGAGCGGGAGGCCGCGGCGGAGCCTCCTCCCGAAAGAGGCGAGGAGCTGTACCGGCGCCTGAGGGGCGACTGCCATCTGCACTCGGACTGGTCGGACGGAGGCAGCCCCATCGAGGAGATGGGCAGGACCGCGGCGGAGCTGGGGCACGCGTGGGCCGTTCTCACCGACCACTCGCCCCGCCTGAAGGTGGCGGGCGGCCTGTCGCCGGATCGGCTGCGGGAGCAGCTCGCGGTGGTGGCGCGGCTGAATGAGGAGTGGGCCCCGTTCCGACTGCTCACGGGCATCGAGTGCGACATCCTCCCGGACGGTTCCCTCGACCAGGAGGACGCGTTGCTGGAGCGCCTCGACGTGGTGGTGGTCTCCGTCCACTCCAAGCTGCGGATGGACCCGGAGCCGATGACACGACGTCTGGAGGCGGCGGTCCGCCATCCGCGGGCGCATGTGCTCGGTCACTGCACGGGACGCCTGCTGTCCGGACGGGGCAGGCCGGAGTCGCGGTTCGACGCGGAACGGGTCTTCGCGGCCTGCGCGGAGGCCGGGACGGCGGTGGAGATCAACTGCCGCCCGGAGCGGCGCGATCCGCCTCTGCGGTTGCTGCGCGCGGCCGTCGCGGCGGGAACGCTGTTCGCTATCGACACGGACGCACACGCTCCGGGGCAGCTCGACTGGCAGCGGTCGGGATGCGCCCGCGCCGAGGAGTGCGGGGTGCCGGCGGACCGGGTGGTGACGACCTGGAGCGCGGAACGGCTCCTGGAGTGGGCCGGCTGACGCGGGGAGCCTCTCGGCGGGGTCGGCCACGATCCCGCCCTCGTACGGAGGCGCCGTGTCCTCCGGACGGAGGGCGGGGCCCGTCGGAATCGACGGGGACTTCGCCGGGCCGCGTCCGGGTACGCGGTCTCCTCCGGGCCGCAGGCTCCTCCGGCTCCTCCGGCCCGCAGGATCACACCCGCGCGTTCACGCCTCGGGCGCGCCCACCGGCTCCGCTCCCGCTCCGCAGGGTTCACTTCCCGGTCCGCGGGTTCCTTCCCGGTCCGCAGGCCCGCCTGCCGGCCCGGCCCGCTCCCCGGCCCCGGCCTACTTCTCGGGGTAGACGTCCCCCGCCGCCATCGCGCTCTGCTGTTCGCTCCGGTCCCGGATCGTCCGGGACTTCTTCTCCAGCCGCTCGCGTTCGTGCGGGTCGCTCGTGTGCTCCGCGGCCTCCGCGAGCTGCCGGGCCTTCTCACGCATCTGCCGGGCCAGGTCGGCCGGCTCGTCCGAACCGCTCATCATTACTCCTTGGACGCAGGGAACCTCTGTCCCCCAGCGAACCAGCGACCGGCCGCTTCCGCATCCCACGCGGCCGCGGCGCGGACGGTCCCGCCCACCGGGGCACGTAACAGCGCGATCGGGGTGCCCGGACCTCCGGGACGCGCTCAGGCGGGCTGCCGACCCAGTCGGCGCATCAGTGCGCGCAGCCGGGGATGCCGGGCATGCGCCTCCGCCGAGCGCCGGTCCAGCTCCTCACCGAGACGCTTGGTGCGCTCCTCGATGTCGAGTTCGTCCAGGATCCGGTCGATCTCGGCGAGCAGAGCGCCGTGCAGCTGCCACTGGCGCGGGTGCTCCTGGACGTCCTCCAGCAGCAGGTCGGCCACCAGGTCGCGGGTGGCCCGGCTCCGGGCGAGCGCCTCGGCGAGCCGCTCCTCCGCCGCGTCGGCGTCGGCGGCGAGCTGGGTGGTGACCAGCACGGCGAAGCTCTCGATCGCCTCCGCGAGGCGTCCGAAGAGCTCCTGGAGCAGTTCCGTCACGTCGGACGGGAACAGCGCCTCCTCGGTACGGGCCTTCGCCAGGTCGGTGAGGGTGCGGGACAGGACGCGCAGAACGACGGCGCAGATCTCCAGCGTGTCGAGCCCGGTGCGCAGGACGACCCGGTGGAGCAGCCCATGCCTCACCCTAGGGTTGAGGGTGAGACTCTCTTCCGCCTGGCGCAGGGAGGCGTCCACCTCCACGATGTCGTGGTCGAGTCTGCGGGCCTCGTGGAGCCGGGCGGCGGCCCGTGGGACGGGGTTGTGCCCCACGACCTCCTCGCCCATGCCGCGCAGCATGCTCCCCATCCGCGCCGCCAGCGACTCGATGGAGGAACCCGCGGACCCGACCCAGACGGGCGGTGCGAGGAGCAGGTTGAACAGGAGCCCCACGACGGCCCCGATCAGCGTCTCCCACACCCGGTCCCAGGCGGTGTCCGCGACCTGGGAGACGCCGAGGACGAGCATCGCGCTGATCGCCACCTCCGGGACGAACTCGTTGACCCGTACCAGGCGTCCGATCATCAGTGCGGTGAAGATGGTCAGGCCCAGGCTCCACCAGCTCAGCCCCACGAGGGAGCTGAAGCCGATGGCGATCAGGACGCCCACGACGACCGAGTTCACCCGCCGGATGCCGGTGGTGAGGGTCGCGTAGAGGGTCACCTGGACGACCAGCAGCGCGGTCAGGGGTGCGGTCAGCGGGGCAGGTTCGGGCAGGAACCAGACGGCGACGGAGTAGGCGATGACGGCGGCCGCCGTCGAGCGCAGCGTCTGCACACCGACGGGTTCGGTGGTGCGCTGTACGAGTTTGACGACGGGGGCGGAGACTCGGGGCATTCCTTGACGGTGCCCCGAATCCCCCGGTGCGGCACTCCCCTTGTTCGGGCTCCGCCATACGGCCCTGCCCTCGCGGCGGTACGCGACGGGGTGCGCCGGGGCGCGGTCGGAGAGACGCTGGAGGTATGGCTGTTCTGCTGAATCCACCGGGAGAGACACCGCCTGCCGAAGGTTCCATCGGCGAGGCCCACGAGGAACGTGCGGACGGAGGGCTCTGGGAGCATCCGGGCGTATGGACCGGGCTGATCGTGCTCGGAGCGCTCATGGTCGCCGGGTTCTTCCTCGCGCGCGTCTTCGGTTTCGGATGAGCCGCGAGGTGTCCGCTTCGGCGCACCGGACCGCCGACGCGCTGGTGGAGGAGTGCGGGCGGACGTACGCGGCGGAGGCAGGCATCCGGCTGCGTGACACGCCGCAGCCGCTCTACCAGCTTCTGGTGCTGAGTCATCTGCTGAGCGCCCGCATCCGCGCCTCGGTCGCCGTGGCCGCGGCGCGGGCGCTGTTCGAGCACGGGATGCGCACGCCGCGCCGAATGACCGACGCGAGTTGGCAGCAGCGCGTGGACGCGCTGGGCGAGGGCGGCTACCGCCGCTACGACGAACGGACCTCCACCCAGCTAGGGGAGGGCGCGGAGCTGGTCCTCGATGTCTGGAAGGGCGACCTGCGCCGGTTGCGCGCGGAGGCGGACGGCGACGGGTCCGCGTTGCGGGCGGGCCTCCAGCAGGTCACGGGGATCGGACCGGCCGGAGCCGACATCTTCGTACGCGAGGTGCAGGGTCTGTGGCCGGAGACCGGGTTCCACGTCGGAGCGAAGGGCCTTCAGGGGGCCGAGCGGGTCGGTCTGCCCGCCTCCACCGCCCGGCTGGCCGAGGTGGCCGGGGACCGGGATCCGGCGGTGTTCGCCGCGGCACTGGTCCGGGCGGCCCTCGACCAGGAGATCGCCGAGACGGTCCGGGAAGTGGCACGAGCCCGGAAGTGAGCCACGTGAAGGCCGGGGGTCGGCGGACGTACGAGGGCGCCCGTGCCGTGTACAGCGGCGCGGGCTCCCTCGTACGTCCTCGGCTCAGCGGTCGGAGGCCGTCCGCGACGCGCGTGCCAGGGCCTCCTCGCGGCGGGCCTCGGCCTGTTCCTTCCGGCCCTCGGTCTTCAGCCGCTCGTTCTCGAGGGCGATGCCGTCCGATTCCTTGATCATGCCTTTGAGCCTCCGCGCCTTGGCGCGGGCGATATCGGTGCTCTTTGCCACAGCAGCCTCCATGCCGCGAGGGGGATACGCGCCTTCCCCCTCCACTATGCCTATCCGCGCGGCGGAACGCAGAGCCCTACAGCACCGGGTCCTCGCCCTCGTCCGTACCACCGCCCTCGACCCGCAGGGCGAGGTCCTGGAGGATGTCGGCCGAGGACACGTCGGTCTGTCCGGAGTCATGGACCTGGGCCAGCATCGTGAACGCGAGGGTGAAGGCGCTCACCAGTTGTTCGACCGCACCGCCGACCTCGCGTCCGACGACGGCGACCACCTCCTCGACGGTGAAGTCGTCGGGGATGGTGATGTGGGGCATCGTCTCGTTCAGCAGGGCGGTGACGGCGCCCGCTCCCGCGTCCAGATCTTCCCGTTCGAGGTCCGCCTCCAGCAGACGCTGCATTTCGCGCGCCTCTGTGAGGATGCCGATCACGCGCTTCACGACTTCCCGTTGCTCCATGGGCGCGAGCATAGGCCGTACGGGCCGTTCGCAGCGTCCGGTCGCGGTGACTCACATCCGGTTGTCGCGGTGCCGGCGCGGCCGGGAACGGCCAGGTCCACGGGGTGCGGCCAGAGATCGCCCAGCCGTCCGTTCAGCGCTGCGGACGCTTCGGCCGGGACCGGTTCTCCCGCATCGCCCGGCGGATTCCGGCCGCCGCGGAGCGTGCGTGCTCCGTGGTCGCCGTGCGGTCGGCGACCGAGGTGACGAAGCGGTGCAACGGCTCCCGGCAGTGGACGCACGGGGTGTCGGTCGTGATGTGGTAGCCGTCCTCGCACTGCGGGTCGGTGCAGGAGCCGGGCCGCAGGAGCTGCTCGGCGATGTCCTGGGCGCTCCACCGGCGGCGGCCGTCCTCGTCCAGTTCACCCAGCGCGTGGGACCAGCGCAGGTTCCAGCGGCGTTCGACCCGTTCGCGGAGCTGGGCGGCGCTGCGGACGGCGATCTCCTGGTGGATGAGGTCGTGGACGGTGCTCGGGACCCGGCCTCCGAGAGCCTGGAGGAGCTGGGGCGGCAGGGCCTGGAGGACGTAGCCGCGCGGGTTGCTGCGGGCGCTCTCCCGCCAGCGGTCGCAGGCACACGAACCGTCGGGACGCTTCGGAGCGTGGCAGCGGCCGCACAGTCCGCGGCACTCGGCACAGAGCCCGCCGTCGAGCCCGTCCAGATGGGGCGCGGGCGCCCGGCCGCAGGCGTGGCAGCAGGCGGCGCACGGTCCGCAGAGCCGTTCGTCGCCCGCCTTGGTCGTCCAGGTCCGCATCTGGCACCGGCAGCACAGGGAGGTGTTGCAGTACTCGTGGTGGGCGGCGCCCGAGTGCCGGCCGGGGGACGGAAAAGACATCTGTCCATTGTGCGTGATGACCGGGGTGGGTGCGGCCGGTCCCGCGCTACGGGACGGCCGCCGGATCCGTCAGGGGTTCAGGCTGCTGACCAGGTCGGCGGTGGCGCCGATGCCGTCGTGGATGGTCGGGGCCATGCTCGTACTGGCCATGAGGAAACCCAGCAGGCCGCAGACCAGCGCGTGCGAGACCTTCAGACCGCCGTTGCGCAGGAAGATCACCGCCAGGATCGTCAGAAGCAGCACCAGTGAGATCGAAATGGCCATGGCCAACCTCCTCCGCCGCGCCGGATCTGCGGCATTCGGCCGCCAGTGTGGCGCAGCGGGACGGCCGTTCGGCGCACTGGCGTGTCCGCCGAACGGGTACTCCCGGAAGGTCGCGCGTCAGCGCGTCAGAAGGTCGCGGCGACTTCTTCGCGGGTGCGCAGGAACGCTTCGAGCCCGGCCAGGTCGTCGGTGTTGAGGTGGTCGACCCCGGCGGCGAGCAGTTCGGACCAGACGGCCTCGCGTTCGGGGCCAGGCCGGTCGGGCGTGGCCCAGAAGCGGATGCGGCGGCCTTCGCGGTGGGCGGTGGCGACGAGGGTCCGCAGCCGGTCCCGTTCGGTCCGGGGGAAGGGGCCCGCGCCGAGCCAGCCGAAGCTCTGGGTCCAGTTGGCACTGACGAGCGGGGCGAAGGAGGCGGGGGCAGGGGTTCCGAGGTCGTCGAGGCGGCCGTCGTAGAAGGCGAGGCGGGTGGGCTGGGCCTCCATCGGCGTGCGGGCCGCGCGGTCTCCCGAGACGACGACGGTGACCGCTCCGGGCCGGACGCGGCCGTGCCGGTAGCGGGTGAGGTAGCGGTGGTGGCGCAGCTGCCGGTCCAGTTCGCGGTAGGCGGCGACGCCGTCGGCCTTGATGTCGACGAGAAGGTGCAGCGGTTCACGGTGGTGGGGGTGGACGCTGCCGTGGCCCGCGCGGACGAGGGCGGCGAGCGGGTCGAGGTAGAGCGAGGCGAGGGTGCGGGTGGGGTCGAGGGTGGCTGGCTCATGGGCGACGAGGAGGTCGCCGTCGACGAGGAAGACGTCCGCCTCGACGCTGGTGAACCCGTGGGAGAGCGCGTCGTGCAGCGGGCGCGGGTGGAGGTAGTCGTTGTGCGCGTGTGCGTGGCGTAACGGACGCGGGCGGTGCGGGCGGGCGGGTGCGGCGACCGCGGTCGCGGTGGGGACGGCGATGCCCGCGGCGGCGGCGGCAAGGGTGACCGTGAGCGCGTGGCGGCGGGTGGGATGCGTCATGGGGGCTCCGTAAGTTGTTGGGTGGCCCGGGAGGGCCGGGTGTGGCTTATGGGTCTCTGCTATCAGTGGCTTCGAAGGAGTGGCCGTCCGGCTCTCCGGGGCGCCCTGGCTGCTGATTGAGATGTGCGCGCTGTGTGCGGTCGCTGATTACGGAGATGACAGCGGGGTGTTCCTCGGGCCGACGGCATGCGGAACGGTGCGAGGAGGGGCGAGTGAGCGAGCGACGGGCCCGGGTATGGGCCGGAATCGATGCGGGCAAGGGGCATCACTGGGCGGCTGTGGTCGATGGGACCGGTGCGACCCTGTGGTCGAAGAAGGTCGACAACGACGAGTCGGCGATCCTGACCGCGCTCGGCGAGATCCTCGATCTGGCGGACCAGGTCCACTGGGCGGTGGACATCTCCGGTACGTCCTCCGCGCTGCTGCCGGCCCTGCTCGCGGCCCACGGCCGGCGGGCCGTCCACGTGCCCGGGCGCACGGTCAACCGCATGTCGGGGGCCTACCGGGGTGAGGCGAAGACCGACGCCCGCGACGCCTGCGTCATCGCCGAAACCGCCCGCCACCGCAGCGACTTCGCCGCCATCGGCGTGCCGGCCCAGCCGGCCGCCGACCTCGCGCTGCTGACCGCCCACCGCTCCGACCTGGTGGCCGACCGGGTCCGGATGATCAACCGGCTCCGCGACACGCTGACCGGCGTCTTCCCCGCCCTGGAACGGGCCTTCGACCACAGCTCGCAGAAGGGCGCACTGGTCCTGCCGACGGGCTACCGGACCCCGGCCGCGATCCGCCGCCGCGGCCGGGCGCGGCTGACGGCCTGGCTCGCCAACCGCAGCGTCCGCGGGGCCGACGCGGTCGCCGCGACCGCGCTGGAAGCCGCCCACGCCCAGCAGACCGCGCTGCCCGGCGAGGACGTCGCCGCCCAGATCGTCGCCGACCTGGCCACGCAGATCCTGACCCTGGACGACCGCCTGAAGCGGATCGACCAGCAGATCCGCGACACCTTCCGCAGCCACCCGCAGGCCGAGATCATCGAGTCGATGCCCGGCATGGGCCCGATACTCGGCGCCGAGTTCGTCGTCGCCGCCGGCGACCTGGCGGCCTACGCCGACGCCGGCCACCTCGCCTCGGCGGCCGGGCTCGTGCCCGTCCCGCGCGACTCCGGACGCCGCACCGGCAGCCTGCACCGCCCCAAGCGCTACAGCCGCCGCCTGCGCCGGGTGTTCTACCTGTCCGCACAGACCAGCATCATCCGCGAGGGACCGAACCGGGACTTCTGCCTCAAGAAGCGCGGCGAAGGCTGCAAACACGTCCAGGCCGTCATCGCCCTGGCCCGCCGACGGGCCAGCGTCCTGTGGGCACTCCTGCGCGACAACCGAGTCTTCACCCCCGCGCTGCCGGTCGCGCAAGCGGCTTGACTTCATCATTGAGACTCCCTGAGCGGCGGACGGGGTCGCCCGAGTATGGGGGCACGGCGGCCGCCTCTGGCAGGTGCCTGACAGGTTGTTCGATGATGTTTCACACCCCGGCCACCTCGGAGGCGTGCGGCCGGGACGGCACGACGCCACCACCCGTCCGCCCGTCTCCTGCTCCTGCTCCTGCTCCTGCTCCCGCCAGCGGCGACAAGGACGTCGCCGGAGGGGAAGCCTGCTCTCGCCCGCGCCGGGCAGGCACGCCTCGACGATGGGCAGCATCGCCGCTACCGGGAGCGCTCGTGATGGATCACACGCCGGACTGTCCGCCGAGGACGGCCGCATGATGTGGGCGGCACTCGACCTGGAGGACACGCAGTCTGCGGAGCTCGTCCTCAGGGGTGCGCGCTGGGCTCCATGAGCGGGCCGCAGGGGAGGTGGGTCCTGGGCCGTACGGCCGGGGGAACAGCCTTCTGTGACCAGCGGCTCCGCTCGGAGACGGTGTGGGCGCGACCGCCGGTGCTTCCTCTCGGGCGCCGAACCCGGCGGTCACCGGCGGCCGCGGAGCCGGCCGAACAGGCTGCGAGCCCGAGCGCGTTTGCGCGGGTCGGCCGCGGCGCGTCGGGCCGACTCGATGGTCCGCCGCCCCTGGGGGCTGCGAGTGAACCGCGTGATGCGGGCGATCAGTCCGGACATGGTTCCTCCTCGAAGGGGATATGTCCTCCGCCTACCCCGAGGAGGCGCGTCCGCACCTGCGCGGTAGGGCGCGGCACCGCCCCGAGATCCGGGGGTGGACGAACGGCCGGACCGGGGCGGTCCCCAGGGGGCCGGGGGGTGTCCGGCGCAGCATGCCGGGCGCGCGCCGGCGGGTGTGTTCCGCGATACCTCGCCGCAGGACGGGTGGGGGCGCGATCGGTGGGTAGCCGGGCGGCAACGGATCACATCCGGATGCGGAGGTTCCGCCACAGCGGTCCGCTTCCACGGGACGATCCCGCGAGAGAGAAGAGGTGAATGCATCATGAGCACGGCAGGACGGCAGGCTTCCGCCACGGGCGATGAGCCGGTGGGGATTCTCGTCTCGCGTGCCTCGCAGCAGATCTCGGAGCTGGTCCGCGAGGAAATGCGGCTGGCGCGTGCGGAGATGACGCAGAAGGGCAAGCGGTTCGGGAGGGGCGGCGGCCTGTTCGGCGCGGCCGGGCTCGTCGGCGTCCTGGCGGCGCAGGCGCTGGTGGCGACGTGCATCGCCGCACTCGCGCTGGCCCTGACCTGGTGGGCGGCGTCCCTCATCGTCACCGCGGTTCTGGCGGCGGTGGCCGGGGTGACCGCCCTGGCCGGGAAGAAGCAGATCGCCCGCGCCGGGACCCCCGTACCGGAACAGACCATCGACAGCGTCAAGGCCGATCTGGCCGAGGTCAAGGAGAAGGCTCACCGATGAACGACGCATCACAGAACGAGCTGGGAACGCCCACCCCCGAGGAGCTGCGGGAGCAGGTCGAGCGGACGCGCGACGAACTCGGGCAGACCGTCGAGGCGTTGGCGGGCAAGGCCGACGTCAAGGCACAGGTGAAGGAGAAGACGGCGGCGGTGAAGGAACAGGCCGCGTCGGCCTCCGCCCAGATCCGGGAGAAGTCCGGGCAGGCCGCGCGACTGCTGAAGGACAGGACCCCGGACCCCCTGGTGGAGAAGGCCGAACAGGGGGCGAAGGCCGCCCGCGCCAACCGCGTTCCGCTCCTCGCCGGTGGCGCCCTGCTGATCGCCTTCCTGCTGGTACGCCGCGGCCGGGGGCGCAACCGATGAAGGCGTCCAAGATCGCCTACAAGCCGGTGGGGTTCGCCCTCGGCGCGGTCAGCGGCATGATCGCGAGCGCCGTGTTCCAGCAGACATGGAAGCTCATCGAAGGCGAGGGCGACGCGCCCGACGCTCTCGACGAGGACCGCTCGTGGCGGCAGATCATCCTCGCCGCCGCCGTGCAGGGCGCGATCTTCTCCGTGGTCAAGGCCACGGTCGAACGCTCGGGGGCCAAGGCGACCCGGCGCGTCACAGGCGCCTGGCCGGCGTGACCCGTCTGCGGGTCCGCGACCGCCCGGCCACGACCGCCGCGCCGGGCGGTGCGCCGCCCGGCCGGACCCGCCGTCACGCGTCGGACCCTGCCCGGCAGGACGTCCAGGCGGAAGGATCCGGAAGAAGCGCCCTCCGGTGAACGTCCCACGGCCGAACCGGCCCGCCTGATCCGCACCGGCGGCCACGCCCCGGACCGGGACCGGGAGTGTGCGGTCAGGTGGCCGTGCCGGCCCGTTGCGCGGGCGCTCGCACCAGCTGTTCCACCAACGACCACCTGCCGTCCGCCGCGGAGTTCGGGGCGCCCGGAGGTACGGTCCTCCACAAGGAGCCGTCGTCCGCGACGAACAGCAGGCCCCGCGCGTGAAGCGCGTGCGCCCGGGCGCGGACGTCGTCATCGGTGAGGCCGCCCTCGGGGGAGAGCCGGGCCGCCAGGTCCGTCTCGTTCAGCAGGAGTTCCAGTTGACCGACGGCCTTCATCGGGATGCTCGGTCCGTAGGTCTCCCGGTAGTGCAGCAGGACCCGCATGACGGCGACCGCGTGGGAGTCGGCTCCGAAGTCGTCGACGACCTTCGCCAGGAACCGTTCGCCCGCGCCGGTCGGCTGCTCCCAGTCGGTGTAGAAGGCTCCGGGCGGCTTGAGATCGAAGAGGTACTCCGTCCGCCGGGGACGCGGAGTTCTGGGCGGTCGGGGGCCGATGCGCTGCGCGGCCGCGGCGCGACGGGTCGCCTCGCGGGCCCGCCGGACGGCCGGATCTGCTTGTCTGCGTGCCATACCCGGCCCAACGACCGCGCGCCGACCAGGTTTCGCCGCTCCGCCGGAGCCGGCGGGAAGCGCCGGGGCGGGGCCGGTACCGACCGTGCCGGCCTCCGGCTCGGGACATCCACAGTCCTAGAACTGGCGGAGGTGGTCGCGCATCCGCCGGGCGGCCTCGGCCATCAGCGCGTCGACACCGGGCTGCGCGCCGGCGGGGACCGATGACTCGGTGAGCACGGCGATGGCGAAGGTCTGTCCGTCGGCGTGCTCCACGACACCGATCTCGTGGCGCAGGTTCAGCAGGGTGCCCGTCTTGGAGGACCATCGGCTCGCGTCGGAGCTGAAGTCGGGGGCAAGCCGGTGGCGCAGCACGTTGTGGGCCAGGAGGCCGCGCATGCGCTCGGCCACCTCCTGGTGGATCTTCGACGGGGTCCACACGGCCTGGAGGAGGTCGACGAAGGAACGTGCGCTGCCGGTGTTGGCGCGGGTCGTGTCGAGCTGCGCCACCCGGTGGCCGCGCCCGCTGGTGCCCGCGTCGATGGCCAGCGCGTGGGCGAGGTGCACCTGGTCGGCGTCGAAGCGCTCGACGGGCGTGTCGGACAGCTCCTCCGTCCGGTGCCGGACGGCGATGCCGCGCAGACCGGCTTCCCGGAGGAAGCCGGCTACCCGGTCGGGCGGGGTGAGGGCGAACAGCGCGTCGGCGGCCGTCCCGTCGCTCAGGCAGGTACTGAGGTAGAGCAGATCGTCGACCGCGATCCGGGCGGGGTGCCGGAAACGGCTGAGGCCGGTCGGTCCCGGCGTGGTGACGCGACCGGGAGCCACGTCCAGCGAGGTCGCCCCGTCCAGTTCGCCGCGCCGGATGCGTTCGAGCGTGGCCAGCGCGAGCGGGACCTTGACCAGGGAGGCCGACGGCAGCTCCGTGTCCGGGTCGATGCCCAGTTCCTCACCCGTGTCCAGGTCCCGCACCAGCAGGCACGCCCGCAGGCCACCGTCGTGCAGCCGTTCCCGCACATCCCGCAGCAGGGCTTCGGTGTTCATGCCGCCGTCCCTCCCCCGGCCAGGTCGTCCGCGCCCAGGCAAAGGGCGACGGCGTCGCCCAGGCGTGCCTCCACGGGCAGGGGGTTGCCGTCCGCCGCGACCGTGAGAGCGTAGCCCCGGATCGGGGTCAGCTCGCCGATCGGCCGCCAGGTCAGGGCGAGTTCGTCCGCCTGTGCGCGGGAGCACAGCAACAGGTCCTCGGAGCAGAGGACTTCGGCGGTGGCTGCCGTCAGATCGGGTGCGGTGACCACCTGCGCGGGCCGCAGGCCCACCGCGTCCCGCAGCCGTGTCAGCGGGTCGCGGATGTGCGGCACGTCGTCCTCCGGCTGGATCCAGATCCGGCGGGCCGGCCCGTGCGGGGCCCGTCCGAGCCGCAGCGTCTCGACGTGGATCCGCCGCATGCCGGTGTCCCGTACTCCGGCCAGCCCCAGCGGGACGGCCCAGGACGCCTCCCCCGACGGCACGGCGAGCAGAGCGGCCCGCACCTGGTGCGCGTGGAGCAGTTCCTTGCGCCGTGCGGGCCCGGCGGTCCGGACGTCGAGCCGGACACCGTGCCCCCGCGCCTCGGCGACCAGGCGGGCCAGGGCGGCCGGGGAGCAGGTGGCGGGGACGGCCAGCCGCCAGGGCTTGTGCTTGACGGCTTCGGCCTCCTCCAGCAGGACGTCCGCGGCCTGGACGAGCTGTGCCGCGGCGGTCAGCATGTCGCGGCCGAAGGGGGTGAGCACCGCCCGCCGCGAGGTGCGCTCGAACAGCCGCTCGCCGAAGCGCTCCTCCAGTGCCGCGACACGCCGGCTCGCCACCGACTGGGACATCCCCGCCGCGGCGGCCCCGTCGGTGAAACCGCCGTACTCGCTGACGCTGACGAACGCCCGGCATGCTCCGACCAGATCCACCCCTCGACCCTATGCGGTTTCGGCATGGAAACGCGCACAACCGTATTGGACCGCATGCCGACGGGAGACGAAGGTGGCTTCGGCACGCACGACCACGTACCGGTACGGCCCGTGCCGCCCGTCCGCGATGCGCTCCGGTCCGGGGCGCGAGGAGGTTTCGCCCATGCATCACCCCCGTGTCAGGACCGCCGTCGCCGGTGCGCTCGCCGCACTGTCCCTCGTACCGCTGGTGGCCTGCGGGCAGAACGCCTCCACCTCGCCGTCCACGTCCGCCGGGCCCGGCAGGCGCACG
Source organism: Streptomyces sp. V2I9 (assembly GCF_030817475.1). Taxonomy (NCBI): domain Bacteria; kingdom Bacillati; phylum Actinomycetota; class Actinomycetes; order Kitasatosporales; family Streptomycetaceae; genus Streptomyces; species Streptomyces sp. V2I9. Next base: position 6,760,763 of record NZ_JAUSZJ010000002.1, on the reverse strand, counting down.
CCGGCCCCCGCGACCGCGCAGCCGTACACCGCCGACTTCACCGCGCTGGAGCGCGAGTTCGACGCGCGGCTGGGCGTGTACGCGATCGACACGGGCACCGGGCGCGAGGTGGCCCACCACGACCGGGCCCGGTTCGCCTACAACTCGACCTTCAAGGCGCTCCAGGCCGGGGTCGTCCTCAGCACCTTCTCCCTGGACGGGCTCGACAAGCGGGTGACCTACACCCGGAAGGACCTGGTCGCCAACTCCCCGGTGACCGAGAAGCACGTGGACACCGGGATGACGCTCGAGGAACTGTGCGACGCCTCCGTGCGCTACAGCGACAACACCGCGGCGAACCTCCTCTTCGACCACATCGGCGGGCCCGAGGGGATGGACGCCGCGCTGGAGAAGCTGGGCGACGGCGTCACGCGGATGGACCGGGAGGAGCCGGAGCTGAGCCGCTGGGTCCCCGGGGAGAAGCGGGACACGTCCACACCTCGGGCCCTGGCCGGGGATCTGCGCGCGTTCGTCCTGGGCAAGGCCCTGCCCGCGCCGGAGCGCCGGCAGTTGACGACGTGGCTGCGGACCAACACCACCGGGGACGCGGTGATCAGGGCGGGCGTGCCGGAGAACTGGGTCGTCGGCGACAAGACCGGGACGGGCAGCCACTACGGGGCCCGCAACGACATCGCCGTGGTGTGGCCTCCGGACTCCGCGCCCATCGTGATCGCCATCCTGTCGCACCGCGCCACGAAGGACGCCGAGCCGTCCGACGAGCTGATCGCCGAAGCGGCCTCCGTGGTCGTCGACTCGCTCTCCCCCTGAAGTCCGGCCACGGCTCGGGGCGTCGGACCGAGCCGACGCACCCGATCGTGTCGGTCGCCACCACCCGGTCCGGACCTCGTACGCTTGTGCGGTGACCCAGCAATCCGGCCCGAACAGCCCCGCAGAACCGCTGACGACCGATGCCGTGACACGCATCGTGCTGCGCCCGATCGCCAGCCCGCTGCCGCTGGGCTTCTTCGCTCTCGGCATGGGCAGCACGGTTCTCTCCTCCCTCCAGCTCGGCTGGGTACCGCCCGCGCAGAGCGGCATCCTGCTGCTCCTCGTCCTCATCTTCGTCGTCCCGCTCCAACTCGTCGGCGGGATCTTCGCCTTCCTGGCCCGTGACGCGGGGGCCGGTACGGCGCTGCTGCTGCTCGGCGCCGCCTGGGCCGGGACGAGCGTGACCTCCCTGGACTCGCCGCCCGGCAAGCCGGTGGTGGCCCAGGCCGTCTTCCTCCTGGCCCTTGTGCCGTTCGTGCTGGCCCTGGCCGGGGCGGCCGCGCAGTCCAAACCGCTGTTCGCCGTCCTCCTCACCCTCACCGCGGGGCGCTTCGCCCTCACCGGTCTCTACGAGGCGGGTCTCGGGAACGCCTTCCAGACCGCGGCGGGCTGGACCGGTCTCGGCATCGGGGTCTTCGCCCTCTACGGCGGGCTCGCCCTGCTCGTCGAGGACGGGAAGCAGCGCACCGTCCTTCCCCTCTTCCGGCGCGGCAAGGCCCGCGAGTCCATCGAGGGCGATCTGCGCGAACAGCTCACCGAGGCCCAGCAGGAGGCCGGGGTCCGCCACCAGCTGTGACGGCTTCCGCCGGGCGCACCGGACCGGGCGGACGCGCCGGAGGAGGCAGGAGCGGGACGCTCCGGCCGGGACCCGTCACCCGGCCGGAGCGTTCTCCGTCTCGTGCCCGCCCCACCGGACCGTACGGTCGCACCAGCGCTCCAGCAGCACCCGGTCGTGGCCCACGGCCAGCAGTGCCGCCCCGGACTCCGCGCGGTAGCGCTCGACGACCGCGACCAGCGCGGCGGTCGTGGAGGCGTCGAGCATCGCGGTCATCTCGTCGCAGATCAGCAGCCGGGGCCGCAGGACCAGCGCCCGCGCCAGGCAGGCCCGTTGCAGCTGGCCGTCGCTCACCGCGTGCGGGCGGCGCTCCAGCAGTTCGCCGGAGAGGCCGACCAGCCGGGCCAGCTCCGCCACCCGCGCGGGGACCTCCCGGCGGCGGCCGGTGGACCGCAGCGGCTGGGCGATCAGTTCGCGCAGGCTGAGGCGGGGGTCGGCGGAGAGCCGGGGCTGTTGGAAGACGACGCCCACGGCGGTGCGCTGCTCGCGTGGGGCGCGATGGCGCCAGCCGCGTACCGCCGTACCGTCGAGGGTCATGGTTCCGGCGTCCGGGCGGTGCAGGAGGGCGGCGACCTTGGCCAGGGTGGATTTGCCGCAGCCGCTGGGGCCCAGGAGCCCGACCGCCTCGCCCGCCGCGACGTGCAGGGACACTTCGCGGACGACGGGAGCGCGGCGGTCGTATCCCGCGGTGATCCGGTTCAGCTCAAGCATCGGCGGCCTCCTTGAGCGGGTGGGTCCGGCCGGCCGGCGCGTGGTGGCAGGCCAGGTCCGCGTCGAAGGCCGGGCGTTCGGCGGTGCAGCGGCCGTCCGCGTACGCGCAGCGGGCGGCGAAGGCACAGCCCTCGGGCAGGGCGCCCAGCTCCGGCGGCATGCCGGGGATCGGGAGGAAATCGCGTTCGGGCAGGGCCGCCAGCAGGCCACGGGCGTACGGGTGGCGGGGGCCGGGCGCTCCGAAGAAGCCCGCCGCCTCCGCGATCTCGACGATGCGTCCCGCGTACATCACGGCGACCCGGTCCGCGATGCGTTCGGCGGCGGCCAGGTCGTGGGTGATGATCAGCAGCGCCCGGCCCTCGTCGGTGTGGCGGCGCAGTTCGTCCACGGTCCGCTCGACGAGGTCCCGGTCGAGGCCGGTGGTCGGTTCGTCGGCGAGCAGCAGCGGGGCGTCGCCGATCAGGGCGAGGGCGGTCGCGGCGCGCTGGGCGAGGCCGCCGGAGAGCTCGTGCGGGTAGCGGTCGAGGTGTCCCTCGGGGAAGGAGGCGCGGGCGGCGGCCGCGACGGCGGCCTTCGGCAGCGCGTTCCCCCGCACCCCGGTCAGCTCGCGCAGGCTCTCCTCCAGTTGGGCGCGGACGGTGCGCACGGGGGTGAGGTGGGCGGCGGGGCTCTGCGGTACGAGGCCGATGCGCCGTCCCCGTACGGTGCGGGCGAGGGTGCGTTCGCCGGCGGTGAGCAGGTCCGTGTCCCCGCCGAGGACCGCGCTGCCGGTGGTGGCCGCGTTGGCGGGCAGCAGGCCGAGCAGGGCGGAGGCCAGGACGGACTTGCCGCAGCCGCTCTCGCCGACCAGGGCGAGGCACTCCCCCGGCGCGACGGAGAAGCGGGCGTCGGTGACGGCGGCGATGTCGCGGCCGCCGCGCATGCGGAAGCGCACGGAGAGGTTCCGGACGTCCAGCACGGGGGTTCCGGCGGGTTCGGGGGCGCGGGTCACAGCATCAGCTCCGATTTCCGGCGCGGGTTGATCCGGTCGCGCCAGGCTCCGGCGAGTCCGGCGAGCGCGAGGGTCGGGATGATCAGGAAGAGGCCGGGGAAGAGGGTCGGCCACCAGTCCCCGGCGAGCAGCGAACCGCGTGCGGACTGGACGAGGTTGCCGAGGCTGGCCTGGTGGGCGGGGAGTCCGAGTCCGAGGAAGGAGAGCGCCGACTCGTGCCACATCGCGTGCGGCACCATCAGCACGGCGGCCAGACCGGCTTGCGGGAGCACGCCCGGCAGCAGGTGGCGCACGGCGACGCGGGTGCGGGAGGCGCCGCCGGAGACGGCGGCGTCGACGAAGGGGCGCGAGCGCAGCGAGAGGACCTCGGAGCGGACGATGCGGGCGGTGGAGATCCAGTGTGTCAGGGCGACCGAGATGATCACCGGCCAGACGCCCGGCCGGAACATCGCGACGATGAAGATGCCGAGCAGCAGGTGCGGGATGGAGGACAGGGCGTCGACGACGCGCATGACGATGCGGTCGGTCCAGCCGCCGACCGCCCCGGCGAGCGCGCCGATCGCGGTGCCGACGACGGTGGCGGTGAGGGCCGCGACCAGGCCGACGAGCAGGGAGACGCGCAGGCCGTAGACGCAGCGCAGCAGGAGGTCGCGGCCGACGTCGTCGGTGCCGAAGGGGTGGGCGAGCGACGGCGGGGCGAGCTTGTCGGCCAGGTCGACGGCCTGCTGGTCGAGCTGGGTCAGCGGCGGGACGACGAGGACGGCCAGCGCGACGGCGATGACGATCGCGGCCGAGGTGGCGACCCGGACGCGGCGTGTGGCGCGGCCCGGCAGGGCGATCGCGGTGTCAGCCATCGAAGGCCACCCGGGGGTCGGCGAGTCCGTAGAGGAGGTCGGAGAGCAGGTTGCCGAGGAGCACGGCGGCGGTGGCGAGGACCGTGAGCGCGGCCAGCAGGGAGAAGTCCACGGAGGTGGCGGCCCCGACAGTGGCGGCGGCGATGCCCGGCCAGCTGAAGACGGTCTCCACGAGCAGGGCGCCGGTGATGAGTTCGGGGACGCGGGAGCCGATCAGGGTGAGCATCGGCAGCATCCCCGAGCGCAGGGCGTGGCCGAGGAGCACGGTGCGCTCGCTCAGTCCTCGCGCGCGGGCGCCGCGTACCGGGTCCTCGGCGAGGGCGTCGGCGACTCCTTGGCGTACGTACAGGAAGAACCACGGCAGTTGCGAGACACCGAGCACGGTGGCGGGCAGGACCAGGTGGGAGGCGACCTGGCCGAAGGTGACGACCTCGCTGGCGGCGTCGGTCAGTCCGCCGGCCGGGAGGACGTCGAGTTTCAGGGCGAAGAACCAGATGGCGAGCAGCCCGAGCCAGAAGGCGGGGGCGGCTTCCAGGGTGTACGCGACGGAGCTGACGCACCGGTCGAGCCAGCCGCCGGGCCTGCGGGCGGCGAGGACGCCGAGGCCGGTACCGAGCAGGATCGCGACCAGGAAGGCGGTGGCGGCGAGCAGGACGGACCAGCCCATGCGCTCCGCGATGACGTCGGCGACCGGCTGGCGCATCAGGCTGGAGTCCCCGAAGTCACCCTGGAGGGCGGAGGTCAGCCAGTCCCACCAGCGGGCCACGAGCGGCTGGTCGACGCCGAGGTTGGCGCGGAGCTGGTCGAGGTTCTCCTGCGAGGCGGTGAGTCCGGCGGTGCCCGCGTAGGCCTTGACCGGGTCGAAGGGGGAGGCGGCGGCGACGGCGAAGACGCCGAAGGTGACGACGCCGAGGACGGGGACGGCGAACAGGGCCCGCCGTCCCGCCATCCGCGCCATCGGCCCCCAGGGGAGGCGTCGGCTCACTTCTCCGAGCCCCCGGCGCTCTCGGTGGACCACTTCTCGACGTTCCACCACGGGCCGGAGGCCAGCCCGTGGTCGTGCGGTTCGACCTGGGTGGTGAGGGGGCCGAAGCGGTCGTCGACGACGTAGAGGTGGTCGATGTGGGTGAGGAAGGTGTAGCCCGGATTCTTCACCAGTTCGCGCTGGACGGTGTCGTACGCCTTCTTCCGCTCGGCCGCCTCGCCGCTCCTGCGGCCCGCCTCGATGGCGGTGTCGACGGCCTTGTTGTCGTACCAGGCCATGTTGTTGAAGCCGTCGCCCGCGAGGGAGGACTTCAGCAGCGTGTACTGGTCGAAGTCGGGATCGGCCGGGGAGCCGCCGCCCGCGAGCACGGCGTCGTGCTTCATGCGGGGCTCGATGACCTCCCAGGTCCCGGCCTCGGTGCGGATGTCGATGCCCGCCTTCTTGGCGTCGGAGGCGTAGGCGAGGGCGTGCTCCTGGCGGAGCTTGTCGCCGCTGAGGTACCAGAGCGGGAAGGAGGCGCGGACCCCGTCCTTGACGCGGACGCCGTCCTTGCCGGGCTTCCAGCCGGCCTCGTCCAGGATCTTCCGTGCGGCGGCGAGGTCGTGCGTGCGCTCGGTGCCGCGGGTGAACCACTCGCTGTCGGTGGGGACGGGCCCGTAGGCGGGCTTGCCCGCGCCGTTGAGGATGGCCTTCACCATGGCCTCCCGGTCGACGGCGATGTCGAGGGCGCGGCGTACGGCGGTGTCTCCGGCGACCTTGTTGTGGGTCGGGAGCGTCACCGTGCGGTAGTCGTAGCTGGTGGCGGCGTAGGTCTTCCTGTTCTTGTCGTCCGCGAAGCCCTTGGCGAGGTTGGGCGGCAGGATCGCGCCGTCGAGGTCGCCGGAGCGCAGCCGGGTGGCGCGCACGTCGTCGTCCTTGATGATCGCCATGGTGAACTTCTTCACCTCGGGTTCGCCGCCCCAGTAGTGGGGGTTGGCGGTGAAGCTGATCTTCTCGCCGCGGGACCACTGGGTGAGGACGTAGGGGCCGGTGCCGATGGGCCGGGTGGTGAAGGCTCCGGTGTTGACGTCCTGCTTGCCCGCGATGTGCTCGGGGGCGATCGGCAGGACGGTGCGCTGGGCGAACGGCGCGTAGGGGTACTTGAGGGTGAAGACGACCGTGTCCTCGCCACGGGCGGTGATGTCCTCGACGGCGTCCAGTTCGGTGCGGGAGGCGTTGTTGGTCTTCTCGTCGAGGATCGTGCGGTACGTGAAGACGACGTCCTTGGCGCCGAACGGCTTCCCGTCGCTGAACTTCACGCCCTGGCGCAGCTTGTACGTGTAGGTCAGGCCGTCGGCGCTGACCTCGGGGAGTTCGGCGGCGAGGGCGGGGCGGAGCTTCATGTCCGCGCCCAGGGTGAGCAGTCCGTCGAAGATCTTGGAGTTGCCGTCCTTGCCGTAGCCGAGAAGCGGGCTCAGGCTGTCGGGCTCGTAGGCGATGCCGACGACGGCCGAGGCGGAGGACGATCCGGAACCGCTGGTGGCGCTGTCCGGATTCGAGCAGGCCGCGGCGGTGAGGGACAGTGCGGTCACCAGTGTGGTGGCGACCGCCACCCGTATCGATCGGCCCGTCATACGCTGCACATCCCTGTCCAAGATCGACTGTAATTGCGAACGGGTTGCAATTAAACAGCACATAAAAGACCCCGGTACACCCCGCCTCGACCGGCGAGACGGGTGCACCGGGGCCGGCCCGTACAAGGACGCGCTCGCGGGGGGCGAACTCGCCCTCTACGGCGCGGCGTCGGCCAGGTCGAGCGTGAGCACGTCCTCGTCCCTCGTCCGGTGGTCGATCGTGATCGAGCCGGCTGCTCCGGCGTAGGCCCCCGTCCCTCCGGTGACCGCGAAGACGTGGGACCACGGCCGTGCGCTGACCGGGGACTCGGTCACGGCGGGAAGCGGCCGCCGGAAGGCCGTGGCAGCCGTGATCAGGCCGTCGTCGAGGCTCAGGACCAGCGTCGCCAGGACGAACGAGCCGTCCAGGTCCACGGCGACGGGCAGGCAGTGCGCGTTCTCGGTGCCCACGATCTCGCCCTGCCCGTCCGACAGCTCGTACCGGACGAAGTACGGGACCCCGGCCGTGAGGACGTCCGGGATGTTCGCGCCCGTGCGGCGACCGGTCAGGACGATCCGGCGGGCCGCCCTCCGCGCCCCGTGGGCGGCCCCGCCGGCTCCGACGACCAACCCCCCGGCGACGGCCGCCGCCGAGCTCAGCTGGAGAACACTCCTGCGATCCATGTCCGTCATCGCCTGCCTCACACCCTTGTCGCTCGTGTCCCGGGGGCGCACGCGCGCCCCCGGGGACAAACGCCCACCGGGGCGGAACGGGTCGCCTCGCTCGCGTACGTCACCGGATCGGACCAGCGGGCCGATGCGCCCGAAGGCGGCCACGGGCTACGGCGCCGGCAGCTCCGCCAGCTCCGCGACGGCCTGGCGGTGGCTTCCCGCCGTGCCGTACGCGAGGGAGTCGGCCTTGGCGCGCTTGAGGTACAGGTGCGCCGGGTGCTCCCAGGTCATGCCGATGCCGCCGTGCAGCTGGACGCACTCCTCGGCGGCGTGGACCGCGACGCCCGAGCAGTACGCCTGGGCGACCGCGACGGCGAGCGGGGCGTCCGGGCTGCCGGTCGCCAGCGCGTCGGCCGCGTTGCGGGCGGCGGCGCGGGCCGAGACGACCTCCAGCCAGAGCTGTGCCATCCGGTGCTTGAGCGCCTGGAACGACCCCACGGGCCGGTTGAACTGGCGGCGTTCGCGGGTGTACCGGACCGTCTCGGTCAGGCACCATTCGGCGATGCCGAGCTGTTCGGAGGCGAGCAGACCGGCTCCGGCGAGCAGACCGCGCCGTACGGCGGCGGCGCTCGCGCCCGCGTCGGCCAGCGGGCTTCCGGCCGCCCCGGTGAGGGTGACGGAGGCGAGGGGGCGGGTCAGGTCCAGCGGGACGAGCGGTTCCACGGCTACGGCCGGGTCCGACGCCTCGACCGCGTACAGCCCTTCGGAGGTCGGCACCAGCAGCACGTCCGCGGCCCGCGCGTCCGCCACGCCGCGTACCGTCCCGCCGAGCGGGCCGAGCGCCGGGCCCGGACCGGCGGGCGGGGTGGCGAAGGGCACGGCGAGCACGGCCGTACGCGCTCCGGAGGCCAGCTCACGCAGGAGGGCCGCGGCGGGGCCGTCCTCGCCGGCCAGGGCGAGCAGGGTCTCGGTGGCCACGACGGAGCTGGTCAGGTACGGAGCGGGGGCCACGCTGCGGCCCAGCTCCTCCAGGACCACGGCGGCCTCCCGGTGGGACGCGCCCTGTCCGCCGAGCTTCTCCGGGACGAGGAGCCCGGCAGCGCCGATGGAGCCGGCGAGGGAGGCCCACAGCTGCGGGTCGTACGGCGTGTCGGACTCGGTGGCGGCGATCACCGTCGGCGCGGCGGCCCGGTCGGCGAGGAGGGCGCGGACGGCGGAGCGCAGGTCCTCCTCGTCCTGCGAGTAGAGCAGGTCGGGGGTGGCGGGAGGCTGGACGGGGGCGGTCATCGGCTCAGGTCCTTCCAGGCGGCGTCCTTGTCGTTGCGGGGTTCGGCGGGCAGCCCGAGGACGCGTTCGGCCACGATGTTCAGCAGGACCTCGCTGGTGCCGCCCTCGATGGAGTTGCCCTTGGAGCGCAGATAGCGGTAGCCCGCGTCCCGCCCGGTGAAGTCGACCAGCTCCGGGCGGACCATGGTCCAGTCGCCGTACAACAGACCCTCGTCACCGAGCAGTTCGACCTCCAGGCCGCTGATCTCCTGGTTGAGCCGGGCGAACGCGAGCTTCATGCCCGACCCTTCGGGCCCCGGCTGTCCGGCGACGAGTTGCTGGCGCAGCCGCTCACCGGTCAGCCGGGCGACCTCGGCCTCCACCCAGAGCTCCAGAAGGCGCTGATGGGTGTCGGGGGTGCGCAGCTCGGGCCGTTCGCGCCACGTTCTTGCGACCGGGCCGATCATGCCGCCCTCGCGCGGGATGCGGGAGCCGCCGATGGAGACGCGCTCGTTCATCAGGGTGGTCAGGGCGACCTTCCACCCCTCGCCGACGGGGCCGAGGCGGTGGCTGTCGGGGATGCGCACCCCGGTGAGGAAGACCTCGTTGAACTCGGCCTCGCCGGTGATCTGGCGCAGCGGCCGGACCTCGACACCGGGGTCGGTCATGTCGCAGATGAAGTAGCTGATGCCCCGGTGCTTGGGCTGGTCGGGGTCGGTACGGGCGATGAGGATGGCCCAGCGGGCGAGGTGGGCACTGGACGTCCAGACCTTCTGGCCGTCGACGATCCAGTCGCCGGTCTCGTCCTGGACGGCGCGGGTGGCGAGGGCCGCGAGGTCGGATCCGGCTCCGGGTTCGCTGAAGAGCTGGCACCAGACCTCCTCCCCCACCCACAGCGGGCGCAGGAAGCGGCGCTTCTGCTCGTCGGTGCCGAAGCCGAGGATGGTGGGGGCGGCCATGCCGAGGCCGATACCGATGCGGCGGGGGTCGTTGTCGGGTGCGCCGGCGGCGGCGAGTTCGGCGTCGACCACCTGCTGGAGGGAGCGGGGCGCGTCCAGTCCGCCGAGGCCGACGGGGTAGTGGACCCAGGCGAGACCGGCGTCGAAGCGGGCCCTCAGGAAGTCGGTGCGGCCGGTGGTGGCGGGCGGGTGCGCGGCGAGCAGGTCGCGGGTGCGGCGGCGCAGTTCGGCGGCGTCGGTCGCGGGCTTCATCGGGCGCCTCCCGGCAGGACGACGATCCGGCCGGTGCTGGTGCCGTCCGCGACGCGCTGGACGGCGGCGGCCGCGCCCGCCATCGGAACGCGCTCGCTGACCAGCGGTTTGACGAGGCCCTGCTCGGCCAGCTCGGTCAGCTCGTCGTGGCAGGCGCGGACGGCCGCCGGGTCCTTGGCGTTGTAGAGGCCCCAGTGCAGCCCGAGGACGGAGTAGTTCTTGACCAGGGCATGGTTGAGGGCCGGGGTGGGGATGACGCCACTGGCGAAGCCGACGACGAGAATGCGCCCCTCGAAGGCGACGCACTTGGTGGACCTGGTGTAGGCGTCGCCGCCGACCGGGTCGTAGACGACGTCCGCGCCGCGCCCCCCGGTGGCTTCCTTCACGGCGGCGGCGATGTCCTCGCTCCGCCGGTCCACGACCACGTCGCAGCCGAGTTCGCGGGCGACGGCCGCCTTCTCCGGACCGCCGACGACCCCGATGACCTTCGCCCCGGCCGCCCTGCCGAGCTGGACGGCGGCGCTGCCGACGCCCCCGGCCGCCGCGTGGACGAGGAGGGTCTCGCCGGGCTGGAGGCGGGCGCGGCGGTGCAGGCCGAACCAGCCGGTCTGGTAGCCGATGTGCAGGGCGGCCGCTTCGGCGTCGTCGAGGGCGTCGGGGGCGGGCAGCAGGGCCGCCTCGTCCGCGACGACGTGGTCGGCGAAGCCGCCGTGCGGCAGGGTGGGGGTGGCGAGCACGCGTCGTCCGTCCTCGGTGGTGCCGCACACCTCGACGCCCGGAGTGAACGGCAGCGGGGGCCGCACCTGGTACTGGCCCCGGCAGAGCAGGGCGTCGGGGAAGTTGACGTTGGCGGCGCGGACCTCGACGAGCACCTGCCCGTCGCCGGGTGTTGGCCGGTCGGTCTCCTCCAGCCGCATCACCTCGCCCGGCTCGCCGTTCCGGTGTACTCGCCATGCCTGCATGAGGGGCCTCCACAACACTGTCGGCGTCAACCGCCGGAGCGGTCGGCATTACCACTGCCGCCCGCATACTAAGCGGTCGCTTGCCTGTCTGGGAACACCTCGATCCGCCCGTGGAGCGGTACGGCCGTCAGCCGCGCCTGGGCTTCGCCCGTACGTGCATGCGCTCGCCCTGCGGCCCGAACAGGCTGAGGAACTCCACCGTCTCGTCCTCGGCCGGACCGAACCAGTGCGGCAGCCGGGTGTCGAACTCGGCCGCCTCGCCCGGTTCCAGCACCAGATCGTGCTCGGCCAGCAGCAGCCGCAGCTTTCCGGAGAGCACGAACAGCCACTCGTACCCCTCGTGCGTGCGCTGTTCCGGCGGGCCTCCGCTGCCCGGCTCCTGGATCAGCTTGTACGCCTGGAGGCCGCCGGGCCGGGCGGTCAGCGGCAACATGGTCCGGCCGTGCTGAACGATCGGCTTGGCCCGCACCCGTGGGTCTCCGACCGGCGCGGCTCCCACGAGGTCGTCGAGCGGCACCTCATGGGCGCGGGCGATCGGCAGCATCAGTTCCAGGCTGGGGCGACGGCCGCCGGACTCCAGCCGGGAGAGGGTGGAGACGGATATGCCGGTGGCGGCCGAGAGGGCGGCGAGGGTGACCCCGCGGTCCTTGCGCAGGCGGCGCAGGCGGGGTCCGACCCCGGAGAGGACGGCGTCCAGGTCCGGGTCGCCCCGGTCGTGTTCTTTCATGCGGACATTGCAGAATCGGCAATCCGGTTTGTCAACCGGCCGACGCGCGCGACGGCGGACCGCCCGGCCGCCTCAGTGGGAGAAGACCTCGAAGGTGACCGCCGGACGGCCGCCGAACCGGTCGGCGGCTGCCTCCACCATGCCCGTCAGGAAGGTCCGGCAGTACCGCTCCGGGTCCTCCCGGGTCAGTGCCCGGATGTATGTGCGGTGCTCCAGGAGCGACCGGACCGAGCGTTCGAGACCGGCGGTCGCGTCGACCGCGTGCGTGGGCCGGTCGCTGCCGGCCACGGCGGTCCACCGCACCCCGCCCCACGGCCGGAGGCCCCGCTCGGTGAGTTCCGGGAAGATCCATCGGTTGCCCGCGTCGGCCACCGCGTCCAGGGCGGCACGCCCGACCGCGCGGTGGTCAGGGGTGTTCCAGGCGGTGCCGCCCCAGGTGTCCCGGTGGTTGAGGGTGACCACCAGCTCGGGGCGATGGCGGCGGACGGCGGCGGCGATGTCGCGGCGGAGCGCGGTGCCGTACTCGATCACCCCGTCGCGGTGGTCCAGGAACTCCACGGTCCGTACGCCGACGACGGCGGCGCTCGCCCGCTGCTCGCGCTCGCGCACCTGGGCGCACTCCTCGGGCGGCAGGGTGTCGATCCCGGCCTCGCCGCGGCTGGCGAGCAGGTAGACGACCTCGCGCCCGCCGTCGGTCCACTCGGCCACGGCGGCGGCGGCCCCGTACTCCAGGTCGTCGGGGTGGGCGACCACGGCCAGGGCGCGCTGCCAGTCGGAGGGCATGGGTTCGAGTCGCTGCGAGCTCATACCGGCAGGCTACCCACGTACCGTCACGGCGGCAGGCGCGCCGGTCCGGGCCGGGCGGCCACCCCGGCACGGCACGGGGGACGGCCGGGCATGCCTGGCACGGGTACGGGGAACGCGTCCGGGACAGGTCCGGGGCCGGAGGCGACCCTCCGGGACCCGGCAGCGCTCCCGGACGTGCGACGCTGGAGGCCGGTGACGGTCACCGCGCACCCGCCCGGCCCGTCCGGGTCGGACGGGAGGCCCCCCTCTCCCCGCCGCCCCGGCGAACGAAAGGAAACCGCTCGTGCCCATCCCCGCCTCCCTCTCCCCCGCCCAGGCCGCAGCCCGTCTGGAGGAGTTCACCGTCATCGACGTACGGGCGCCCGGTGAGTACGCCTCCGGGCATGTGCCCGGCGCCCTCAACATCCCGCTCGACAAGCTGCCGGACGCGCTGGCGGCGCTCAAGTCCGCCTCCGCGCGCGGTTCGCTGCTGGTGGTGTGCGCCTCCGGGGTCCGGTCCACGCGGGCCTGCGAGATCCTCGCCGGCGCCGACATCGAGGCCGTGACGCTGAGCGGCGGCACGTCGGCATGGGAGGGCGACGGCCGCGGCCTGGACCGCCCCGAGGGCGCCCGCACCACCTGGCCCCTGGAGCGTCAGGTGCGCCTCGCGGCGGGCTCGCTGGTGGTGGCCGGGCTGGTGGCGGGCGTCCGCTTCCCGGCGGCCCGGTGGCTCTCCGCGGGCATCGGAGCGGGCCTGGTGTATTCGGCGGTCAGCGACACCTGCGGGATGGCGGCGGTCCTGTCGAAGCTGCCCCACAACCGGACCCCGCGCGCCGTGGGCGACCTCGACGCGACCCTGGCGGAACTCCAGCGCTGATCCGCCCGCGCCGGCGCCGGTCCGGCCCCGGCGAGCGCGCGCGGCCCGGCCCGTCACACCTCGTCGCGCACCAGCGCCAGCAGCCGGTCCAGGACACGGGGGCCGCCCGCGCGCACCCCGTCGTGCTCGTACTCGTTCGTCACCCAGGTCCGCAGTCCCCTGATGGCCGCCGCCGTGCGCAGCGAGTCCGCCGTGTCGACGTACATGTCGTCGTGGTAGACGGCCGCCGCGACCGGGACCTCGTTGGCGGCCAGCCGCTCGGGGTCGTACAGCACGGGCCAGTCGGTGCGCCGCGCCAGCAGTTCGGCGGTCTCGCGGAGCGGGCGCAGGGCCGGGTCGACGTCGAAGTGCCAGGGGTGGATGGTCTCGCCGGTGAAGAGCACGGGGCCCTCGCCCGCCAGCGCGGCCGCCGCGTCGAACTGCGGGAACTCACCGCGTACGCGTTCCGCCGCCCAGGCAGTGGCGCGTTCGCCCTGCCCGTAGATGGCCTCGTGCAGCAGGGCGTAGAGCGGGTGCCCGGCGAAGGAGGAGGCGGTGCGCATCGCTTCCCGGAAGACGTCGGAGAGTTCCGTGCCGTGCGGGGTGCGGACGAAGGCGTTCTCCAACAGGTAGTGGAGCTGGTGGCTGCCGCTGCCGGAGCCGAGCAGGATGCCGAGCGACTGGAAGCCCTCGGGGGTGAGCCGGTGGCCGGCGCTCTCGGGGCGGTGCTCGCCGAGGTACGCGGCGATGGCGCGGGCGCGCTCGATGTCCTGCGGGTAGCGGGCGTAGTGGGCGGCGACCTTCCGCTCGATGCGCGGGTACGCGGCCCGGTAGACGTCGTCGGCGTGAGCGTCCAGGGAGGGCAGCCCGCCGGTGATCAGGACCGCCGCGAGGCCCTCGGGCGCCGAGGAGAGGTAGCGGACGGCACAGAAGCCGCCGAAGGACTGGCCGAGCACGGTCCAGGGCGCTCCGCCGGTGAGCCGCGGCCGGATCAGCTCGCAGTCGCGGACGATGGAGTCGGAGCGGAAGTGGGCGAGGTAGTCGGCCTGTTCGCGCGGGCCGCCGCGGAGCGGGAGGGTCTGCCGGTTGGCCGGGGTGGAAAGACCGGTGCCGCGCTGGTCGAGCAGGAGCACGCGGAAGTCGCGCAGGGCCCGGCCGAGCCAGGCCTCGGCGCCGACGAACCGGCGCGCGCCGAAGCCGGGGCCTCCCTCCAGGTAGACCAGCCAGGGCAGTTCCTCACCGGCCCGCGAGGCGGCGACGGCTTCCCGGCCGAACACCTCGATCTGCTCGCCTCCGGGGTCGCTGTGGTCGAGGGGCACGGTGAAGCGCCGGTCGGTGAGGACGACACCGGGCTGCCGGTAACTGTGCACGGGGAACTCCTGAATCCGGGGTGCGGGCTGATCCGAGGGAAAAGCCCAGTTCAGCACATGGCCGCGCCCGCTGGAGCATTCGCGGACCTGTTCCTGTCACACCCGAGGAAGCAGCGGCTCCACGCACACCGACCGGTGTTGCCCAGGGGCGAGGCCGGCCGCCGGTGCCGACCGAGGCGATCCGGCGGCGGCATCCGGCGGGGGAGCCGTTCATGGTGCGGACCCGCCGGGGGTCGCAGTCCTCCTGGCGTGCCGGAACCGCAGGACGGCACCGAACAGCACGACGGGGGTCGCCACCAGGCACGCGATCTTCGCCGGTGCCACCAGCGAGGCGGAATGCCAGCTGGTGATGAAGAGTCCGGTGTAGCGAAATGACTCGACGTCCCCGGACTCCTGGACGACCGGCTGGATCGCGTCGTCCAGGGCCGTGAAGCGGGCGGCGTGCAGCCACCAGGCGGCACATACGGTGATCCAGAAGACCCCCACCGCCACCGACCAGGCACGGGTGAGCGCGGTGTCTGCCGCGTCGAGGCGGAGGCGGACGTACAGAAGAGCGGCCGCGGCAGCCGGCAGCAGCCCGTACAGGGGAAGGCCCCACCAGTCGTCCTCGGCCCAGGCAGGGATCGCGGTGCGAATGTCGCCGAGGACCTCCGGCGCGAGGACGGGCGTCCGCAGATGCGTGTCGTAGTGGTCCAAGACCATCCCGTACACCCCGAGCGGGACGAAGGCGAGCAGCCACAGGAGGGGGTGGCCGAGCCCTCGTTTCATCCGGCGGAGGACGTCCCCCGAACCGGCGGGTGCGGGAGGCGGTCCCGGCGGAAGGGGTGGGACGAAGGCCGGCCGGTTGAGGACGGCAGCCGCGGGACCGGTGGGCGCGTTCGCTGCGGCGGCGGCCGGGGCGGGCAGTACCGGGCCCGGAGGGACGGGGTGCCCGGAGGACGGACGGTCGACGACGGTGACCGGATGTCCGGTGCCGGGCGTACCGGCGGAAGCCGCCGTGCGGCTGACGCTCAGCACCTGGTCGCGCATGGCCCGCGCGTTCGGGAAGCGCTCAGCAGGATTCTTGGCCAGCGCTCGGGTCAGCAGCGCCTGCACCTCGGCAGGGACCCGGGCACCGAGGGTCGTGAGGGCCGGCGGGTCGGCCGTGACGTGGAGGTAGCCGATCCGGAATCCCGAGTCCGCGGTGAACGGTACGGAGCCGGTGAGGAGTTGGAAGAGGATGATGCCGACGGCGTACAGATCGCTGCGGGCGTCGACGAGGTTGCCGGACTCGAATTGTTCCGGGGCCATGTAGTGCGGCGTTCCGACGATGAAACCTGTGCCGGTCAGTGCGGTGTGCTGCGCGTCGAGGGCCCGCGCGATGCCGAAGTCCATGACCTTGACGGACCCGGTCGCGGTGACCATCACATTGGCCGGTTTGACATCCCGGTGCACCAGTCCGCCGTCGTGGCTGGCCGCCAGCGCGTCCAGGATCTCCGCGGTGTACCGCAGAGCCTCGCCGAGCGGCAGCCCTCCGGGCGCGGAGGGCACGAAGCGGCTGAGGGGCCGGCCCTCGACGTACTCCATCACCAGATAGGGCACCCGCGTGCCGGCCACCTCCTCCTCCAGCACGTCATGCACCGCGACCACATGCGCGTGGCTGAGCGCCGCGGCAGCACGTGCCTCACGACGGAACCGTTCCCGCCCGGTCGGATCCCCGGTCGATGCCGCGTTCATGGTCTTGATGGCCACCGTTCGACCCAGCACGGTGTCCCGGGCACGATGAACGGAAGCCATGCCTCCGGTTCCGAGCAACTCCTCGATCACGAATCGCCCCTGAGCGAGGCGCACGCCGCGTGCGATGACCTCGGTCATCGGCCGGTCCCCGTGCTCCGTGCGCCTCGACGGACGTTCCGGTACCGCGCGCCCCGCGACCTGATCATCGGTCCTCCCACTTCGTATGTTCTTCCCGCGGCCCTTGCCCTCTCACGCTTCCGCCGTACCCGGCCGCGGCGGGTCCGGCCGGTGTCCGGCCGTCAGGACAGGCGTGCGGCGACGGTGCGTGTGACCTCCGCCAGGACCTCTTCCGTCCACAGTCTCCTGCGCTCCGCCGCGGCGGCGAGGTTCTCGGACGCCTTCGCGCCCGGATCCGGCATGTCCACCACGCCGGCGGCACTGGTATCACCGTCCACTTCGAACAGATAGGCCCCTTGAAGGCACGTCACCTCGTCGTCCCCCGTCGCGGCGGTGAGGTAGCAGTCCTCGGCCCCCCAGGAGCCGGCCAGGTCGGTGTAGCCCTTCTCGGTGCCGTCCTCGTCCTTGTCCTCCCGATAGTTCTTCTCCACGAGAGCGGGATCCGCGATCGCGGTCACGACGACGGTGAAGTGGCTGTTGGCGAACTCGTCGTCGCCGTGGTCGGGGAGGTGGAAGTCGTAGGTGCAGCCGCCCCGGTCCACGTCGCCGGTGGTACCGGGTACGGCCTCGGCGAGCGGGTTGAAGTTCATGATCGTGACCTTCACCGGCTCATGCTCCAGGGCCTTCGCCCGGGGCACGATCGCCCGGAGCTCCGCCTCGGTCACCAGCTTGCACGCGTCGGGCCATTCCGCCAGGGGGAGCGCCGATCCCTCGGGCGGCCGCAGGCCGAGCGTGTCTCCCGCGGGCCGGGCCGCACCGTACTCGACCGGCGTCGGCGGCTCGTCCTCTCCGCATCCCGTCAGCAGCGCCGCTCCCGCCACCACGGACAGCAGGAGTCCACCCGTTCGGAACATCATGCTTCCCCTCGTTCCTCCGCACCGCTGCCGTTCCGCCTTCGCCCGGCAACTCCTGAATCCTGGAAGGCCCTTGGCCGGGCCCCGGGCGGCCACAGTATGCACGACGCACATGAACCCCTCTCGGGTTGCCGCGATCACGCGCGGGCCCGGACCGTGGGCTCGGTGAGGCGCCCGGCGGCGGCCGGCAGGCGGGAAGGCGACGACTGGGCCTATCGTTCAGAAATGATCCGGTTCGAGCAGGTCGGGAAGGTCTTTCCGGACGGGACGACGGCGGTGGACGGGCTGTCCTTCGAGGTGGCGGAGGGCGAGCTGGTCACCCTGGTGGGGCCGTCGGGCTGCGGCAAGACGACCACCATGATGATGGTGAACCGGCTGATCGAGCCGACCTCGGGCCGGATCCTGGTGGACGGCGAGGACATCGCGGGAATCGACCCGGTGAGGCTGCGCCGCCGGATCGGTTACGTGATCCAGCAGGTCGGCCTCTTCCCGCACCGGACCGTCCTGGACAACACCGCGACCGTCCCGGCGCTGGTCGGCTGGAAGCGGTCGCGGGCACGGGAGCGGGCTGCGGAGCTGCTGGACCTGGTGGGCCTGGACCCGGCGACGTACGGATCGCGCTATCCGGCGCAGCTCTCCGGCGGTCAGCGCCAGCGGGTGGGCGTGGCGCGGGCGCTCGCGGCCGACCCGCCGGTCCTGCTGATGGACGAGCCGTTCGGCGCGGTGGACCCGGTGGTGCGGGAGCGGCTGCAGAACGAGTTCCTGGCCCTCCAGCAGCAGGTGCGCAAGACGGTGCTCATGGTGACGCACGACATCGAGGAAGCGGTGCGGATGGGCGACCGGATCGCGGTGTACGGGGAGGGGCGCATCGAGCAGTTCGACACCCCGGCCGCCGTGCTCGGCGCCCCGGCGACGCCGTACGTGGCACGGTTCGTGGGCTCGGACCGGGGGCTGAAGCGGCTGTCGGTCACCGCGATCGAGCCGGAGGACCTGGAGGAACCGCCGGTGGCGCTGCTGGAGGAGCCCGCCCGCGAGGCGGCGGCCCGGCTGGCGGCGGCGGGGGCCCGGTGGGCGGTGGTGCTGAACAGTACGGGCGAGCTGCACGGCTGGGTGTCGGCGGACGCGCTGCGACCGGCCGGGGAGGGCGAGAGCGTGGGCTCGCTGGCCCGCCGGATGGACGCGTGGGTGCCGGTGGGCGCCCCGCTGAAGCAGGCGTTCAGCGAGATGCTCCAGTACGACGCGGGGTGGGTGGCTGTGCTGGACGGGAACCTCTTCCTGGGCGTCCTCACTCCGGCGAAGCTGCACGAGGCGCTGCGCCGGTCGGTCGACGCGGACGCCCAGGGGGTGGGGCGCGAGGAGGTGGACTTCGACTCCGTGTCGGACGCCTGAGCCACGGAGCCACCGCCGCCCGCCGCTCCCGCGACCGGCGCGGGGGTCACGGGCGGCGGAACCGCCCGGTCAGCGTCCGCGCCGGTAGTCGGCCCCGTCGCGGGTGCGGACCATCAGACCCGCGACGACCAGATGGCGGCGCAGGGCGGAGCAGTCCTCGTGGACGGTGAGCAGCGCCTCGTTCACCTCGCGTTCGGTGTACGAGCGCTCGCGCTCGAACAGCGTCTCGGCGAGGTGCGTGAGCAACTGCTCGCGCCGGGCCGGCTTGCGCGGGATGGCGACCAGGCGGCCGCGCGAGAAGAGCGCCTCCACGGAGCGCGTACCGGAGGAGGATGACGGCGTCCGGGACGGCAGGGTGTCATGTGCGGTGGGCATGACCGGAAGAGTCGCAGGCTTCCCGAGGGCGGGCAACGCGTTTTCCGCGCCTCCCCCGTCGTCCCGGCGGCCGCCCCTGCCCCTGGCCCGGAGCGCGTTGACACAGGGGCGCCGCCCAGGTTGTGATGGGCCCGTGCAGCGCGGCGTCGGCCAAAGAGATCTGGGCCGGCCGGCAGTCGAGCCGGCACCTTCATCCAGGGAAGCCGCCATGAGCCGACTCATCGCCCCCTGTCTCTGAACAGTCCGCTCGGGACCGCGCACATCGACGCGTCCCCCCGCCCGGACCACCGTTCCGTCCGCGGGCCCTCGTGCGCCCGCTCTCTTCCAGGAGACCCAGAATTCCCCTGCACCCTGCCACCCGGCCCACCGCTTCCGAGGAGGCGGCCCCCGCGGTCACCAACCTCGCGGACAAGATCGTGGAGGTACACACCTGGCTCCGCGACCAGCTGCGCCACGTGCACGCCGAGACCGAGGCCCACTTCGCCGCACGGGCCGCCCGCCACGACCCCGGACATCCGGACGCCGGACAGCCACCCGCGCCGCCGCTCGGCCTCCAGATCAGGCAGCGCTGCCTGGAGTTCTGCCAAGCGCTGGAATTCCACCACACGGCCGAGGACGGCCATCTGTTCCCCACGGTGGAGGGCTACCATCCGCACCTGGCCCACGTCTTCGACCGGCTA
Organism: Streptomyces sp. V2I9; assembly: GCF_030817475.1. Lineage (NCBI taxonomy): Bacteria > Bacillati > Actinomycetota > Actinomycetes > Kitasatosporales > Streptomycetaceae > Streptomyces > Streptomyces sp. V2I9. The sequence goes on along the minus strand of NZ_JAUSZJ010000002.1, from coordinate 6,740,947 downwards.
CGGGAGGAGCACAGGTCGATCGGGGCCGTGCAACGGGCGCTCTCGGCGCTGCTGGCCGATGTCGCCATCGCGGAGCCGGACCGATTCCGCAGCGAACTCACTCGCCTGACCGAGGAGTTGACGGTGCACCTCGCGTACGAGGAGGAACAGCTTCTGCCGCTGCTGGCCGATGTGCCCTGGCCGCCCGCGCCGCCCGCCTCCTGACCCCGGAGAGGCTCAGCCCTTCGGGAGGAGCTTCTTCGACTCCAGGTAGGCGCGCGCGACGTCCTCGGGCAGCCTGCGCCAGCTGTCGACCTGCTCGTTCATCGACGCCAGGTCGGCGGTGGTCAGCACGGTGTTGAGCCGCCCCAGGGCGTCGCGCACCCCGACGCTCCCGGCGCGGGCGCGGTTGACGACGGGGACCACGTAGTCGGCGTTCTGGAGCTTCTTGTCGTCCTCCAGCAGCACCAGACCGAACCGGTCCAGGGTGGCGTCGGTCGTGGTGGTCAGGACCATCTGGTCCTGACCGCTCCGGACCGCCTGTTTGGCCTGGGTGGTGCCGACGCCCTTCGGGTCGACGGCGACCACGTCGATGCCGTACGTCGCACGGAGGCCGGGGGCGCAGTAGGGGCGCTGGACGCACTCGTCGCCTGCCGCGAGGCGTACGGGCAGCTTCGCCGCGCCCACGTCGCTCAGCGTCCTGAGCCCGTGCTTCTCCGCGTACGCGGCGGTGACGGCGAAGGCGTTCTGGTCGACGGCCCGGCCGGGGTCGAGGACGGCCAGCCCGCGGGGAGCGGCGAGCGCGCGGAGCGCCTTCATGGTGGTGGCGAGGTCGGGCGATCCGACCGGGTCCGCGTCGTCGCCGGCGGCCTTGGCGTTCAGCCAGTCGGCGAAGGTCGCCGCGTACTCCGGGGCCACGTCGATCTGCCCGTTCTCCAGGGCGGGTTCGTAGATCTCCCGGTTGGTGACGGAGATGACGTCGGCGGAGTATCCGGCGTGCTCCAGGAGCAGCGCGTACAGCTGGGCCAGCAGGTCGCTCTCGGTGAATCCGGCCGAGCCGACCGTCAGTTCCCTGCTGTCGCCCGGCGGGGCGGTGACCTCGCCCTGGTTCTCCAGGGACGGGCCGGTGGCGCAGCCGGTGGCGGTGGCGGCGAGGAGGGCCAGCGCGGTGAGCACCCGGCGGACGCGGCTCATGCCGCCTCCCGGCCGCGCCGCGGAGCGAGGCGCAGACCGGCCTCGAAGGCGCATTCGACGAGGAGGGCGAAGGCGGCCACCAGGATCGCCCCGGCCACCACCTGCGGGGTGGAGGCGAGGTTGAAGCCCGCGGTGATGATCCGGCCCAGTCCCCCGCCGCCGGCCAGCGCGGCGATGGTGGCCGTGGCGACCAGTTGGACGGCGGCGATCCGCACGCCGGTGAGGATCATGGGGAGGGCGAGGGGGAGTTCGACGCCCAGCAGCATCTGGCGTCCCGTCATGCCCATGCCGCGAGCCGCCCGGACGACGTCCCGGTCGACCTCGCGCATCCCGACGTAGGCGTTGGCGAGGAGCGGCGGCACGGCGAACAGGACGAGCGCGATGATCGTGGACCACGGGCCGTACCTGCCGATGGGCGTGAGCAGCAGCAGGACCAGGACGGCGAAGGTGGGCACGGCCCGCCCGATGTTGGAGAGGTTGACGGCGAGCGCGCCGCCCTTGCCGAGGTGGCCCAGGACGAGGGCGACGGGCAAGGCGATCAGGCAGCTGATGAGCAGGCAGACGACGGTGAGGAAGAGGTGCTCGCCGAGCCGGTGCCAGACGCCGTCGGGACCGGACCAGTGGGCCGCGGTGGTGAGCCAGGACCAGGTGGCGGAGACGGTGTTCACCGCACCCTCCCCTTCCCGGGCACCCGCGCGCAGGCGTTCACGCCCGCCTCCGGGTCCAGGGGGTCAGCAGCCGTCCCGCGCCCAGGAGCAGCAGGTCGGCGGCGACGGCGATGAGGACGCACAGCAGGGAGGCGGTGAGCACCTGGGCCTTGAAGTAGGTGTTCATGCCGGAATAGATGAGGTTGCCGAGTCCGCCGTGGCCGACGATCGCGCCGATGGTGACCAGGGAGACCGCGGAGACGGTGGCGATGCGCAGCCCGGCCATCGCGGCGGGCAGTGCGAGCGGGAGTTCGACGGCGAGCAGCAGGCGCAGCGGCCCGTACCCCAGGCCGCGCGCGGCCTGCCGGGTCTCCTCGGGGACGGCCCGGAGCCCGGCCAGGATGTTGCGGACGAGCAGTGTCAGGGAGTACAGGACGAGCCCGGTGATCACCAGAGCGGCGGAGAGCCCGTAGAGGGGCAGCAGCAGCGAGAACATCGCCAGCGACGGGACCGTGTAGAGGATCGTCGTCAGTCCGAGCACCGGCCCGGCCGCCCAGCGCCATCGGCGTGCGGCGAGCGCGAGGGGGACGGCGATCAGGACGGCGACGGCCACCGACGCGCCTGTGAGCTGGAGGTGTTGCAGCACCGCGTCGACGAGGATCTCGCGGCGGCTGGAGAGGTAGTCGCCGCAGATCCACTCGTTGCGGGCGAGGCAGTCGTCCGGGGGCGCCGTCATCCGTCCATTCGAGCGCGGCAGTCCTCCCCCCGCCTGCCGCGGGCCGCCGTTCGGGGGGGTGTTTGAGCGGTCGCTCAACCCTCTGGTAGCGTCCCGGCGCAGAGGTTGAGCAGTCGCTCAACCGCTCGCGCCTACCGGGGACACGCATGCGGCTGTACATAGAGGCCTTGATCCGCACCGATCCGGAGATCCTGTGGGAGCGGACCCAGGAGCCCGCGCAGCACCAGCGGTGGGATCTGCGGTTCACCGAGATCACGCCTCTGCCCGGCCCACCGGAGGGCCCTCAGCGGTTCCGCTACGCGACGCGGGTGCTGCCCTTTCTGACCGTGTCGGGGACGGGGACGAGCGCGGGCGAGCGGCTGCGGGCCGACGGGGAGCGGGTCTCGGCCCTGCGTTTCACCTCCGCGCAGCGACTGTCCCCGTTGGCCGAGGGCAGCGGGTACTGGCGCTACGTCCCCACCGCCGAGGGGATTCGCTTCCTCACCGGATACGACTACCGGCCCCGGTGGGGGCGTTGCGGCGCGGTCGTGGACCGGCTGGTGTTCCGGCCGCTGATGGGCTGGGCGACCGCCTGGTCCTTCGACCGGTTGCGACTGTGGTGCGAACGCGAGGTCGGCCCGGCCCGTTCGCTGGCGTACGCCCTGGCGGAGGTGGTGGCGCGGGCCCTCCTGGTGGTGGCGGCCCTCCCCTTCGGTCCGGCGGCCGTGCTGCCGGCCGCCCTGGCCGCGCTGCTCCTGCCCCCTTCCCCGCGCACGCCCGCCGCCCGGCGCTGTCTGCGCCGCCCGCCCGGCCGTCCGGCCGCCACCCCGTCCCTCCTCACCCGTCTGGAGCGCCCGTGACCTCGATCTTCGCCCGTGCGATGGGAGCCGACTTCGAGCGGCTCCATCCCCAGCTGCGACGGCGCTTCTCGGTCGGCCTGGAGAGCGGGGAGGCGTGCGTGGGACGCGGTTCCATGGACCGGATCTGGCACGGCCGCGCCTTCGTGAAGCCGTTCCTCGCTCTCGGGGCCACCCGCAACATCCTGGTACCGAAGACCGGCCGGAACGTTCCGTTCACCATCGAGAACGTGCCGTACACCGACGCCTCCGGCCGGGAGACGGTCACCTTCGTCCGGACGTTCGCGCTGCCGGGCGGCCCGCGCCGCTTCGACGCCACGATGGTGCACAGCCCCGAGCGGTCCTGCGTACTGGACTATCTGGGCACCCACCAGCATCTGGCCACCGATCTGCGGCTGACGGCCGAGCCCGACGGTTCGCTGCTGATCCGGTCCGGGGAGCACCGCTTCCGCGAGGGCCCCGTCGACGTTCGCGTTCCCGGCCTGATCGGGGGTGACGCCGAGGTGCGCGAGTCCTTCGACGACGCCACGGGCCGCTTCCGCATCCGGGTCTCGGTGACCAACCGCCGCTTCGGCCCGCTGTTCGGGTACGAGGGGACGTTCCGCGCCCGCTATGTCGACGCCCTGCGTCACGGCGTACGGGCGGGCCTGCGCCCGGTCCGCGAGGAGAGCCGGGCATGACGGGGAGCGCGGGTGGCGCGGAGACCGCGGGGGCGGCGGACACCCGAACGAAGCTTCTGGAGGGTGCGCTGCGGACCCTCGCCGCGCAGGGCATCGCCAAGACGTCGGCCCGCTCGGTGGCGGCCTCGGCCGGGGTCAACCAGGCCCTGGTCTTCTACCACTTCGGATCGGTCGACGAGCTGTTGGCGGCGGCCTGCCGGTACGGCGCGGAGCAGCGGGTGGCCCGCCACCGCGACCGCTTCGCCGCCGTCACCACCCTCGCCGAACTGTTGCGGTTCGGGCGGGAACTGCACGAGGAGGAGCGCGAAGGCGGCCATGTGGCCTTCCTCGCCCAGCTCCTGGCGGGAGCGCAGACCCAGCCCCGGCTGGCGCCCGCGACGGCGGCCGGGCTCGACCTGTGGACCACCGAGATCGAGAAGGTCCTGGTGCGGGTGCTGGCGGACTCGCCGCTCGGCGAGTTCGCCGACCCGGTGGGGCTGGCGCGAGCCGTGACCGGGGCGTTCGTGGGTCTGGAGCTGTACGAGGGGGTGGACCCGGAAGGGGCGGGGCGGGCCTTCGAGGCGCTGGAGCAGCTCGCCGCGCTGGCCGGGGCACTGGACGAACTGGGCCCGATGGCCCGGCGTGCGGTACGCCATCGGCTGCGGCGCACGGAACGGATGTGACGGCAGATGTACGGGCGGCCCGGAACGAGCCGGGTCGCCCGAGCAACCCCCCGCGCCCGGCCGCCACCTTGATCGCCGACAGGACGGTTCGCCGCGCACGACGAGCGGCGGCCCCACACCCCCCTATGTTCCGGGCCTGCACGACCGGCCAGCTATACCACCCGTGTATACATGGAAGGCATAGTCTCTCCGCTCCGGGCCCGGCACCGCGCGGAAGGCGCCCATGCAGACCAAGGCACTGGCGCCCGAGTACCAGGGAGCTCTCACCAAGATGTCGGTGAACGCCTCACTCACCGACGCACTGGCCGAAGGCGTACGCCACTTGAGGCAGGCCGAACGCTCCGGATCACAGGAGGAGGGGGCACGGGCGGGGCTCGCCGTGGCCGAGGCGCACCTCAGGCTCGGACAGGTGGCGGAGGCCGACCGGGCCTGGAAGGCCAGCTACCGGGCCGCGCGGGCGGCCGGGAACACCGGGGCGATGGCCTGGGCGCTGTGGAGCGGCGGCACGCTGGCGCGTCAACGCGGTTCGCTGCGCCTCGCGTTCCGGCTGCTCGGGCTCGCCGCCGAGGCGGGAAAGCAGGGCGGCGACGTGGTCGCCCGCGGCTATTCGCTGGCCGGGCTGGCCGAGACCGGGCGGATCCAGGGCGACTACGCGACCGTCGCCACACTGCACGAACAACTGCTCGCCGAGGCTCGCGCCCGCGGCGAGGCCCGGCACACCGTCTGGGCGCTGGAGGGCATCGCACAGATCCACCGCAACACCGGTTCGCTGGACTCGGCGTTGGAGATGTTCGAGGAGGCGGCGGCACTGGCGGGCGAGGCGGACGACCGCCGGGGCCGGGCCTGGGCATTGCGCGGCATCGCCGACATCGTCTCCCTCCGGGACGGCGCGACCGCCCGCGCTCTCGACCTCCTCGCCGAGGCCGAGGTCGCCTGCCGGGAGATGAACCTCTCCAGCGCGCTGGCGTACAACCACAAGATGCGGGCCAATGCGCTGTTCCGCGCCGGGCGGTACGAGGAGGCGCACGAGGTCTACGAGCAGGCGCTCGGCGAGTTCCGCGCCATGGACGAACCCCGCGGCGAGGCGCTGGCCTCCCTCGGCCTGGTGAAGGCGCGGGCCCGGCTCGGCCGGGACCGCGGCGCCACCGCCGCCGAGCTGGACGAACTGCGCGGCAGGCTCGACCGGATCGGGCTGCTGAACGCCCGCGAGATGGTCGAGAGGGCCTACACCGAACTGGGCGTGGAACCGGCGTCGGCCGGTGCCCGGAGCGCGGGGCCCGCATCGGCCGACGCCTGCGGCGCCGAGCGCGCGGCCGGTGGCCGGGACGGCCGCCGATGACGCTCTCCACGACCCGCCGGGCGAGCGCCCCGCAGATACTGGACCGGTGCCGCGAGCTGGTGCGCCCGGCCCTGGTGGAGTCGGTGGGGCGGTTGCACCCCTTGCACGCGGAGACGGCCGCGTTCTCGCTCGGCTGGCGAGGAACGGACGGTGAGCCGCTGGCCGGGTCGCAGGGGAAGGGGGTCCGCCAGGCGCTCGCGGTGCTCGGCGCGGAGGCCGTTGGCGGCAGCGCCGCGGACGCGGTCCCCGGCGCGGTGGCCGCCGAACTGATCCACACCTTCTCACTGATCCACGACGACATCATGGACGGCGACGAGACCCGCCGCCGCCGGCCGACGCTCTGGAAGGCGTACGGCACCGGCCCGGCGGTGCTCGCGGGGGACGCGCTGTTCGCCCTGGCTCGTCTCCACGCCGGCGGAGGCGCCGGGTGCCGGCGGCGCGACGGCGGTACGCCACCTGGCGCGCGCCCTGGGTGACCTGGTGCACGGCCAGGCGCAGGACCTGCTCTTCGAGTCCCGGCCGTGGACCGGGCCGGGGGCGGTGATGCCGCAGGAGTACCGGTCGATGGCCACCCACAAGACGGGCTCCCTGCTCGGCTGCGCGGCAGCTCTGGGCGCGGCGCCGGCGGGGGCCCCGGCGGACACCGTCGAGGCGTTGGACCTGGCGGGCCGTCATGTGGGCGTGGCGTTCCAGGCGGTGGACGACCTGCTCGGGCTCTGGGGCGATCCGCAGGTGACCGGCAAACCGGTGCGCTGCGATCTGCGGCGGCTCAAGAAGACGTACCCGGTGCTCGCGGCACTGTCCGCCGACCACCCGGCGGCACGCCGCCTCGACGTGCTGCTCTCCTCCGCCGTACCGCTCGACGACCCGGCGGCACGCCGTGCGGCCGCCTGATCGAGGAGGCCGGCGGGCGGGCGGCCGCGGTCGCCGAGGCGCATGAGCAGCTGGCCGCCGCCCGCGCCCGCCTGGACGGGGTGCCGCTGGCCGGGAACGCGCGGGAGGAATTGCTCACGCTGATCCCGTACCTCGTGGACCGTACCGGCTGATCCAGGGCCGAGGCCCGACGCCGGGGGGCGTCGTGGCGGGAGGACCGCGACCGCGAGGCCGGTGGGTGCGGCCGGGCGGTGGATGGTGTGGCCATCGATTGCGGCGAACGGTGGCGCGTGCTCGCCGGAAGGGCTGACGGTACGCCCGGCGCGGATCGTCAGGGCCACCCGTCCCGATCCGCCAGGAAGCCCCCGGAACGCCTCTCCCCCACCGGCTCTCGAAGGGTCCCACCCTGCGCCGCGCCCCCGCGCGGCCACCCGGAAGGCCCTCTGCACACGCAATCCCCATGTGGTCGTATGAGCGAGTCAAACGCACGATTTCGCCACATATCTGTCAAAGTGCACCTCGGCTTTACTCACCGGATTGAGCGAAGAGAGCCGTGCGTGCTGCACATGCGTCGTACCGAAGAAAGACAACTGACGGTCCTTCACCTGGTTCAGCCCGTGGACGGCGGAGTGGCCCGAGTGGTCATCGATCTCGTCAGGGCCCAGGCCGGGTCCGGGCTGCGCCCCGTGGTGGCCTGCCCGCCCGGAAGCCCGCTGGCGGCGGGGGCCGCGAAGGCCGGTGCCGAGGTGCACGGCTGGCACGCCACCCGCGCCCCCGGTCCGGGACTGGCCGGAGAGGTCGCCGCCGCGCGCCGCATCGTCCGCACGAGCCGCCCGCACGTGGTGCACGCCCACAGCGCCAAGGCCGGACTGGCCGGCCGCATCGCGGTGCGCGGCCGGGTCCCCACCGTGTTCCAGCCCCATGCCTGGTCGTTCGAGGCCGTCGACGGCCGCACCGCCGGGTTCGCGCTCGGCTGGGAGCGGTTCGGAGCGCGCTGGGCCGACCACATCCTGTGCGTCAGTGAGTCCGAACGCCGCACCGGTCAGGAGGCGGGGATCGCCGCCCGCTGGTCGGTCGTCCACAACGGCGTCGACCTCGACCGCTTCCGCCCCGGCGGCCGCGCGCGGGCCCGCGCCTCGCTGCCCGTGCCGGAGGGCGCCGACCGTAAGGCCCCGCTGGTCGTCTGCGTCGGACGGTTGACCCGCCAGAAGGGCCAGGACGTCCTGCTGCGGGCCTGGCGCCGGATGACGGTGGCCGGGGCCCGGCTGGTGCTGGTGGGCGATGGGCCCGACCGGGAGGCGCTGGAGCGGTCGGCCCCGCCGGGCGTGCTGTTCACGGGAGCCTGCGAGGACGTCCGGCCGTGGCTCCACGCGGCCGACGTCCTGGTGCTCCCCTCCCGCTGGGAAGGCATGGCCCTGGCCCCGCTGGAGGCGATGGCCTGCGGCCGTCCCGTGGTGATGACCGATGTGAACGGCGCGCGGGAGAGCCTGCCGCCCGGCCAGGAGGAGCACTGCCTCGTGCCGCCGGAGGACCCGGCGGCACTGGCCGCGGCGCTGACCGCGCTGCTCACCGACCGTGATCTGCGCGAGGCGGTGTCCCACCGGGCCCTGCGCCACACCCGCGCGGTCTTCGACGTCCGGCGGACCGCCGGGGCGATTGCCGGTCTCTACCAGGAACTGGTCGGCATGACCGTCCCCACGACGAGGGAGCGCACCGAGCGATGACGATGGAGAGTGCACCGGCTCCCGGAGCCGGCCCGGCGACAGCCGTCCAGGCTCACACGGTCCATCCGCCGCGAAGAAGCGGCGGCGGTGCACCGGTGCGGACCGGTGGACGCCGTGCCGTCCGGTGCGGCCGGCTCGCACCGCTGCTGTGCGCGGACGCGCTGGCCCCCGCCGTGGCGTTCGTCCTGGTCGTCCCGGCCGCGTGGACCTGGCCGCCGGTGGCCCTCCAGGCGATGGCACAGCTCCTGCTCTTCGCCCGCCGGGGCCTGTACCGGGCACGGCTCTCCCCCTCGGCCCTCTCCGAACTGCCCACGCTCCTCGGCCTCGCCCTCCTCCAGTGGTACGTGGCCATGGAGGTGCTGGCCGCCTGGGCCCCGCAGCAGGCGATCGGCTGGACGGCGCTCGTGTACGGGGCCGGTGCGCAGACCGCGCTGGGCTGTGCGGCGCGAGCGGCGGTGTACCGGGCGGGGCGACGGGCCGCCGTCCGCCGCCCGCTGTCCACGCTGATCGTGGGTCAGGGCCCGCAGGCCCGTCAGGTGACGGCCGCGCTGTACGACCACCCCGCGTACGGGCTGCGGCCGGTCGGTCTGGTCGCGGCTCCGGGGACCGGGGGCGAGGAGCGGGCCGCTGGTTCCGCGGCCGTGCCGCTGCCGGTCCTGGTCTCGCCCCAGGAGGCGGGGCGGGCCGTCGTGCAGAACAGCGTGCGGCACGTGGTCTTCACGGCCCCGCCCGAGGCGATCCCGGACGGTCCCGCTCTCCTCTCGCTGTTCGCCCGGCACGGGTGCCAGATGTGGCTGGTCACCGGGCCCGGCGCGGTCGCGTCGCTCCCGGCCGGCGGGCGCCCCGACCATCTGTGGGGCTTCACCGCCAGGCCCTTGCGCAACGGGACGGCCCGCCCCTTCGGCCACGGGGTGAAGCGGGCGATGGACGCGGTCCTCGCCACTCTCGGCCTGCTGCTGGCATCCCCGGTGATGGCGGCCTGCGCCCTGGCCGTACGGCTCTCCGACGGCCCCGGAGTGATCTTCCGGCAGGAGCGCGTCGGCCGCCACGGACACACCTTCGTGCTGCTGAAGTTCCGTACCCTGCGGCCCGCCGATGCCCAGGAGTCGGCCACCCGCTGGACCGTCGCGTCCGACGAGCGGATGAGCCGGGTCGGCAGGGTGCTCCGGCGGTCCTCCCTCGACGAGCTGCCCCAGCTGTGGAACGTGCTGCGCGGCGACATGAGCCTGGTCGGCCCACGGCCCGAACGCCCCTTCTTCGTCGCACAGTTCAGCCGCGCACACCCCGGCTATCAGGCCCGCCACCGGATGCCCGTGGGCATCACGGGGCTGGCCCAGGTCCACGGATTGCGCGGAGACACCTCCATCGAGGAGCGGGCCCGCTTCGACAACCACTACATCGAGACCTGGTCGCTGTGGCAGGACGCGTGCGTGCTGGCGCGGACCGCGAGCTCCCTCTTCCGGCTCGGAGGCAGCTGACCATGGCGGCAGTCCTCACCCCGCCCGCACCGGCGCGGTCCGGGCCCGGCGCCCTCCCCCGTCCCCGGTGGCGGGGCGGCCGGCGCGACCGCTGGCCGCTGCTGCCCCTGGTCGCGGCGGTTCTGCTGCCCGCCCTGCCGTACGGGACCTCGGGCGGGGGCGGCCCGGCCGACATGGCGTCGGGCGTCGCGGTCCTCGTCTGCGTGGGCCGCCTGCTGTATCTGCGCCGCCGCCCGCTGAGCGCGACCGCGGCGCTGGTCCTGGGACTGCCCGCGGTGGGCTTCGCGGTGGCCACCGTCACGGCGGCGGACCCGGCTGCGGCCCTGCCTGGTCTCGTGCGCTACCTCCAGGTCTTCGTCCTGGTGCCGGTCGCGGTGTTCCTCCTGCTCGGGGACGCGTGCGGGTTCCGGATCGTGGCCGGTTCGCTCGTCCTCCTGGCGGTCGTCCAGGGCGCCACGGGAGTCCACCAGTACGTCACCGGGACCGGCGCCTCGTACATGGGCGAGAACGTCCGCGCGGTCGGCACGTTCGGCCCCAGCGACATCATGGGCATGGCGACGGTCGTCGCCTACGGGCTGCTGGCCGCCGCGGCCTGTGCCCTGCGCACGCCCCGGTCCGCCCCGGCCTGGCTGCGGCCGTGCGCCGCCTCTCTCGCCGCCGTCCTGGTCGTACCGCTGACGCTGTCGTTCAGCCGGGGCGTGTGGATCGCCACGGCCTTCGCTCTCCTGGTGGCCCTCATGCTGGCGGGGCGGCGGCAGGCGCTGACGTCACTGGCCGTGCTGGGGGCCGCGGGCGTGGTCCTGGTCGGCGGGTTCGGCGTCGGCTCGAAAATGATCGCGGACCGGGCCGCGAGTGTGACCCAGGTGACCCGGTCCCCGGACCGGTCGGTCAGCGACCGCTACGCCATGTGGAACGCGGCGGGCGCGATGTGGCGGGAGCAGCCCGTCGCCGGGGTCGGTCTGAAGGGCTTCCCCGCCCACCGCGACGCCCACGCCTCCATCGGGCTCTCCTCCGGCAGCGACACGGCCGGGGCGGGCCAGGAGTTCCGCCGGCAGGCCCTGCTCTCCCCGCACAACATGTACCTCCTCGTTCTCGGCGAGCAGGGCCTCATCGGCCTGACCGCGCTCGTCGGCAGCTGGGCGGCGATCCTGGCCGGCGCGGTCCGCAGACTGCGCCTCGCCCGGTCGCGCGGCCCCGCGGCCGTGGACTGCGGTCTGACGGCGGTCGCCCTGATGACCTGGCAGAGCGTCAACTTCCTGTACGCGGACATCGGCGGGCCCACCACCGTGCTGAGCGGCGTCGTGCTGGGGCTGGCCGCCTGGTGGGCACTGGCCGAGCCGGACCGGGTGAGCGCCGCATGAGCGACTCCGGTACGGGCACGGAGGCCGAGGCCCGCCCGTCGGCCGGGCCTTCCCGGCTCCCCGCTCCCGCACCCCGCGCGCCCGGTGCCGCACCGGGGGCGGCGGGCGGCGATCCGCCCCGGCTCGGGTCGTTCCTCGCCCGCGCGGCGGCGGCCACGGCGGTGCTGACCGTGCTGGGGGCCGCCCTCGGTCTGGTGCGGGACCAGGCCATCGCCCGGTACTTCGGGGCGAGCGACGCGAGCGACGCCTTCCTGATCGCCTGGACCGTGCCGGAGATGGCCGCGACGCTGCTGATCGAGGACGGGATGGCCCTCCTCCTCGTCCCCGCGTTCAGCCTCGCCCTCGGCCGCCGGGACGGGGCCGACCGGACGCGGAACGGTCGGGCGGACACCGGGGCCGCGCACCGCGTCGCCTCCCGCACGGGCACCGCCGAGGCGGGGACCATGCGGGCCGCAACCGCCGCGTGCGACACCGCGAGGGGCGCGGTCCCCGACCCCGTACGCGAGTTGGTCGCGGCCACCCTCCCCCGCCTGTTCCTGCTGCTCTCCGGCGGCGCCGCCCTGCTCGTCGCGGGCGCCCCCCTGGTCGTGGGCGTGCTCGCCCCCGGACTCGCCGATCCCCGGCTCGCGGTGGACTGCACCCGGCTCACCGCCGTCACCGTCCTCACCTTCGGGATCACCGGCTACTTCAGCGCAGCCCTGCGCGCGCACCGCAGCTTCCTGCCGCCCGCCGGCGTCTACGTCGCGTACAACGTCGGCATCATCACCACGACGCTGGTCCTGCACTCCGTGTGGGGGGTGCGGGCAGCGGCGGCCGGGGTAGCGATCGGCAGCGTCCTGATGATCCTCACCCAACTGCCCGTCTTCCTGCGGCTGGTACCGCCAGGGCGCCCCCGGTCGCCCCGCTTCCGGCGGCTCGGGAAGCGCGCCGCGCGGACCGCTCCGCTGCTGGGGTTCACGGTGCTGGCCCCCGTGGTCCTCTTCGTGGTGAGCCGTCAGTCCCAGGTGCTGGTGGAGCGGTTCCTCGCCTCCACGCTGCCGGCGGGCGCGATCTCGCACCTGAACTACGCGCAGAAGGTCGCGCAGTTGCCGATGGTGCTGTCGCTGATGATCTGCACGGTGACCTTCCCGGTCGTGGCGCGGGCGATGGCGGCAGGGCAGCGGGAGCGGGCCCGCCTCCGCGTCGAACGGGATCTGGCGCTGGCCGGGACGGTGGTGCTGACCGGGGCGGCCGTGGTGCTCGGTTACGCGCCCCAGATCGTCGAGGTGCTCTTCCAGCGCGGTGCGTTCGACGCCTCCGACACCGACGCGACCGCCCGGGTCATGCGGGTGTACGCGCTGGGACTGCTCGGGCACTGCCTGGTGGGCGCGCTGAGCCGCCCGTTCTTCTCGTCGGGGCGGCCCACCTGGTTCCCGGCGTTCGCCATGGGCACCGGGCTGCTGGTCACGATGGGGGCCGGGTACGCGCTGACGTTCCGCTTCGGCGTGGACGGCATCGCTGCCGCCAACGCGCTCGGGATCAGCACGACCGCCCTGCTGCTCCTCATGGGTCTCGGCCCCCGCGTCGTCCCGATCCGGACCCGTGCCGTGGCGCTCTCGCTCGGACGGCTCGCCGGGGCGTCCCTGGCGGCGGGCGCGGCCGGCTGGGCGTGCGCCCCGCTGGTCGCGGACCCGGTGCTGAGCCTGGCCGCCGGATGCCTCCTCGTCCCCGCCGTGCTCTTCCTGACCGGCCTCGCCCTGCGCTCCCCCGAGGCCGTCTCCCTGCTGGCACTCATCCGACGGAGGTTCCTCGATGGCCGCTGACTCCCCGGCACCCTGCGCCGACGGCCCCCCGTCCCGGCTCCGCCCGCACGCCCGCCGTCAGCCGTGGATCCTCACGTACCACTCGGTGGCGGACCCGAGCGACGACCCGTACGGCATCACGGTCTCCCCCGCGCGGCTCGACGAGCAGCTGTCCTGGCTGCGCGGTCGGCGTCTCAGCGGCGTAGGGGTCTCCGAACTGCTGCGCGCGGACGCGGCCGGGCGGCGCGGGCTGGTCGGGCTGACCTTCGACGACGGGTACGCGGACTTCCTCGACGAGGCGCTGCCCGTGCTGCGCCGCCACGGCTTCCGGGCGACGGTCTTCGTCCTGCCGGGCAGACCGGGCGGCGTCAACGAGTGGGACCCGCTCGGCCCGCGCAAGCCGCTGCTGACCCACGACGACCTCCGGCAGGTCGCCGCGGCGGGCATGGAGGTCGGCTCGCACGGCCTCCGCCACCAGGATCTGACGGCGCTGCCGGACGAGGAGCTGCGCCGCGAGACCCGGCACAGCCGGGAGCTGATCGGCGACCTCACGGGTGTGCTCCCGGAGGGCTTCTGCTACCCGTACGGCTACCTCGACCGCCGGGTCGCCGAGGCCGCGCGCACGGCCGGATACGGCTACGCGTGCGCGCTGGCTCCGGGACCGCTGCTCAGCCGGTTCGCCCTGCCCCGCACCCACATCAGCCAGGCCGACCGGGGGGTGCGGCTGTGGGCGAAGGAGGTGCGGCACGGGCTGCGGCAGGTGGCGTCGCCCGGTGCGGGCCTCCGGGTCTCCGGACCGGTGCGCGCGGGCGGCCCGCGATGAGGGCGCTGCACGTCATCACCGGGCTCGGGGTCGGCGGAGCGGAGCGGCAGTTGCGTCTGCTGCTGCGTCATCTGCCGGTGGAGTGCGACGTCGTGACGCTGACCAATCCGGGGGCGGTGGCCGAGGAACTGCGGTCCGACGGCATCCGGGTGACCCATCTCGGGATGCGCGGCAACCGCGACCTGTCGGCGGTGGGCCGGCTGGCGCGGCTGATCCGGGACGGCCGCTACGACCTGGTCCACACGCATCTGTACCGGGCCTGTGTGTACGGCAGGATCGCGGCCCGTCTGGCGGGGACGCGGGCGACGGTGGCGACCGAACACTCGCTGGGGCGCGCCGAGATCGAGGGCCGCCCGCTCACCCGGTCCATCCGGGCCCTGTACCTCTCCACCGAGCGCCTCGGGGCGGCGACCGTCGCGGTCTCCTCCACCGTGGCCGGGCGGCTGCTGGACTGGGGTGTGCCCGCCGACCGGATCCGGCTGGTGCCCAACGGCATCGACGCGGACCGGTTCCGCTTCGACGCACGGCGGCGGGCGGACGTCCGGGCCGCACTGGGCGTCCCCGAGGACGCGTTCGTGGCCGGCGGGGTCGGCCGGCTGGTGCCCGGCAAGCGGTTCGACGTGCTGATCCGCGCGGTCGCCGCCCTGCCCGAGGCCCGTCTGCTGCTGGCCGGGGACGGGCCGGAGGCCGGGGCGCTGCGGACGCTGGCGCTGCGGCTCGGGGCGGTGGACCGTATCCGGTTCCTCGGGGAGTGCGACGAGGAGGGGGACGGACCGGTGCCGGGTGTCCCCGCGCTGCTGAGCGCCCTGGACGTGTTCGTGTCCACGTCACGGGAGGAGTCCTTCGGCCTCGCCGCGGTGGAGGCGCTCGCCGCCGGGCTGCCGGTCCTCCACGACGCCTGCCCGGCCATCGACGACCTGCCCGCCGCGCACGCTCCGGGGGCCACCCGGATCGCCGGGAGCCCCGAGGAGCTGACGGCCCGGCTGCGGCAGCGGATACAGGCCCCCACGGACCGCCGCCCGCCGCCCAGGGCCGTCGGCCACTACGACATCCGGCGCAGCAGCGAGCGCCTGATGGACGTGTACGCGTACGCCCTCGACACCGCCCCACCGAACCGGAGAGCCTTCTCATGACCGACTCACCCGAGCAGCAGCGGCACCTCGTCGTCCAGCGGCTGCGCACCGCCCTGACCCGGCTGCCGCAGTGGTGGCCGCTGCCCGTCTCCGTGCTGATCGGCGCCGCGTCCGGTCTCTCGTACGGCGCGTTCGCCCCCCCGCAGTACGAGGCGACCAGCTACGCGATGGCGGTGGCGCAGGGGGAGACGGACCCCTCGGCGGCGCTGGGGTACGCCCAGTCGTACGGGCGGCTCGCCACGAGCGACGCGACCCTCTCGTACGCCCGGGGCGCGGCCGGTGAGCCGGTGCGCGAACTGCGCTCCCACGTCCGGTCGGAGACCTCCCCCGACTCTCCGATGATCGCGGTGACCGGCGTCTCCGAGGACCGGCGCAAGGCCGCCGACATCGCCAACGCCGTCATCGAGGCGGTCGTCGTGAGCAGCGGCCATGTCGCGGAGGACACCGGGGTCAAGCTGATCGAGTTCACCCACGCGATGACGCCGGACCGACCGGTCTCGCCGTCCGTGCCGCTGGGCACGGCCGTGGGGGCCGCGGCGGGCGGACTGCTGGGCGGTCTCGTGCTGCTGGTACGGCCGCGCAGGGCGGGTTGGAGCGTCTCGGCGCAGGTGCCGGGGCCGACGGCCGAGGGCGGCGTCGCCCAGGACGAACGGGAGCTGGTCCGATGACGCCCCGGCGGGCGGGCGGTCTGGCCGTCACCCTGTGCCGCGACTTCGGGGAGTTCGGCGCGCTCGCCGCCGACTGGGACGCGCTGCACCGCCGCTGCGCCACCGCGACCCCGTTCCAGAGCCACGCCTGGCTGCACTCGTGGTGGATCTCCTACGGTCAGGAGGGCCGGCTGCGGGTGCTGCTGGTCCGCCGGGCGGGGCGGCTGATCGGGGCGGCGCCGCTGATGCTGGTGCACCGCCCGATGCCGCTGCTCGTACCGATGGGTGGGGCGGTCTCCGACTTCTTCGACATCCTGCTGGACGAGGAGGAGGCCGGGTACGCGGTGGGGGCGCTGGGGCGCGGTCTGGACCGGGCGGCCCGGCACACGGTGGTGGATCTGCGGGAGGTCCGGCCGGACGCGTCGGCCCAGTTGCTGTTCGGGCGGTGGACGGGGGTCCGGAGCCGGCTCGCGGACTCCACGTGCATGGAGCTTCCGGCCGTACCGCTGGCCGAACTCGTGGCGCCGCTGACGGGTTCGCGGGGGCAGCGGCTCCGTTCCAGGCTGCGCAAGATCGAAGCCCTGGGCGTCGAGGCGTACCGGGTCCCCGGGGACGGGGTTCCCGCCGCGATCGGCACGCTGCTGCGGCTGCACGCGCGGCAGTGGGAGGGGCGGGCGGTCAACCCGGAGCATCTGCGGGCGCGGTTCTCGGACCATCTGATCCGGTCGGTGGGCCGGATGGTGGGGGACGGCACGGCGGCCATGACCGAATTCCGGCTGGGCGGCGAAGTGGTGGCGTCCAATCTGTCGTTGGAGTCCGGGCGCCTGGCGGGCGGTTATCTGTACGGTGCGGATCCGGCGCTGCGCGAGCGCAAGGTCGATGTGTCGACGATGCTGCTGCGGGAGGTCGCGCGGCAGGCCGCGGACGGCGGGCGCGAGGTGTTGAGCCTGCTGCGCGGTGCGGAGACGTACAAGAACCACTGGCGGCCCACACCCGTGGTCAACCAGCGGTTGCTGCTCGCCCGGCCGGGTCTGGAGCCGCTGCTGCGGCTGCGCGAGTCGCAGGTGGCGGTGCGGGAGCGTGCGGCGGAGACGGTGAAGGCCCGCTTCCCGGCGGCGCGGACCTGGCACGAGCGGCTGACCGCGCTGCCGGTGATCGGCCGCTGACACGCCGGGGGTACGCCGGACGGCGGTGTCGGAAGGATCTCCTGCGCGTTGATCCGTTACCGTCCGGCGTCTTTCGCGTTGTCAGGGGGTGCGGGCCTCGTGCCCGCGGCACACCCCCCTTCTGTACAAGGAGTTCTTCATGTCTCGTATGACGAAGGTCGCCGCTGTGATGGCCGGCACCGGCGCCCTGATCGCCGGCGGCGCCGGCATGGCGTCCGCGGACGCCGGCGCGCAGGGCCTCGCCGCCGGCTCCCCCGGTGTCGGCTCCGGCAACGTCCTTCAGGTTCCGGTGCACGTGCCGGTGAACCTCTGCGGCAACACGATCAACGTGATCGGCGTGCTGAACCCCGCCTTCGGCAACACCTGCGTCAACGCCGACGCCCCGGACAACGGCCACGGCGGCGACTACGGCTACGGCCGCTGATCACCCCTAGCACCGGAGCGGCCGGTCTCCTCCTCGCGGAGGGGGCCGGCCGCTTCGTCGTGCGGGTTCAGGCGTAGCGGTAGATCTTCCCGTGGTCGAGGAGCTTCCTCGGGGTCACTCCCCAGGGCGGCATCGCCTCGTCGAGGCCGAACACGTGGTCGCGTTCGCGGCCGGGGTCGGCGGGTTTGCGGCCCGGCACGTAGGCCGACTCCGGGTGGGCCTTGCGCCAGCGGTCCCAGATCAGGTCGATGAACGAGTGGTGCAGCCAGAACACCGGGTCCTCGGGGGAGGCCGCGCCCGCCATGGGCCCGCCGACCCACTGGTGCACGCGGTTGTGGAGGCCCACCGGGCGCACGCCCCGGATGCCCCACCCCTCGACCCGGTTGCGGAAGCCCCGCGTACAGACGCTGTTCCACGGCGCGGTGTCGTAGACCGGGTCCGTGAGCGCCCGCGCCAGGTCGTCCCTGGTGGGGAGGGAGACCGGGTCGCGGCCGGGGCGGCCGAAGTTGCGGGTGAGGTAGTGCTGGTCGGTGACGCCCCGGCCGACGCTCCAGTTGCCAGCCGCGTAGGCGAACGGTCCGGTGGTGACGCGGCGGTCGCCGGGCCGGCCGTTGCCGCCGAGGAAGTCCTCCGCCCAGAGGGACGAGGTCGGGCTGTTGTCCCGCGTCCAGTCCCAGTAGGGGACGCTGACGCCCGCGTCGATCCGTCGGAGCGCCTTCTCGAACTCCAGCAGGTACTGGCGGTGCCAGGGGAAGAAGGAGGGCGTCATGTGCGCCGGGCGCGGCCGGCGTTCGGTGTCCATGACGTAGTACTCCCGGTGCATGACGACGAAGTCGTCGTAGCGGCCCGAGCGTTTCAGTTTCAGGATCGCGTCGACGAGGCGGCGCTTCTCGGTGCGCGTCAGGTCGCGCTGGTTCTTGCGGGTGTACACCGGTGCGGGTCCTCCTGGTTCACATGTGGTGCGCGGCGGGGGGCGCAAGCCGGGCGTCGCCGAGTTCGTCGACTGCGGCGCGGGCCGTCTCCAGCAGCGTCGGGTAGGACTCGTAGTGCCGGACGTCGCTCACGTAGGTGCCGTCCGCCCGCCTCATGACGTGCAGGGGCATCCCGTCGATACGGATCTCGGTGACCGGCTCGACGGCGACCGACACACGGTCGTCCTCCGTGGCTCCGGCGGGGACGACGGAGGTCGCCGTTCCCCGGATATCCCGTCCCCGGTACATCTCGGCGAACTCTTCCGCCGGGGAGCCGGATCCGCCGTGCTCAGGCCCGGGCGCGGGGCGGGCTTCGGCGGTCCCCTCGTGGTCGAGCAGCGGGAGCAGGGCTCCGGTGGTGCCCGTGGCGACGGCGGCGGTGAAGGCGCCGCGCAGGACGATCCTGCGGGTGGGAGTGCCGGGGCCGCCCGGTGGCGCAGGGGTGGGGCTCATGGGATGACTGCCTGCCTCTCGTTAACTCGTCCGAGGTGCTTCTGATGGCGATGTTGACAACGAGGCGCCGCCGAAACAGTTCTCGTGTGTGAGGCGTACGGCGCACAGCCGGGGCTCACGTTCCGGCAAACGTGTGAGGGCGCGGGGCCATCCGCGGCGACGGGCCGCGTCGAACGGTCCACCGCTTCCCGGGGCCCGGACCATGGTCGGGCGAACCATGGAGGTGATGGGCATGACCGTCCCGTACCAGCTGTCCTCGGGCCGTGTGCCGCGGGCGGCGGACGTCGATCTGGCCGATCCGGCGTTCTGGCGGCTGCCGCGCCCGGAGCGGTTGCGCGCCTTCGCCCTGCTGCGGGCGGCGGACGCGCCGATCCTGTTCACCCCCCGGCCGGGCGCCGCCCGTACCTCCGGAAAGCCGTTCTACGCCTTGGTGCGCCACGCCGACGTACGGGCCGCGAGCCGTACGCCGCGGGTGTTCGCGAGCGCGCCGGGGGTCACCACCCCGGAGCCGGCGGGCTGGGCGAAGGCACTGTTCGGGAACTCGATGGTGAACATGGACGGGGCCGAGCACGCGGCGCTGCGCCGGATCATCTCCCGGCGGTTCACGCCCCGGCTGCTGGCGGACGTCGAGGAGAACGTCGGCCGGCTCGCCGGGCGGCTGGTGGACGAGCTGATCGCCGATCGCCCGCGGGACTTCATGCCGTCGGCGGCCGCGCGGCTGCCGCTGGAGGTGATCTGCGAGCTGATGGGCGTCCCGGTGGCATTTCGTGCGCGGATCGCCGAACAGATCGACCACGCGTCGGAGCAGGTCGGGGTGGAGCGCCGGGGCCGGGCCCGGCTGCGGATTCCGGGCCGGGGGCTGGCCTCCCTCGCCCGGATGCGGTACGTCATGGGGCGGCTCGCACGGGAGCGTCGCCGCCACCCGCAGGACGACCTCGTCTCGGCGCTCGTCCGGGCGGACGTCGACGGCGAGGCGCTCTCGGGTCGGCAGTTGGGAGCCTTCTTCTCGCTGCTGCTGGTGGCCGGGGTGGAGACCACCCGCAACGCCATCGCGCACGGAGTGTTCCTGCTCGACCGGCATCCGGACCAGCGGGAGCTGCTGCGATCCGATTTCGACCGGTACATCGGCGGCGCGGTCGACGAGATCGTGCGCCATTCGACGCCGATCATCCAGTTCCGCAGGACGGTCACGACGGAATACACCGTGGGCGGCCGGACTTTCCTGCCGGGGGAGAAAGTCGCGCTCATCTACGCGTCCGCGAATCGAGACGAGACCGTATTCCCCCATCCGGACCGCTTCGACATCACCCGGTCACCGAATCCCCACCTCGGATACGGCGGAGGGGGGCCGCACCACTGCCTCGGGGCGCATCTGGCCCGGCTGGAGATGACAGCCCTGCTGCGGGAACTGATCGAACGGCGTCCGGTCATCCGGGACACCGGGGACCTGGAACTGGTCGATTCGAATTTCGACAACCGGGTCGGCTCGCTCCCGTTCGCCTTCGGCCGCGCATTCACCTGAACGGCAGCTCCGCAACGCCGCGCACGATCGATGGACTCCTCCGGATGCCGCCGGTGCACCATGATGAAACTCTTTCCCCGCCGGCTGAATCCGCCGGAATTCATCGCAGCCAGGAGGAGCACATGCCGGCCAAGGGCCGTCTCATCGTCTCGTGCGTCGCGGCGCTCGCTCTCAGCCTCCTGGCGGGCGGCGGCATCGCGGGCCGGCCGGCGTCGGGCCCCGACGCCGTCGACGGAGCCGCCCCCGGACCGCAGCGTGCGGCGAGCGCTACGGCGCACGGCGCGTATCTGGACTACGGGCCCGACGGGATCAGCCGGATGGCCGAGCTGTCGCGCTGGCTCGGCGGGGCGGAGCTGCGGGTGGGGCACACGTACCTGCCGGGCGATCTGTGGGTGAACATCGAGGGCGCCCCCGCGTTCCTCGACGCCTGGGCGGAGTGGAGGCGGGCGGACGAGGACCGGATGTTCGTCCTGAACGTACCGATGCTGGAGCGCAACGAGGAGCGGGTCCCGGACGACGAGGTCCGCGCACTGCTGCGGGCGGGTGCGGCCGGGGAGTACGACGAACACTTCACCCGGCTCGCCGAGCGGTTGGTGGACCTGGGCGTCCCGGACACGGTGATCGTGCTCGGCTGGGAGATGAACGGCACCACGTACACGCACCGGTGCGGTCCCGATCCCGCGTCGTGGAAGGCGTACTGGGAGCGGATCGTCACGGCGATGCGCGCCGTACCCGGCCAGGAGTTCCGTTTCGACTTCACGCCGAGCCGCGGCCGGGACGCGGTGCCGTGGACCGCGTGCTATCCGGGCGACGACGTGGTCGACATCGTCGGGATGGACTCCTACGACCAGCCGCCCGGCGAGACCTTCGACGACCAGGTCGAGGACCCGTACGGGCTCCAGAAGCACGTGGACTTCGCGGCGGAGCACGGAAAGCCCATCTCGTTCCCGGAGTGGGGTCTCTTCCGCAACGGCGACAACCCGGAGTACATGCGCCGGATGCTGGAGTGGATCGACCGGCACCAGCCGCTGTACCAGACGGTCACGGACTACTGCCCGCACGGCGTCTGGCAGTGCGCGGGCAACCCGCGGTCCTCCGAGGTGTTCCGGACGATGATGACCGAGATGGCCGCACCGGGACCGAAGGCCACGCCCTCGGAGTCGTCCCCGTCCCCGGTCCCGGCGGACACGACGTCCGCACTCCCCTCCCCGCCGGCGCCGCCCGCGCCGGGGGCCGGGGCGCCGCCCTCCCGCAGGTGGTGCGTCACCGTGCCGTTCGTCGACTGGCTGGGGCCCTGGCTGCGGGAGCGCGAGATCTGCTTCCGTCCCTGATACCGGGCACGGCCCGGGCTCCGGATCTCCTGGCCGGGGCCGCAGCCGTCCCCGCACACGGGCCGAGCGCGGGGCAGGGGCGATCGGTCCGCCGACGGGGCACGGCCCGCGCCGTCGAACGGGGGCGGCGTGGGCCGGCCCCGGCCCTGCGCACCGGGCGCGGTCCGCGGCGACGCGCGACCATGGAAACCTACAGAGGGTGGTGAGGTGCAATGGCATCCGCCGATGAGGGCTCCCCGGCGGAGTCCGGCCCGCTGCCCTCCGGGGACGGGCCCGGCCCGGCATGGACGGCCGCCGACGCGGCGGCCGTGATCGCCGGGGACGGCACGGTCGTCGGCTGGACCCGCGGGGCCGAGGCGCTGCTCGGGTATCCGGCGTCCGAGGTGGTCGGCCGCTCGGCCGCGTTCCTGCTGACCGGCCCTCCGGACAACCGGCGGACGGCGGCGGTGGCCGCCCATTGCCGGGCGGGGGCCGGGTGGAGCGGCCTGCTGCCCCTGCGGGCCGGGGACGGCCGGTCGCTGGACATCGACGTACGGGCCACTGCCTCGTTCAAGATCGACGGGCGGGAGGCCTTTCTGGTGTCCGGCCGGGAGCTCGCCCCGCACTGGACGATGAGCGGGTCCGTGCTGGACGACTTCCTGAGCCGGTCTCCGGTCGGGATGGCGGTCCTCGACCCCGAACTGCGCTATCTCTGGCTCAACGACTCCCTGGAGCGGTTCGGCGGCGTGCCCCGCGAACAGCGGCTGGGCCGCAGGCCGGGCGAGGTGCTGCCCGGCCCGCTCGCGGCGCCGCTCGAACGCCTGATGCGGCAGGTCCTGTCGACCGGTCAGGCGGTCACGGACTACGAGTACCTGGGCTGGAGCTGGTCCGATCCGCATCGCCGCCGGGCGTACACCAGCTCGTTCTTCCCCCTGACGGACGCAAGGGACCGGCGGATCGGTATCGGATACATGGTCCTCGACGTCACCGACCGGTGGAACGCGCGCCGGCTGCTCGCGCTGGTGAACGAGGCCGGGGCCAGCATCGGCTCCACCCTCGACGTGCAGCGTACGGCGCAGGAGCTGGCGGACTTCGCGGTGCCCCGGTTCGCGGACTTCGTCTTCGTCGACCTGCTGGAGACCCCGTTCGGCGGCGACCTGCGCGGGGCTCCCCCGCCGGCCGAGGGTGAGCGGCCGACCATGCGCCGGGCGGGTATGCGCTCGGTGCGGGAGGGATGCCCGGAGGCTGTCGTCCGGGTCGGGGAGACGGTCGACTTCGTGCCGCCGCCGCACGACGCGCACTTCCTGCTGGCCGGCGACCCCGTGCTGCTGCCGGTGCTCGATCCGGAGAGCCACGCGTGGACGGTGGAGCAGCCGGCGCGGGCCGACCGGCTCCGGGAGTTCGGGCTGCACTCGCTCATCTCCGTGCCGATGCGGGCGCGCGACACCGTGCTGGGGCTGACCACCTTCATGCGGTCGCGGAATCCGGTGCCGTTCGACGAGGACGACGTGGCGCCCGCCCGCGAGCTGGTGGCGCGGGCCGCGGTGTGCGTGGACAACGCCCGGCGCTACACGCGGGAGCACACCGCGGCACTCGTGCTCCAGCAGAGCCTCCTGCCGCACACGCTGCGCGGCGGCACGGCGCTGGACGTGGCATCGTCGTATCTCCCGGCCGACGCGAAGGACGGGGTCGGCGGCGACTGGTTCGACGTGATCCCGCTCTCCGGGGCGCGGGTCGGCCTGGTCATCGGCGATGTGGTGGGGCACGGCATCGGCGCGGCCGCGACCATGGGCCGGCTGCGCACCGCCGTCCAGACACTGGCCGACATGGACCTTCCCCCGGACGAGTTGCTGGCCCGCCTGGACGACCTGGTCCTGCGGCTCAGCGAGGAGGAGCCGGTGACGGGCCCGGCGGAGCGCGGCGGTACGACGGTGGTCGGCGCCACCTGCCTGTACGCGGTCTACGATCCGGCGAGCGGCTTCTGCACGATGGCGCGCGCCGGACATCCCCCACCGGTCGTCGTCACCCCGGACGGGGCGGTCAGCTTCCCGGACCTGCCCTCCGGGCCGCCGCTCGGGCTGGGCGGGCTGCCCTTCGAATCACTGGAGATGGAGCTGCCCGAGGGCAGTCTCCTCGGCCTCTACACCGACGGCCTCGTCGAGGGGACCGACAAGGACGTCGAGAGCGGCATGGACCGGCTGGCCGTGGCCGTCTCACGGCGCGGGTTGCCGTTGGAGGACCTGTGCCCGGCGGTGGTCGAGGAGCTGCTGCCCGTTCCCCAGCCGGACGACATCGCGCTGCTCCTCGCCCGCACCCATGTGCTCAGCCCCGACCACCTGGTCTCGTGGGACGTGCCGCTGGACCCCGCGGCGGTCGGGGAGGTCCGGGCGAAGGTCGCCCGCCGCCTGGAGGCGTGGGGGCTCACCGAGCTGTCGATGACGACCGAGCTGATCGTCAGCGAGCTGGTGACCAACGCGATCCGGTACGCCTCGGGGCCGGTACAGCTGCGGCTGCTGTTCCAGGCGGCGCTCACCTGTGAGGTGTCCGACGCCAGCAACACCTCGCCCCGGCTGCGGCACGCGCGGACGACGGACGAGGGCGGGCGCGGGCTGTTCCTCGTCGCGCAGCTCGCCCATCGGTGGGGCACGCGGTACACCGACCGGGGCAAGATCATCTGGGCGGAGCAGCCGCTGCCCTGAGGACTCCGGGACGGGGCGGCGGCTCAGGTCCGGGACCGCTCCTAGGCGGCCCGGGCCGTGTGGCGGGGCTCAGGTGCGGGACCGCGAACCGGGAGCGGGTGCGGTCTCCGCGCGGGCGAAGAGGCGGGACAGCGGTCCGCCGGCCCCGATCAGTTCGTCCCAGGTTCCCTCCTCGACGATCCGTCCGCCCTCCAGGACCGCGATCCGGTCGGCCCTGCGGACGGTGGCCGGGCGGTGGGCGATGAGCACGGTGGCGCGGGTGGCGGAGCGGGTGGCGAGCGCTTCCGCCAGTTCCGCGTCGCCCCGGTGGTCCAGGTGGGCCGTCGTCTCGTCCAGGACGAGCACGCGAGGGCCGCTCAGCAGGGCGCGAGCCAGGGCGACCCGCGCGCGCTGGCCGCCGGACAGGGTCGCGCCGCGCTCCCCGACGGCCGTGTCCAGCCCGCCGGGGAGGGCGTCGGCGATGGCGGAGACACCGCAGAGCCGGGCCACCTCGCCCAGTTCGGCCGCCGTCGCGTCGGGAGCGCCCAGCCGGAGGTTCTCGGCGAGGGTGCCGTGGAAGAGCGGGGCCTCCTGTCCCACCACGGATACGGCCGCGCGCAGGTCGCCCTCGGCGAGGTCCCGCAGGTCCACGGGACGGGCCGGGGCCGGGGGCAGCAGCTCCACAGCTCCTTCGACCGGGTCCCAGTATCGCGCGAGGAGGTGGGCGCAGGTCGACTTGCCCGCACCGGACGCCCCGACGAGGGCCACGGTCTCGCCCGGCCGGACGGTCAGGTCGACCCCGTCGAGCACGGCCTCTCCCCCGTAACCGAACCGTACGCCGCGCAATCGCAGCCCCAGCGGGCCCGTCGGCAAGGGGTGCGGATCGGCGGGTGCGGGGGCCCCGGCGGGAGCGTGCACGGCGGACCGGACGCGGGCCGCCGCGGCGCGCAGCCCGCCCGCCCGGCCGAGCGCGGCAGCCGATTCCGCCACCGGAGCCAGTGCGCCCAGGGCCAGGGCCAGGGCGGCCGGGGCCCACGCCCCGTCCAGCCGCCCTGCGGACGCGGCGTGCGCGGCGGCCGCCACGACCCCGATGACAGCGGCGACGACGAGCAGGTCGCGGGCGGCGCCCGCCCCGGTTTCCCAGGCCTGTTCGGCCCGCTGGGCGCGGGCGAGCCGCCGTCCGGCGGAACGGAGCCGGGCCCGCCTGCGGTTCAGCGCCCCCGTCATCAGGAGTTCGCGCAGCCCGTCGACGCTCTCCACCGTCTCGGCCGAGAGCTCGGCGAGCGCGCCTCGGGTCCGGGCCCCGCGCCGGGCCCGCCCGCGCGCTTCGGCCAACGGCGACCAGGCGAGGAGCAGTGCGGCGGGCAGGACGGCGAGCAGCAGCCACGGACCGAGCGCTGCCAGCACGATGGCCGCTACCGCGAACACCACACCGGATGCCAGGAGTTGGGCGATGGCATGGGCGTAGAAGAACTCCAGGGCTTCCACATCCCCGAGCGCGGTGGCCGCCAGGTCGCCGCTGCGCCGGCCCGCGATCCGGGCGGGCGCGCTGCGGGCCAGCCCGTCGAAGACCCGGACGCGGAGTTCGGCGAGGACCCGGTAGGCGAGGTCGTGCGAGAGGTCCATCTCCCGCCATGTGGTGAAGGCGCGGAGCAGGACGAGCCCGACGAGGACGGCGACGGCTCCGGGGGCGGGAGGGCGGTGCGCGGTGACGGCGGCGCCGACCGAGTGCGCGGCGAGGCTGACGAGGGCGACCAGGGCCGCCTGGTCGACGAGGGCGGCCAGGCACGTGCGCAGCACGGTGGTGCGGTGCGCGCCGAGGACGGGAAGGAGCGAGCGGAGGGCGCCGGCCGGGACGTCTCGGGAGGGGGGGACGGCGGGACCGGGACCGGGTGGGCGGGCCGCATCGGTCGGGGCGGGGGTGGGGATCGTGGTCATGCGGCGTGGTCTTCCTGTGCGGTGCGGCCGGCCGCGACGAGCGAGGCGTACACGCCGCCGCCCGCGAGCAGGGCCGTGTGGTCC
This sequence comes from Streptomyces sp. V2I9, assembly GCF_030817475.1. NCBI lineage: Bacteria > Bacillati > Actinomycetota > Actinomycetes > Kitasatosporales > Streptomycetaceae > Streptomyces > Streptomyces sp. V2I9. Next base: position 6,714,508 of record NZ_JAUSZJ010000002.1, on the reverse strand, counting down.
CCCGTAGCGGCGACGCGCCCGGCGTCGAGGACGACGATGTGGTCGGCGTGGCGTACGGCGTCGAGGCGGTGGGCGACGACGACGCAGGTGCGGCCACGGCCCGCCGCCGCAAGCTCGCGGACGATGCGTGACTGGCCTCGCTCGTCGACCGCGCTGGTGGCCTCGTCCAGGATCAGGACGGGGGCGTCGGCCAGCAACGCCCGTGCGAGGGCGACGCGTTGGCGCTGCCCACCGGAGAGTGTGGCGCCGCGTTCGCCGACGAGGGTGGCGTACCCGTCCGGGAGCCGGGTGATCTCCTCGTCGATCCCCGCGGCACGGGCGGCGGCGCGCAGTTGTCCGTCGGTGGCGGCGGGACGGGCGATGCGGAGGTTCTCCGCGATGGTGGCGTGGAAGAGGTAGGTCTCCTGCGAGACCACGGCGATGCCCCGGCGCAGCGAGTCGAGGGTGTAGGCGGTGGTGTCGGTCCCGGCGACGGTGAGGTGGCCGCTGTCGGGGTCGCGCTGCCGCAGCAGCAGGCTCAGCAGGGTCGACTTCCCGGCCCCGGACGGGCCGACGACGGCGGTGGTGCGTCCGGGGGCGGCGGTGAAGCTGACGCCGTCGAGCGCGGGCCGGTCGCTCCCCGGATGGGTGAAGCGCACGTTCTCGAAACGGATTTCGGGGGCGTCCGCCCAGACCGCGACCGTGCTCCCCCGGTCCGGCACGGCGGGTTCGGCGGTGCGCAGGGTGGCGATCCCGTCGGCGGCGGAAACCCCGAGGTAGCCGGCGTGCCACTCGCGTGAGAGGTCGCGGACGGGCCGGAAGCACTCGGAGGCGAGGAGGAGCAGGAGGTAGGTGCCGGTGGCGGCGGTACGTCCGGTGGCCGCCGAGGAGCAGGCCACGAGGACGGCGGCGACCGTACCGCCCTGGACGGCCAGGTCGGTGAGGCCGGTGTCGATGAGGGAGACCCGCAGTTTGGCGACGGTGCTCCGGTGCAGGGCGGCCGACCGCCGCTCCAGCCGCTCCCGTACGCGCCCCACCGCGCCGGCGGCTCGCAGGGCCGGCATCCCCTGGAGAGCTTCCAGGTAGTCGGCGGCGAGGGCCTCGTAGGAGTCCCAGTGCTCCTTGCCGCGCCGTGCGAGGAGGCGGTCCCACCAGCGCGGTCCGAACAGGGCGAGCAGCAGGGCGAGGCCGAGGGCGAGGGCCGCGTACGGTTCGACGAGGGCGACGGCGACGAGCAGCAGCGGCGGAACCGCGCAGGTGATGAGCGCCTGGGGCAGATAGCGCGAGATGTACGCGTCGACGCCCTCGACGCCGTCGACCAGCGTGGCCCGTACGGCTCCGGCCCGCGCACCGGTGACGGCGGTGGGGCCGAGTGCGCCGAGCCGCAGCAGCAGGGTGTCGCGAAGCCGCACCCGTACGGTGGCGCCCGCCGCGACGGCGGTCAGCCGCTGAGCCCGGCCGAGGGCGGCACGGGCCAGGACGACGGCGATGACGGCCGCGAGCAGCGGGGCCAGGGCGTCCGGTGCTCCCCCGGCGATCCGGGAGAGCACGAGGGCGAGCAGGACGGCCTGGGCCAGGTGCGTGATGGTGAGCGCCGCGAGCAGCGCGGTGGCGAGACAGAGGGGGCGGCGCGCGGTCCTCGCGGCACGGAGGAGTTCGGGGTGGAGCATCATGGGCGGTCTTCCTCGCCGGGAGGGGTGGTGCGGGTCGTGGTCCCGGGGACGGTCGGGGCCGTCGCCCGCGGTGCGGTCGGCGGTGTCATGACGGTCGTCGGACACCCCCCAGGGCGAGGCCGTGCACGATCCAGTCGCGTCCGGGGGCGTCACCCAACGCCGCGCCCAGGTCCGCCTGTTGCCAGGAGCCGACGGGGCGGGAGCGCAACCCCAGGGCGGTGGCGAGGATCTGGGCCACGCCGACCGCGTACCCGGCGGCGAGATGGCTGTGGCGGATCACGGCGGGCGGGGCGTCCTCGGGGCAGCCGTGAGCGAGCAGGACGGCGCCCGACGCGCCGATCCACCGTTGGCGCGCCGCCCAGTGGGCGAGGGTGGGACGCGCGTCACCGCGGGCGCGGACGTGGAGGCCCGGCCGCCCCGGAGCCACCGCGTGGAGGGCCGGGGTGTCGCCGCCGACCGCCAGGGTCCAGTCCGGCCCTGCCGGGCAGGCCGTGCGGGCGGTCGCCAGGACTCGGGCCAGCAGGCCCCTCTCGGGCGGGTGGCGCAGCTCGTCGGGCGCGGCGCTCCGGCGCGCCTCCAGGACGTCGTCGGTCACCCCTGCCGGGCGGGAGGACGGGTGCCACGTCCCGGCGGGGAGGCCGGGGGCTTCCGCGAGGTGGCGCAACAGGCTGTGCGTGGCCGCGAGTTCGCCAGACGGCGCGGTCGCTGCTCCGGGCGGTGGCGGGGGAGCCCCGGCGCCGGGCCAGGCGGCCCAGCCGCTCAGCGGATCGACGGAGTCCACGGCGGTGCCTGGCGGTGTGAACCACACGGCCGCGAGCGGCAGTTCGGGCTCGGAGCCGGGCCACACCTCCGGTCGGCACGAGGCGCGGGGCAGCCCCGCGGCGGCGGACAGCAGGGGGCCGTCCGCGTCGAAGGAGACCAGCACGTCGGCGGCCGGGGACCCGGCCTGCGTGAGCGCGGCGGCGGCATGACCCGCATCGAGCAGCAGCAGCGGCCAGGCGCGGTGGCCATAGTGGGCGACGGTGCGGGACGCGGTCACGGTCAGGACGAGGAGAGCGCCCGGGGGCACATCGTCGGGGGCGGGGCCACGTGGATGGGCCCGGTGGGCCCGCGGGTCGTAGGCGTAACGTCCGGGCGGCAGTGAACACCCCGGTCCGGTGAGCAGGTGGGCGCGCACGGGGTGCAGGGCGCCCGCCGAGGCGACGGGGCGCAGCCTGCCGGGCGTCCCGGCGGGCGCGGCGAGCGAGAGCCGCAGCGTGCGGGCGAGGTCGATCGGGGCGGCGGGTACGTGAGCGGCGCCGGGCGCGACCGTCCCGCCGGAGACGCCGGAGACGCCGGGAACAGCGCGGACGGAACCCACGTCCGACGCGGCCGCCCCGGCGCCTCCCCCGGAGACGCCGGGCCCGCTGACCGGCCCGGTCCCGGCGGGCCCGGTACTCGCTCGCGGCACCGGCCTCCCGGTGCCGGTCCGGCGGCGGGCCGTCCCCGTCTCGGCCCGCCGCCGGACGCCCCCGTCGGACAGCGGCAGCCCGGAGCGCCCGTTCCACGGAAACGGGTGCTCCGGAACGTACGGGGAGAGGGCCGGGACGCGCGGCGACCGGGCGTCCGCGAGCGCCCGGCGCAGGACGTCCGGTGCCGTCGCGGCGGGGGTGGCGGGCGGCGGCGTGGTCCTCGTCTCGGCGGCGAAGACGTCCGGCTGCTGCGCGCACGGCTCGTGTGCGGGCGCGACGGCTCGGTCCGGCGTATCGGGCATGGCGGCAGGCTCCTTCACATGTGCGGCGGCGGGGCGAGGGTGAAGTCCTGTGGCCCCGTGGGCGGTCGGGAACGCCAGCCCCGGTCGAGCGCCGCTTGCGCGAAGCGGGGGCAGCCGAAGTAGCCGAAGGCGGCCGGGGCGTTGGGCACGAGGCCGGAGACGAGGACGCGGGCGACGCGCAGCGAGGTCTCCGCGACGTCCTCCGTGGTGAGGTCCGCCGTGATCACCCGGTGCCCTCCGGCGGCGAGCGCCGCGTCGAGGGCGGCGCGGCTGCCGGGTTCGACCGCGGAGACCGGGCCGACCCCGAACGCGGGCTCGGTGAAGCGGCGGGCGAGCGGGGCCATGCGGTCGTCCAGCCAGACCTGGACATGTGCGCCCAGATCCCGTACGGCGGCGAACTCGGCCCCGCAGTCGTCGAGATACCGCCGGTCGGCCCGGTGGTCGAGGTAGAGACCGCGGGCGAGCATGCCGGCGTCGATCGCCCGGTACACCCAACCGTCGGCGTCCACCGCACCCTGGGTGAACACCCACGTGTGCACCGCCTCCAGGACGGCCTTGCGGGCGGCCTCCGCCGGGTCGTACCGGCAGGCGAACCCGGCCGCGTACACGCCGCGTTCGGGATCGTGTACGAGGGCCGCCGCACAGGGCGCGAACTCGGAGGGCAGCTCCACGATGTACGCGTCGAGACCACAGCCCGCCAGGTCCTCGGTGAGTCCGGGGACGGAGGCAGGGTCGATGCCACGGGTGGGCCCGTCCAGGTGCCACCACAGCTCCAGTGCGTCGCGCTCGACGACTTCGAGGAGTCCGCGCTCGACGGCGTCGTCGAGCCCCTGTCCGGTGGCGATGCCCGCGTAGTTGAGGTGATGGGTGCGGGGCAGTGAACGCCATGCGCCCTGACGCCAGTTGAGGTATGTCAGCGCCACCGGGACCCAGCAGGGACGTCCGTTCTCGGTGGCACGGGTCCACAGTGCCGGTGTGTCCGGGGTGAATTCGGCGTACGGGAAACCGGCGCGGCCGTACTGCCAGGGGGCGTACGCGGGCAGGGCGCCGGGGCCGTAGACGCGGTGGCCCTCGGCGGCCAGTTCGGCAGCGGTGGCACGCCGGGGTTCGCGGGGGTGGCCGGGCGGCGGGACGCGGTTGCCGCAGTAGCGCTCCACCCCCTCCGCCACGGCGGCGATCCACGCACCTGCGGGGTCGCCGAACGTCGTGCCGAGCGACACGCGGTCGGCCGGCCAGGCGCCGAGGCGGCGGGCGTCGGCGACGTCGGCAGTCATCGCGGTGTAGCGGGGCGGGGCCCCGGAGGGGTGCTCGACGGGTGCGACGCCCCGGAGGATTCCGCTGACGGGATCGACGAGGGCTTCGATGGGCAGGACGCTGGTCAACGGCATATCTCCGGTGCGGGCTCGACGTAACGGCGTCGGGCGACGACGGGCAGGTGGAGGGCACTGCCCCGCGGGTTCACGGTCCGGCGGGACGGGACGAGCCGGGTGGCGGTGACGGGGTCCTCGCCGGTGTGGGGGTTGCGGACGTGGGCGGGGAAGTGGTGTCCGGCGACCTCGGCCCGCAGCCGGGTTCCGGCGGGCAGCCGGCGGCCCAGCGTGCCGAGCGGCACGGTGACGCCTGTCGCCCGGCCGGGCGGGTCGGTGCGGCGGACGATGCCGAAGGCGAGGAGGTCCGCTCGGCCGGCCGGGTCGAGTGCGGTCAGGCGTACGGCCCAGTCGGCGGAGGGCGTGTCGGCCGTGACGTCGAGCCGGACGAGGGCGGGGCCCGCCAGGTCGAGCGGGCGGGGCAGGGGCGGTGAGAGGAGCAGACACCGGTCGGGCTGTGCGCCGCCGGCCGGGGCGGCGAGGCCGTCGGAGCGCACGGGCCGGTCCGGATCGGCCGTGAACGCGGCTCCGTGGAGCAGCCGGAGACCGGTGGGCGAGCCGAAGGGCCACCACCGCCCCGCCTCCGGCCGACCCGGCGCGGACGCTTCGGCGGTGATCGCCGCCCCATGGGCGCTGTGCCAACGGCCGCTGTCGCCCAGGGCGATGATCCCGCTCCGCGTCGGCTCCAGACGTCCGGCGAGTGCGGCGCGGGCCCACCGTACGTACAGCGCCCCGAGGTTGACGCGTGCGCGGGGCGGGGCGGCCGGGTCGGAGGTGAGCCGGTGGCCCCAGGGACCGAGCAGCAGGCGGGCCGGTCCGCCCCAGCGCTGCCAGAGGGCCACGGTGTCGTCCGCGAAGGAGTCGCGGGTGCCGCCCACGGCGAGCAGCGGGAGGCGGACGGTGGAGCCCGACGCGGCCGACTTCCCCCGGCCCCGTTCGGCCCAGAGGCGGGGCCACGAGGGCAACTCGCGCCCGAGCGCTTCGGCCAGGCGCTCCCCCAGACGGGCGACCGGGAGGTGGTCGAGCAGGCGGGGATCGTCCGCCAGGGCGCGGTGCAGCGCGTCCGGTTCGGAGTCGCGCCGGTCACCGTGGGCCGCCCACCAGCCGGCACGGGCCCACAGCCGTTCCGGGCCACCGGGCTCGCGCGCGGTCTCGGTGAGTCCGAGCGCGGGGACGGCGGCGATGACGGCGTCGGGGCCGTCGGCGCGGTGGACCGCATCCGGGCGCACAGGGTCGCGCTGCACGCCGCCGGAGTCGGCGAGCGCCGTGACGAGGGCGCAGTAGGCGGCGTAGGAGGCCCCGACCGCGACGACCTCTCCGTTGCTCCACGGCTGGGCCCGGACCCAGGCGATGGCGGCCGTTCCGTCCGGCCCCTCGTGCCCCCCGTAGGGGTGCCATTCCCCCGGTGAGCCGTGGCGGCCCCGTACGTCCTGGGCGAGGGCCGCGAATCCGTGCGCCGCCCAGCCGCGCAGCTCGGCACGGTGGGCGTCCCGTCCGTAGGGGGTTCTGATGATGACGGCAGGGCAGGGGCCGGCCCCGTCCGGAAGGCATACGTCGGTGGCGAGCGCGGTACCGTCCGGCGCGGGGACTCCCACGGTACGGATGTTCACGAGCCGTCCTTCGAGGCCCCGGCTTCGCGGCGCGCGCTCGCCGGGGCCGTGGCGGGCAGAGGCACGACGTCCGGGACGGGCAGCACGGGGTGCTCGGTGACGGTGAGGGAGCGCAGGTCGATCCGGCGCAGCCGCCGGCGGAGCGGCAGACCGGCACTCCGGCCCGCCGCGAATCCGCCTCCCGGCCCGGCTCCGGAATCCGCGCCGCTTCCGGGCCCCGGTCCCGTGTCCAGCTCCGCTTCGGCCTCGGCTTGTGCCCAGGCGATCAGGTCCGCGGTGAGCAGAGCGGCGATCAGCGCGGCGGAGGCATCCGTGGGGTGCGGGCCGGTGTCGGGGGTCCGGTGTCCGGCCCAGTACGCGGCGAGTTCGCGGTGGGCCGGGGTGGCCGCGAGTCTGCGGAGCCGCACATGGCGGGAGGTGACGTCGCCGGGGGCCGCGGCGAGAGGTTCGGTCCAGACGTGCGCGCCCTCGCGGTGGCAGCGCAGCCAGGCGACGCGCCGCTCCGGCAGTCGGTCCGCCGCGTCCCACAGTCCTGCGCGCACAGGCGAGTCGAGGCACCACACGACGGCGACGCGCCCCTCGGCGCGGTCGCCAGGGGTCACGCGGGCCAGTTCCGCCACGCGGTCCGGGGAGGCCGGGTGGACCTCGGCGCCCTCCGCACCCGCGCAGCGGGCCAACGGCTCCGCCAGCACCGGGTCACCGAGGACGTGGACGGCACACCCGGCGAGCGGGGGTCGGGGCGGGGCAGAGACGGCATACCCCGCGACCTCGAACGCCTTCACGAGTGGAGCGAGTTGCCGCTCCTCCGAATCTCCGGAGGCCGCCTCTGCCTCCCCCACGAGGCGGCGCACCAGGGCGTCGACGTCGGCGCCACCGGGGTCGATGCGCAGGAACTCCCCTCCCGAGGTGCGGAGTGCGGGGCCGGCACCGGGGACGGTGACGATCCCGGTGCCGGGAGCCAGTCGACTGCGGGTCACGAAATCCTCCGGAACGGAAGCGAGGGGCGGGAAGAGGGGGTGGAGCGCGAGGCGGGAGGTTCAGGGGGAACGGTGCGGGCCCGCCCGGGGTCTCACCGGGCGGGCCCGCCCGCTCTGTGCGGGGAACCTGCCGTCAGCGGCAGGTCCGGCCTACTTCTCGGCCGCGGTGTCGGCCTCGGCGGCGTCGTCGAAGGGGTTCTCGACGAGGGCGTTCGAGTGGGTGGCGGAGAGATGGGCCAGCTGCCCCTGGTCGGCGATCGGGCTGAACACCTTGTCCTGCTCCATGAGTTGAAGCCTCCATTCACATCGGGTGGGTGTCGGTCGCGGCGATGTTCCGTGCCGCACCACAGACACTAATGAATATGATTTTCATTCCGCAATAGCTGGGACGGGCCGACAGGGTGATCTGGGTAACAGACGGGCCACCCTCCCTCGCTGTCGATGCCCACCCGCCCCTCCACGCCGAGGACTTCGGCCAGCAGCTGTCGCGTGACCACCCGGCCCGGAGGCCCGTCGGCAGCGACACGCCCCTCGCGCAGGGCGACGATGCGATCGGCGAACCGGGCGGCGTGGTTGAGGTCGTGCAGCACCATCACCACCGTCAGCCGGCGCTCCGCGCGCAGCCGTACGACCGTCTGCAGAACCTCCAGTTGGTGCCGCAGATCGAGGTACGTGGTCGGCTCGTCGAGGAAGAGCAGCCGGGCGTCCTGCGCCAGCGCCATCGCCAGCCGCACCCGCTGGCGTTCCCCGCCGGACAGCGCGTCCACCGGGCGGTCGGCCCAGGCGGTGACGCCGACGTCCGCAAGCGCCCGGAACGTCACCTCGTCATCCCCCTCCCGGAGCATCCCGAGCGGCCCCCTGGCGGCGTAGCGCCCCTGTCGCACGAGCTGGCGCACCGTCAGGCCCGGTACCGCGGGCGCCGACTGGTGGAGGAGCGCCACCCGTCGGGCAGCGGTACGACGGGACAGCCGGGCCACGTCGTCGCCTTCCAGCAGGACGCGCCCGCCACTCGGGGCGAGCAGTCCGGCGGCGAGCTTGAGGAAGGTGCTCTTGCCGCATCCGTTCAATCCGATCAGGGCGACCAGTTCACCGGCCCGGACGCTCAGGTCCACCCCGCGCAGCACCGGCCGCCCCGGGTAGCCGAAGGACAGCCCTTCCGCGCGCACCACTTCCGGGCCGGTCCCCTCCCCCGCACCCGAGTCCGCCGACGTCCCCCCTTCACCGCGCGCTTCCGGACCGGGACGCTCCACCGCGCCCCCACCCGCGTGTCCGGTCAGACCTTCGACCATGTCAGCCTCCTCCATCCGTTCCCTTCCTCATCGCTCGTCCACCCGTCGCCGCGCCACGGCGAGCAGCAGTCCCGCACCCACGCAGGTGGTCAGGGCGCCGACCGGGAGCGTCAGCCGGTCGGCGTCGAGGGCGGTGGCCAGCAACCGGGACAGCAGTTGGGCGGACGCGTCGGCACCGCACACCACCACCGCACCGAGCAGGGCGGCGCCCGGCAGCGAGACCCGCAGATCGGCCCCGAAGACCGCCAGCGCCAGATGGGGCACCAGCAGCCCCACGAAGCCGAGCGCACCCACCGCCGAGACGGCTCCGGCCGTCAGCGCCACCGCACACACGAGCGCCGCCCCCCGCCCCCGGCCCGTGGCCAGCCCTGCGGCGGACGCCTGTTCATCGCCGCAGCGCAACAGGGTCAGGGGGCCGGCGAGCAGCCAGGCCGCCGCGCCCCAGAAGACCGCCCACGGCCAGAGCAGATGCGCGTGCTGCCACACCCGCCCCTCGGTGGAACCGATCAACCACTGGACGACGCTGCCGAGTTCACCCGGCGCCACCAGGAGGACGACCGCGGTGAGTCCCGCGAGCACCGCCGATACGAGGACCCCGTGGACGGCGGTCCCGTCCGGGTCGCCCCGGTCACGTCCGGCGAGGAGCCAGAGCAGCCCCGCCCCGGCGAAGCCGCCGAGACAGGCCGCCACGACCACCGCCACGGGGGAGTCCCAGCCCGCGAGGCCGAGGCCGGTCGCGGCCACCGCGCCGAGCACCGCACCGGGCGTGACGCCGGTGACCTCGGGGCCCGCCAGCGGGTTGCGCAGCGCCGACTGGAGCACCAGCCCGGCCACCCCGAGGGACGCCCCGGCGACCAGCGCCACCAGCAGCCGTGGGACTCGCAGGTGGAGCACGATGTGTTCGGTCGTCGGATCGGACCCGGCCCCGAGCAGTACGGCCCGTACGCCTTCGGGCGTGACGCCCCGGCCCGCGAACAGATCGGCGCACGCCACCACGGCGGCCAGCAGGACGAGCCCGCCCATCCGGGCGCCCGGCGCACGCGGAGCGCGGGCGGGGCGTCCGGGCGTTGCACCCCAGGTCATCGTTCCGCCTTCCGCAGGACGGGGGCGGGGAGGCCGGCCGGCGGGCCCGGCACGGCGGGGACGTCCTGTCCCCGCTCCCGTGCGGGCCCTCTCCCCCGTTTCAGCAGCAGGACCCCGGCCGGCACCCCGACCAATGCCGTCCACGCTCCGACGGGCGTCTCGACCGGGGCGAGCGTCAGCCGGGCGGGCTGGTCGGCGCAGAGGACGACCATCGCGCCGCACGCGGCGGACCGGAGGAGCCACCCGGCCGCGCCGGCGTCCGGGCGCAGGCGGCGGGCGAGGTGCGGGGCGAGGAATCCGACCCAGGCCACCGGACCGCAGACCGCGACGACGGGGGCGATGAGGACGACGGCGATGCCCAGAGCGGCCACCCGCGCCCGCTCCACCCGTACGCCCAGCGCGCGGGCGTCGTCGTCGCCGAGCCGGAGCACGCCGAGCACCGGCACGCACAGCACCAGCGCGGGAACGGCCACGGCCAGCCAGGGCAGCAGACCGGTGACGTCGTCCCAGGTGCGGGCGGACAGACTGCCCAGCAGATACCGGTAGATGAGCTGGAGGTCGAGCTGGTCGGCCATGACCATGAGCACCAGCAGGGCCGCCTGGAGCGCGGCGGCCACGGCGGCCCCGGTCAGCAGCACGGCAGAGGGGCTGCGGCCGAGGCCGGCGGCGACCAGGGTGAGCAGTCCGCCGAGTGCCGCCCCGGCCAGGGCGAGGAACGGCTGCAGTACGAGCGGGACGGCCAGGGTCAGGACGAGCGGTGCGGCGACGCCGAGCGCGGCCCCCGACGAGACCCCCAGCATCTCCGGCACGGCCAGCGGGTTGCGCAGGGCCTCCTGGAGGACGAGCCCCGCCGCGCCGAGGCAGGCACCGGCGATCAGTGCCAACAGCATGCGGGGAAGACGCAGTTCGGTGACGACGAGACCCGTGATCCCATCGGCCCCGAACGTGGCCGGGAGGTCGGCGGGCGGGACGTACGGAGTGCCGAGGCCGAGCGCGCAGACCGCGCTCGCCAGGGCCACCGCGCCCAGGCAGAACTGCGCCAGGAGCAGACGCCTCACCGCAGTGCGGCCGTCGCCTCGTCGAGGACGAGCCCCAGGGAGCGGGTGCCGCGCCCCTTGGCCCATACCTCGGAGTCCACCTCGATGACCTTGCCGTGCTCCACGGCGGGGATGCGGGACCAGAGGGGGTTCTTCGCCAGCTTGTCGGAGAGTCTGCCGTCCGGTGCGCCGAAGGACAGGGTCTCCACGAACAGGACGTCGACGTCCCGCGCGAGGATCTCCTCCAGGCTGTAACTGCCGTCGACCCCACGGCTCTTCCAGGGGTAGTGGGAGATCTTCGGGAGGAGTCCGGCCGCCACGTCGGTCTCCGGAGTGGCCACGCCGAAGTTCTCGTCGCTGCCGAAGACGATGAGGGCGGTCCTGTCGCTCTTCTGCTTCTCCGCCCGCGCCAGGCGGGTACGGAAGGACTTCTCCGCCTTTTCGCCCTGCTGGGTGCGGCCGGTGAGCGCGGCGAGGTCCCGCAGGTAGCCGACGCTGTCCTGCCAGGAGCCCGGCTGGACGGGCCAGAAGGTCGTGGCGCCCTTCAGCGCGGGGGCGAGTTTGCCGTGCGTGTCCTCCAGGCCGATGACCAGGTCGGGCCGGTGGGACAGGATCGCCTCGACCTCGGGGCTGAGGAAGCCTCCGGGCACGGCCGGTATCCTCGCCGCCTTCTCCTCGCCGAGGAACTTCGGGTGCGCCAGCACCTGCGAGTTGGTGGCAGCGGGGGTCATACCCAGCTCGACGAGGATGTCGTCGCAGAGGGCGACCAGGCAGACGATCTTCTCGGGCGGTTTCGGCAGGGAGACCGTGACCCCCCGGGCGTCGGTGATCCGGGCGGCGGCCTCGATGGGCCGCACGTCCGTGGCCGTACGGCCCCCGGCCCCCTTCCCCGGTGCGGCGGCCTCCCCTGCGGTGTCGGTCTTCTCCGTTCCGCAGCCGGCCAGCAGGCCTCCCAGGACGGCGATCGCCGCCCAACGGCGGAGTCTCAGCGCGGTTCGTGGCATCGGCGGTCCCTCGACGTTCCTGTGCGATCCCGGGGCATGCGGCAGCGACGGTGGCGGAGCCCCGGGAGCGTCCCCCGCCACGAGCCAAAACTCTACACATGATTATCATTTCCAATAAAGCGAGTGGAGATGCCGCCGAGACCCCAGCGGCCACCACCGCTCCATCGACCCCGCCCATCACAGGAGTTCGCCATGCCGTACCCCGCAGAACCCACCCCCGCCCCTCCGCCCCGCCTCCTCGTCTCCGACCATGTCGCCGGGCGCATCAGCCTGTTGGACCTCCCGGACGGAGCGGAGCGGGCGGAGGTCCGCCATCGGCACCCCTCCGAGCACGCGGGCTTCCTCGCCCTGCCGGGCGGCCTGGTCGCCTGCGTGGACGACCGGGCGGGCGAACTGCTGGTCCTCGACCCCTACGGGCCCGGCACGGGAGCCCCGTTGGTCCGGCGCCGGGTGCCGGTCGCGGTTCCCGCCGAGCATCTGGCGGCCGCTCCGGGAGGACGGCTCCTCGCGGTGACCACCGGCCTCGGCCGTAACGAGCAGGCGTGGACCGGGTTGCTGACGGCCGTCGATCTCGACGCACCGGACGGCGCGGTCGCCGTGCGCGTACGGGGACGGACCGGCGAGCCGGGTGTCACGGTCCTCGGCGGCCCCTCGCCACTCGTGATGCTGCGCCACCGGGAGCCGGGCGAGCTCCTGACGTACCGGCACGGCGAGTTGATGCGTTCGGCCCCGTCCTGCCCTCCGGCCGGCCCCGACCGCCGGATCGCCCTGCCGGACGACGACGGGCACGGCGACGCCCACGACCCGACCACCGGAAGAGTGTTCGCCGCCGCGGGATCGGGAGTGCATCGCGTACGGCGGGAGGGCGACGGCCTCACGGTGGAGACCCCGCTCCCCTGGTCCGCCGACGGCCGCTCCGGAGGGCGCGGCCACTACCTGCGGCTCGATCCCGTGCGGCGTATGCTCTGGTCCTGCGTGCGCGACGGCTCGGGCGATCCGGGGCGGTGGGCGGAGTGGTCCAACGACGCCTGGTGGCACCAGCTCGACACGGGAGTGACGGGGCGGCTGGAGGTCGGCCCCGGACTGGTCTTCCGGCTCGCGGTGGCCGCTCGCCATATCGCGTACACCCGGATCCACCCGGACGGCGACGAACTCGTCCTGCTCACCGCACCCCTGGACGCCGGGTCCCGCCCGGAGGTCTGCGCACGGCTCCCCCTGCCCGCCATGGCCGGAGCGCCCCGGCCCGGCGGGACACCGTGGGACGGGGCCCAACGGCGGGCGGTCGCCGCCTCGCCCGGCTCGGGCCTGGTCGCGGTGAGCCGGGGAGGCCACGGAGAGGTACACGTCTTCGACGCGGACCGGACGGCCGCGGTCACGACGCTGACCGTTCCGACTCCGCTGGACGACGGTGGCCACCTGGCCCTCGTCGCCCCCGGCGACGGAGCGCACGCCGACCCGGTGGGCCGCTGAGGGCGGCGGGGCGGCTGGTGGCGCGGCGAGGCCCGCCACGCCATCGGCCGGCCTCCCCTTCGGAACGGTGCCATTATTGAACATGGTAACCATTTCCATATAGTGGCGTCCGTGGCTCGCACCGAAGCACGCCCCGTCATCAAGCTCCGCTCCACGGCAGGAACCGGCCACACCTACGTCACCCGCAAGAACCGGCGGAACGACCCCGATCGGACGGTGCCGCACACGTTCGACCCGATCGCCCGCCACCATGGCGCCTTCCGCGAGGAGCGCTGATCCCGCACCGTCGCTCCCAGCCCTGCCGTACGCCCCCTCACCCCGCCCCGAGGACATCGCCATGAAGCCGGGAATCCACCCCGCCCACCGCCCTGCCGTCTTCCGCGACAACACCGCCGACTTCGCGTTCCTGACTCGCTCGACCATGACCAGCGACCGCACGGTCACGCGGGAGGACGGCACCACCTACCCGGTGGTCGACGTGGAGATCTCCTCCGCGAGCCACCCCTTCCACACGGGCACCGCCCGCGTCCTGGACACCGCCGGACGCGTCGAGCGGTTCGAGCGCCGCTACGGACGCGGGGAGGCCCGGTGAGCGGGCACCGTGCGAAGCTGCCCGTCGTCATCGTCTGCGGCCTGCACGCCGAGGTGCGCCACGAGGTGGTGGAGGGGCTGCTGCGGGTCGTGCCGCACAGCGCCGCCCTGCACCACGACCTGTCGACAGCCGCCGGAGGCACGGTCCGCCGCTCCCTGCGCGACGCCGGGGGCGCGCCGGCCGCGGGCGAAACGCCGCTCGTGAACGACTGCGCCTGCTGCGCGCTGCGCGAGGACCTCGTCCCCGAACTCGAACGGCTGGCGGGGGACGGAACGACCCGCCTCGCCGTCCTGGAACTGTGGGACTCCGTCGAGCCGAAGTCCATGGCCGAGGTGATCGCCGCGCACAGCGACGCCGCCGAGGTGACCAATGTGTTCACGGCGGTCGACCCCACGCTCGTCCTGCCCTGCCTCGCCAACGGCGACGACCTGGCCGAGGCGGGGCTCGCGGCGGCACCCGCCGACCGGCGGACCGTCGGCGACACCTGGGCCCGGCAGATGGAGTACGCACCCGTGCTCGCCGTGGCGCCGAACCCGGCGGCCGACGACGAGGACCACGCGCTCATCCGGCAGTTGAATCCGACTGCCCGTCAGCTCACGTCGGACTCTGGCGAGTTGTCCCGTCTCGCGTTCGCCGGGTTCGATGTGGAGGCGGCTGCGGCCGCCCAGCACCCCGCCTGCGCACTGCTTCCGCAGGAGGCGGAAGAGGCCGGGGTGGGCACGCTCGTCCGGCGGCGGCACCGGCCGTTCCACCCCGGCCGTCTTTTCGACGCGCCGGGGGAGCTGAGCTGCGCCGCGACCCGCAGCCGGGGACGGTTCTGGCCGGCGGACCGGCCCGACACCCTGCTCTCCCGGGACGCGGCGGGCGGCGCGCTCGGCGTGGAGAACACCGGCCCCTGGCTCGCCTCGCTGCCCGACGCCGCCCGGTCCTTGGCGCCGCCGTACCGGAGGGCGGCCGCCGCGCTGGACCGGCATCCCGAGCACGGCGACCGCTGCCAGCACCTGGTGTTCGTCTCCCCCGGCCTCGACCGCCACGGCCTGACCGCCCTGCTGGACTCCTGCCTGCTCACGGACGAGGAGTACGGATCGGGCCGGGAGGGGTGGAAGAGGCTGCCCGCCGCGTTCGACGTCCTCCTCGACCCGGTGCGCTGACCTCGCACCGGACCTTCGGCCCGCGACCACGCGACCGCCCGGCCCCGTGCGGCGCGCAGTCCACCGGCCCCGGCCCTCGTCATCGCCGTGCCGCCGGCCGAGCGGCTCGGCCGGGACCGGGCGGCGTGGATCGGAGCAGGTCAGAAGGCGAAGACGGCGTTGCCACCGGTGCCGCCCGCCATCTCGCAGGCGTTGCCGTACGTGGTGCTGAACTGGACCGGCTCACCCTGCCAGACACCGTGGGCGGTCACGACGACCGGGTCCCACTGACGGGTACAGGTCCGGTTCGACGGACCCGCGGTCAGCTCGGAGAACTCCCCCCGGACCTCGGCCAGCTCCTCGCACGCGGCAGCGGGATCGGGGTGCGTCCCCTCGGCGGTGGGGGCGCAGCTGAGCGTCACGGCCCGCTCGACGGTCGCGGTCAGCGGATCCTCGCCGCGGGCGACACCGAGGACGAGCGCGGAGGGCGCGTAGAGGCTCTTCTCCTTCGCGGGTGCCGCCTGCGCGGTGGCGGCGGCGAGGCCGCCCACCAGAAGCGTGCTCGCCGTGAAGGTTGCGAGGATGGCATGCAGGTTGCGTCGCATGAGTGAAGACTCCTTCGTCGGGTGCGTGATTGCGGTCAGGAGTCTTACGCATGCGGAAAGTAGGCGCACATCGACGGCTGGCTTCTGGCCGCAGATCTACGTTCGAACCGACCGAATGGTCATGCGGGCAGCTCAGGGACCCCGCACCGGCCGTCCAGCATATGGACGGACTTCGACGGTTCAATCCAAAACAACCGGCTGACCTGCACCGACGCAATGGCGGCGACAGGCGGCCCGCTGTCGCTTCGGCCGGAAAATGCCGCCGTTCAGGGGCCCGCACACCGCATCGACACCCTGCGGACCCCCCGACGACACCCGGGAGCCGTCAGGCGGAGCGGCCGGGAAGCACGCCCGAAGGATTACACGGAGGACACGATTCCGATTTCCCCTTGACCTCCATAATTTAGGTTAGGCTAACCTCGCTTCTCGTGATCGTTCCTGCTCTCGCCCGAGAAGACCCGTCATCGCGCGGCCGCCCGGAGTCCGCCGCCGGTGCCACCACCCTGTCCTCTGATGCCTGCCCCGGACAGGCCCCATCCGGTGCGGTTCCAGGACCCGTCGCGGGCCTCGACGCCCGCGGCATGACGATCGCGTACGACCGTACCGACGTCGTGCACGCGGCCGACCTGCGGCTCCCGCGCGGGCGGGTCACCGCGCTCATCGGCCCGAACGGCAGCGGGAAGTCCACCCTGTTGCGGGCCGTCGCCCGCCTGCACAAGGCCCGTACCGGCAGGGTGACCGTGCCGGGTGGAGGGGACGCCCCCGACGTGGACGCCCTCGCCCTGTCTCGTTCCGACTTCGCCCGCCGCGTCACCCTGCTCGCGCAGAGCCGGAACGCACCGGCCGGCCTCAGCGTGCGCGACGTGGTCGGATTCGGCCGCCACCCCTACCGGGGACGGCTCCGGGGCAACGACCCGGACGGCGCACGGATGGTCGAGCACGCGCTGGCCGTCACCCACCTCACCGACTTCGCGGACCGCGGGGTGGAGAGCCTGTCCGGCGGGCAGTTGCAGCGCGTCTGGTTCGCCTGCTGTCTGGCCCAGGACACCGACGTCCTCCTCCTCGACGAGCCCACCACCTATCTCGACCTGCGCTACCAGGTGGAGATCCTCGATCTGGTCCGCGACCTCGCGGACACCCACGGCGTCACCGTCGGGGTCGTGCTGCACGACCTGGACCAGGCCGCCGCCGTGGCCGACCAGGTCGTCCTCCTCTCCTCCGGGCGGGTCGTCGCCGCCGGCACACCCGCCGAGGTCTACGCCCCCGAGCGGCTGAGCGACGCGTACGGCATCCGTATCGACGTCGAAACCGACTCCTCCACCGGCGTCCCGCGCACCCGCGCGGTCGGCCGCCACCACCTGCGCTCCGAAAGGGCCTGAACACCCCCATGAAGAACCACCACCTGACGTGGCCCGTCCTCGCCGCCGCGGCCGCCCTCGCCCTCACGGCCTGCGGCACCACCGAGGCGCCGAAGAAGGAGTCCGCCGGAGACGGCGCGGTGACGTTCACCGACGCCCGCGGCAAGAAGATCACGCTGGACGGTCCGGCCGAGCGGGTCGTCGGTACCGAGTGGAACGTCGTCGAGACGCTGGTCACCCTCGGCGTCCAGCCGGTCGGCGTGGCCGACGTCAAGGGATACACCGCCTACGACAAGGCGGCCCCGCTCACCAAGGGCGTCAAGGACATAGGCACCCGCGGCGAGCCCAGCGTCGCCACCGTCGCGGGCCTCGAGCCCGACCTCATCATCGCCACCACCGACCTGTCCGAATCCGCCGTCGAGCAGCTGTCCAAGGCCGCCCCGGTCGCCGTGGTGCGTTCGGCCGACGCGAGCCGGCAGATCGACCAGATGATCGACACGGTCGATCTCATCGCCGAGGCCACCGGCACCGAGGACCGGGCGAAGTCCGAGATCGGCTCCTTCCGCACGGCGGTCGCCGACGGGAGGAAGAAGCTGGCGGACGCCGGACTCGACGGCGAGAAGGTCGCCTTCGCCGACGGGTGGCAGGAGGGCAACCAGGTCTCGGTCCGCCCGTTCGTCAAGGGGTCGCTGCTCTCCGACATCAACACCGAACTGGGCCTCGTCGACCCCTGGAAGCTGAAGGGCGACAAGGCGTACGGCCTCGCCGCGACCGACGTCGAAGGGCTCACGAAGATCGGTGACGCCCAGTTCGCCTACATCGCCAACGACTCCGACGGCGGCGACCCGTTCGCCGACGGCCTCAAGGACAACGCGGTGTGGAAGTCCCTCCCGTTCGTCAAGAACGACGAGGTCCACCGGCTGCCCGACGGCATCTGGATGTTCGGCGGCCCCGCGTCGATGCGCGCGTACATCGACGCCCTCGTCGGCGCGCTGACCGCCTGACGATGAGCACACGCACCACAACCACCGCGCCCGCGCCCGTGGAGCCGGTGGCGGGCGCGGCCGGTCCTGCCGGGGGCGCGGCTCCGGGGCAGGCCGGCCCCGCCGGGGGCGCTCTTCCGGTCGCGTCCGCCCGCCGCGGCCTCATGCTCGTCCTCGCGCTCTCGATGCTCGCCGCGCTGGTGGCGCTCACCGTCGTCCACCTGGGCCAGGGCACCGCCGCCGTCGACCTGCACACGCTCTGGCAGCTGGCCACCGGTTCCGCCGCCGACCGGAGCGCGGACGAGCAGACGGCCGCCGTGGTCCTGGACTCCCGGCTGCCCCGGCTCGCCGCCGGGCTCCTCGTCGGTTCCGCGCTCGGTGCGGCGGGCGCCGCCCTCCAGTCGGTGTCCCGCAACATGCTGGCCTCGCCCGACACGCTCGCCGTGAACGCGGGCGCGTATCTCGCGGTGGTCACCGTCGCCGCGTTCGGCATTTCGCTGCCGGCTCTGCCGGCCGGGGCCACGGCGTTCCTCGGCGGGCTGCTGGCGGCGGCAGTCGTCCTCGGCCTGTCCCGCGCGGGCGCCGGACCGATCCGGCTGGTGCTGGCGGGTTCCGCGCTCACCCTCGCCCTGACCGGACTGAGCGGGATGCTCCTGTTGCTGCGCTCCCAGCAGACGACCGGGCTGTTCGCGTGGGGCAACGGTTCGCTCGCCCAGATCGGCATGCAGTCCATCGACCGGCTCGCCCCGGTCGCGCTCGTGGCGTTCGCCGGACTGATGCTGCTGGGCAGGCGGCTGGACATCCTCGCGCTCGGCGACGACGGCGCCGCGGTCGTGGGGGTGAACCCCCGGCTGACACGCAGCATCGCGGTCGTCCTCGCGGTGCTGCTGGCGGCGGTGTCCGTGGCGGTAGCGGGACCGGTCGGCTTCGTCGGCCTGTGCGCACCCGCCGTGGTGCGGCTGCTCGGCACATGGATTCCGGGCCTGGTGCGGCACCGCGCGTTCATCCCCGCCTCGGCGCTGGCGGGGGTGCTCGTGGTGCTCGGCGCGGACGTGCTGCTGCGCGGGGTGTTCGGGGCGCAGGCGGGGGCCGAGGTGCCGACCGGGATCGTCACGACCTGCTTCGGCGCGCTCGTCCTGATCGTCCTGGCCCACCGGTCGCGCGACGTGGGCACGGACAGCGGATCGACGGCGTTCGCCCGGCTGCGCAGCCGCCGCGCTTTCGTCCTGACGCTGGCGGTGACGGTCGTGGCGTTGCTCGGCACGGTGGTGGCGGCGACGCTCATCGGTGACGCGACGCTGCTGCTGGGCGATGTGGGCAACTGGCTCGCGGGCCGGTCCGGGCAGTTCGTGACGTACGTCCTCGACACGCGGGTCCCCCGTGTCGCGGCGGCTCTGCTGGCCGGTGCGGCCCTGGCGGTGGCGGGCGCCGTCGTCCAGGCGGTGTCCCGCAACCCGCTCGCGGAGCCGGGCGTCCTCGGCGTGGTCAGCGGGGCCGGTGTGGGGGCGGTGGCCGTGCTCACCGTCGTACCGCTGGCGAGCTTCTGGCTGATCGGCGGCTCCGCGCTGGCCGGGGCGGCCGCCGCCGCCGCCCTGGTGTTCGGGCTCGCCGCGCGCCGCGGGCTGGAGCAGAACCGCCTGGTGCTGATCGGCATCGGGGTGCAGTCGGGTGCGGCCGGCTTCGTGAGTCTGCTGATCGTGCTCACCGACCCGTACAACGCGACGAAGGCGCTGGCCTGGCTGGGCGGCTCGACGTACGGGCGGACGTTCCCCGAGCTGGTCCCGGTCCTGGTGGGTCTCGCGCTCGCGCTGCCGGTCCTGGTGGTGATGCGCCGTGAACTGGACCTGATCGGGCTGGACGACGAGACGCCCGCCCTGCTCGGCCTCCGGGTCGGGGCCACCCGCCTGGCGCTGCTGAGCCTGGCGGTCCTCCTGACGGCGGGGGCGGTCGCGGCGGTCGGCGTGATCGGGTTCGTCGGTCTCGTCGCCCCGCACGCGGCACGTGCTCTGGTGGGCCGGAGCCATGTGCGGGTGATTCCGGTGAGCGCGCTGCTCGGCGCGCTGCTGGTGGTCGTGTCCGACGCGGTGGGCCGAACGGTCATCGCCCCGGCGCAGATCCCGGTCGGGCTGCTGACGGCCGTGATCGGCGCTCCGTACTTCATCTGGCTGCTGTGGCGGGCCCGGCGGGAGGGGTGAGCCCCGAGCCCCGCGAACAACGGAGCCGCGCGGTCGTCGACCGCGCGGCTCCGGCGTTTCCGGCGTCCGGAGGAGCCGTGCTTCCGGTGCGGGCGCGGCTCGGCGGGGAGCGGCGGACCCGGCGGTACGCAGGGCGGCGGTGGTGCGGGGGCGGGGCGCGCCTCAGAGGTGGGCGAGGAGCCCGTCCAGCGGCTTCGGCGCGCGTGCCGGGTCCAGGGCCTCGGTCAGGGCGCGGGCGTACTGCTCCTTGCGGCCCCCGATGGTACCCATGAAGCGCCGCAGCTGCGCCTCGATCGGCCGCTCCCGCTGGGCGGGCTGCTTCTGGAAGATCCGGAGGGTGCGCAGATCGCCCTGCCCGTCGATGACCCGCTGGACGCCGTCCGTGCCGAGTGCCCGTATCAGCTCGTCCTCCAGGTCGGCGTAACAGGTGAAGAAGCCCAGCCCCTCCAGTTCGTCGGGGGTCAGCGCGGTGCCGAAACCGGTGCGCTCCAGGCCCTGGAGGAAGAATCGCTGCTCGGCCGCGTCGCACAGTCCGGCGGGCCGGACGCCGAGACCGTCCGGGCCGAGCAGCCGCAGGAAGCGGGTGATGCTGGTGGCTCCGCCCAGGGGGACGACCACGACGCCTTCGGCGGTCAGCGAGCGTCCCCGGCGCTCGGCGAGGGCTTCGACCGCGGCGCGGTCGCTGACCCCTTCCACGAGCACCACCGTCCGCAGGCCCAGTTCGGCCGCCAGTTCACGGGCGGACCCGGCCGCCGCGGGCCGGGGGGTGTCCGCGTCGCCCGCCGCCCAGGAGATGACCGTCTGCCGGAAGCGCGTCACTGTGTCCACGGGGCCAGTCTCGCACCATGATCGGCCGGGGCGACAAGGGTTTTCGGGTCCGCGGTCCGGGGCTCGCCGGGTACGTCGACGGGGTGCGGGCGGCCTGCGCGCCACGTACACACCGACGCCCAGGGCAAGGGCCAGAACACAGGCGGAGAAGGTCAGTCCGGCGTCGCGGAGTCCGATGGCGAGGGTGAGCGCGCCGACGCCGACGACCGGCAGGGAGATGCCCAGGTAGGCGATGACGAAGAACGCGGACACGGTCGCCGCACGGTGCTCGGCCGGGGCCGCCGCGCTGATCGCCGTCACCGCGCCGCGGAACGCCAGACCCTGACCGAGGCCGCCGCAGAGCGCCCCGGCGACCAGCAGGGGCAGCGAGGCGCACAGCAGCGAGGCGCCGACCAGGACGAGTCCGCCGGCGAGGACGAAGCAGCCGCCCGGCAGGGCCCGGCGCTCCCCGACCCGCCCCATCAGCGCCTGCCCGGCCGTCGAGGCGAGGAAGACGGTGAAGACGACGAGTCCCGTCAGGCCCAGGTTGTGCACATCGAGCGTTTCGGCCACGAACGCGGGGGCCACCGCCGTGAAGAGTCCCAGCAGGGAAAACCCGGCGAAGCCGGCCAGCGCCGAGGTGACGAACACGCCGCGCATCGCGGACGGGACGGCGAGCCCACGAGGCCGAAGCCGCAGACCGCGGAGCCGGGCGGAGGCGACCGTCTCGGGCAGGAACCAGGTCAGGACGGCGGCCAGGGCGATCAGCGCCAGATGCACGACGAAGGGGAGCCGCAGGGGCCAGGGGGCGTACTCGGCGAGCAGCCCCGCCAGGAGCGGACCGCACCCCAGACCGCCCATGTTCGCGGCGGTCGCGGCCAGCCCGGCCCGCGCAGCGCGTTCCGGCGGGGCCAGTTCCATCACCGTCACGGTCGCCGCGCCGCTCAGCAGGCCGGCGGCGAACCCGGAGAGGAGCCGGCCGGCGAAGAGGGCGGGAAGCCCACCCTCGAAGAGGAAGCAGAACGCGCTGGCCGCCGAGAAGCCGAGGGCGGCCAGGAGTACGGGTCTGCGGCCCGCGTCTCGTCGGACACGTTCCCGGCGAGCAGCAGGGTGGCGATCACTCCCAGGGCGTAGACGGCGAACACCACCGTCACCATCAGCTCGGAGAAGCCGAGCTGGTCCCGGTAGAGGCCGTACAGGGGTGTGGGCAGGGTGGTGCCGGCCATGCCGACGGCGAAGACGGCGGCGGCTGCCGGGTAGCCCGCGCGCCACTTCCGGGTGGCGCCGGTCGGCCGCTTCACGCGGAGGACGCCGGGACCGTCGGCGCGGCGGGCGTGATGGGGGTGAGAACGCGCCGCCGACGGCCGTCGCGCAGGACGAAGACGTCCGTGCCCCGTGCGCCGGCGTCGCAACGGCGGCGGCAGCGGGCCGTGTTCGTCATCCGGGCGGTGACCGTCGCGGAGTCCCCGTGGACGCGGATCGTCGGCGTGCCGATGGCCGCCGTCGCCGAGTGGGTCGGGTTCCCGGACGCGACCTGGCCGGGGAACGCGTCCCGGTCCGTGATGCCGGACTCGGAGACGATGACCCACTCGTCCGCCGGGAGGGCCGCGATCCGGATCACGGCGTTCGGGACGATCGCGGCGGACCGTTGCTCCACCAGGACGGCGAGCCGGGCGTGTACCGCGGGGCCCCGGGCGTCCGGTGCCGACAGGTCCTGGATGTCCTCGGCGCCGTTCGTCCCCGGCCCGGAGCCGGCTCCGCTGCGATCCATTTCTCGAGCGTAGCCGTGAGGCTCGCGGGCCGCAGTTCACGGGAGGCCGGGCGGTCGTCGCCGGTTCGAGCGGGTGGTGACCCGCACCTGGCCGCACCGACAGGAGCGTTCGAGGTCAGAGGGTCGAGGCCGTGGCCCCCTCCGCCGCTTCCGCATGCACGTCCGCGAGCCCTTCCGCCGTCAGCACCATGCTGACCGGGGCCGAGCTGTTGAGGCAGAGACTGTGACCGGCGGGGACGCGGGCGAGCAGTTCCCTGAACGGAAGCGTCACGGACGCCAGCTGCCCGAGGCTTTGGAGGTAGCGCGGGGAGGTGTAGACGGGGACCACCGCCGTGCCGTCGGGGGCCGACGCGCTCACCGGGTCGCCGTCCGCCGTGACCGGCACGGCGACCTCGGCCCCGGCCAGTGCGGCGGTGACGTCCTCGACGGGGCCGTATCCGGTGGTGGCGAGCTGGGCGGCGCGGTCCACCGCGTCCGCGGGCTCGGGCCACCCCATCGCCTCCGGCGACCGGCGGTACTCCGGGTTGTCCTCCCACGCGACGATCTCGCCGGTGGAGTCGGAACGCCACTGACCGATGACCGCCCATTCCGGTGGCGGGCCCTCGCCGCGCCAGGCGGGGTCGGTCAGATAGAGCCAGTGGTCGGGCGCGAGCCGGTCGGCCGCGACGAACTCCTCCGGGGGCGGGGGGGTCCAGAGGGGAGAAGGCAGGGGGCTCGGTGCCGGGCTCACTCATCGTGTCCTCGTTCGCTGGGGGTGCTTGATTCCGGGCTCGGGCGGCCGGCGGTCCGGGCGGGGCTCCCGGTGCCGGCCCGGCGGCGTCCGCCGGGGCGAACGCCCGGCCGGGGCCGGCCGGTTCGGTGGGGGCGGCCCACCCGGCGGAACGGGCCAGTGGTGCCGGAACAGGGCGCGGGGCGTCCTCGGCGGGGGCGGGGTGCGCCGGCCGGGTCCGCTGCCAGGGGTCGGTCCCCGGCGTGGTGCCGTCGGCCGTCGGGTGCAGGGTGAGCACCGGGTCGCCGCCGTCACCGGTGCCGGAGAGGTCCACGGGGAAATCGGTCCACCACACGGTGCGGCCCAGTCGGCGGGCGATGCGGTCCGCGAGGCCGGCGGCGTCGGCGGCCGGGCCCGGAAGGGCGAGGACGACCGGCACGGTCAGCTCCGTACGGGCCAGCACCAGGTCGGCTGCCAGGAGTTCGGCGAACTCGTCGGCGGTCGCCTCGTACGAGTCGCCGTTCCAGGACACCTCGACGAGTTCGGGGTCGTCCGCGTCGGCCCCGACGCGGACCAGGTAGGGAACGGGGCGGTCTGCCCCCCCCCGGCCCAGGGCGCGTCCGCCGGGCCGGCGGACGTACGGAACCGGGCCAGGTCCACGTCACCCGGCGGCTCGTCGGTGTAGTCGCGGCCGGTGCCGCTCGACGCCCCCAGCACCGTGTCGAGTGCGGTGCCGTCGTACGCGCCCGCCTCCTTCAGGGCGTACGCCGCCGCGACGTCGGGATCGGACGCGTCCCGGCCCACCGCGAAGGCGCGGGTGAGCACGTCGAGCGCCTCCGCGCGGCGGGCGTGGGCGGCGCCCGCGTCCGGATCCAGATGGAGGATTCGGTCGGTGAGCTCCCGGTCGGCCCGGCCGGTCGCCGGCAGCGTCTCCCCGGCCTTGACCCGCGCCCAGAACATCCGGAACATCTCCGCCTCGCCCACCTCGTCGGTGCGCAGGCGCAGAACGGCGGCGGCCTCGTCCTCCGCATCGCCCTCCGCCAGCCACTGGGCGACGGCCTCCACCGCGGGCAGGTCGACGAAGCCGACGAGCCCCTCACCGGGGTACCGGGCCCAGTGCTCGGCGGCGGCCGCCAGCACCCGGCGGGTGCTCTGCCCGTCCACCCCGGCGGCGGCCTCCGCGTGCGCCGCGACGACCCGGTGCAGCAGGTCCAGCGTGAACGGACCGGCCTCCTCGACGTCGGGGTCGCTGCGCCACATCTGGTCCACCGCCGCCGCACCGCGCAGCAGGCTGCCGAAGCCGGGATCGCCGTCGATGTCGTGGCCGAGGGTGATCCGCAACGCCCGCACCAGGCGCAGCGTCGCCGTGCGCATCTCGTCCGACACCTCGCCGTCGCCGGGGCTGATGCCGGCCGCCTCCGCGAGCCGGTCCAGTTCGTCCGCTTCGGGCTCGGGGCGGGCCGGCGCCCAGGCCCGTCGGCGCCCCCGTGCGTCGGCGAACAGGGGCCGCAGGTAACGGCCGTTGCTCCGCCGGGTGCCCTGCGGGCCGTAGGCCAGGCGTACCGCGCGCCCGGTGGCGTTGGCCACGTGCCACGTGCTGGCCCCCATGGAGACGGTGGCCCGTCCGATCTGCCGGCCGCTGAGCGCGCTGACGAAGGGCCCGGCTCACCACCTGACTCGCGGGCCGCCGCAGCGGCCCGCGAGTCATCCGTCCCGGCCACGCGCGGATACGAGGCGCGGATGCCGAAGGGTCTCAGCCGGCGGCGGGACCGGTCCAGCCGGTGGGGACGTGGCCGATGCGGACCCGCTGCGGATGGTCGCCGACAGGGATGGAGGCGACCTTCTCGCCGGTGGAGAAGTCGATGGCCGTCACCTGGTCGGTGCCGCTCTCGGACACCACGCAGTGCTTGCCGTCTCCGCTGACGGTGGCCCAGTACGGCTTGGACGCGGTGACGAGCGGGCCTTCCTGAAGCGTCTCGCGGTCCACGACGGTGACGTAGTCGTCCATGGTGCCGGCGATGCAGAGCTTGTCCCCCCGAGGGTTCATGGACATGCCGTGATGCCGGGAGTCGTTGACGTAGGTGGTGCGGTCGTCGCTGGTGTCCGGGTTCTTCGGCAGCGTCTTCACTCGGGTGATCTTGTCGTTGTGCACGTCGTACTCGATGAAGCCGTTGAAGAAGGAGACCTGGAAGTACATCTTCGACTCGTCGGGCGTGAAGGCGACCGGGCGCAGCGCGTCGGAGAGGTCCTTGCGGCCGAAGGCGTCGAGCCGCTCGCGCATATCGATGATCTTCTTGATCCGGAAGGTCTTCGCGTCGGCGACGGTGATGCGGCGGTCGCCCTTGGTGAAGTCCTGCCAGGGCGCGTCCATATCGGTGTTGACCTCGCCGATGGCCATGTTCCAGAGGTACTTGCCGCCGTCGGTGTACACGTTCTCGTGCGGCTTGTCGCCCGCCTTGAAGTTGCCCGCCTCCTTGCCCGTCGCCATGTCGAGGACGTGCACGGTGTTGGAGGTGGAGGAAGAGACGGCGACCCGGGTGCCGTCGGGTGAGACGGCCATGTGGTCGGAGCGGAAGCCGGACACCGGGAAACGCGAGTTGATCCTGCCGGTCTCCACGTCGATGGAGACCACGTCGGCGAAGCTCGGCCGCGACGCGATCACGGCTTTGCCGTCCCTCGTGGTGTACATGTCGTCGACGTACTGGTCATGCCCCTCGCCGGGGCCGAGCCGGATGCCGAGGAAGAAGGCGAGCTTGACGGGGTTGAGGTAGATCTCCCTCAGGCGCTCCTTCTTGTCGGGGATCATGTCGATCCGGCCGATCTTGGCGTAGTCGCCACGGGAGTTGATGACGTCGGCGGTGCCCTCCCAGTTGTTGCCGACGAAGAACACCTCCCTGAGCCCCTCCGAGGAGGTGGCCCGAGCCTGCTCCCGTGTCTGCTGCGGGATCTCGCTCGCGCCGGCCGAACCGGAGGCGACGGGCAACGCACCTGCGGTCAGCCCGACGGCGGCCAGGACGGCCACGCCGAAGGGGTGCCGGCGGCGGGAGGGACGAGCGGGGGAACGCGTCATGGTGGACTCCAGAGGCAGGGGTGGGCGGCGCGGCGTCGGACACGGGCCCGCATCTGTTACTGGAGGTAACGTAGCCAGCGGGGAGAGCGTTGAACAGAGCTCGATCAGGATTCCCCGGCGGGTGCGAGGAGCCTTCCCGACGCAGCCGCCGAGTCGTCGCGCGCACCGCGCGGGGTGGGCCGGAGCACGGAGCGGACCACTTGTCGGCCGCCTGCCCGCCTCGGGCGCAGGTGACGGCTCCCGCGCACTGCTTCGACGTGTGTCAACATAGACGTATGTCGAATGCGAAGGTGTCACCCACGCTCGGACCCGACGGCCGGGGTGTGGCGCCGTGCTGCCCCCCGCTGACCGAGCGCCCGATGACCGCCGAGGAGGCCGATACGGCCTCGCGGATGTTCAAGGCTCTCGGCGACCCCGTGCGGCTGCGGCTGTTCTCCGCCGTGGCCTCGCACGAGGGCGGGGAGGCGTGCGTGTGCGACATCTCCGACGTCGGCGTCTCCCAGCCCACCGTGTCCCATCACCTGAAGAAGCTGAAGGAGGCCGGGCTCCTGACCTCCGAACGGCGCGGCACCTGGGTGTACTACCGGGTCGAGCCGTCGGTGCTGACGGCGATGGGCCGGCTGCTCGCCATGCCGTCCACGGCATGACGACCGGACGCGTGGAAGGGGGGAAGCGGTGAGCGGGGCGCGGAGCGCGGTCGTCGTACCGCTGACGGCGGACCACGCCGAGCAGGTGCTGGCGATCTACCAGGCCGGCATCGACGAGGGCGACGCCACCTTCGAGACCAGCCCGCCGTCGTGGGAGGCGTTCGACGCCGCGAAGCTGCCCGACCACCGCTTCGCCGCGGTCGACGGCAGCGGGGCGGTGCTGGGGTGGGTCGCGGCGAGCGCGGTCTCGGACCGGTGCGCGTACGCGGGCGTGGTCGAGCACTCCGTCTACGTCCACCCCTCCGCGCGCGGTCGCGGCGTCGCCTCCACCTTGCTGGAGGCTCTGGTCGACTCCACCGAGCGGGCCGGGATCTGGACCATCCAGTCCGGGGTCTTCCCCGAGAACACCGCCAGCCTCGCCGTTCACCGGCGGGCCGGCTTCCGTGTCATCGGCACCCGCGAGCGGATCGGACGCCATCACGGCATCTGGCGCGACGTCGTCCTCATCGAGCGCCGCAGCCCCGCCGTCACCTGACCGTCAACCCTGCGGTGGGATCGCACGGGCGGCTCCGCGGGCGGGGCGGCCGGTGCCGATCCGCACCACGTCGAAGCGGTTCGTCACGGAGCCGTCGACACCGCGTCGGCGGCGAACTTCCTCCGCCAGGCGAGCGCGACGTAGACCAGACCGATGAGCACCGGGACTTCGATGAGGGGTCCGACAACGCCGGACAGGGCCTGGCCGGAGGTGACTCCGAAGGTGGCGATGGCGACCGCGATGGCCAGCTCGAAGTTGTTGCCCGCCGCGGTGAACGCCAGTGTCGTGGTGCGGTCGTAGGCGAGGCCGATGCCTTTGCCGAGCAGGAAGGCACCGAAGAACATGATCGCGAAGTAGACGAGCAGGGGCAGTGCGATCCGCACGACGTCGAGCGGCTGCGAGGTGATGGTCCCGCCCTGGAGGGCGAAGAGGATGACGATCGTGAACAGCAGCCCGTACAGCGCCCAGGGGCCGATCCTCGGCAGGAACGTCGCCTCGTAGCGGTCGCGGCCCATCTTCCGTTCGCCGATGCGGCGGGTGAGGAAGCCGGCCAGGAGCGGGATGCCGAGGAAGAGGATGACGTTCAGTGCGATGTGCCGGACGGAGACGTCCAGGCCCTGGCCGTCGCCGAGGTTCATCCAGCGGGGCAGCAGGTCGAGGTAGAACCAGCCCAGCAGGCCGAAGGCGAGTACCTGGAAGACCGAGTTCAGTGCGACGAGGACGGCCGCGGCCTCCCGGTCGCCGCAGGCGAGGTCGTTCCAGATGATGACCATGGCGATGCAGCGGGCGAGGCCGACGATGATCAGGCCGGTACGGTACTCGGGCAGGTCCGGCAGGAAGATCCACGCCAGGGCGAACATGACCGCCGGGCCGACGATCCAGTTGATGACCAGAGAGGAGACCAGCAGTTTGCGGTCGCCGGTCACGCGGTCGAGCCGGTCGTAGCGGACCTTCGCCAGGACCGGGTACATCATCACGAGGAGTCCGAGGGCGATCGGCAGGGAGATCCCGCCGATCTCGATCTTCGCGAGTGCGTCGTTCATACCGGGAACGAGGCGGCCGAGGCCCAGGCCGACGGCCATGGCGAGCAGGATCCACACCGCGAGGTAGCGGTCGAGGGTGGAGAGCTTCCTGACGATCGAGTCGTCCTCGCCATCGGCCGGAGCGGGGGCGATGGTGGGCTCGGTGGAGGTCACGGGCAGGCCCTCCTGTTCTCGGACGCGGTGCGGGCGGTCTCGGCCAGCGCGGCGAACCGCTCGGACAGCCCGGCCAGGACCTCGGGCTTGAGCTTGTAGTAGGTGAAGCGGCCGCACGGCTCGGTCTCCACCAGCCCGGCCTCACGCAGCACCTTCAGGTGGTTGGACAGGTTGGTCTGCCTGGCTCCGGTCTCCTCGACCAGGTGCGTCGTGCAGAGCGTCTCGCGCGCCAGCAGGGTCACGATCTTCAGGCGGAGCGGATCGCCCAGCACCCGGATCACGTCAGGATCGACTGAAGTCAGCATGCACTGATACTGTCACATCACCGCCTGCTGATACCAGTGGGGGCTGAAGTGATGGGCGGGCCGGATTCCGCCATGCGACGAGAGAGAACGATCACCATGGCCGACAAGCCGTCCGTCCTGTTCGTGTGCGTCCACAACGCCGGACGCTCCCAGATGGCCGCAGCCTGGCTGACCCACCTGGCCGGCGACCGCGTCGAGGTCCGCTCCGCGGGCTCCGACCCCGGCGCACGGGTCAACCCGGCCGCCGTCGAGGCCATGGCCGAGGTGGGCATCGACATCTCCGCCCGGACGCCGAAGATCCTCACCGTCGACGCGGTGAAGGAGTCGGACGTCTGCGTCACCATGGGCTGCGGCGACACCTGCCCCGTCTTCCCCGGCAAGCTCTACCTCGACTGGCAGCTCGAGGACCCGGCCGGGCAGGGCCTCGAAGCCGTCCGCCCGATCCGCGACCAGATCAAAACCCTCGTCGAGGGCCTGATCGCCGACATCGCCCCGGAGCAGCCCGAGACGACGGCGTGAACGGGACGCGCGACGTCGTACGCGGCACACTCCCCTGCCACACGGGTGGACGCCTCGACGGCAGACGGGCGTGGGCCGCCCCCACCGACCCCCCGGGCCGGAGGGGCCCCTCTCGGACGTAGGTGCCGACCACCGGAATCGGGACCGTACCGATGGGTGGCGGCCGCCCGGCAGACCGGGCCGTCAAGGGCAAAGGGTGCCACCATGTCCGTGTGGACGTGTGCAGGAGAAACCGGGTACGGGTGACGGGCCGCGAGAACGCCCCGGTGGTGATGCTCGCCCACGGGTTCGGCTGCGATCAGAATCTCTGGCGTCTCGTCGCACCCGTGCTGGAGGAGCACTTCCGGGTGGTCCTCTTCGACCACGTGGGGGCGGGGCGTTCCGACACATCGGGGTGGAGCGCCGAGCGGTACTCCACCCTGGACGCCTATGCGCGGGACGTCATCGATATCTGCCACGAGCTCGGCCTCGGACCCGTGACCTTCGTCGGGCATTCCGTCAGCTCCATGATCGGTGTGCTCGCCGCCGTGCGGGAACCGGCCCTCTTCGAGAAACTGGTCCTCCTCACCCCCTCGCCGTCGTACATCGACGACGGCGACTACCGGGGCGGCTTCAGCGAGCAGGACATCGACGAACTGCTCGAGTCGCTGGACAGCAACTATTTGGGCTGGTCGGCGACCATGGCGCCGGTGATCATGGGAAACCCGGAGCGCCCCGAACTGGGAGAGGAGCTGACCAACAGCTTCTGCCGAACGGACCCCGAGATGGCCCGCGTCTTCGCACGGGCCACCTTCCTGTCCGACAACCGGGCGGATCTCCCCGAGGTGACCGTTCCGACGCTCATCGCCGAGAGCGCGCGCGACACGATCGCCCCGCGCGAGGTGGGCGCCTTCGTCCACGCGCAGATCCCCGGCAGCAAGCTGGTCACCCTGGACTCGACGGGCCACTGCCCCCAGCTGAGCGCCCCCGGGGAGACCGCCGAGGCGATCATCGCCTTCGTGCAGGGACCGTGACCGTGCGTCCGGGCGGCGAGGGGACCGACGGATCGTGGTCCGCGGAGGACCGTGGCCAGGAACCCCCGGTGCCCTCCGCCCTGCTGGAGGACAGCGCGGAGGACCTGTACGAGAACGCGCCGTGCGGCTACCTCTCCACGCTGATGGACGGGCGGATCGCCAAGGTCAACGGAACGCTCCTCAGATGGCTCGGCCGCCGTCGTGAGGAGCTGGTGGGCCACAGGCACTTCTCCGACCTGCTGACCATCGGCGGCAGGCTGTACCACGAGACGCACTTCGCACCCCTGCTGCGGATGCAGGGCGAGGTCAACGGCGTCGCCCTGGAACTCAAGGCCGCGGACGGCACCCGGCTGCCCGTCCTGGTCACGTCCACCATCAAGCGGGGCGAGGACGGCGAACCCCTGCTGATTCGCACCACCCTCCTCGACGCCCGTGACCGGCGTGCCTACGAGCGTGAACTCCTGCGGGCCCGGCAGGATGCCGAACACGACCGCGAACGCCTGCAACGCCTCGCCACCACCCTGCAGCGCACCCTCGTCCCGCCGGCCATCGAACCCGTGCCGGGCATGGAGGTCGCCGCGCACTACCACGTCGCGTCCTCCGACGAGGTGGGCGGGGACTTCTACGATCTGTTCCCGCTCGCCGCCGGAGACCGGGGGTTCTTCATGGGGGACGTGCGCGGCAAGGGCGCGGACGCCGCGGTGGTGACGTCGCTGGCGCGCTACACCCTGCGAGCCGCCGCGGTCTCCGATTCCGTGCCGGTCAGGGTTCTCGCCAACCTCAACACCGCGCTCAACCATCAGGTCCAGGAGGACGAACCGCACTTCTGCACCGTGATCTTCGGCCTGCTCACCCCCGAGGAGGACGGCACCGGATTCCACGTCGTCCTGGCCGGCGGTGGCCACCCACCCGCCGTGCTGCTCCGCGCCGACGGCAGCGCCGACTACGTGCACACTCCGGGCGGCCAACTGGTCGGGGTCGTACCGGACGCGCGGTTCACCACCGCCACCCTGGACCTGCGCCCCGGTGACACCCTGCTGCTCTACACCGACGGACTGACCGAGGCCCGTACCGGGAACGCGGGTGACCGCTACGGCGACGAAGCACTCCTGGACCTCGCGCGGTCCCTCGCGCCCACCTCGGCAAACGGAGTCGTCGGGGCACTCACCGCACTGCTGGACTCGTTCGGTGAGGGACTCGACGACGACACCGCACTCCTGGCCATGAGCGTGCCGCCGGACCTGCGGTGAGGGGCAGGGGCGGGTCGCCGCGACGGACGGACCGCGTCGTCGGCCCGGGGCGAGGCGGAACGATCACAGCCGCGGGTGGTGTGCTCCCGGCGCAGGAGCCGTCCTCCATTCCCCCCTGACGGGCCGTAGGAACTGAGGGCTGAGAACTTCGCGCCCCGGCCGGAGACTTCATTCACCCTTACGGGGTAGCGCTCGGCGGATCACAGGCTAGTACCTTGAGAAGGGTATCGGCGCTTCACATGACGGTGCCTCAGGTATTTCTCCGCTCATCCGCCCGGCGCGGCTCGTCCAGCACCAGCAGCAGAACGCCGCAGAGTCCGGCCGGGCCGCTTCTGTACGTCACTCCAGGGACATGACCGGCTGAGGGACCACCTGGCCGGATGACGATCGACGCCATGTCGGCCACGGCCCGGCGAACAGCCGCCGCACGGCCCCTTCCCTCCCCGATCGAGAGCCGCCTTCAGGCCCGTCGGGATCCCTCGCCCCCCGCCCTCTCGCCTTCCCCCCGTTTCGGCGCCGGGTCGACGTGCTGCCCTCGCGCTCGAACGGCCATGGGCCGTGGCGCACCGCCACTGCCATCGCTGCACCCCCCAGAAGGAGTTGACCCATGAGCACATGCGGCTGCGAGCGGTCACCGATCGTCATCGGCGACTGTCAGCCTTCCAAGCCGGGTTGCCCGCCCACTCCGTGTTCCTGTTCCCAGCGTTCCGAGCGCTGCGAGACGACCCCGCTGCGCGACTCCGCTCCCTACCGGGTGGCGGCGACCGCGAGGAGCACCGACCCGACGCCGTACTACACCATCGCCAACACCCACGCCGCTCTGGACCCTGTCGTCGCCCAGACCATCCTGAACAGCGGCAGGGGCACGTTCCCCGCCGACGACGGGACGCACAACGGGCAGCACACGTGGCTGGCCGGAGTCGTGCACATCGACCCCGAGTCCGTGCGCGGCAACCCCACCACCGTCACGATCAGCGCCTCGGTGCGTGTGCACAACGACGGCCCGGCAACGGCATGCCGGCTCTACGGACGCTTCGCGCTGTGGAACGGCACGACCTCGATCCGCACCGACCTCCTGGGCCCACCCGACCTGTCGGCGGGCGGTGACGACAACGGCGTCATCCCGCCGACCACCGTGCCCCTCGCGGACGTCCTCGCGGGAAAGGTCGTCGTCGAGCTCAACCTGGAGACGGGCAACGACGACGCCTGCCGAGTCGGCCCCAAACAGTGGACCGTCGACAGCTTCGTCCTCACCGTCCAGGCGTCCGCTCCGGGCTGCGGCAGGCCGTTCCTGCGTACGACCTGCCGGGACTGCGACGGCGCGATCACCTGCACGACCGACACCCTCGACGGCTCGTCCCGCCCCTACGCCCCGGTCCCGCCCGTCGTCCCCGTCTCCTCCTGCCAGGACGGTTGCGCCACCACCCGCCCTCCGTGCATCTCCACCGACCGGGGCAACGCCGTCACCCGCGGCAGTGACGGGTGTCTCTACGCACCCGACACGCCCGCTCTGGACCCGTCCCCGTGCAATGCCGCACGGCGCACGACCGGTGGGCTGCTCGTGCCGCGGATCGACGTCACGGGTATCGCTCCCGGCGGCAACACCAGCACGCACCGGTCGGTGGACATCGACGTCACCGGAACGCCCGGCTGCCCCGAACGGTGGCAGGTCGGCGCCCGCCTCACCCCGGTGAGCGCGTTCCTCAACGCCGAGCGGCAGCACGCCAACCTCCTGGCACGGGCCGGTACCGACGTGCCGATCCCCGAGTCCGACCTCGTGCTCCCGGAAGCCGGCGTCTACCACATCGACAGCGACGTGCGGTACGCGCTCGGTTCCGCCACCGGCGGCAGCGGCTACATCATCGGCTGGCTCCGGGACGAAACCACCGACACCCTCCTGACGAGTTTCACCCAGATCGCGGCGATCAACGCGGAGAGGCAGGAGCAGCAGGGCGGAACCACCCACATCATGACCGAGTACACGGTCGCCTCCGGCCCTCGGACAGTCCGCCTGCACCTGATGTTCGTCCTCACCGGCGGCAAGATCTCCAACGCCGAGGCCGGCGGCACCGACAGCAACGGCGCAACCCGGATGCGCTTCCTCAAGGTCAGGGATTAGGGGGCGTCCGGGTGGCGTGGTGATGACAGGAACCCGCCGGGGTCATGACCGCGCCTCACCCGTCCTCACGACCCCGGCGGCACGGGCTCCGCGCGCCGTGCAGGACCCGCGGGTCAGCGGAGCCTTCCACGCGGCTTCAGCGGTACCGGCGGCGATGCGGGGGCAGGCAGCCGAGCCCCGTCGTAGCCCTTGACCTCGCCGAACCGCTTCCCCTCCATCCAGTCCTCGCGGGCCTGGACGATCTCCTCCTGGGACCGTCCGATCCAGTTCCAGAACAAGGCAGCGGCTTTCCGTTTCACCCCAGCTCAGGGGCTTGATCGACCATCCGGGGTCAGTAAAAGGTCAGCAAGACGCCCGGGAGTCGACGAACGTGGCCACCGGCCTCGTCCGCGGCATGGGAAGTTCCTTCAAGGAGTGCGGGCACCCCGAGAGCCGATGGCCGAGGTGCCCGCACGATTACAAGATCCGCTACCGCAACGCGGCCGGCCGACAGGCCGAGGAATCCGGATTCTCCACCCAGGAAAAGGCCAAGGCCCGCCTCGCCAAGGTCTACCAGGACCGGAAGAGCAGCCCACCTGACCAGTACAAAGCCGAGCGCATCCAGAAGTACAGCCCGATGCGGTTCGAGCAGTACGCCACCGAGTGGAAGGCCAGCCAGCGCGACCTCGGCCCCAGCTCCATGCGACACCTCGACTCACTGCTCGTCCACCACCTCTACCCTGCTTTCCAGAGCCGCCGGATGGGCACCTTCGACCACAAGGTCGTCGAAGCCTTCATCCAGACCATGGAGCGCGACGGCATCGGCCCGGCCACCCGGTCCAACGCATTCGACAAACTCAAGTCGATCCTGCTGGACGCCCACCGGCTCGGCCTCTACGACGACAACCCGCTCGACGGCGTCGAGCCCCCGCAGTACGACCCCACGCGCGCCGTCATCCCCTCCCCCACCCAGCTCCACGGCATACGCACCGCCGCCGACGACGTGTTCCGCCTCGTCGCCGACCTCATGAGCGGCTGCGGCATGCGCAACGGGGAAGCGCTGGCCGTCAACATCAACAACATCGTGGCCGACGACGTGTACCGGATCACCGAGCAGGTCAACCAGCCCACGAAGGCCTACGTCCCCCTCAAGCGCCGCAAGGTCGGCGATCACCGCGACGTCCCGCTCCCGGCACGGGTCAAGCACTCCATCGAGTGGTACGCGGACACGTACGG
Organism: Streptomyces sp. V2I9; assembly: GCF_030817475.1. Lineage (NCBI taxonomy): Bacteria > Bacillati > Actinomycetota > Actinomycetes > Kitasatosporales > Streptomycetaceae > Streptomyces > Streptomyces sp. V2I9. The sequence continues at coordinate 6,679,247 of NZ_JAUSZJ010000002.1, read as the reverse complement.
CACCATCGACGGCTACCCGCTCCGCAGCCCGCGAGACCTGACCAAGCCGATGCTCAACTACTGGATCGGGAACCAGTGGCAGCGCATGAAGAAGGCCGGCCTCGTCGAGATCCCTGAAGGCATGGTCGTCTACGGCTTCCGCCACTTCTTCGCCTCCCACCGAAGCTTGGCATTCCGCCCGCTCCCGAACCTGTACGGAACGAGGCCCGCGCGAGCGGCTTCGCGATACACCCCACGACACCGACATGTTCAGATACATCGCGCTCCGGGAGCGTTCGAAGGCTCCGCCGACATGGCATCCTGTTGCCTTCCACGGACAGGTTGCGGCGCTCGCCGCCCGTGGACGACCCCCGAAGGCAGGTGCAGGATGCGGTCCGCAGAACGACAAGCGGATGCGGGGAGCGACGCCGTCGCGCCCTCCGGGACCACGGCCGGCGGAGAGCCGCCGGCGGAGGAGGCGCCCCCCGTCATACCCGACGCGGTGCGCGCCGCGGCGCGGGATGCTCCGGACCACTGGTTGGGCGCCGTCGATCCGCAGTGGCCGCAGGACCGGCCGCCGCCGGAGTGGGCGGTGGTCGGCGAGTGGCGCTCCGACGAGGACGGGGACATCGTCGCGTACCGGGCCAACCCCCTCTACCGGCCGTCCCCTTCGGTGCTCGGGTGGCCGGAGCCCACCGATCCGGTGGACGCGGCGGCGCAGCGGGCGGCGACGGGATACGGCTCCGTCGACGAGGCGTTGGCGGCCCTGGCCGCCGCGGAGGTCAGCGTGGTGCGCGGTCTCGACGGACGGCCGCTGACGGCAGCCGGAGCGGACGGCCGCCCCGTCATCCTGGTCTTCACCGATCCCACACATCAGTTCACGCCCGCGTCATTGATCCATGACACCCTGTCCGCAGCGGAGTTGGCGCGGGATGTGCGAGAATCACGCGCGCTGCTGCTGGTCAACGCCCTGGCCTCCGCGCCCCTGGCCGTACCGGCGGAGAGCCTGCCGGACCCCGTGCCCGGCGAGGACGAGGGCGCGCGCGAGACCGGTGCCCACGAATCCGGCATCTCCGCTCCGCTGCCCGAAGGTTCAGTATCGGCCCCCTGGCCCCCTACCTCGGTGAGGACCCCGTGACGCGTTCGACCCCTGCCCCCGCCGTGCCTCCGGCCGGTGAGGACTCCACCGCCACCTCCACGGCCGCGACCCGGACGGGCGGCGAGGAGAGCCGCGCCGGGGCCGCCGTGACGGCGACCGCGAGTACCGCCGACGCCGCGACGCCGGCCGTCGCGAAGGCCGCCGAGAAGTCCGAAGGCGTGGCGGGCTCCGGGAGCGGGCCCGTCGGCGAGGACGCCTCGGCAGCTCCCGGTGCCGAGAGCGGCGCGGAGGCCGGAGGCGGCGCAGCGGCCCTCCGCGCCCAGGACGCCCCGGACACCGGAACTGCCGGCGCGGACGACGCGTCCATACCCGACGGCGGAACCCGCGCCGAGGGCGACGCCGCGGTCACGGTGTCGCAGAGCCGGCTGCCCGCCTTCGTACGGAACCTGACGTCGACGGCGGCCGGCGACGAGTCGCCGAAGACCGCGGCGGTGGGCCGGCCCGGCAAGGCGGCGCTGGCCGGAGCGGCGGTCGCCGGAACGCTTCTGCTGTCGGTGCCGTTCCTGGTACTCGGCGGGGACGACGACGAACGGCCGCGGACGGCCAACGCCGCCGGGACCGTGCTGGGCGGTGACGAGCAGGGCAGGCCGGGCGAGTTCGGGGTCGCGGAGCCCGAGAAGTCCGGGGGCGGCGGGCCGAAGGGCGCCACCCCCTCGGTCGGCGCCTCCCCGTCCGGTGCTCCGGCCAAGAGCGCGCCCGCCCAGGCCGGCAAATCCCCCACCGCCGCCGCCCCCGCGGACAAGGCCGGCGGCACGAGCGCGGCACCGGCCAAGCCGAGGTCGCAGGCCAAGTCGAAGCCGGCGGGCGGGGGCGGCCAGGCGGCGCCCGCGTCCGGGGTGACGCTGGGCAACCCGGTGGTCATCCGCAACCATCTCTCGGGCCGCTGCCTGAACGTGCCCCACAGCATGTTCAACGACGGTATGCCGCTGGAGGTCTGGGACTGCAACGGCACCAACGCCCAGAGCTGGCAGTTCGCTTCGGACGGTACGCTGCGGATCGCCGGGAAGTGCCTCGACGTGGTCAACGCGAACTTCAACGACGGCACCCCCATCCAGCTCGCCCACTGCAGCGACAACGCCGCCCAGAAGTTCGTGCTCAACGAGGCCCACGACCTGGTGAACACCGTCGTCGGCAAGTGCGTCGACGTGAACCAGCACACCAGCTTCCGCATCGAGCTGCGGCTGTGGACGTGCACGGGCGCGGACAACCAGAAGTGGAGCTTCGTCTGACCGGCGCCGACCGGCGTCCTCGGCGGGAGCACGCGCGAACAACAGAGCGACGTACTGGCATGATCGTGGTTCCGGGTGCTCCCGGAAGCGGCGGGCGCATCGGATGGCGCCGCCCAGGCGAGGAGGTTCACGCGTGTCTCGGCAGGTACTGACGGTCGGTCCGACAGGTTCCGACCGCTTCCGGACGATCGGGGAGGCGCTGGCGGCGGCGCGCATCGGGGCCGTCGTCAGCATCCGTCCGGGGACGTACGTCGAGAGCCTGGTGATCCACACACGGGTCACGCTCACGGCGGCCGAGGGACGGGGCACCGTGGAGATCCGGCCGCGCTCGGGCAGCGCGCTGTCGCTGCGCGCCGACGCCGTGATGCTCTCCGAGCTGACGCTGCGCGGCACCGACCCCGACCAGCCGGTCGTGGACGTGCGGCGCGGCCAGGCGGCGCTGGACGGCTGCGAGATCAGCGGTTCCTCGTGGACCGCGCTGCTGGCCGGCGGCACCGGCTCGCTGGCGCTGCGCGACTGCCGGGTGAGCAACCCCCAGGGCGCCGGGATCGTGATCACCTCGGCGGCCGGCAGTTCGGTGGAGTCCTGCTCCGTGGAGCACCTGGCGACCAGCGGCATCGTCCTGGCCGAGCAGGGGGACGCCACGATCCGCGGCTGCACCGTCCGCGACGCCCGAGGCAACGGCGTGCTCGCCAACGGCGACGCGGCCGGCTCCGTCGAGGACTGCGACATCTCCTCCACCGACAAGCCCTCGATCGCGCTGGAGGAACGCTGCACGACCCGCGTCGTGCGCTCGGTGGTGCACGACACCAGCACCGGCGTCCACATCACGAGCGCGGGCCGCACCACGCTGGAAGACGTACGGGTCACCGGCACGTCCGCATCCGGCATCGTGCTGGCGCAGGGCACCGACCCGGTGCTCCGCCGCTGCCGCACCTCGCGCACACGGGGCAGCGGGCTGCTGGTGACCGACCGGGCGCGCGGCATGTTCGAGGACTGCTGGGTGGACACCGCCCAGGGCGCCGCGCTCAAGGTGAACGGCGCGGCTTCGCCGGCCCTGACCGGGCTGACCGTGCGGGACTGCGACGAGGCCGGTCTGCTGCTGGAGGAGGACTCGGCGGCGGAGCTGGACCGGCTGGAGGTGATCGGCGGGTCCCCCGCCGTCCTGGTGCGAAGCGGCGCCAATCCGCTCCTGCGCCGGGCGCGGCTGGTGGAGCCGGCCGGCGACGGCATCGCGGCGTCGAAGGACGCGCGGGGCCGGGTGGAGGACTGCGAGGTGGTCCGTCCGCAGGGCGCCGGGGTGCGGGCGAGCTCGGGCAGCACGCTGTACCTGGCGGGCGGCGGCGTCTCCGGCAGCGGGGGCAACGGGCTCCTCGTCGAGGACGGCGGCAACGTGACCGTGCGGGACTTCCGCGTCGAGACGCCCGCCGAGGACGGCGTGGCGGTCGACGGCGGCGGCGAGGTGACCGCGAGCCGGCTCACCGTGCACGCCCCGAAGGGGCACGGGTTCGCGTTCCGGGAGGGCAGCCACGGCTCGCTGAGCGCCTGCGAGGTGACCAGCGGCGAGAAGGACGGCTTCCGGGTGGAGACGACGGCCCCGGTCTCGCTGGTGAACTGCACGGCGCGCGAGAACGCGGGCGGCGGACTGGTGCAGTCGGCCCCCGGTGAGCGGCTGGCCGTGGAGGGGCTGACCAGCGTGGACAACGGCAAGCGGGACGCGTGGGGCACCGGCGCGGCGGAGAACACCGACCCGGCGGGGTCCGGCAGCGCCGAGGACTCCCCGCTCACCCGCGAGGGCGGCCCGTTGAGCGCGCTCAACGAGCTGATCGGCCTGGAGAACGTCAAGCAGCAGGTGCGCACCCTGGTGAACCTCACCCAACTTGCCCAAAAGCGCGAGCAGTTGGGGATGTCCGCGCCGCCGATGAGCCGCCATCTGGTGTTCACGGGTCCGCCCGGCACCGGCAAGACGACCGTCGCGCGGCTCTACGGCTCGATCCTGGCGGAGCTGGGCTCGCTGCGCAGCGGCCATCTGGTCGAGGTGTCCCGCGCGGACCTGGTGGCGCAGATCGTGGGCGGTACGGCGATCAAGACGACGGAGACGTTCAACCGCGCCCTGGGCGGGGTGCTGTTCGTCGACGAGGCGTACACGCTGACCGCGGACAGCGGGAGCGGCGGGGCGGACTTCGGCCGGGAGGCCGTGGACACGCTGCTGAAGCTGATGGAGGACCACCGCGACGACGTGGTGGTCATCGTGGCGGGCTACTCGCGGGAGATGGAGTCGTTCCTGGCCTCCAACCCCGGTCTGGCGTCCCGGTTCTCGCGGACCGTGGAGTTCGAGAACTACTCGGTCCCCGAACTCGTGGCAATCATGGAGAACATGTGCACCCGGCACCAGTACGAGCTGGGCGAGGGCGCCGCCGAGGCGCTGGCGGCTCACTTCGATCGGATGCCGCGCGACGCGGGGTTCGGCAACGGCCGTGCCGCGCGCGGGGTGTTCGAGGAGATGGTGGACCGGCAGGCGGTGCGGCTCGCCTCGCAGGCGGACATCGGCGAGCGTGATCTGCGCCTCCTGCTCCCGCAGGACGTGTCCGACGCCGCCGTGCCGTCGGCCGATGACCCGGTCCAGGACCCGCTGGCCGGCCTCGCGGACATGGTGGGGCTGGCGGAGGTCAAGCGGGACGTCACCGACCTGGTGAACCTGATCACGACGGCCCGGCACCGGGCGGCCGCCGGGCTGCCGGTGCCCTCGATCAGTCACCATCTGGTCTTCACCGGCCCGCCCGGTACCGGCAAGACCACGGTGGCCCGGTTGTACGGAGAGATCCTGACCCAGTTGGGCATCCTGACCAGCGGGCAGTTGGTCGAGGTGGCGCGGGCCGACCTGGTCGGCCGGTACATCGGCCACACCGCCCAGTTGACCAAGGAGGTCTTCGAACGGGCGCGCGGCGGTGTGCTGTTCATCGACGAGGCGTACACGCTCACCCCGGCGGGCGGCGGGGCCGACTTCGGCCAGGAGGCCGTGGACACCCTGCTGAAGCTGATGGAGGACCACCGCGACGACGTGGTGGTCATCGTCGCCGGGTACACCGAGGAGATGGAACGGTTCCTCGCCTCCAACCCCGGTCTGTCGTCGCGGTTCTCGCGACGCGTCGCCTTCTCCGACTACTCGTCCCAGGAGCTGGTCACCATCGTCCGCACCCATGCCGCCTCGATGGGCTACGAGTGCGGGCCGGGCACCGGTCCGCTGCTGGAGGAGTACTTCGACGCGCTGCCGCGGGACCGGACGTTCGGCAACGCGCGGTTGGCCCGCCAGGTCGTGGAGACGATGATCACGCGGCAGGCGGGGCGGCTCAGTTCGCTGGTCTCGCCCACGCTGGACGATCTGCGCACCCTCGTCCCGCAGGACGTCGTACCGACGCGCAGGGGGGCCGGACTGTGAGGGAGCGGGACTCGATGGACCATGCGGGCGCTACCGCTCGGGCATCCGGAGACGCACGTCCGGCGCACATGGCCGCACGTGCGGCCGGCGCGGGGCTGGCGGCCGGACTGGTGCTGCTGACAGCGGCGGTTCCGGCGGGGGCCTCGGTGCGCGCGGACGGGGAGCAGAAGCTTCCCGCCATGCCGTCGGCGCTCGGCGACGACCCGCAGCGCTCACCGTGCACGCCCGCGTCCAGAACCGCGGCGGAACAGGTGGACTGGTCCCGCCAGCGCCTGGACCTCGGCCGGCTGCGCGACCACGGCACGGGCGAGGGGGTGACGGTCGCCGTCATCGACACCGGCGTGGCGGCGGACGCGCCCGCCCTCAGGGGCCGGGTGACCGCTCACGGCGGGGCCGGCGAGGACTGCGTCGGGCACGGCACGTTCGTCGCGCACCTGGTGGCGGGCGCGGGCGGATCCTCGTCCGACCTCGCGGGCGTCGCACCGGGGGCCCGCGTGCTGGGGCTGCGCGGTACGGACGACCGTGGCAGGCCGGACGCCGCCCTGGTCGCGCGGGCGCTGCAGGACGCGACGGAGGCGAAGGCCGACGTGATCACGGTCTCCGTCGCACTGCCGCGGCGGAGCGGGGAGCTGACCCGTGCGGTCGAGGCCGCCGTGCGCTCGGGAGCGGTGGTCGTGGCCGCGGCCGTCCCCGACCCGCCCGCCGCCACCGAGGACCCGGTGCCGAGCCGGCCGTACTGGCCCGCGTCGGAGCCCGGCGTCATCTCGGTCCTGGACATGCAGCCCTCGGGCGCGCGGTCGGAGCGGGCCCTGCGGACGACGGGCGTCGACCTGGCCGCGCCGGGAGTCGGCGTGGTGGCCGGGGGGCCGCGCGGCTCGGGCCACTTCCTGGGCTCGGGGGCCTCGTTGGCCGCCGCGTACACCGCGGGCGCGGCGGCCGTCGTGCGTGCCGCGCACCCGGACGCATCGGCCGACGAGGTGGCGCGCCGCCTGGTGTCGTCGGCCTACCCGGCGGACGTCCCGCAGCTCGACCCGTACGCCGCCGTCACCGCCGTGGCCGACTTCGCGGCCCAGGAGGCGGCGCCGGCACCCGTGGAGACGGTGCGGATGCGCGACACCTCGGCCGCGGACCGGGCCACCGACCGGGCGACGCTGCTGGCGGTGGGCGGCGGGGCAGGTCTGCTCGCCGTGGTGTGGGCGGCGATGACGCTGCCCAGGGCGCGCGCCCGCGGCTGGCGCCCGGCGGAGCCGGAGCCGCGCAACTGACGGCGTACGGGCGCCCGGCTCCGGCTGCTGTCGGCACGCCGGGCGTCCCGCTTCCCGCCGGGCTCCCCCGGCACGGACCGCCGTCCGTACGGGCCGGGCCCGGCGACACCGCCGGGCCCGGCCCGTACGCGTCCGCGTCCCGTGGCCCGCGCCGGACGGCCGCCGACACGAAGAGGGGTCCGACCCGCGGGTCGGACCCCTCTCGCTCACCGGTTGCTCACTCCGTACCGTCCGCCACGGCGGTCTGCACGAGCTTCGCCTTGCGGCGCGCGATGTGGAAGGCGCGGCCCGGAGGCAGGTTCCTCGGCTTCACGTTACCGAAGAGGAATCCCTCGGTGGGCGGGCAGGACATCAGCAGCGCCGGGGTGTTCCCCTCGTCCAGCCGTCGCAGCAGCGCTTCGTTGAGCCCGCGGCCCGCACCCATGGCGCTGCGGGCGATGACCATGTGCAGGCCGAGCTCGAAGCCGAGCGTGAGGTGGTCGAAGAGCGGCTCGAAGGGGCTCTGGAACGAGTTGCCCGCCACCATGTCGTAGTCGTCCACCAGGACGAACAGCCGGGGCCCGGTCCACCAGTCGCACTGCCGCATCCGGGCCGGCGCGATGTCGGGGCCCGGCTGCCGGGTCTGTATCGCGCGGGCCGCGCCGTCGACGGTCTCCCGCAGGTTGTCCAGCGAGACGACGTGGCTGATGCGGTACTCGTCGGGCACGGCCTCCACCAGCTCACGGCGGTAGTCGACCACGATGATCTTCGCTTCGGCGGGGGTGTACCGGGCGATGATCCCCGCCGCGACGCTGCGTAGCAGGTTGGTCTTGCCGCTCTCCGTGTCGCCCACCGCGACCAGGTGCGGGGTGCGGCTGAAGTCGTGCCAGACCGGCTCCAGCGCGTCCTGGTCGAGGCCGAGGGCCATGCGCATCCCGCCGCCCTCGGTCGCCTCGACGGCGGGCAGTTCGGTGATCGACAGGCGGTGCGGCAGCATCCGCACGGCGGGCGCGGTCCGGCCCGGCCACTGGGCGGCGACCCGGCTGACCAGGTCGGCGACGCCGTCCCCCAGGTCCTCGGTGTCGCTGCTGCCGTCGATGCGGGGCAGCCCGGCGAGGAAGTGCAGCTTGCTGTCGGCGGTGAGGCCGCGCCCGCCGGAGCGCGGGACCGAGCGGGCCTTGCGCATGTCGACCTCGGAGTCCATCGGGTCGCCCATGCGCAGCTCCAGCCGGGTCGCGGCCTGGTCGCGGACCTGGGCGGACAGCTCGACCCAGCGGGCGGTGGTCACGACGAGGTGGATGCCGTAGTTGAGCCCGCGGGCGGCCAGTTCGTTGAACTTGGTGATGAGGTCGTCGTAGTCCTGGCGCACCGTGGACCAGCCGTCCACGACCATGAAGATGTCCCCGAACCGCTCGTCGGGGAACTCCCCCGCCGCCCGGCGGCGACGGTAGGAGGCCATGGAGTCCACGGTGTGGTCGGTGAAGAACTGCTCGCGGCGGGCCAGGACCGTCATCACCTCGGCCACCGTGCGGTTGACCCGCTCCGGGTCCAGGCGCGCGGCGACGCCGCCGACGTGCGGCAGCCCGGCGAGCTGCGCGAGCCCGCCGCCGCCGAAGTCCAGGCAGTAGAACTGCACTTCGGCCGGGGTGTGGGTGAGAGCCAGGGAGCAGATCAGCGTACGGGCGAGCGTCGACTTGCCGCTCTGCGAGCCGCCGGCGATGGCGACGTGGCCGCCCGCGCCCGCCAGGTCCACGACCAGCGGGTCGCGGCGCTGCTCGAACGGCTTGTCCACCAGGCCGACCGGCACGCGCAGAGTGCCGCGCTCCGTCCGGTCCGCGGCGGTCAGGCCGCGCTCGGGGTCCGTGACGAGCCCGGCGAGCAGCTCGTCCAGCGGGGAGGGCGAGTCCAGGGGTGGCAGCCACACCTGGTGCGCCGGGGGCCCTGAGTCGCGCAGCCGGTCGAGCGCCACGTCGATCAGGGCCTCCTCCGCCTCCGGCTCCTCGGCCTCGGGCTGTACGGCGGGCTCCAGCTCCGGCGCGACGGTGCGCGGCACCACCCAGCCGCTCGTCCACGGCACGACCTGGCTGGCGACCCGCGCCCGCACGACGGCTCCGGTGCGCCGGCGGTAGCCGCCGGAGGAGTAGGCGGCGCGGAAGCGGACCAACTGCTCCACTCCGGACTTCAGATAGCCGTTGCCCGGCTCGGAGGGGAGCTGGTAGGCGTCGGGGACGCCGAGCACGCCGCGGCTCTCCATGGCGGAGAAGGTGCGCAGGCCCACCCGGTAGGACAGGTGGCTCTCCAGTTGGTGCATCCGGCCCTCGTCCAACCGCTGGGAGGCGAGGAGGAGGTGGACGCCGAGCGATCGGCCGAGCCGCCCGATCATCACGAAGAGGTCCATGAACTCGCGGTGCGCCGCGAGGAGTTCGCTGAACTCGTCGACGACCACGAACAGGCTGGGCAGCGGGGTGAGGTCGGCCCCCTGGGCGCGGGCCCGCTCGTACTCCAGCGCCGAGGTGTAGTTGCCCGCCGCCCTCAGCAGCTCCTGGCGGCGGAGCAGTTCGCCGTGGAGGGCGTCCTGCATCCGCTCGACCAGGGCGACCTCGTCCGCGAGGTTGGTGATGACCGCCGAGGTGTGCGGCAGTTCGTCCAGTCCGAGGAAGGTCGCGCCGCCCTTGAAGTCGACGAGGACGAAGTTCAGGGTCTCGGAGGAGTTGGTGAGCGCGAGGCCGAGCACCAGGGTGCGCAGCAGTTCGCTCTTGCCGGATCCGGTGGCGCCGATCAGCATCCCGTGCGGGCCCATGCCGCCCTGCGCGGACTCCTTGATGTCCAGCTCCACGGGCCGGCCGTCCACGCCGACCGCCACGGGCACCCGCAGCCGACCGGAGCCGGTGTGCTTGTCCCAGAGGGTCTTCGGGTCGTGCCGGTGCAGGTCGGGTATGCCGAGCAGGGCGGTCAGCTCGATGTCCGTCTCCAGGGGCTGCGTGATGTCGCCGCCCATGCTGAGCCGGGAGGAGGACAGCAGCCGAGCGAGGGACTCCGCGGCGACGGACCCCAGCAGGTCGGCCCGGCCGAGCACCGCGGTGCGCTCCTTGCGGCTGCGGTCGGTGCGCACGAGGCCGACCTGGCCGTCCTCGACGGTCAGCCGCAGGGTGTTCCGGCCGGGCCGCCACCGCAGGGCCTCGGACAGGTCGAGGATGACGGCGTTGCGGTAGCCGGGGCCGTCCCAGCGGTGCCCCTCGGGCACGGTGGCGCCGTCGACGACGACGACGGTGTACGGCTCGTCGCGGCCGGGCGTCGCCTCCGGGTCGAAGTCCGGGCGTTCGGCGAACTCCGCGCCCAGCAGGTCGTCGAGTTCGGAGATGTCGGCGGTGATCCTGCGGACCGGACCGGCACCGTCCTCCTCGTACGGGTGCAGGGCGTGCGGGAGCCACTTGGCCCACTCCCACTCCGAGCGGCGCTCGTCGCTGGTGCACACCGCGATCCACAGCTCCTCGGGGGCGTGGAAGACGGCGAGTTGGCACAGGGCGGCGCGGGCCAGTCCCCGTACGGCGTCCTCGTCACCGCGCAGCAGGATGCGTGCGGAGGAGCGCAGGTACAGGCCGATGGGCTGCTCGGGGACGGTGGAGTAGGCGCGGATGAACCGGCGCAGCGCGTGCGCGCACAGCGGTTCCAGGTCCTCCACCGGGTGGGTGGACAGGGGAGTGAGGGTGAGCGCGAGCTGCTGCTCGCCGACGGCGAGGCGCACCTCGCCGAAGTCCTCGTCTGCGGGGCGGCGTTCCCACAGCCGGGTGGTGCGCACCATGGAGCGCAGCGCCGCCGGGTCGGGATGCCGCCAGGCGAGGGCGCGCTGCTGCTCGACGATGGTCTGCCGCACCCGCCGCCTGGTCTGGGACAGGTAGCGCAGGTAATCCCGGCGCTCGCCCTTCAGGCGCTGCTTGCGTTCGCCGGCGGTCCGCATGAACTGCCCGACCAGCATGGCCGCGGAAGCCAGCAGCATCATACCCATGGCGATGTACATGAAGACGCCGTTGGAGCCGCCGGGCCGCAGGAACATCAGCATCATCGACACCGACATCATCGCCATCGGGAGGTAGGTCCAGACGGCCGAGGTGTCGGGGACGGTCTCGGCGAGGACCGGCGGCTCCTGGAGCGTCAATTCCCCTTCGGGCATTTCCGGCCCCCGTCTACGCGCGGGCCGGCGAATCAGAACGACACTCAAGGGACGAAACCTCCGGTTCGATAAGCGATGGCTCCCGCGCCTTCTTTCACCGGTGCGGGGAATCCACGCACGAGATGCGCGACTCGGCGCACTCGGATCACAACTCTGCGGTGAAAGGCCGGTGAACAGTCCGGGAGAATCACACCGAGATCGGTCACCGGCGTACCGGGGAAACAGAGGTCCCCGGAACAATCAGGCCGGCAGCGGCAGTAGTCTGCACACGCAACATCTCACATGTCCATGTGCACCGGCCCGTCGCCGGCTCTTTCCGCACCGCCCCCGAGACCTCCGAGGCCCCGTGCCTCCGTCGCACCGTCTCGGCGCGCCCACCCCCGTTCGACCCCGTACCGGGAGACGAGAGTTCACACCATGACCGACAGCACGGTGGCAGAGCTGTGCCGCCTCACCGTACGCGCACCGGCCCGCTCCATAGATCTGGCGGTGCCGTCCGACGTGCCCGTCGCCGACCTGTTGCCGACCTTGTTGCGGTACGTCGGCGAAGAGGCCGAGGAGAGCGGCCTCGACCATGCCGGCTGGGTCCTCCAGCAGGCCGGCGACGCCCCGCTCGACGAGGAGGGCACGCTCGCGCAGGCCGGGCTCGCCGACGGGGCGGTGCTGTATCTGCGGCCGCACACCGAGGCGTTGCCCGAGGCCCGCCTGGACGACCTCGTGGACGGCATCGCCGACACCGCCGGGCGGCGGCTGCACAACTGGAGCCCGCAGGCGACCCGGATCTTTCTGGCCGGGGCCGCCGTGGCGGCGGTCCTGGCGGCGCTGGTCCTGCTGTTCCGGCCGGGCCTGCCCGCCGACTCCCGCGTGCTGTGCGCGGCGGTCGCGGGGCTGCTGATCCTGGCGGGCGCGGGGTCCGCGAGCCGTGCGGTGGGCGACCGGGTCTCCGCTGCGGCGCTCGGCTCACTGGTCGCCCCGTGCCTGGCGCTGGCCGGCTGGGTGCTGCCCGGCGGTGACGTGACCGGCCCGGACGCGGTGCAAGTGATCGGCGCGCGGCTGCTGGCGGCGGGCGCGGCGGGCGCCGGGGGCGCGGTGCTCGCGCTGGCGGCCACCGCGGTGGGCGCGCCGATGCTGCTGGCCACGGCCGTGGTGTCGGTGGCGGGGGCCGTGAGCGGGGTGCTCATGGGCTTCGCCGGGCTCGATCCGCAGGCCGCCGTGGCGATCGTGGCGACGGTGACGAGCCTGTGCGCCGGGTTCATGCCGGCGTTGGCGTTCAAGCTCGCCGGGATGCGGATGCCCGCGCTGCCCTCGTCGGCGCAGCAGCTCCAGGAGGGCATCGAGCCGTACCGCGGGGACGAGGTCGCCGAGCGTACGGAGTTGGCGGGACGCTGGATCACCGCACTGTTCGGGGCGACCGGGGTGATCGCCGCGGCAGCCCTGTTCCCGCTGACCCACCGCCCCGGCCTCGCCGAGGTGCTGACCTCCCTCGCCCTGTCCGTGCTGCTCCTCCTGCACGCCCGCGGCCTGGTGCACGTGGGGCAGCGGCTCACCCTGGCCGCGCCGGGCATCCTCGGGTTGCTGCTCCTCGCCCACGCCTGGGCGAGGAGCGCGGAACCGGGCGGCAGGACCGTGGTGTTCGCGGTGCTGCTGGGGGTCGCCGCGGCGCTGACCGTCGCGGCCTGGACGGTGCCGGGCCGCCGGATGCTGCCGTACTGGGGGCGGGCGGCGGAGATCGCGCACACCCTGTTCGCCGTGGCCCTGCTGCCGTTGGCGCTGTGGGTGGCCGGGCTGTTCGGCTGGTTGCGCGGCCTGTTCGGCTGACCGCGCGACCGCGGAGCCGTACCGAGAGAGAACGACGAGAGGGCAGAGGCAGTGCAGTCCAAGCGGGACCAGGTCCAGGCGCACGGATTCCTGATGGGCAGGCTCAGTTCGGGCTTGCTGATGGCCGATCCGGACGCGCCCGAAAGCCCGTTGGGGCGCACCACGCGGGGCGTCCTGTTCGGCCTGCTCGTCACGCTGCTGATCGCGGCGGGGGCGACGGTGTACGGTCTGCTGCGGCCGGGCGGCAACGACGCGTGGCGCTCGGGCGAGAACCTGGTGGTGAACCGGGAGACCGGTGCGCGGTACCTCTACATCGAGGGGACGCTGCACCCGGTGCGCAACTACGCCTCCGCGCGGTTGATCGGGGGCGGCCGGATGACGTCCGTGGACGTCGCCACGGCCTCCCTGCGCGGCGCCCCGGTGGGTGCGCCGGTGGGCATACCGGGCGCGCCCGACGCCGTGCCGGGCCCCGGAGATCTGGACGGCGGCGCCTGGCACATGTGCGTGACCGGTGCGGGCGGGGCGCTGCCCAGCACGGGCAGCGCCTCCGACGAGGGCGTGCACCGGCCCGGCGCGACGACCGTGGTGGCCGGGGCCCCGCTGCGGACGCGTCCGGTCGGCGGCGACCGCGGGGTGCTGGTGCTCGGCCCGGACGAGCGGGAGTACCTGGTGTGGCGCGGCAGCCGGCTGCGGGTCGACGAGAAGTCCGACGCCCGCAACGCCCTCGGCTACGGCTCCGAGCCGGCGCTGCCCGTCTCTGCCGCGTTCCTGGACGCGCTCGCCCCCGGCCCGGACCTGGCTCCGCCGAATGTGCCGGGGCGCGGGAAGGCAGGTCCGCGGCTCGGCGGCGAACCCACCCGTGTGGGCCAGGTGTTCACGGTCGCCGTGCCGGGCGGCAGCAGCAGCTACCACCTGCTGCGCGCGGACGGCCTGACGCCGCTCACCCGCACCGGCGCGGCGCTGGTGCTGGGCGACCCGGCCACGCAGAAGGAGGCGTACGGGGGTCAGTCGCCGACCGCTCGTACGGTGGGCGCGGACGCCCTGCGCCAGCACCGGGCGGCCTCCGACGCCCGGCTCCCGGACGCGGACGAGATGCCGTCGGCCCCGCCGCTGTCCGAGTCCGTGCCGCGTGGCACGGCGATCTGCGCGAAGGTGCTCGGCGGCTCCGAAGGGGCGCGCATCAGCACCGTGCTCGCCCCGTTGGAGGGCCTGGCTCCGGCGGCCGTCGCGGACGGCGCGGACGGTGCCGTGGAGCCGGCGTGCGTGCGGCCGGACGTCCGGGTGGTGCGGCCGGGGCGCGGGGCGCTGGTCCGGGCGCTGCACGCCAGCGGGGCGGCGCACGCGGGCACCACGTACCTGGTGGCGGAGAACGGCGTGAAGCACCGCGTGGCGTCCGAGGAGGCGCTGTCGGCCCTCGGCTACGGCCAGGGAGACATCGGGTCGATCCCGGCGCCGCTGCTCGCGACGCTGCCCACCGGTCCGGACCTGGACAAGCGGGCCGCGGGGGGCGCCGCGCCGCCACGTACCACGGCGCCCGCGTGTGGCGGGAAGAAGGAGACCGCTCGAGGGCGATGAGGGCGGGACGTCCGGAATGGGAAGGACGCGCAACCTCAAAGGAACCTCAGAGAATTTCGCCCGCGAGCCTTTCGATAGGGAACAGAACGCGCCAACGCACTCCCCCTCCTCGCGCAGGACGCCCACCTCACACAAAGGCACCTCCAGGTAACCGTGTCCGATGGGGTCCGTTTGCTCAACTCGGGTACAGCAGAAGGAAACCTGCTCGCTTGATCTGCGCACCTGAATCTCCCTAACATCAGCGGACACGCCACCCGAACCTTGATCGATGGGAGCGCTCTATGGCCGAAAACCGGTTGGTAGACGACAAGAAGGTACAGAACGGTGTACTCGCCCTGGGCCTGGCCAAGGACGGGGTCAACCGCATCCGCGAGAACGTGCGCTCGACGGCGCTCGGCGTCGGTGGCGACGAGGGCCGCGCGTTCCTGAACCTGTTCGCGAAGTGGGACGAGCAGGCGCAGCGCATCCTCCGTCAGATCGGCCGTATGACGGACGCGCTGGAGGACAACCGCACCCTGGCGCGGAACACGTCGCTGCAGCACCAGGACGCCATCGGGCAGCAGTCCAGCAAGGTGTCCTCGGGCGTCTTCGAAGCCCTGTCCTGACGCCTGATCTCGCCCGGAGCCGAGTCGCCCGGTATGGGCCACCTCTCCGTGCCGGCTCTCCACCACGACCCCACGGACCCCCGGTCCGACGACCAGAGAGGCTTCTCCCATGCCCGGCGAGAACCTGACCGACGGCATCATCGATGTCCAGTACAACGCCGCCGCCAACGCCGCGCTCTCGATCCAGCAGCAGACCAAGGCCATCGAGGGCACGCTGAAGGCCCTGGAGGCCGAGCTGCAGGCGCTCAGCACCGGCTGGGCCGGTGACGACCAGCGCGAGTACACCAAGGTGCAGCAGCAGTGGAACGCCGCCGTCTCGGCGATGCAGCAGTTGCTCCTGGAGAACGGCGCCCTGCTGGAGCACGTCGCGGACAGCCACAAGAAGGACGAGCGACGCAACAGCCAGATGTGGCAGGAAGTCTCCGCCCGCTAGGAGCCCCGGCGGGACATGCCGGCGTACGCGCGACCGTCCCACCCCTGAACGGCACCCCGGCCCCGCACCTGTGACGCTGGAGCCCAGGGCCCGCGGCGGCTCCCCGGAGCCGCCACCAGCCGCACCCGTACGGCCCACCGGGCGGTGCTCCCCGCGCGAGCGCCGCCCGGCACGGCGGCGGTGGCGGCAGACCGAGCACGACCGGCACCGAACATCAGGAGGGCGAGCCGCATGGCCGACCGGACCTTTTTCGACGTGAAGAAGCTGGAAAGCTTCCGCGATACGGAAGTCACCACTGCGCACAAGGCGGCGGACACGTATCGCAACCACGAGGACAAGGGAGGCATCCGTCCGCTGTCCCAGCTCATCGACAAGCGCACCACTCCGCAGAACCTGAACAAGACGCAACAGATCCTGCGGCTCGGCAACATGCTCACGTCGGACCTGGTCTCGGCGCAGACACTGGTAGCCAACATCACCACCGCGGGCACTGCGATTGACAAGCTTCTCGGTGATCAGATCACCCTCTTCAGGGAGATGAAGGAAGCCCTCCAGGACACCGTCGACAAAATGAAGAAGACCAACCAGGACAACCTGAACGCCATCGACGCGCAGGCCCTGCTCCAGTTGTTCTCCGAGGTGGACGAAGCCATCGTGGCCAAGCCGGGCGGCAATACGACCACCACCAGCAGCACGACCTGAAAACACCGTAGCGGGCGTCGGCGGGAAGCATGTCGTCCGGAACGGACCGGGAAACGATCAGAAAGGGTGCGCGGTGGCTGCGGAGCGGTTCGACCCCGAATCCGAGAAGAATGTCGGTAAATACAGCGGCAAGGTCGCTCGCTCAGACGCTGACGATACATGGGGCAACCTCATCAAGTTGATCACCGGCTACCCCGTCCCCGAGCGATCCAAAATCTTCGAGAAGCTCACGTCCGCCAACGGCGGGCCACTTTTCCGAATGGACATCAAGGAGCGCGACCTGCAGGAAGTGCTCAACAAGTCGGGCTTCGCGGTCGAAAAGGGCCAGGACTACGACATCTGGTTTTTCGACAAGAAAAAGAACGGGAAGGGGAAGACCCAGCTCAAGCAGGCCCGGATCGTTTTCGAAGGCAGGAGTGTCGACTCCAGCGGAAAAACCCAATTCGCAAACATCGAAGGAAAATCAGCGAACGAGATCGAGTACAGCAAGGGAAACGATTTCAAGGACTACCACAAGGCCGAGATGAGCACCATCCCTCTCGCGCAGTACATGTACGGTCCGCGATTCGCCCTGAACGCCCTGGCCTCCGGCAGCACCGAAGGCATGGCCTTCAGCAACCTCGGTGTGCCACCGGGAGGCGTGGTGGACCTCAAATCCTTCACCAGGGCCGCAGATTCGTTCGACCGAGCCGCGCACTTCTTCAAGCTCCATAAAGAAACCATCCTGGGCTGGGAGAAGAAGTTCGGCGGCGAGGGCGCCGCTTGGAAGGGTGAGTCCGCCGAGGTCTTCCTGGGTCTTCTGAAGAAGATTCGAGAAAATTACGAAAGCTACACCAGAACTTTTTATGCTTCCCTGGGCAAGGAGTCCTCTTCCCACTCGCAGAAAAGTGAACAGTCGAACGTCAGCACCGTCTACGCGCAGGCTCTCGCCGAAGGGCGGTCGCACCTGCAGAAGGCCGCGAACAGCCTCCTGAAGATCTGGTACGACTGGACTCAGTCGCCCTACTACGATCCGCTCCGTGTCCTGCGCTATGTGCTGGACGATCTGGCCCGGTGGTGCGAAGAGAACAACATCAAGCAGACGGAGATTTACACCACGACCTACTCTGGCGCCTACAGCAACAACTACGCCGGCAGCACTACCTTTCACGCCAGCGAAAAGGGCGGATTCAGCCAGATACATCCCGAATATGGCGATCTCGCGGAGATAAAGAACTGGGCCAAGGTCGGCCAGGCGGCCGTGCGTATTTGGAGCCAAGGAGTCGACACGTACCTCGGCGAACCGGCCGCCCAGGTCCAGTCCGACCTGAACAACAAATTCCTGGACCTCGGGATGGTGTTCACCCAGAACGTGCCACAGCCCAAGTCGACCAAGACCGTCGCCGCCGAGTTCAAGGAGGCACAGGCCGAGAAGGAGAAGAAGAAGCTCGAGAAGGAGAGGGAGGAGACCAAGGCCGAGCAGAAGAAGGAGAAGGAGGAAGCGAAGACGGAACGGGAGAAGGAGAAGGAGGAGTACAAGAAGGAGAAGGCGGAGGCCAAGGCCGAACGGGACCAGGAGAAGGCCGAGTACAAGAAGGAGAAGGAAGAGGCCGAGCGGAAGGCGGAGGAAGAGCGGAAGAAGATCGAGGAGAACCTCGGCACCCTCAACAAGCCCAGCTCCGATTTCAGCAAGTCTCTTCTCAATGAGATGCCCCCCACCGTCAGCGTGGGCGATCTCGGCGGTCTGAACGGCAAGAGCGGTGGCGGACTCGGCGGCCCCGTGACCACCTCGCTGGGCAGTCTGGGGAATCTCGGCGGCGGCCTCACCGACACGGCGGGCAGCCCCGCCGGCGGCGGCCTGGCGGACAAGCTGGGCGACATCACCGCCGGACTCGGCGGCCCCATCACCACGCCCCTGGGCAGTCTCGGCAACCTCAACGGCGGGTTGGGCGGGGCCGGCGGTCTCGGCCTCACGAGGCCGACCGGCGGCCAGACCTCGCTGACCGACGGCGGGGCTCTCGGCTCCACCTTCCCGGACGGCAGCCGCACCTCCTTCGACCCCCGCACCGGAACGCTCACCACCACGGCCCCGGACGGGTCCACCACCGCCAAGAAGCTCGGCGGCGACGCCTCGGTGACCAACCCCGACGGCTCCACCACCCGGCTGGGAGCCGACGGCGACCTCGTCACCACCTACCCCGACGGAACCGTCGAGAAGATCGACCCGGCCACCGGTGAGGCGTCCACGACCCGCCCGGACGGCACGACGACCAGGACGGACCTCGGCAACCTGGAGGGCCTGAACGGGAAGCGCGTTCCGATCGGGCTCGAGACGCCCACCGGCGGCACCACCTCCCTCGCCGGCGGCGACTTCACCACCCACCACCCCGGCGGCGGCAGCACGTCCTTCGACCCGGACACCGGGGTCCTCACGACCACCGCCCCGGACGGCACCACCACGACGACGGACCTGACGCACGGGGCCACCCGCACCAACCCCGACGGGTCCACGACCTCCCTGCGGAACGGGCAGCTCACCACGGAGTTCCCCGACGGCAGCAAGCAGGTCATCGACCCCGACACCGGCATCGCCACCACCACCGACCCGCAGGGGAAGGTCACGCGGACCGACCTGGGCGACCTCGGCGGGATCAACAGCCCCTCCAGCGACCTGGCGGACCTGGACAACAGGAGGGTCGCGACCCCGACCGGCGGCAGCACGACCATGCGCGGCGGGGACGTGGACCTGCGGTATCCGGACGGCAGCCGCGCCTCCTTCGACCCGGACACCGGGAAGCTGACCACCACCGGCCCGAACGGCGCCCTCACCACGACGGACCTCTCCGGCGGCACCAGCCACACCGCTCCGGACGGGTCCAAGGTGACCTACGAGAACGGGAAGCTGACCACCGAGTTCCCCGACGGCAGCAAGCAGGTCGTCGACCCGGAGACCGGGGTCGCCACGACCACCGATCCACGGGGCAACACCAGCCGCGTGGATCTCGACGGCCTCGACTTCCCCCGCGACCCGGGCATTCCGAAGACGATCGGAAGCGACTTCGGCAGCGGTTCGCCGTCCTTCGACAGGCCCTCCCTCGGCAATCTCGACCTCAACCTCGGCGGAGGCGCGAGGAGTGGGGGCGGCGGCCAGAGTCTGGGCTCGCTCGACGGCCTGGGCGGCGGCTCCTCGTCCACGGAGGCCCCTCGGGGCGTCGACGCCTCGGGGAACGCCGTACCGCTGTCGGACCTGCCGACGAGCGGCGCCGGGACGGACGGCGCCGCGTTCGCGGGCGCCGGAGCGGGTGCCGGCCTGGGGGCCGGGGCCGGCGCCGGAGGCGCGGGCACCCCCGGAGCGCCGATGATGCCTCCGATGGGCGGCATGGGCGGTGCCGGTGGCGACAAGGGATCGCACAACGAGCGCGTGCGGGCCATCCTCACCGACGCGCTCGAGGAGGGGAAGCGCCGCAACCGCCGCAGGCGCGGCCCCTGGGGGCGGTCCGAGGACGAGGACACCTTCCTCGCCGCCGGCAAGCGCCCCGCCACCACGGGCGGCCGCGGCGCCGACCGCGACGCGGAGGACCCGGCCCGGCCGAGTACGACCACGTCCTCCGCATACCTGGAGGAGGACGAGGATGTCTGGGGCACGGAGGGCGGCAGCGCACCTGCCGTGATCGGACGATGACGGGTCGCGTAACACCAGGTCACGGCGGGGGTGGCCGAACTTCCCCCGCCTGCGGGCCCGTACGATATGGGGCAACGGCCGAGACACGGCGGCGCCGGAGGGGTGGGGATCGGTGACGGATTCGCTGGATCAGCGCGTCGAGCGGGCCATGGCGGAGTTGAAGGCCACCGAGGAGGCCGTCGCCCGCACCGAGCGCGAGTTGCGGGAGGCCTCGTTCGACGCCGTCTCCTCCGACCGGGCGGTACGGGTCACCGTGGGGCCGCAGGGCGAGTTGAGCAACCTGGAGTTCCTGGAGGGCAAGTACCGGGGCATGACGTCCCAGCAGTTGGCCGCCAGTGTGCTGGAGGCCTCCCAGGAGGCCCGGACGCGCATGGGCCGGCATGTGATGCAGGCGATGGCCCCGTTCGCCGGGACCAGCGAGGGGATGCCGGAGCTGAGCGGCCTGGACGTCGACTGGGGCAAGCTCTTCGGCCCGGAGGTACTGAGCGACCCGCGCGACGAGCCGGGAAGAAAGAACGGCGCGTCCTGGCGGGACGCGCTCGGCGAGGACGGCGAGGAGTAGCCATGTCGAACAGGTACTACGCGAACCCCAACCGCATCGAGGCCGGCACACGGCAGTTGGAGGCCATCGCGGAGCTGGCCCGCAAGATGACCAGCGACTTCCTCATCGAGAGCAACGGCACGTCCACCTGGCCCGGGGTCGACGACGACTTCGCCAAGCAGGTCCGCCCGCAGGAGAAGAAGGACCGCGAGGCCACACGGGAGACCTGTGAGGCCCTCGGCAAGGCCGTGGCCGGCATCTCCCGGGGCACCCTCGAGAACGTCAAGTCCATGCACGCGCTGCGCGGCGAGACCCTGGGGAACATCGCCAAGCAGGACAGCCGGATATCCGACGCCAACGGCGGTCATGGCCGGCGCTGACCCCTCCTCGACCGTCCGGCCCCGCAACGCGTCCACGTGCTGCGGGGTCGCGACGGCGTACGCGCGGCGAAAGGGCTGCCCCCGGTGAGTATGCAGGCATCACCCGCGGTGAACGCGATGCTGTTCATCCTGACCGGGGAAAAGCTCCTCCAGGCCGACGAGGACCTGGCGTACGAGAGTCAGCGGCCGTTCGGGCAGTTGAGCAAGCGGACGCGCGAACTGTCCCAGCTCATCGAGACGTCGGTGCGGGATATCGCGGAGTCCATGCCCGGGGACGTGGCGGACTCCTACGTCAAGGCGATGAGCCTGCTCATCGACGACGCCGGCAAGAACCATCTGCGTGAGTTCGGCGACCAGTTGGACAAGATCGCGGCCAGCCGGGTCAAGCTGTCCATGGACATCATGGAGGCCAAGTGGCAGGTGATCGCCGAGGTCATCCGGCTCCTGATCGAGGTCGCGTTCTACATGGCGCTGGCCTACTTCACCGGCGGCGCGTCGCTCAGCCGCATCGCTCTCGCCAAGGCTCGCAGCAGGTTCGCCATCCTCGCCACGATGAGCCACCTGCTGCAGCGCACCCACCTGCTGCCCGCGGTGAGCGAGGCGCTGTCGGAGGCGTTCACCTCGTTCGCCGTACGGCTCGGCATGATCGTGGGCGCCCCGGAGGGGCGGCGGCCCGACGGCTTCGACTGGAAGCAGATCGCCAAGGACGGCGCGTTCGGGGCGTTCGCCGGTGGGTTCACCAGTGTGTTCCACAGCTGGTCGAAGGGGCTCGTCAAGGGCTACGACGCCAAGTTCCTCAAGGACTCCCCCGACGTCGACTTCAAGAACGGGCCGAACTTCTCGAAGGGCGGCCTGAACTCCCCCGGAACCGGGCCGGTCGGCGGCGCGATGGTGGGCCACCACGTCGTCAAGGAGACCGCGGACTTCGTCGCGTCCGGCAGCGGTGAGGCGTTGGCGGAAGTCGTCGCGGGCGGCATCCTGTACGGCAAGTGGGAGACCAGTTGGTCCACCTTCGTGGGCGCGGGTGTGAGCAACCGCGTGGGCGGGGCGCTCCAGAGCGGCGGCGTCAACCTCGGCACGGCGCTGCGGGACGCGGCGAACAAGGCCAGTGCGCAGACCTCCCCGCCTCCTGGAGGCGGGCCCGTCACGACGGTCGGCGGCGCGGGCGGATCAGCGCGTGGCGAGGGCCGAGCGGACAGCACGACGACGGACGGGGCCGCCGGGCAGGACGCCTCGGCAACGGACATCGACGCCGGCTCGACCGCCCCGCTCGGAGGCGTGCCGTCGTCCTCCCCCTTCTTCCCGTCGTCCACCGGCCCGACTTCGTCGCTCGCGGAGGCCGCGCTGTGGCAGCAGGCGCAGACCGGTTCCGCCGCCGAGCGCGCCGCCGCGCTCAGCGCCATCGGTGAGCTGCGCGGCCAGGAACCGCCGACCGCCGCCGAGGTCAACGCGCGCGCCGCGCTGCACCAGAGCCTGGCGAACGTCCCCGAGGTGCGGGTCGTCTCCGGCGGCCAGAGCCCCGAGGCGCTCCAGGACACCGCCGCCGTACGCCGCGGCCTGGAGGGCCTGGGCCCGGACGTCACCGGACACGAGCGCCCCGGCACGGGTACGGCGACCGGCGACACCATCGGCACCGTCGGCACGGGCGCGGGCACGGCGACCGGCGACACCGTCAGCACCGTCGGTACGGGCACGGAGACCGGCAACACCATCGGCACCGGCGTGGCGACCGGCAGTACGGGCGGCGCCACGGGCACGACCGGCGCGGGCAGCGGGGCCGGGACGAGCGACACGGGCCGCACGACGGACGGGACCGACGCGACCGACGCGACCGACGCCCGAGGCTCGACCGACACCGCCCCCGGGAGCACCACGGGGACGGCCACCCCGCCCGCCTCGGTCGGCAGCGCGGGCCAGGCGACCAGCGTCCCCGCTCCCCCGACGGCTCCCGTCACCACCCCCTCCAGTACCACGTCCCCAGCGCCCGCTGCGGACAGTCGGCAGGCTTCCGACACTCGCACGGCGACGGACGGGACCGACACCACCGCGCAGGACGCCGCCGTCGAGACGTCTCCGACCGGCACGGACACGATCGCGGAGCACGGCTCCGAGACGGCGCCCGACGCCCGTACGAACACCCCGGCCGAGGGCCGTACGGACAGTGACACGCCCGGTGGCCCTGCCCCCGCGCCCGGCAGTGATCCCGCGACCGCGCGGGAGGCCGCGACCGGCTCCCCCGCGCCCCTGTCACAGCCCGCCATGCCGATCACCACCGTGTCCGGCGCACCCGGATCGACCGGGGCACCGGGTGCACCCCCTGGTTCGCCGTCCGCCAACAGCCCTGCCGCAACAGGCCGTTCGGCTTCCGGCGCGCAGAGCGGCGACGGTACGCCCGCTGCGGCCACCGACACGGATCCGACCGACTCGGCCCCGCTCCCGTCGACGGAGACCCGCGACGGCCAGGAGGCCCAGGATCCCGCGGCGCAGAGCGACGCGGCGCGCGACCCGGCGCGGCAGACGCCTCCTTCGACGGTGGACGGGCAGCAGGCTCCCCTCACCGTCGTGGTGTCGGACGGGCCGCTGCCGTACGGGGACCCGGAAGCGGCCTCGCGGTTGCTCGACCTGTCCGGCGGGGACCGCGCCGTCGTCCTCGGCCCTCCGGTCGCCCCTCAGGGCTCCGACGCACCGGGTTCGGGCCGCCCGGCGCACCGCGAGGCCGCCGTGCTCTCCCGCGAGAGGTCCGGCGCGCCCACCCAGATCCGTACGGTCTCGGCCGCCCCTCCGGCGGCGTCCGACGCCGCCGCGCACGCCTTCCCCGACGCCGACGTGCTGCTGCCGCTCACCGACGCCCTGACGTCGGAAGCCGCCGCCGACCTGGGCCTCGTCCCCCCTCCGGCGCAGCGTCCCGGCACGGGCGAGGTGGACGAAGCGCCCCGACCCGTCGCCACTACGAGCAGCACGACCGAGGACGGCTCCGCGCCCGCCGAGCCGGCGCGGACGGAGTCCCGAGCGGAGGAGCGGACCGAGCCGCCCGCAACCGCCCCCCGCACCACCACCACCGGCACCGGCACCGGCACCGGCACCGAGGATGTCGCCTCCGAGGTGTACCTGGAGTCGGGCACCGCGCGGGCCGACGGCCCGGCCGCCCCCGCGTCGCTCGGCACCGCTGCCCCGGCCGTGGCGGCGGCGCCGTCCCCCCGGCCCGCCCCCCGTAAGTGGAGGACCCCGTCGTTCGCCCGGTTCGTGGCCCGCCCCTCCCGCTCGCGCGATTCCAAGGCCACCGCCACCGCGCCGGTCATCAGGGCCCTGGACGGGCACGCCCTCCCGATCGACCACGTGCGCCGCCTGGTCCCCGATGACGCCACGCGCCCCCAACAGGGGCGCACCGTACGCACACTGACGGTGTCGCAGAGTACGGAAGAGGACAACTCCCCTCAATCGGAAGGCCGTCAGCGCCTGGCGGAGCTGGCCTCCTACCGCCCCACACGCACCGTCACGCGACCGGCCGGGAACGCCGAGGACGGGTCCCCCCGACCGGCCACGACCGCCACCTACTTCACCGGTCCTCTCAAGGAGCTGCCCGGCGCCGGCACATCCGAGGGTGCGGACTACTTCGTCGCCCACGGCACCCCGCGTACCGTCACGCTCGGCACGGACGACGCCGACCGGCCCTCCGTGGTGGTCAGCGGCGTCCAACTGGGCGAGGTGCTGCGGGCCTGGGGCAAGGACGCCGACCGGGACCGCCCGCTGGTGCTGTACTCCTGCGAGACCGGCAGGCAGCCCGAGGTGGCGGGGTTGCCGGTCGCCCAGCACGTGGCGAACCGGACCGGCCGCCCCGTGTACGCCCCCACCACGGAGGCGGGCACCGCCAAGGAGTCCGACGGCACCCTGCGGGCCACGCTCGCCGAGGGGCCCGACGGGCCGGGCGAGTGGCGGATGTTCACGCCGGAGCCCTCGGGGCAGCGGCTCGAGGACCTGGCACGGTCGGCCGGTCTGCACCAAGGCCCTGGGCCCGTCGACGCGTTCGCCCTGGCCCGGACGCTCCAGGCCGTCCGCACCCTGCGGGGGGCGTTGGGCACGGACGCCGAACAGCGGGAAGACAGCGAGCGGTTGATCAGCGGTCTGGCCTTCGCGGACGGTCTGCGATGGCTCTCCCCCGAGCCGCGGTACGCCGACGCGCGGATGACCCCCGCGCTGCTGCGCCGCATGGTCGCGGACCTCAACGGGCTCGACGAGAACACGCCGCCCACCCAGGACCAGTACACCGACTTCCTGCGAGCGGCGGACGGGCTGCGGGAAGACGCCCGTCCGGACATGTCGTTCGACTCGCTGGTGCCGCCGCCTCCCCCCGAGGTGCCGCCGACCGCCCCGATCTCGCCCGAGGACGTCCACGGGCTCGCCTACTCCCCCTCGGCGCGCGTGACATGGCAGTTGTCGAGCGCCCCGCTGCCGTTCTCCGAGTTGGAGCTGAGCCCGGAGGACACCGCCACGCTGCTGCGCCGCAGGCCGGACCTGGTCGGTGGGGCCGTGCCCGCACCGACCGCTGTGCGGTCGTCGGCGGACGAGACGTCCGCCGACCGGACCGGCGGGCGACCGGATACGGGCGGCTCGCCCGCGCCCGAGGCGAGTCGGGTGCACGCGGACGGCCGGGACTTCCGCCGCGTCCCGGTCCCCGGCGACGGGGACTCCTTCTTCGACGCGGTGCTGACGGGGGCCCGCGAACAGGGCGTCCTGCCGCACTGGGCCGGGCTGGGGACCGCTGATCTGCGGGACCTGGTCCGGACACGGCTGACCGGCTCCGAACTGGCCGATGCCCTGACCCAGTACGTGCCCGACCCCGTCCAGATGGTCCTGGACCACGTGCACGAACACTTCAGGGGCGCGTCGGACGTCGCGGACCCATGGGCGGACACGGCCTGGGACATGATCGCGGAGGCCGTCCTGGCGGGCGACGCGGCCGTGTGGAGCCAGTTGCTGCGGGACAGCGGCTACGGCTCCCTGCTGGAGGTGGCGCCCACGCCGCAGGACGCGCGTCTCCTCGGCAGCGGCGGCCTCCTGTCCGAGGCGGCGGGCCGCTCCGACCTGGCGTCGTCCCCGTTCGGCCACCTGCTGCCCCAGGCGCTGGCCCACTCCATGGACATCGACCTGCGCATCGTGCACGGCGACTCCGTCACCGACCTCAACCCCGGCGGGCGGGGCGGCATCCTGTACGTCGCCTACGACGAGAGCGGCCACTACACGGCGCTCGCCGCGGCCGGCTCCGCCTCGCGGGGCGCCGAGCCGGCGCACGGCCAGGACGTCCTCGCGGGCCGGCGGTCGCCCCTGGACCTCCTGCGCAGCGCGTTCCGGCGCACGAAGAACACCTCGCAGGACAGGGAGTTGGCCGCCCTGCGCGCCGCCCGTACCGAGGAGGCCACGGGTGTTCCGATCGAGACGCAGCTCGACCGGCACCGCCCGCCCCAGTTGGTCGCGTCCGGCGCCGAGCCGCCCGCGCGCGGGAGCGGGCCGGTGGTCTTCGAGGACGGCAGCCGGCTCCCCGAGGAGCTGGTCCGCCCTGGAGGGGTCAGGGCCGGCGGCTTGATGTCCGGCGCCGGCCGTATGACGTTGCGCGGGACCGACGAGGCGGCCGACCAGATCCTCGCCCGACTGCCGGCAGAGGTGCGGGCGCACTTCGACGAGGCCGAGCTGCGCCGCCTGTTGAACGACGAGCCCTCGGCGTTCACCGCGCCGCGCGGGGCCACGTTCGTGGTGCGCGGGAGCAAGGAGTGGAGTCCGGTGGGGCGCACCCCCGTGGGCTACGAAGTCACGGTCGAGGCCCTGCCGTACCACCGCTGGGAACGGTTCGCGGACCCGAAGGGGGCCTCCGTCCGGCTCGACACGGTCCACCGCGGCCAGGCGTCGACGGGCGTGCCCCGCTCAGTGGGAACGGCGCGCAAGGTCGCCGCCGCCACCACCCTGGGGGCGCCGATGCCGTGGATGGTGAAGGCGGGCGCTTCGTTCGGCCTCACGCGCCGCACGGACTACAGCACGGGCACGCAGATGTTCAACCAGACCGAGATGCGGGACTGGCAGGGCTCCCACCTCCACCTGGACGACGTGTACTACCAGGTGAGGATCGACAAGCTGACCCCGGCGTCCGCCCCGGAGCAGTCCTGGCGGCGCGCGACGCTGCCGCTGCGGCCCGACAGCGGCTTCCAGGTGCGCGCCGGGCTCACCTGGCGGCTCCAGGACACGCTGACCGAACCGTACGACGGCCCTGATCGCGCGCCCGAGAGGATCGACTTCCGCGAGGGGGACCTCCCCCGCGTCTCGGACACCGAGGCCGTCTACTTCCAGGACGCCCCGGAATCCCTCGTGCTCCCCATGTCCGGTGTGCGGCCGGGGAGTACGGCCCACCGCACCCTGATGTCGTTCCTGCGCCCCGCGCGCCTGCTGGGACTGCTCCCCCGACTGACCGGCCAGGTCGTGGGGCCGGAGCTGACGCGCGGCAGATCGCAGAAACCGCTGGGGCACCTGATCGTGGAGCGCGTCGTCCCGAAAAGAGCCACTCTGGTCACCGAGGCCACCCAGGTCGAGCTCCGCGACCTCACGCAGACCACGTACCAGAACGAGCGGTCGCACGTCCGCGAGGCCCAGCTCGGTGGACAGGTCAGCGCCGGTCCCGCCCACACCCTGCGCGTCGGCCCGGCGACGAACCTGCGGGTGCAGGGCGGACCGGTGGGGCGCCTGGACGTGAGTGCGGGTCGCACCCTCTACCTCGGCAGCTCCGCGGCGCGCAAGGTCACCGGCCGGACCAAGGGAACGCCGGTGGCGCTGTACCGGGTGGAGAAGACCCTGGACGTGCGCAAGCCGGGTCAAACCGAGAAGCGAACCATCAACGTCGTAACACTGGACTGGCTGCCCACGATCGAGGCGCGACGGCTCGCCGACTGGGACGCCCGTACGCCCGCCCAGAGCGCGGCAACGCCGGGACCGGAGCCGGTGGCGCCCCCCTACCTCACCGAGGACGAGCCCAAGCACCTGGGCCACACCAGGGTCGAGCGCTTCCACACCGCCGAGCTCCCCCCGATCGACGGCAGCGGGCCCCCCGCCGACCCGGCCCAGACGGCGACCCCGGCCGAGACGGACCCGGCGAAGGAGTTCGCCGAAGCGGTCGTGGCGCAGCTGAGCCGCTCCTACCCCGGACTGCTCCCCACGGCCGGGGTGAAGAGGCACCCCAGGCTGGCCCGGCTGCTCCACACCGACCGGCAGATCCAGACGATGCTGCACAACGAACGCCAGATACAGGAAGCACTGAACCGGCCCACGCTGGCCCAGAGCCTGGAGGCCCTGACGACCACCGGCGTCACGGTGAGCCTCACCGAGCACGGGTGGGGGCGCAACGGCCACCACACGCTGAAGCTCACCGCCGATCTGGACGAGCGGCAGTACGTGACGTCCCTCAGCGAGCGCTCGCTGCGCAACTCGGTCATAGCGACCCAGCAGTCGGGACAGGCGCAGTCGAGTTCGCTCAGCAAGTCCCTGGGGCTGGAGGTCGGCGTGTCGCCTCGGGACAAGGCCAAGTCCTCGCAGACCGGTTTCCCGCAGCGGACGGGGTTGTTGACGGCCGGCATCCGTCTCGCCTGGGGTCGGCAGCGGGCGACGCGGAACACGGTCGCGGTGACGAACGAGCACCTGACGATGCAGACCGCCGCCCACCTGTTCAGCTACCGGGTGAGGTTGAACGCCTCGTTCGAGGGCCACCGCAGGCCGCGCGGCTGGGCGCGGCTGGCCTCCCTGGGCGTGCTCGGCGCGGGCGTCTTCGTCAGCCGGGTCACCCCACCCCCCTTGCTCGCCGGGGACGCGGCGGTGGTCGGCCGGGTGGAGCTGGCCGTACCGGCGGCGCACAGCTCCCACCGCTACGCCGCGGTCCCGCGGGGCCCGCTCCCGACCATCGCCGAAGTCCCGACCGAAGAGTCGGCGGACGCCTTGATCGACGGCACAGCCCCCCGGCCGACCGCGGACCCGGCGGACACCGATGCGGCGGCGGCGCGCGAACTGCTCGGCCGCGCCTACTCCGTACTCAGCGTCGAAGGGGCGCCTCGTCGGCAGACGGAGGCGCAGGAGGTGGCCGCTCGGGCGAGCGGGCAGTCGTGGCACGTCACGATGCCCGGCGCGCCGTTGCACGACACGCTGAGCCGGGCATCGGAGAACCTGTCGGTGGCGGGCCAGATCGGCCAGGCGCTCGGCCCGTTCGGCATCCGGACCACCGGCCTGATCGGCGCGGGCCCGTACCAGACGCACCATGTGAAGACGACCCTGCGGGCCCGGCTGCGGAACCTGCGGGTGATCGGCGAGCCGAGACCGGGCAACATGGAGGTGATGACGGGCGCCGAACGCAAGATCACCGGCGGCAGTGCCTCGACCTTCCGGACGACGGTGGGGTTGCAGGGTTCGCTCGTGATCCAACCGGACACGGCCCACCCCTTCCGCGGCACCTACGCGGCGGCGGGCCAGTACGCCCGGGGCTCCGGCTCGTCCCAGTCCCGGAGCATCAGCCAGGGTCGCAACGTCGTGCTCAAGCACAACGGCCGGATGTACCCGGTGATGGGCGACCTGCGGGAGACCGTCGCCGTACGGGACCGGTGGAGCGCGGCGCTCGGCCTGATCGGGACCCGCTCGGCCACCACCGTGCAGTCGTGGGCGGGTCGGGTCCCGCCGTGGCTGCGGTCCGCCCTGCCGAAGCCCCGCCCGGCGGCCGCCGAGACCTACTCGGTCTCGGATGCGGTGGTGTTCCACGTGCCGATGGAGGACGCCATCGAGATGGGCCTCGCGCCCGACGGCCTCGGCGAACAGATCCCCAAGCACCTGGCGGGCGGCTACCGCGTGCCCGCGTACCTGTACCAGCGCTTCCCCACCCACGCCAGCGGCGTGCTGGACGCGAGTCGGCACGCCCAGGACCTGCTCCCGCGGCTGGAGGAGCTGGGGGTGCCGTCGCACGACCGCGACCAGGTGCTCCAGATGCTCTCCCCGGACTTCCTGCGCGCGCAGCTCCACCCCCTGACCTCCGAAGGCGTCACCCTGCCCGTCCGGCACCGCGTCTGGTCGCGCCCCGGCGACCTGCCGACCGGCGGCAGCCCCGGACAGGTGCGGTTCCAGCTCATCCCCGTCACGACCAGGGTGGAGCGGTTGCGCCACGGCCAGGAGGTGGAGGACATCCGGCTCGACGGGAGCGACACCGAGACCGCCGAGTCCCACGACAGCGGCACGGAGGCGTCCCTCGCCTTCTCCGGGGCCCCCTCCATGGGCAAGGACGCGGGGTTCCTCGGCGTCGGCCCCACCATCCAGGGCACCGCCTCCGGCCAGGACCAGAGCGTCCGGTCCCGGAGCAGCGGCAAGGCGAACACGCCCACCATGTCCACCACGCTGTCGCACGCCGAACTCGTCACCGAGTACAAGCTGCAGGTGACCCTGGTGGACCGCGACGGCACCCCCCTCGTCACCACTCCGCCGACGACGGAGGAGGACCCGGAGAATCCGGCGGCGTGGCAGGGCCAGGTCGGCACCCTGCGCGAGCACGTGTCGGTCCACCTGCTCACCCCTCAGGGGGCCGGCGTCGCAGACGTCACGCCGACCGCTTCCCCCCGCGCGGTCCAGGTCCTCGCGCCAGCGCAGGCCGATCGCGCCAACATGGAGGCATGGCGTTCGCAGGACAGCCTCCCCGTTCTGGACGACGCGTTGGGCACCGGGTTCCTCGCCGTGCACGCGCTCCAGCCCGACAACGTGTACGACGCGCTCACCCTCGCCACCGGCCAGGCGGACGGGGTGGGGGGCCGCCTGGCCGAGGGGGTGCTGAGCGACGAGGCGCTCGCCACGGCCGTACGCGAGGCCCGGCGCGGCCCGCTCACCGCCCTGGGCACCGCCCCCGCCCAGGCCCAGCGGGAGATCACCGGGCAGGCCGGGCTCACCTCCGGTCTGCGAGCGGCCCTGTCCCCGGAGGGGCTGTCGTTGCCGACGCTGTCCTCCTCCGCGGTGGTCGGCCAGTCCCACACGGCCGAGACGCGGTTGTACGCCAAGCTGCGGCGGGAGAAGGCCCAACTGCTCGCGGTCGAGAGCAAGCCGAAGATGGAGGGCACGGCTCGGGTCAAGGAATCGGAGTCCCACACCCTCGCGTCGTCCGGAACGGTGGAGGCCATGGTCGGCACCGCGCCGATGGCCGGTGCGACGGGCGCCGGCGTGATCACGCCCGGCGTGGCCGCCACCCTCGCCAACACCACCGACAGGACGGAGCACAAGGGCGGTACGGAGTCCAGCATCGGGACGAACCCGAAGGTGACCGGGCCGCGCAGCATGTTGTTCTCGCTGCCGGTGAGTTGGCGGACCGTCGTGGAGGCGGATCACAACGTGACCGACGCCCCGGCCCGCGCGTTCGGCCGGCTCCGCCGGGGCCCCCGCGTCACCGAGGCCGAGAGCCCCATGTTCGTCTGGGTGCGCGAGGACATGGCGAGGGACCTCGGGCTGCTCGACGACACGACCTTCCCGAAGGAGACGAGCGCCGCCTGGGACGCGATGGGCAAGGCCCAGGCCGACATGGTCGAGAGCGAGAAGCGCTATTACGACGCTCGGGCCCGCGCTCGGGCGGCGTGGCTGGACATGACGGAGGCCGAGCGGGAAGCGGCCCTCGCGGACCCGGAGGAGGAGCGGGGCCGGAAGACCCCGGCCGTCGTCGAATGGCGGGAGGCCCGCGCGGAGGCGCTGCTGTGGGAGGCGCGCACGATCGAGGCGGCCGCCCAGACCCACCGGCTGCACGGGGAGGCGGCCCGCGTCACCGCGCTCCACTACGGGCGCGACGCCGCGCAGACCCCGGGCGCCGAGGAGACGCCCGCGGCCGCACCCGTCGCATACCAGAAGCCGGCCTGGCGCTCGGAGGCCCCCGCGAAGTACACGGTCACCGAACCGACGGCCTCGCGCCGCCGCACGCTCACCCCGCCGGCAGACGGGGCGGACGAGCACGGCCGGCAGCCGCTGGAGGTGCACGCGGTGCCGCGTGACGGCGCCTCGTTCTTCCACGCGTTGATCGCGGCCGTCCAGCACGGGGAGAAGCACGCGCAGCGCGGCCCGGTCGCCTCGGACGAACACCGTGCCCGGGTGGGCAGGCTGCATGACGCCCTGGTCGCGGCGCTGGCGAAGGGCGCCAACGGTGACCTGCTGGCCGCCCTGGCTCCGGACAGCTCGGACACCTTCACCGAGCAGGAGCTGGCGAACGCGGGCGTGACGTTCGAGGGTCCGCACGAGCGGGAGTTCGCCGATCTCCAGGCCCTGCCGGAGACGCTGTGGCTGGAGGATCGGGAGCGGTTGGCGCTCGCCACCCAGGCCCTCTCGCGTCCGCTCACGAAGGACCCGCAGGCCTGGGACCACGGAGCGGCCGACGTGCTGCCCGCCCTGGCCGCGCGGGTCCTGCACAGGCCGGTCACGGTGGTCACGGCCGCCGGCGACCACCAGACGTTCCCACCCGCCCGCGCGGCCGACACAGCCACCTCCGCCGCTCCTCTTTCGGGATTGACGCTCTTCCTGGCGGACGGCCGCTTCCACGTGGCGCTGCCCGAGGGAGCCCCCGCCCCCTTCCCGAAACGGAAGGAGACGGACAAGGGCACGGGCACGGGCAGGGCCGCCGGCGCGGACGCGGAGAGCGACTTCGAGGACGAGAACGAGAACAACGAGAACGAGAACAGCGAGGACCAGCAGGAGAAGAGGTACAAGAGCCGCAGGACCACGGAGCGGGGCGAGGCCACCGGGCCGAAGCATCCCAGTTACGCGACTCCGCCGTGGGCTCCGCCGACCGCCGAGGACGCCACCCGCTACACGGTGGACCGGAGCAGCGGCAACCTCACGGCACCGGACAGGACGACGTGGACGCGCATCGCCGCACAGCCTTCCGACGCGGACGACAATTTGGCCGACACGTTCCACCGGGCCTGGGAGGCGGCCTCCCGGTCCACGAACGCGTCCTCCGCGGCCGGACCGTCCTCGGACACCGCGCCGACGAGTGAGGAGGTGCGTCAGCGGCTGCGCGTCGCCTTCCCCGACCCCTGGACCCCGGCCGCCGACCGGGCGATGGCCCAGCGGGCGGCGGAGACGCTGAACGCGACCGTGACCTTGGTGGAGGAGAACGGCGCCGCACACACCTACCGGCCCCCGGCCCCCACCGGCCCCGGCTCCTCCGCCGCGGCCGCCGCTTCCCTCCACGTGGCGGTGCACCGCAGAGGCAACGACCTCTTCGCCCTGCGGCAGGAGGTGGCGTTCGATTCGGCCAACATGGTCGGGCGCTCGACCGACCCGGCCGGCGCACCGTCGCAGCCCGTCCCCATGAGCGAGGCGCCGGCGGCCCCGGGGGCCGTCGACGACGGCGTGGCGCAGACGGCCGGCGAGTCCGGTGCGGAAGCGGTGCCGATCGTGCCGGGAGCGGTCGGCTCACCTTCGGTGCAGCGGGCGGAGGGCGAGGAGTCCGTGGCGCCCTCGCCCGCCCCGTCCACGATCGAGGACGAGGACGAGGACGAGGACGCGAACGAGGACAACATAATCGCGGCGAAGACCGAGTTCCACCGGAATAGGCAGCAACTCTGGGCCCGTATCAACCGCATCACACCACTGGCCGCGAACGCTGAATTCAAGAAGAGCGTGGCCGCCTGGCTGACAATCGTCGAATCCGACCTGGAAATGGCCCTGGAAGAACGCCCGGACCGGAACGACCCCGACACAGCCGTGGTCGACCAGATCATGAAGGGCTTCCAGTCCGCGGACGTGATGGGCCACCAAGTCAATTACATGTGGTTCTTCCAGCAACAAGACACCCCCGGATTCAAGGACGTCCTGCCCAAACGCGCCGCAGCCGCAGCCGAACACGGCCAGATCTGGTCCAAGATGGGCGCGGCCGAAGCCATCAGCACCGCCAACGTCGGAGCCGGCGTCGCCCTCGAATCATCGGTCCAGGGCTACATCTTCAACGGCCTCGGATTCGGACTCCCCCGCTGGAACGACTCCCCGACCATGGGCGAACTCTGGCTCAAGCTGTCCAGCACCTACGCACAAGGCCTCACCAACCGCGTCACCGCACACGTACTGGACGGAATCCACAACAGCAGCGTCCTCACCACCACCGAATGGCCCGAAGCGAAGAAGCGGATCGAAAGCGGCGAGATCGGTGGCCTCGACATCCACATCTACACGGCCGCCCCCGGCGAGAAACGCCACGAACTCAAATACGTGGAAACCCGCACCGTGCGGACCCAGGAAGAATTCGACGACCTGCCCAGAGTCCCCGACACCGCCGAATGGCGAGAAAGGCAGTGGCAGATCGACACCGAACAAAAAACAGCACTCAAAGAAATCTACGAACGCGACTACAAAATCAAGGCCTTCAAAAAATACGTCGAAAACATATTCGGCACGCAGGACGGCGACAACCGAATCAACTTCCGCCTCACCCGCACACCCCACAGCACCATGATCGGCACCTTCTCCAACGAAATCACCCTCCCCGACGCATCCGCATTCACCACACCGACCCACCAAACAGCCGACGACACCGTCGCCCCCCACGAGGAGATCGCCTACGAGGCGAGCACCCTGTCCGGACGGCGGACCGACCGGACGGGCGTCCCGTCGCAGCGCGGTGCGGTGAGCGGCGCGTCGGCGGCGCATGGGGCCGTCGACGAGGTCGTGACGGACACGATCGGCGGATTCGACGCGGACCCCGCGCCGATCGCGCAGGGAGCGGTCGGCTCCGCGCCGGCGCAGACCACCTCGGGGGCGCCCGAGGTCACGGTGCGGCGCACGGCGGAAGAGGAACTGGTCACCGATCCGCGCCGATTTCTGGCGACCAACCCGCTCTCCATGGATGTGGTGGCGGGTATGAAGGCCCGTTGGGGGGACCGACCGGAGCTGGCGGCCGCCTACGCCGGCCTCGGGTCGATCCTGGGCAGCTTGGACCGCCACTGGTTCGTCCTGACGCCCGACCCGCGACGGCACAGTCCGAGCCGTCCGGCGTACCTGTTGACCCCCGCCCTGGAGAAGTACGTGGCCGACCAGGAGTACCGGGAGGCGCACACGTTCCTGCGGGACGTCGCCGGGCACTCGGATCTGCCGACCGCCCAGGCCGAGGGCAGTTATCTCCACTCCGCCTTCGTCCCTTACCTCAGGGGCGGCGCGAGGGACCCCGCGACGGATGTGGGCCACAAGGACATCCCGCAGGTGCCGGGGAATGCTCCGGGTGCCAAGCTCGTCTTCACGGCCGCGATGAACGGATGCGCTTTCGCCGTCACCGCGAGCCCCCGAGGACCGGAAGCGTTCCGGGCCTGGCACTACCAGTCGCCCGGCAGTCGGATGGCGGACGCCCTGGAGTTCCAGCGCACTCACGCCACCATGGACTGGTTCGGCGACGACGAGTACATGAGCTCCGCGAGCGGTGCCGCCCTGCCCGAGGTCACGAACGTACTCAGCTTCGGGCCGAACGGCTGGGAGGTCCTTGGCCAGGAGGTGCTGATAGCCCCGACCAACGATACAAAGGCGAGCCTGGGCAGTCCCTCCGGCCGTCCGCTCAACCTGGCGCCGGCCGACGCACCACGCAGGTTCAGCCAGGCCGGCGCGGTCTACAAGGGGCTGGTCCACAAGCATCTGGGCATCGTCAAGGACGCGGGTGAGGCGATCAAGAAGCGCAAGCCACCGAAGGACGTGCGGGAAGCGGTCACCCAGGCCCAGGGGGCGGTGGCCGACAGTGCGGGGGGAATCTTCATCGCCGGCGACGCCACCCAGCTACGCGAGCACACCATCGCGGCCTCGCGGCCCGCGCGTGTCACGCAGATGTCGCTGCGGGCCTTGCTCATCAGGCACAGGGCGAGCGTCGATGAGCAGTGGTACGGCAAGCTGCGGTACTTCGTCGAGGAGTTCGGGAACTACCAGCGGTGGCTTACGGAACTCCGGCTCGCCGCAGAGCGCCTGCAGTAGTCTGCCGGCCAGGACTGGGTCCGCCGGGTCATGCGGCTGTCACCGGCTTCGACCGGGGGCGGTACGAGAAAGGCAACAGGCACTCCCCCGTCCAGGAGTGCGGCCGCCCGGCACCGATGAGGGCTCCAGGCCCGCGACAGCGTCGGGTGAGTCCGCCGAGCTGCGCGAGGCCCGCACGTGCATAGCTCGTCGGCGAGCACCCGCCGGAGCCAGCCGATGCAGTACTTCCCGGCTTCGGCGAGGGTGGCTCGGAAGTCGGCCGGACGCGTTCGCGCCCGGGCTCTGCGGCCACCCCAGTCACGCTTCAGCGGATCCGTCCGGGACCGGTTTCCGGCATGCGGGCGGCAGATGGCTACCACCTGACAGGCACTCAGGAAAGTCAGCAAGAGGTCGGCATCGATCCGATCGAACCCTGACACACACGCTCGAACACGAGACTCGACGTGCCTCCTCTCACACCCAATACCCCCGAGCCCGGGGAAGAATGCGGATCGGGGCCCCAGAGTGGCGACCGCCAGTGGCGGCACGACCAGCCCGTCCCTAGGTTTCCGCAGGTCAGCGGAGCCTTCCACGCGGCTTCAGCGGTACCGGCGGCAATGCGGGGGCAGGCAGCCGAGCCCCGTCGTAGCCCTTGACCTCGCCGAACCGCTTCCCCTCCATCCAGTCCTCGCGGGGCTGGACGATCTCCTCCTGGGACCGTCCGATCCAGTTCCAGAACATCACCAGCTCCTCCTCGAACGGCTCGCCGCCCAGGAGCATCAGCCCTGCGTCGGAGACACCGCGCAGGGGCAGTTCGGTGCGGCCGCAGCCGAGGTAGAGCATCGATCCGGGCAGTACGGGCACGCCGTCGACCTCTGCCTCGCCGGACATGGACAGGACCGCGTACTCGAAGTCGGGGTCCAGGGGCAGACGGGCTTCGGCGCCACCGGTCAGGGTCAGGTCGGCGCCGACGATCGGGGTGTACGCGGTACCGGGCGAGACCGCCCCGTCCAGTTCGCCCAGGATGACGGTGGCGGCCAGACCGGGGGCGGTGACGACGGGCAGGTCCGTGTGGTGCTGGAAGTGCGGTTCGACGTGCCGGTGCGCCCCCGGCAGAGCCACCCAGAGCTGCGCTCCGTGCAGGAGGCGGGCGTGCTCCCTCGGACTCTCCTCGGAGTGGCTGATGGCCCGGCCCGAGGTCATCAGGCCCAGTTCGCGGGGACGTACCGTCTGCAGGCTGCCGAGGCTGTCCCGGTGCAGGACCTCCCCCTCGTGGAGCCAGCTGACGGTCTGGAGGCCCATGTGGGGATGGGGCGGCACCTGCATACCCGGCTCGTCCGCGATGTCGTCCGGCCCGTAGTGGTCCACGAACGCCCACGCACCCACCATGCGGCGGCCGAGATTGGGCAGCAGGCGACGGACTTCGGTGCTCCCGCCGAGCCGGACGCGACGGGGGGCGAGAAGCTCGCGGACGGGCTCGGCGACGACGAAGCCGCGCCCTCCGCAGACGGAGGGGGTGGCCTGGCGATCGAGATTGCTCATGGGGCTCAACCTATTCCCGCAGGGATGCGGAGCACTGGGCTCCACGCCGGAAGTTTAGTGGAATGTTCAACCATTGTGCGGTGTTGTCATGGCTGAACGTACGGCGGGGCGGTCCGGGGACGGTCCGCCCCACACGAAGGAGGACCCGTGAGCGAGACCGAGACCTACTACGAATTCGGCACCCCCGCCGACCGGTGGGACCGGGCGCAGATGTTCTTCGAGGCCAAGGAGTACCTGACGGCCGCGCGGATCCTGGGCGGGCTCGTCGAGGAGGCGCCGGCGCAGGTCGCGCCGCGTCTGCTGCTGGCCCGCTCCTACTACCACTCCGCCCGGCTGGGCAAGGCGGAGGAGGAACTGCGGGTCATCCTGGACCTCGACCCGGTGGAGAGTTACGCGCATCTCATGCTGGGCCGCACCCTCGAGCGCCAGGGCCGGGCCGCCGATGCCGCCCCGCACCTGCGGATGGCCGCCGCCCTCGACGGCGACTTCGGGCCCGGCACCGCCTGAGCCACCGCCCGCCCCTCGGCCGGGTCCGCGCCCCTCGGCGCGGACCCGGTCTCTCCCGGCGCGCGGGAAGTCATCGGCCCGCCCGCGCACCGTGTGCGCGGGCGGGCCGACCAGGCGGACCGTCGTCGCGGTGCGCGAGACGGACGGGCCTCAGCGCACCGCGCTCGCGGTACGGGAAGAGGCGGCACGGGCCGCCGGCACCAGGAGCCGTTCGGTGAGGTGGCCGAAGGCGAGGCCGAAGGTGGTCCACAGGGTCGTCTGGACCGCGAGCGTGGAGAGCCGGAACTCCCACAGCAGGGTCGCCGGGAAGTCCTTGCCCACCTCGTCGAAGGAAGGCAGGAACGCGTAGGCGAGAGCGATCAGCAGGACGTAGCCCGCACCCGCCGCGATGGTGGCGTTCCAGTTGCCGAGGCGGGGAGCGAGCCGTTTGCCGATGATGACGGCGGCGACGGCCAGCAGCACGCTGAGCGCGACCATCAGGAAGAACAGGGTGGTGCGCTCGCCGATGGTGTCGGGGTTGCCGACGGCCGGCGGGTTCGCCGGGTACTTGAGGAACGGCACGAGGTAGACCGTGAGCAGGGCCGCGCCCGCGATGAGTGCCGCCGTCGCGCGGGGTCCGAAGTTTCCGATGCGCCCCAGCGCGTAGCAGAACACCAGGGCGGCGATTCCCCCCACGGCGACGCCGAAGACCAGGACGCCGGTGGCGAGTCCGCCGGTGGCCTGCATGGTGCGGGTGACCAGTTCCTCACCGCCGCCGTGGTCGTGGCTGTGGGCCTCTTCGAGGGCGATGGCCGCGTCCACCCGGGACTCGCCGAGGAAGTAGGCGACGGCGAGTGCGAGCGCGCCCGCGATCAGGCCCGCGAGCATGCCGCGCACGAGCAGAGCTCTGACAGACAGGGAGTTCACGAGGGGTTCCTGGTTTCTCTTGCTTTCCATGTCCGCTGATGTCCCTGGTTCTTCAGGCGCTTCAGTGGCAGGGGAAGCCGAGCAGGTGACGGCCGTCGTGGACCCACTCGTGCACGCCTTCGCCCGAGATGAGCGCGGTGGCGCCCTGTTCGGCGCCGACGAAGTACAGCAGGACGAGCATGAGAACGCCGAAGAAGACCGCCCACGGGGCGAGGGCCTTCGCCGAGATCGGAGCGATCGCGGACGATCCGGCTGCGGGAACGGCTGACTGTGCCATGGCAGAACCTCCTGTGGGAACACGCGTCCCTGTCGTGGTGCCGTGGACGAGGCTGCCGGGTCTGACTTCCCGCACCGATGCGGGTTCACAGTGGCGCGACCGTGCCGGATTCTCACCGGACTTCCGTCACACCCTCGTCATGGTCGACGTGACGATACCGCGCGGGCGCAGGTGCCGCCATGGTCCAATCTGCGGAGCCCCGGAACGTGGAGCCCTCGGGGCGACAGGACTGTGAGGCCCCTGATGAAGGAGTGAGAGCAGGGACATGACCGTACGGGTGATGTTGATCTCACCGGCGATGAACGCCGCGCTGCGAGCGGCCCGTTTCGAGGGGGACGCCCCGCTGGACCGGTCGGGCCGCGAGCGGGCACGGGCGGCGGGCGGTGCGGTGCCGGAGGCCGGACTGACACGCAGCGGCCCGTCCGAGCGGTGCCGCGAGACGGCCGGGGCGCTCGGCCTGGCGGCCCGGACCGAACCGGCCCTGAGCGGCTGGGACATGGGCCGCTGGGCCGGCCTCACACTGGAGGAGGTGGCCGCCGCCGAGCCCGCGGAAGTGGCCGCCTGGCTGGGCGACCCGTCGGCGGCCCCGCACGGCGGCGAATCGTTGCACGGTCTGATCAGGCGGATCGGGGGATGGCTGGACTCCCTCGGCGGACCGGCCGCGCCCGGCGCGGGCGTCCTCGCGGTGGCCGAGGCGGCGGTCGTCCGGGCGGCGGTCGTGCACGGTCTGCGGCTGTCGGCGGAGGCGTTCTGGCGACTGGACGTCGCCCCGCTGACGCTGACCGAACTCAGCGGGCGGTCGGAGCGGTGGAATGTGGCCCTGGGACGCCCGCTGACCGCGCGGACCGCCGGCTGAGCGCGCCTTGAGACCCGATGAGGCGTCAGAAATCGTCCGTTTCCCGCCAGTCGGGCCGCACCA
This sequence comes from Streptomyces sp. V2I9, assembly GCF_030817475.1. Lineage (NCBI taxonomy): Bacteria > Bacillati > Actinomycetota > Actinomycetes > Kitasatosporales > Streptomycetaceae > Streptomyces > Streptomyces sp. V2I9. The sequence goes on along the minus strand of NZ_JAUSZJ010000002.1, from coordinate 6,639,199 downwards.
GTACGGCCGTGACGACGATGCCCTCCTCGATCCACCAGCGCCCGCGCAACGTCGTCGGCAGGGCGGGGTCGGTGAGGAGCAGCCGCGCGGCGAAGTCGCCGTAGGCCGCGACGGGGGTCCGCCCCCCACCGACACCTTCGGGGCCACTTCTCTGCTGGAACGTCAGATCCGCCTCGGTGAAGTCCAGTTCGGTCCTGGTGATCGGATACCAGGTCTTGAACACGCTCTCCTTGGCGGAGAACAGGACGCGGTCCCAGTGGATGGCTCCCGAGCCCTCCGCGGCCGGCGGCCCGATCCGCTCCCGTTCCGCGGGCAGCGTCACCAACTCCCGTACGCCGTCCGGCAGCGGGGCATGCTGTTCCGCGTCGATCCCCAGCGAGAGCACGTCCTTCTCGCGGGCCAGCGCGGCTGCCCGGTACCCGTGGCAGTGGGTGAGACTGCCGACGATCCCGTCGGGCCACAGCGGTCTTCCCCGGTGTCCGTGGAGGACGGCCACCGGGGGCAGGCCGAGTCCGGCCATGGCACGCCGGGCGCAGGCGCGGGCTGTGGCGAAATCGTTCCTGCGCTTGGCCACGCTCCTGGCGACCAGCGCCTCCTCCTCCGGGAAGAGGGTCCCGTCCGGGACGGTCTCGGCGCGGGTGGCCGCGCAGGAGACGTCGGCGGGCAGCAGCCGCTCGATCATGAAGTGCCTCCGGAGGTGTGCCGCTGGACGGACGGACCGGCGCCGGTCCGGGCCGGTGGGGCGGGTTCGCCCTCGTAGGGGAGGATCTGCCGCAGCAGGCCGCGCGGGTGTCCCCTCTCGCGCCACTCCCTGGGATAGCCGATGGAGACCTCCTCGAAGCGCACCCCGTCGTACCAGGTCGTACGGGGGATGTGGAGGTGGCCGTAGACGACGGCGGTGACGTTGAAGCGGCGGTGCCAGTCCGCGGTCAGTTCGGTGCCGCACCACTGCGCGAACTCCGGATACCACATCACCGAGGTGGGCTCCCGGAGGAGGGGCCAGTGCCCGGCGAGGACGAGCGGGACGGCGGGGTCGTGCTCCGCGAGCCGGCGTTCGGTGACGGCGACACGGGCACGGCACCAGGCGTCGCGCGTCGGATAGGGGTCCGGGAACAGGAGGTACTCGTCGTTGCAGACGATCCCGGCCTCGTGCGCGACGGCGAGGGACTCCTCCTTCGTGTGCGTGCCGGGGGCGCGGAAGGTGTAGTCGTACAGCAGGAAGAGGGGAGCGATCGCCACCGGTCCGTCCGGACCCGGCCAGAGCGGAAAGGGGTCCTCCGGCGTGGTGACGCCCAACTCCCGGCACAGCTCCACGAGATGGTCGTAGCGGTCCTGGCCGCGCAGTTGGACCGGGTCCTTGGGCAGCGTCCACAGCTCGTGATTGCCGGGTGCCCAGATCACCTTGGCGAAGCGCTTCGCCAGGAGTCCGAGCACCCACCGGATGTCCTCGGGCCGCTCGGCCACGTCGCCCGCGACGATCAGCCAGTCCGCGTCGGACGTGGGGCGCAGGGACTCCACGATCTGCCGGTTGTCGGACATCGCCGCGTGCACGTCACTCACGGCCATCAACCGGCCCGTTCCCTGGTGGCGGCCCCCGTCACCGTGGGCGGGGGCCGGGCCGGTGGCTCTGTCCGGCGCGGGATCGCTCGGAGGCGTCATGGGCGCTGTTCCCCGATCTGTCGGCGGTGGGCCGGCTCCGTCGGCACGGTGGGAGCCGCTGGGACGTAGCCTCTCACGCTCCCCTCGCGTACCCCTCTCGGGGTTTCGGTGGGCGGGCGCGTCGACGGACGCGCGGAGGACGCATCCCTTCCGTACCGTCAGCCGCGCTCCGAGCGAAGGGAGTTGAGGAGTCAGCCGTCCACCACGCCCGCCTCGCCGTGCGGATGACGAGACACGACCGCCGCACCCGGACGCTGTCCGCGCCACGCGTACTGGAGGAGCAGCGCGGGGCTTCCCGCCGGGACGACGCCGGGCGTGCATCTCGTGGACACCGGCAGCACCGACGGTACGCCGGAGACCGTCCGGCGGCGGCATCCGGTGGTGGAGGTCATGTCGGTGGGCGCGGACGTCCCCCGCACCAGGGCGCTGCGCAGCGCCGGCCGCAACAGCCTCGGCGGAGGCGGGGGCGGAGGCGCGTCCGGTACGGCGCCGGGCGGCCCGAACCACGTGTGGACGCATCAGCTGTGACTCGACGACCGGGTCGAGCTGTTCCCGGACGCCCTGGCGAACGTGCTGCGCACGGCGCGGGCGGCCGGGGCCGACGCGGTCGTCGTGGGCGCGGTGCGCAACGCGTACGGGGGGGGTGCTCCGGCCGCTGGGGCAGTTCCCTGACCCTGGTCGAGCCCGCCGGGCACCGGCCCGAGCCGTGCGACATGTACGACGGGCGGGTGGTTCTGGTGCCCCCCGACCGTGTACGACCTCGTCGGGGCCCCACCAGGTCTTCCGCCACCGGATGGGCGAATACGACCACGGCCGGCGTGCGCGCCGGGCCGGGGTGAGCGCGCTGGTCGCGCCGGGACACGTGGGCGCATGCGCGGGCGCCACCGGTGCTTCTGGCTCCCGGGAGCCGGGGACCGGCGTCCGGGAGGCGCTGCGCCGGGTGACCTCCGTACGGGAGCTGCCGCCCCGCCAGTGGTGGGCGTACCGCCTGCGGCACAGCTGGCTGTGGGCGCCGTACCTGATGGCCTCCCCGCACGCGCGCCCTCGCCCGCGCCGGTGCTCGACGGCTGCGCGGCTGATCACGGGCCGGGCGGCGTCAGCTCCGCTCGGCCGCGACCGCGGCGGCCTCGGAGGGGCGGCCGGAGGGCGGGGGCGGCACGGTGGGGCGGCCGGAGGCGGTCCTGGCGGTGCCGGGGGGAGCGTTCTTGCCGGGGGCGGATGCCGAGCCACCCTGCGCGGATGCCGATCCACCCTGCGCGGGGGCCGTCCTGGGCTTCGCGGCGGGCGCGGCGGGCGTCGCGGGTCGCCGGGTTCCGGTACGGGGCGCGACCGTACGGGACCGAGCCGCGCGGGGCGGCGCGTATGCGGGAATCCGGAGCAGGGCGACGACGACGGCGACCGTCCCGGCCAGCGGCACGAGGAGGAACGCGGGGTGCATCAGCCCGGCGTACACGAGCGTTCCGGTGGCCACGGGCACGCCCGCCCACAGGGCCACCAGGATCGCCGCGCCGGGCACCGTGACCCGCACCCGTCGCAGCCGGTGCGCGATGTGGTCGTCGGCGTCGCGCAGCGGAGAACGTCCCGCGCGACGGCGGGAGATCACGACGAGGGCGGTGTCGGCGAGGGCCACCGTCGCCAGGGCGGGCAGCGCGGCCCACGCGGCGCGGCCGGCCGGGGCCGCCTCCTGGAGCAGCGCCCCGGAAGCGGCCAGCGCGAACCCCGTGAACTGCGCGCCGCACGCGCCGAGCCGCAGACGGGCGGGGTGCCAGGTATGGAGCAGGAACCCGGCGAGCCCCGCGGCCAGAGTCGCCGGAAGCAGCGCGAGCGCGGAGCCGCCGTCGAGGGCCGCACACGCGAGCAGTCCGGCGGCGGTGACCAGGCCGACGGCGGTCAGCAGCCCGTCGGCGTGGTCGAGCAGGGCGAACGCGTTGGTGACGAGGACGATCCAGAGCACGGCCAGGACGGCCGCGACGGGCGACAGTCCGGCCGCCCAGACGACGAGGGCGGCGGCCGCCGTCTGGGCGGCCAGGCGCAGGACGGGCCCCAGCGGCTTCAGGTCGTGCACGAGACCGAGCGCGGCCACGGCCCCGGCACCGGCGAGCAGCCCCGCGACGGAGGCGGGCGCGTCGTCCGCCGCACCGAGCCACAGAGCTCCACCGGCCGCCGCGGCGGCGCCGAGCACGGCGGTCGCCCCGCCCGCTCTGCGCAGCGCCCTGGCCCGTGACGCGCACCCGCCCGGCTTCGCCGGGGTGTGGGGGCGGAGCGCCACGCGGCGGGCGCTCCTGGCGAGTGCGACCGTGATGAACAGCGCGGCCACACCGGAGGCGATGATCCCCAGCACGTTCACCTGCCCTGCCTTTCCTCGTTCATGACCTGCGGCGTGGAGGCGGGGCGGCCGGTGGAACGGCGCCTTCGCCCGTTCCCCTGCCGGTGGTGGGTCGGGGGACACAGGACGCCACTCGGGTGGCGTTTCTCCCCAACCTACGGGCCAATGTCCGCCTTCACCCTAAATAACACGAAAAAGACCACGTATTGTTCTGCCGACCGCTCGCGGGGCGGCGTGGCCCGAACGCCCCTCGGTGCCTTCAACAGGCTTCGACGTCAACGCGGTTGGGAAGGGAGTCGGGTGGAGTGGCCGTCAGCCCCTGGTGCCGTGTCCGGCGTCGCGCTCCACGGCGGCATGCCACCAGCCCGGCGGAGAGGTGCCGGACCGTTCTCCGCCTTCTCCGCACCCAGGGCGCCGAGCGCAGCGTCACGCCGAGGCGCGGAGTTCCGGAATCCCCGGCGCGGCCACCCCGAAACCTCCGGCCCAGGACCCCGGACCCCCCACACAGGACCCCGGAACCCGTGGCGCGGGCCACCCCGCCCCGTGAGCCGCACCGCGACGCGGGCCGTCACGCTTCGGCGCGGGAGTCCCGGCCGTCCACGTAGGTCCGGAGGATCTCGATGTCGCCGATCCGGGACGGGTCCACGCGGTGCGGGTCGTCGCCCAGCACCACCAGATCGGCGCGCATCCCGGCCGAGAGGGCGCCCGCCGCGTCCTCCCAGCGGCAGGCGTGGGCGCCGGCGACCGTGTAGGCCCGTAGCGCCTCGTCGACGGTGACGGCCTCCTCGGGGCCGATGACGCGGCCGGAGACGGAGGCGCGTTCGACCATGAACTGGATCGCCCGCAGCGGCGAACCGTCCGTGACCGGGCGGTCAGAACTGCCGACAAGGGCGACCCCGTGATCCAGGAAGCCCCGGCCCCGGTACATCCAGCCGGACCTCCTCTCCCCCATCACCGTCGCGTAGTCGTCTCCGAAGTAGCGGAGGAAGTTGGGCTGGACCACCGCGCTGACGCCGAGTGCGGCGAACCGCGGCAGCTGGTCGGGGCGGATCAGCCCGGCGTGCTCGATACGGTGGCGCGCGTCCGGGCGGGGCCGCAGCCTCCGGGCCCGCTCCAGGGCGTCCAGGGCGAGGTCGGCGGCGCGGTCGCCGATGGCATGGACGGCGAGCTGCCAACCGGCGAGGTGGCCGTCGACGATGAGGTCGCTGAGCCGTTCCGGGTCGTCCTGGAAGCGGCCGGTGTTGCAGGTCTCGCCCTCGTACGGTGAGGTGAGAGCCGCCGTGCGGGCCATCATCCCGCCGTCGGTGTAGATCTTGAGCGCGCCGAGCGACAGCCAGTCGTCCCCGAACCCGGTGCGCAGGCCGAGATCCAGGGCGCGGGGGAAGCCGTCGTCGGCGTGGGCGGCACGGGGGCGCAGCGTGTCGCCCGAGGCCATGAGCTGGATCCGCAGGGGCAGTCGCCCGCGGTCGCGGAGCAGTTGGTAGGCGCCCAGTTCGACGGGGCTGTGGCCGAGGAGTCCGCCGCCGATGCCCGCCTCCACGCAGGCCGTGATTCCCTCGTCGAGGCAGGCGCGTGCGGCCAGCTCGATCGCGTCGGCCAGCTCCTCCTGGGAGTAGGGCAGCCGCAGCCGGCGGGCGGCGGTCATGGCGCTCTCCGCGAGGAAGCCGTCCTCGTGGGGCGTTCCGGCCGGCAGCAGCTCCAGCACGGCGGTGCTGACGACGCAGGCGTGGCCGGAGTCGTGCATCAGGAAGACCTTGCGGCCATGGCTGACCCGGTCCAGTTCGGCGGCGGTCAGATGGCGTCCCAGCGCCCGCTGGTCGTACCCGGCGACCTCCACCCACGCGGTCGGCGGGCCCGGCCGCCGGGCCGCCGCGTCCACGACCGCGAGGATGTCCTCGACCCGTTCGCACGGGGCGACGCTCGGTGTGCCGGCCTTCAACCCGGCCCAGGCCAGGTGGACATGGCTGTCGATGAAGCCGGGCAGCACGGTGGCGCCGTCCAGGTCGACGACCTCGCGGACGGGCAGGGAGGTCACGGCGTCGTCCACCCCGACGATCCTCCCGCGCCAGATGCCCAGGTCATGGGCGACGGGGTGGCGGGGGTCCATCGTGAGGACGCGCGCGTTCGTCAACCGTGTGCAGAGCATGGGCAGTTCCGTTCGTCCGTCGGAGAGGGAAGAGGGGAAGGGGCGGGCGCCGTCGGCCCCCTCCTGCCGCAGGGGCCCGGAGGCGGTCGGACACCAACGCCTGGTCACGGTCGGGGCTACCGGACGTCAACTCGATGGGATGCCCAACTGCCAAGACAATCATGCACTGTTGTACATTTAGGTAAGCCTTGCTTTACTGATGTGCCGGTTGATCGCTCTTCCCAGGAGGCACCGTATGCGGGTCGTCATGTTCGGCTACCAGACCTGGGGGCATCGCACGCTGCAAGCCCTCCTGGACTCCGAGCACGACGTGGTGACGGTGGTGACGCATCCGCGGAGCGAACACGCCTACGAGAAGATCTGGAGCGATTCCGTCGCCGACCTGGCGGAGAAGCACGGGGTCCCCGTGATCATCCGCAACCGCCCGGACGACGAGCTCCATGAGCTCCTCGCGGAGGCCGCCCCGGACATCATCGTGGCGAACAACTGGCGCACCTGGATCCCTCCGCGGATCTTCGGCCTGCCGCGCCACGGCACGCTCAACATCCACGACTCGCTGCTGCCCGCCTACGCGGGCTTCTCGCCACTGATCTGGGCACTCATCAACGGCGAGAAGGAGGTCGGCGTGACCGCCCACATGATGGACGAGGAACTGGACGCCGGCGACATCGTCGTCCAGCGGGCGGTGGCCGTGGGACCGAAGGACACCGCCACCGACCTCTTCCACCGGACGGTCGACCTGATCGCCCCGGTGACCATCGAGGCGCTCGGCCTCATCGCCTCCGGGCAGACCGAGTTCACCCCACAGGACCGGTCGAGGGCCAGCTTCTTCCACAAGCGTGCCGAAGAGGACGTCCGCATCGACTGGAACTGGCCGGCCGAGGACCTGGAGCGCCTGGTCCGCGCCCAGTCCGCCCCGTACCCGGCCGCCTTCACGTACCACCGGGGACAGCGCCTCGAGGTCGTCTCCGCCGTCGTGTCACGGGGCCGCTACGGCGGCACTCCGGGCCGCGTCTTCTACCGCGAGGGCGACGGCGTCGTGATCGTCGCCGGAGCCGACGCCCGCCACGGCCGCAACCACGGCCTGGCGATCACGCGGGTGCGGACCTCGGACGGCCGGGAACTGCCCGCGACCGAGTACTTCACCTCGATGGGCGGCTATCTCACCGGCCGCCCCTGATGGCCGGGACCCGGCCCGTCCGTCCCACCCGTGCCCGGTTCCTCCCGCGGATGCCGGCTCACCCACCACGGCCGGCGGCAGCGTGGAGCGCCGCTCCCGTGAGCCGCGCCGGAACGCCTGAGCGGGCGGGACCCTGCCTGCGGGAGACCTGCTGGAGACAGACCCGTGGGGAGAAGCACCGGACCGCCTCCGGCGTGGGCGTATGACCACCGAACCGAGGACCTTCACGCCCCGGCCGCTGCGCGGTGTGAAGTCCGTGTACGTCCGCCAGGGCGGCTGCCCGTCCGTCTTCGCCCCGGCGGTGGCGGACTTCGAGCCCTGGGAACCGGGCGTGGAGTACGAGGTGGCGGGCACGAGCACCGCGCCGAGCCGGCCCCCGAAGTGGGCGACCGAATTGCACGACGCGTTCGGCTCCGGCGTGCGCGAAGCGCTGGCGGCGCTCGGCCCGGAGACGGCGGTGGCCGTCGCGGTCGTCCTGCGGTCCGTCACGGTGCACGAGGTGGACTCCCACCCCTGGCGTTCCTCGCGGCCGGGCGGCTCGCCGCACGCAACGCGCCGGCGGAGGCGGACGGTCCACCGCCGCGGCCCCGGCGGAAACAGGGCTGAGGCGCCGGGATGAGCACACACGATCATGACCGGACGGACGCGCGTTTCGTCGGCATGGCCGACCTGGCCGAGCCGCCCTCCGTGGCGGTCGTCGTCGACGTCATGCGGGCGTACACCGTGGCCGCATGGGCCTTCGCGCGAGGCGCGGAGAAGATCGTCCTCGCCGGGTCCCTGGATGAGGCGCTCGCCCTCACAGCACGCCGGCCGGACCGGGTCGCGCTCAAGGACGGCGCGCCCGCACCCGGTTTCGACGCCGTCAACTCCCCCGGCCTCCTCCGGTCCGCGGACCTCCGCGGACGGACCGTCGTGCAGAAGACCACGGCGGGGACGGTCGGCGCACTCGCGGTCAGGGAGGCGTCACTGGTGCTGTGCACGGGCTTCGTGGTGGCGGAAGCGACGGCGCGGGTGCTCCGGTGTCGTGGGGACGACACGGTCACGTACGTGGTCACCGGCGAGGAGGGACGCGCCGAGGAGGACCTGGCGTGCGCCCAGTACATCGAGCGGAGGGCCGCGGGCGCGGAGACGGACGCGGCACCGTATCTGCGCCGCGCCGCCGAGTCCCGCGCCGCCCGCGAACTGGCGGCAGGCATCCGTCGGGGTGCGCACCCCGACGATGTCACGCTCTGCCTGGAGCTCGACCGGTTCCCCTTCGCCATGGTCGCGGCCCTGGAGGACTCGCTGATGGTCCTGCGCCCGTACGACACTGCCCCGCCCCTCGGCGCCGGAGGCGCCGGCAGCGGGTGATGACCGCCTTTCGCGATTCCGCGTGTCTGAAACCGATACGGGCGGGTAGGCGGGAGGGTGTCGTTCCCGCTGGATCGAGGGCGGGCGTGTGACGGGGGCAGATCGATGGAGCGGTTGTTGGTGCGCGAAGCGCTGGAGCAGGGCCGACGAGGGACCGACGCCACGGTCGTGGCGCAGGACAGTGCCGGTTACGAGATGGGTTCGGGCGAGATCGCCCGCGCACGTGCCTTCGTGCGGGACTTCCTCGGCGTCGCGCGGAAGCGGCACGGTCTGGAGATCACCGAGCGGGCGACGGACGTCGCCCAGCTCGTCGTGAGCGAGCTGGCCACCAACGTCTGCAAGTACGCGCCGGGCCCGTGCCTGCTGGACCTGGAAGCCACCGCCGACAGTCTCGACATCGTCATGTGGGACTCGGGCTCGGTTCTGCCCGCCGCCTCCCCGGCGGACCCGGCGCGGGTCGGCCGGCACGGCCTGGAGCTGGTCCTCATGGTCTGCCAGAGCTTCTCGGTGCACCGCGAGCCGGTGGGCAAGCGGGTGCGGGTGCGGATCTCGCTGCGCGACGATCCGGGCGGCGACCCGGCGGGCAGCACGGTCGGCTAGAGCGCCCGAGGACGGGAAGAGGGGGTGGGGCCGGTCGGCCCCACCCCCTCTTCCCGTCCTCGGGCGCGGTCAGTTCTGGGCGAGCATCTCCTTGCGGAGCTTGGCGAGCAGTCGGGTGAGCAAGCGGGAGACATGCATCTGCGAGATGCCGAGCTTCTCGCCGATCTGGGCCTGCGTCATCTCCTGGCCGAAGCGCATCGCCACGATCTCGCGGTCCCGTTCTTCCAGCTGCTCCAGCAGCGGGGCCAGTGCGTGAAGATCCTCGACCAGTTCCATCGTCGGGTCGACATCGCCCTTGATGTCCCCGTAGGTGACGGTCTCGGCGCTGTTCTGTTCGACGCCGATGGGCAGGTCGAGGGAGCCCGCGGTGTAACCGTTGGCCGCTATGAGGCCCTCGATGACCTCTTCCTCGGTGAGGTCCAGATGCTCGGCCAGTTCGGCGACCGTGGGATCGCGGTCGAGCCGGCCCGCGAGCGTTTCCCGCGTCTTGGCGAGGGTCACGCGCAGTTCCTGCAGACGACGCGGTACATGGACGGCCCACGTCGAATCGCGGAAGAACCGCTTGATCTCCCCCACGATGTAGGGGATGGCGAACGACGTGAACTCGACCTCCCGGCTGAGCTCGAACCGGTCGATCGCCTTGATCAGCCCGATCGTGCCCACCTGGATGATGTCCTCCATCTCACCGCTGCCACGATTACGGAATCGCTTCGCGGCGAAATGCACCAAGGACAGGTTCATCTCGATCAGGGTGTTGCGTGCGTACTGGAACTCGTGTGTGCCTTCTTCGAGCACCTGCAACTGCTCGAAGAACAAGGCTCCCAGCGCCCGCGCGTCCTTCGGGGCGATCTTCGCGGGGTCCTCGACCCGTGGAAGCGCCCCGGGAGCGGTGGCGACCGTGCCGTGTTCCGATACGGCGGAGCGCCGAAGGCGCTGCGATGTGGTGGACATGCGCGTCTCCCGATGACTGCTGTTCGTGGACAACACGGGAGGGCACCGAGCAGGAACACCTCACGACGGCAGGATGCCGCTCCCGCGAGTGTGTGCCTGTCTTCCCAAGCACGCCGAACCGTCGTCTGTCCCCGATCGGCGGCCTCAAACACGGTCACATCGGCTGTAGCTCAAAATCACGGTCGGTCCCGCGCCTCACCCCGACGCCTCGTGGACCGGGGCCGGGGCCGGGGACATCGCGGCCGGGATCTCCCCCGCCGGGTTCCAGGCCGCCGAGCACAAGGACTCGGCCACGGCGGCCGTGTAGCGGGCGGCGGCCAGCCAGTGGGCGGCGAATCCGTCGGTGTCGGCCGGGAGCAGGCGACCGAACTGATCGCGGTCGCGCTGGGCCGCCGAGGCGCACAGGGCGGTGAGGAGCGCGGCGGCCGTCGGGAGGCCGCCGCGGCGGATCCGCCGGGTCTCGGCGGTGACATCGCCCAGCATGCCGAGCGCGGCGCGGCCGGCCGGGACCACCTGTTCGACCCGGCGCTCCAGGAGGTACAGAGGCGATTGCGCTCCGGGCCCCGCGGGCTGCGGCGGTGCGAGGTGCACCGGGGCGGCCGGATCCGGAAGGTCGGCGCGGCGCAGCCGGTCGAGGCCGAGATCGATCGTGCCCTCGCCGGTGGGGTGCGAGCACGCGAGGAGGGTGAGCCGGGGGTGGGGTGCGGGAGCCAGCCGTCCGATGACCCTCAGCAGGGTCCCGGGCGCCGCGGCCAGCAGGGTCATGTTGTCGCGGTGGGCCAGCGCGGGGTCGTCGTCGGCGACGGCGAGCCGGACCTGAACGCCCCCCTCGCACTGCGCGAGCAGGCAGCTGCCTCCCGGCTCCCGTACCGCGCCGAGGAGTTCGACGTCCAGGAAGAGCAGGTCGCTGCCGCCGCCGTCCGGGTCCGCGTAACGGGAGGTGGACCGCAGGGCGCGGGCCGCCTGTTCGGACGGTGACGTCTCCCACAGGGCGGCGAGCGGCGGCTCCGTCCACGCCGCGCCCCGCGCGGTGACGGCCTTGACGCCCTTTCCGGCGCCCAGTCTGCCGTCCGGCGAGACCGTCGCCCCCGAAACGGCCAGGCCGGCCCGGCCCAGCTCCCGGTGGGTGAGCGCACTGTCCCCCAGGCGTACGGCCCGGTCGGCCACGCCGAGGGCGCGTCCCACCCCGCCCGGAGCCACGTCACCGACCGTGAAGAGGCGGCCGTCGGCGGCGGCGACCCAGGTGCGGACCCCGCCGTGCCCCGAGTCGGTGACCACGGGTTCGGTGAACAGGCCGTACAGGCGGAGGGAGCCGTCCGGGCTGTACGGGCGGCGCACCCGCCCTCTGACGGCGGCCAGCTCCGCCCCGGCCGCTGTTCCCACCCGGTGGGCGGTGCCGAGGAGTTCGGCCAGGACGGTGACCAGGTCGGCGGTGCGGTAGGACGGGTCCCCGGCGCGGGCCGCGCGCAGCAGCGTGACGACGGACAGCGCGGCGCCCGCGGCACGCGGGAGGTGACGGAGCCGGGCGGTGTGCGCGGCGCGGAGGAGGGCCGACTGGGTGACAGCCCCGGCCCCGTCGACGCCGGCCTCCAGCACCGCGGCGCCCGCCGCCCACAGGCCGTCGGCGGCGGCACGCTGGGCCGGGCTCGCCGTCTCCGGCGAGGAGACGGCTTCGGGGGCGGAGCCGGGGTCCGTCGCCGAGGCCGGTCCCGGACCTTCCGGGGCGGACCGCCCGGCGGGCTCGGGCGACGGGTCCGCCGCAGGGGCGGCGCAGGCGGCGGCCGCACGGTGGACGCACGCCGGGGCGAGCAGGCAACCGCAGGTGATGTCCTCCGCCTTCGTCACCACACCGCCGGTGGCGTGCAGCCGCAGCTCGGTCTCGTCGTCGACCTCGATCGTCACGGTGGTGCCGTCGCGGTGCGTCGGGCGCGCGGTGAGCTTGGTGACCGCCGCGTCCAGCCGCTTGCGCAGCCGGGGCGAGAGGACCTCCACGAGGGTGGCCGTGACCTCCGGGGCGACGGGCGGCAACTGGGCGGCGTTCATGCGGTCTTCTCCCCTATCCAGCGGGCCAGTTCGAGTGGGCTGAGGGCTGCCACGGGCATGCCGGCGGCGACGAGCTGCCCGGCGACGCCCGTCGAGTAACGGGGGCGCCCGGCGTCGTCGAGACTCGCACAGCCGAGGACATGGCAGCCGGTGTTGACCAGAGCCCGCACCTCGGACAGCAGTCCGGCCAGCGGCGCCCCCTCCTCGAAGTCGCTGATGACGACGACGAGGGTGCGCGAAGGCACCTCGATCAGGCCACGGGCGTGCCGGAGTCCGGCGGCGATGTGCGTTCCGCCGCCCACGCTCACTTCCAGCAGGAGGGAGAGGGGATCGCGCACATGGCCGGTGAGGTCGACCACCTCCGTGGAGAACGCCAGGAAATGGGTGCTCAGGGTCGGCACCCCGGCGAGCACCGAGGCGGTCAGCGCGGACCAGATCGTGGACGCCTCCATGGAGCCGGAGACATCGGTGACCAGGATCAGCCGCCAGTCGGCCGACCGGCGGGCGCGGCTTCGGAAGACCGGCTTCTCGGGGATCACCCGGACCGTGCCGTCGGCCGTCCGGCGGGCGGTGGCCAGATTGGCGCGCAGCGTCCGCGGCAGGTCCAGCCGGCCGCCGGGGCGGCGGGTGGGCCGGGCCGTCGTCGTACCGGTCAGCGCGGGTCGCAGGCGGGTGGCGAGCTGTCGGGTCAGTTCGTCGACCAGGTGGCGCACCAGCGGGCGGAGCGCCGCGAGGCGGGCTTCGGGAAGACCGCCGGCGTACTGCAGGATCGTCCGGAGCAGTTCCACGGAAGGGGTCGTGGCCGCCGGGTCGAGTTCGGCCAGCACATCCTGTCTCCCTGTCACGGCCGCGGCGGCGAGTACCTCCTCGCGGACACCGGGGCCGAACAGCGAGGCCAGTTCCTCGGACCACTCGCGGACACCGGGGAACGACGGTTCCCGGCCGCCGCCCGCTCCGGAGCCGCCCCGACCGGGGAGGCCGCCGCGCGAACCCTCGCCGTGTCCCGCGCCGTAGAGCTCGTCCAGCGCCGTGGCCAGACGGGCGGCGCCGGACGGCAGCCGGTCGGCGCTCCGGCCGAGCACGAGCCGCCATCGGTCGGCGGGCGCGAGGGTCCGTGCGGGGGTCGCTTCGGCCGGGGACTCGGTCACGGGGGCGGGCCCGGCGGTCGGTGGGGTCCCGGAGACGGTGGTGGGACGCGGAGCGGCCGGGTGGCCGGTGATCGACGGCGGTGGGAACCGGCCGTCGTCGGCGGGGGCCTCGACGGGAAGGCCGAGGCCGGTCAGGAGCGCGCGGGCCTCGAGGTCGGCGGCCGTGCGGCGGGCCAGCTCGGCCGGATCGTCCGCGTCGAGGGTGTCCACCCGTTCGCCCAGCCGCTCCTCCACGGTGACCAGCAGACGGTCCCGAGCCGCCGGGCTGAGGGTGTCGAAGCCACCCCGCAGGGCCGGCAGCCGGGTCAGGAACGCGGAGTCGTCCAGCTCGACGACCCGGTCCAGCAACGGGTCCAGGGCGCCGACGCCGACGGTCAGGAGAGGACCCGCGACCGTCAGGAGGCCGGTGAGGCGGGCGGTGAGCGTGGCGCGGGAGGCGCTGTCCACGGCTCCGTCCACCCAGGAGGCGATGCGCTCCCCGAATTCCTCGGCGTCCTCGTGGCCCGTGAGCACCCTGACCGCTCCGGCGGCCGCGGCGATCAGCGGGGCACCGTCCACGGCCAGCCGGGCGAGGGCGTCGGTGAGCCGGATACCGCCCAACCGGTCGGCGCGCTGGGCCAGTTCGAGCAGGGCGCGGGCATCCTCGGGCTTCTCGGAACCGGTCAGTCCGTCGACCTGGCGCACCGCGGCGGCGGTCAGTAGCTCCGCCGCGTGCGCGGTGCGGGCGGCCCGTGCGGCGGCGGCATCCGGGGGCGCGGGGGCGTGGGCCGGGTCCTCGGGACCGGCAGCCGGGCCCTCGGGGTCCGCGGGCTGGTCCTCGGGACCTTCGGCCCGGTCTTCTTCGGGGCCTTCGGGCGAGGTCAGACCCGGCAGATGGCCCGCGTCGATGCGGTCCAGCAGGTCGAGCCCGGCGAGGAGTTCGGGAAGGGTGCCGCTCGCGGGCAGTACGGCCGCCAGTTCGGCCAGCCGTTCGTCGGCCGGTGCCGGCAGCCCGCACGCGGCGGCCTCCGCGAGGCCGCGGACGACCTGGGCTGCCGTGGGGCCGCCCTCCGCGCGCTCGGCCGCGTGACGCTGCCGCAACACGCCCTCGGCCGCCTGCGCCGGGGTGACGCCGCGGGCCCCGGCCGCCGTGAGCATCGCGGCCGTCGCCGGGGTCCATCGCACCTGCCAGCGCGTCGTCAGCCCTTCACCACCCGCCGCGCCGGTGACCCCCTGCTCCTGGGCGTAGGGGATGCCGCACACCGTCAGCCTGCGCAGCAGCAGTTCGCGGCGGCGGTCCAGGAGGGAGCGTGCCGGGTCGAGGCGGAGGTCGCGCGGTGTCCTCTCGTGCGCGTCCCGTGGTCCGGGGAGCGCCAGTGCCATGGTCTCGGCCTCGACGGCGGGGCTCAGTCCACTGCGGGGAGCGGAGGGTGCGGGCCGTCCGGTGCGGTCTCCGACGAGTACGCGTTCGAGGGCACGGGCCACGGCGCGGCCCGTGCCGTAGGTCTCGCCACGCCCCAGCACCGTCTGCACGGCTTCCAGCAGTTCACCGCGTCCCGGTGCGGGGAGATCGCGCAGCCGGGCCAGGTCGCCGGCGACCCGGACGACCTCCCGGCCGTCCGCAGGGCCGTAGGGGTGGCCCTGTTCGCGCAGGGCGGCGCAGAGGCGCACCGCGGTGCGGAGGAGCGCCTCGTGCACGGCGGCCGGGTCCCCGGCGGCCTCCAGGACGGTGTGCTGCCACTCCGGGTCCCGGATGCCGGCCGGGTAACCGGATCGAGGGTCGAGCAGCGGGTACGTGTACGGGATCAGGGAGACCGTGCACTCCGCCGCCCCGGCAGCGCCGTCGGCGTGGCCGGCCGCGCTCGGCCGCGGCGCGGCGGCCGGGCCCGGTGCCGCGGGGTCCGGCGCGGCGGACAGGCCCGGCGCTCCCGGCTTCGCGGCTCCGGCTGTACCGGTGGTCCCGGCTGTACCGGCGTCCCCGGCTGACA
Organism: Streptomyces sp. V2I9; assembly: GCF_030817475.1. Lineage (NCBI taxonomy): Bacteria > Bacillati > Actinomycetota > Actinomycetes > Kitasatosporales > Streptomycetaceae > Streptomyces > Streptomyces sp. V2I9. The sequence goes on along the minus strand of NZ_JAUSZJ010000002.1, from coordinate 6,623,829 downwards.
GCAGCAGCGCCGGAGTGTGGAAGGCGCCCACCACCACGGCGGGCCGTCGTCCGCTCGCCAGGGCCTCGGCGACATGTTTGCGCATGCACGCCTCGCGCACCAGGTCCGTGCCGTGCACCCCGCCGCACGCCTCGGCCTCGTGGCGCAGCGCCCAGCCGGTGAGCAGGGCGGCACGGCGGAGCGCCTCGGGTGGGGAACCGGGGGCTCGGGCCTCCACCAGCCGATCCCACAGGTCGTCACCGTCCCGGCCGGTGAGCCGGGACCGGAGCGCGGCGGACAGCCCGTGCCCCTCCCCCGGCACGGGAGCGGAAGCCGCTCCGGGAACAGGGGCGGGAGCGCCGTCGCCACCCGCCGCCCGGGCCCGGTCGGCCAGGGGCAGGTCGCAGGCCACGGCAGGGACGCCGTTTCTCGCCGCCCAGCGCAGAGCGACCAGTTCGGGCGAGAAGTCCGCGAACGGGTAGAAGGCCGGGCCTCGTTCACCTTCCGGGCCGGTCCCGGTCCGGTCGGCGGGCACGGCGGCGAGCGCCACGGGGGCCTCGGTCTCCTCGTGGGCGAGCCAGCCCAGCCAGGGCTGGAACTCGGCGGGCAGTTCGACGAGGAGGACGTCGGGGGCCGCCGCGTCCAGCAGCGCCGGCAGGGCGGCCGCCAGCGAGGGCGCGTGGTGGCGCACCCCGATCAGGAACGGCGCACCGGGGCCCGCCGCCGCGAGGGCCGCGAGCGCGGCTTCCGAGGTGGCCGGCCCGGCTGCCGGGCCCGCCGCCGGGGAACCGGTGGCGGGCCCGGCGGCGGGCGACGTCTCGACGTCGGCCCCCGCCCTCGTCCCTGGCGCGGGAGTGGTCGATTCGTTCATCCGTCAGTTCTCCAGCACCGAGCGCAGGTCCCACAGCGCACGCCAGGTGGCCGAACCCTGCTCCGCGCGCCTGCGGACCGGCCCGTCCCAGTAACCGAGCAGCCGTGCCGCGTCGGCGGGATCGTCCTTCCGGACGACGCCGAGCAGATGGCCGGGCAGCAGGGAGAGCACGTCCCGGTCGCCGGGGAAATAGGCTGCGGCCAGGCCCAGCGCGCCCGCGACGGAGACGGCCTCCGCCGTGCTCATCACCGTGGAAGGGCGCTCGACCTCCCAGCCCTCCGCGGAGCGGCCGTCCCGCAGGTCCCGGAAAGCGGTGACCAGGGCTTCGAGGACCGCGTCGTCCACCTGGTAGGCCGCGCCCACGCGCTCGACGGCGGCCCGCGACTGGCGCCGGACGAGCGCGGTCTCGGCGTCCACGTCACCGATGAGCCCCACGGTCTCGAAGTTGAAGCGCCGCTTCAGCGCCGCGGACATCTCCGATACGCCCTTGTCCCGGAGGTTGGCGGTGGCGATGAGGGTGAAGCCGGGGGCCGCGTGCACCTGCGCCCCTTCGCCGCCCGCCAGTTCGGGCACCGCGATCCGCCGCTCGGAGAGCAGGGACACGAGGGCGTCCTGGACCTCCGGCAGACAGCGGGTGACCTCCTCGACGCGGGCGACGGCCCCCCGGTTCATGGCGGTGAGGACCGGGGACGGCACCAGGGCCTGTTCGGTGGGCCCCTGGGCGAGCAGCAGCGCGTAGTTCCAGCCGTACTTGAGCTGGTCCTCGGTGGTGCCCGCGGTGCCCTGCACGGTGAGCGCGCTGGTCCCGCAGACGGCCGCCGACAGCAGCTCGGAGAGCAGGGACTTGGCGGTGCCGGGCTCACCCACGAGAAGGAGCCCGCGTTCCCCGGCGAGGGTGACCACACACCGCTCGACCAGGGCGCGCTCGCCGACGAACTTCTGCTCGATCACCAGACGGCGGGGCACCCCGGTTCCGGGGCGGGCGTCCTTCGGCAGGCTCAGTGCGTCGCCCGAGCTGCCCATCACGAAGGTGACGACGGCACGGGGGGTGAGGAGCCATCCGGGAGGTCGGGGCCCGGTGTCGTGGGCGGCGAGGAAGGCCAGCTCGGTGGCGTACCGGTCCTCGGGCGGTGTGATCTGCCGTGGCGCGCGGCCGGGCGCCGTCGCCTGGCCCGGCAGAGCTCCCGTGGCGCTCTCCGGGGTGGTCGTGGTGTCGTTCGTCATCGGCGGCGGCCCTTCCGGGTGGCGCGGGTGTCCAGTTCTTCGAAGGCGGGGGCGTCGCCGCCCCGGACCCGCGCCCAGGCGGCTGCGAACAGCGCGGGCACGGGGAGGTGGGGCAGGGTCCGGGCGGACCCCGCCACGGGGTAGAGGCTTTCCTTCCAGGTCTCCAGCGGCAGGCCGGGGGCGCCGCGTTCCAGCCAGCCGCAGGGCAGGAAGAGGGTGCGGCCGGCGCGGGAGCGTTTCGCCTCCACGACGAGGTCGGTGGCGGCGAGTTCCGCTCGGGCCTTCTTGATCCGGGCCGGCTTCCACCCGGTCCAGCGGACGCAGTTGCGGTCCGTGGGGTCGGGCAGGGCGAGCAGCATCAGGTAGAGCGCGGCGGCGTCCGCGCCCAGGGAGAGGGTGTCGGCCGCCTCGGCCACCAGGTGCGGTACCGCACGGGTCGGGTCCTGGGCCGGGTGGCACGGGGAGCCGTCGGGTGCGCCCGCCGCGACCAGGGCGTCGGTCTCCTGGCCCAGCAGGGCGCGCAGGGCGTGGAGGTCACCGGTGACGTGGGGGCTGACGGTGCCCTCGATCAGGCCGAACGCCGGATCGTCGGGACCCTCCAGGCCGGCCGGGCGGATCAGCAGCTTCTCTCTGTCGCCGTAGGCGGGGGCGAGGAGCAGCGCCGTACCGGCCCTGGCCATTCCGTCGGCCTCGGCGCCGCCGGACTCGGGGAGCCCATGTGCGGCGCGGATCGCGGTACCGATCGGGGCTCCGGAGTCGGTCCAGTTCAGACCGAGGTCCAGCACCAGTCCGGGGTCGGCGAGCCGGCTGCGCAGGGCCGCGAGGGCGGTGGGCAGGTGGGCTCGCAAGGGGTGTCCGTGGGGCAGCGTGTACGCGAGGGTGCGCAGCGCTGTCAGTGCGCTCGAGACCGCTCCGCGTGCGCTCACGCGGCACAGGGCGGGGCGGGTGCTGCCGTCCGGTACGGGAGTGTCGTGGGTGAGCCAGCTCCGGGTGCCCGAGTTGAGGATCAGATCGACGGCCTCGGCCGGGGCGCCGGTGAGGTCGAGGTCCAGTTCCTCGGGGACGCGGACGAGGGAGCCGAGGTGTTCCCGCCACATCTCGGCGGCGGCCCGGACGTCGGGGCCCGTGGACCACAGCTCAGCCGGGTCCGCGGGCAGCAGCGCCCGGAGCACGGTGTGCCGGCCGTCGCGGTCCAGGGCGTCCAGCCGCTCCTGGGCCGTCTCGAGGGCGCGTGTCTTCGTGCCGAGCAGAGCCAGCACCTCGGCGGCGGGCTCCGCCACGGCCGCCGACAGCAGCGCGGTGGCCTGGAGGGGGCCGATTCCGGTGGCCGTGTGGAATGCCTCGGCGGCTTCCGGACGCCAGGGCGCCGGGCCTTTCTCCCGCACCAGGGTGGTGAGCCGGGTGAGCCGGTCGCGGGCGATCCCCTGCCGGTAGACGTGCTCACGGGCAAGGGTGAAGCCGGGGACGGGGCCGAAGGCTCCGGTCGGGTCGTGGTCCAGGGCGAGCCAGCGGGCCGCGTCCTCCCGGGAGTTGCGGCCGTGGTCGGCCAGAACCACGACGGTGCGGGAGCCCTTGCGTAGCACCTGGCCGAGGCGGTGCACGGCCTCGGGACGTCCCGTCCGCCCGAGCGTCGCCGTGTCGAGCTGTTCGACGAGCTCCACCCGCCGGACCGTTCCCGCGGGGTCGGCCAGCGGGCCGGCGGCGAAGGCGTCCAGCAGTACGAGGAGTCCGGCGCGGTGCTCGGGGGAGGTGGCCTCCGAGGCGGCCCGGTAGGCCAGTTCGGGCAGCTTGTCGAGGAGGGAGGTCCAGGCGGGGGATTCGCCGGGCACGGTGAACTCGTCGCGCTGCCAGCCGTCCACAGGGGTGAAGGGGACCTTCGACGGCGTGGGCGGGCCGAACGCCGGCTCACCGCCGAGGACGTGGTTGACGGCGAGGATCTGCCGGATCGCCGTCCACCGGCTGCCGCCTCCCCACCAGGAGCCGCGCATCTGATCGGAGCCCCAGGCGGTGGCGGCCCGCAGGGTCGTGTCGTCGCCGTGCTCGGGCTCGTGGTCGAAGAACATGCCCTTGGTGCGTGCGGTGTGCTGGGGCGTGGCCGGCTGCGCGGGTGCGGGCGGGTCCAGGTACCGGGCGACCTCGACGGCCCGGTCCACCGCGTTCCACGCGACCGCGGTCACGCCGGTGAGGAGCCGTTCGTCGGACACCTCGGGCAGCACCCGGGCGACGGCCTCCTCGCTCATCTCCCACGCCGAGGGCCCGGTGTACTCCTCGACGGCACGGGATGCCCGCGTGTGCCGGATGACCGCGTCGGCGACCGCGTCGAACAGCTCCTGGCCGCGGTCGTCGGTCAGCTTCCGCAGGGCGGCGGAGCCCTGCTCGTCCCGCGGGCGGAGGGCGTGCCAGTAGGCGACGGGAGGCACATAGGGGGTGCCCGCCGCATCGCCCCCGCGGGACGAGTCGGTGCCGACGGACCACAGGCAGGCGGTGCCGTCGGTGTCCGCGGGATGCACTTCGACGAAACGGTGACGCAGAACCGCGACGGCCCGTGACCCGCCGGGCAGGGTGAGGGCGCCGAGCGGTACCGCGAGGGTTCCGTCGGGCAATGGGTGGGGCAGGGCGACCGTGTGGCCGTCGGGGGTGCCGGCGACGGTCCGGGAGCCGTTCGCGGGCGCGGCGGTGCCGGGCTCGGCGGCGGTGCGGCGGACCCACCGGCCGAGGACCGTGCCGTCCGTGCCGAAGGGGGTGGTCTCCAGGCCGGGCTGGAGGGGCAGCACCTGGCAGTGCTCGGCGAGGAGCCGGGTTCCGTCCTGGATTCCGGAGCGGAGGAAGCCGGGGAGGGAGGCGCGGCCGTGGGTGCCGGTGGCCGGGTCGTACTCCAGCCACACGCGCTGGGTGCCCTGGTGGCCCTCCCGCCAGTGCCCGGTGCCGTCGGAGAGGACGGCGCGCTGGGGCGGGAGGGTGGTGTCGCCCGCGTGCAGGGTCTTGCCGCCCGTGGCCCGGCCGCCTCCGGGCAGCGGCACGCCGACCTCGTCCGAGAGGCTGGGGCGGCCCCAGCGGGGGACCTGGTCGCCGCCGACGGTGAACACCTCGGCGGGGCGGTGCGACCAGTAGCCGCGCTGCTCGTCGTCCTCCCACCAGATCACCAGCAGTTCGCCGTCGACGTAGCGGAATGCAGGTGTCCGCCACCGGTCGGTGGTGGAGGGCAGGCGCAGGGTGTGCCGCAGCAGCACGCCCTCCGGGCCGACGACGACGGCCCGCTCCGGCGTGTTCAGGATCAGCGCGGGCCACGCGTCGGTCACGCCGACGTTCTGCGCCCGGTTGTTCCGCCCGCGCCCTGCGGCGGCGACCTCGGCGGCGAGTTCGACGTAGGTCTCGTCGAGCGCGGGCCAGCCCAGTTCGTCGAAGACGCCGGTGCGCAGGGTGGAGACGAGCAGCGGGACGACGTCGTGCTGTTCGAGGAGGCGCGCGGCCTCGGGGGCGACGTCCGCGACGACCGTGCGGAACGGAGAAAGCTTCTGGAAGGCCAGGCGCAGTCCGGGGAGTCCGCGTGCGGCGGTGTACTCCTCGGCGCAGGCGGTCAGCCACTCGCGCAGCAGGACGGAGAGCACCGGGTGCGCGGCCAGTTTCGCCATACCGGCGTCGCTCAGCCGCTGGCCGCGGCGGTGACCGAGGCCGCCGGCGTTCCGGCGCAGGAGGTCGCGGAAGTCCGGGTGGCCGGCCACGGCGACGAGGTCGCGGCGCCCCGGTGCCTCGTCGGTGAGCCACTCGCCCAGCGCGAAGCCGTGCGACCGCTCGCCGCCACGGCCCGTGTTCTCGTCGTCCGGCTCGGTCACGGGGACCCCGGAGGCGAGGAAGAGGTCGAGAAGGTCCAGGTCGGCGGTGCGCCGCCAGCGGCCCTGGAACAGTTCGACGGGGCGTCCGTCGGCGCGCAGCCGGTCCGTCATCCGGGCGGCCAGGTCCAGGGTGCGCGGGCTGCGGCCCGGGGTGGCCCAGTTCCGCTGCCGGTACGCCTCCCAGCGGGCGAGCCAGTCGGCCGGGGAGACGGCCGTGTCGAGAGGGGCCGCGGAGTCGGGGGAGTCCTGGCCGGAACGGTCCGGAAGGGCGGTGAGCAGCTCCTCGGCGCCGGACTCGGCCAGCAGCCCGAGCCAGCCGGACTCGTCCATCGTGTCCCGGCCGCTCTCGCCGAAGGTTTCGGGGAAGAACCCGAGGAGCCGGGCGCGCACGGACACGTCCGTTCGCGCGAGGGCGGTGAGCGCGGAGGTGTAGGTGGCCCAGAACGAGGCAGGGGCCCGGACGACTCCGGGAGAACCGATCAGATCTGCCACCAGTTCGCGTTCCGCACTGTCGCGGTCCAGCCCGGCGGCCTTGACCAGCGTGCGTACGTCCTGCGGCAGCGCCGCGTACGGCGGCATGCCGGCGGCGCAGCGCTCCACCAGCAGCCGGCGGAACTGTGCCCAGGCGTCCGCCGGTGCGAGCCGGGCCACCAGGTCGCGCACGTACTGCCGCAGCGCCTTGACGGTCAGCGCGCCGGCGAGGGCGAACTCCAGGAAGACGGCGCGCTGCCGGTCCTCGTCCACGACCAGGCCGTGGACCCGCTCGGCCTCACGGGCCTTGCCGAAGAAGGAGGCGGCGTAGGTGGCGTTCTCGGCCTGGAGGAAGAGGCGTGCCACCTGCTCGTAGTAGGTGGGGAGGAAGTGCGGCACGGCCCGGCCGAGCCGGGTGCCGAGCTCGTCGAAGCCTTCCTTGGCCGCGCCGGCGCGGGTCTTGGCCTGGCGGCCCAGCCGCTCGATGTCCTTGACCAGGGCGAGGGCGTGGTGCCCGTTGGCCGGGTCGTTGACCAGGGCCCAGGCCGGAAAGCCCAGCGTCTCGCGGCGGATCTGCCCCACGACGGGGGCCTCCGCGGTCCGGGCCAGCCCCAGGAACTCCAGCGCCAGGTCCTCGGCGTCGCCCAGCGTGCCGGGTACGAGCCGGACCACCGGGCGGTCCCCGAGGGCGGTGTGCGTGTAGGTGCGGGCGGTCAGCGTGTCGGCGTCGTCCCGGTCGGTGGTGCCGGCCGGGAGGATCGCACCCGCGTCCAGCAGGGTCGCCGCGCGGGCCTCGGCGGCGAAGGCGCCGCGGCCCCGGTTCTGGGCGGGGAGGGGCGCCGGGCCCGGTGCCGCCGTGTTCGCTCCGGTGTTCGTCGTGATGCTCATGCCGCCCGCTCCTCGTCCTCCACGTCGCGGCCGGCGTAGAGCGCCGCCGCCATGCGCATGCCTTCGGACCACGCCACGGCGCCGACCTCGGCTGCCGTCAGCGCGCGCCCCGAGGCGTCGGTCCAGCCCAGGGGGCCCGTCTCGGTGCCGTACGCGTCGTATCCGTCGTGCTCGCCGATCCAGATGCGCGCCTCGACACCGACACCGTCCTCGAGGACGGGGCAGACCGCGTATCCGCCGCGCGAGCGGTACCCGAGCTGGGTGACACGGCCGTGCAGGAAGCGCAGTTCCTTGAACACGCCGCCGGCGTAGGTGTCCACGGAGGTGGTGTCGGGGGCGAGCCCGGCCGGGCGGTGCCACACCTCGCGGAACAGCTGCTCGACGTTCTGGCGCACTTCCAGTTCGACCGCGAATTCCCGCAGCTCGTCCAGGTCGTCGAGGAGGACGGGGTGGGGCACGCTGACGACGTCCGGGGTGATGCGGACCGTGTCACCGTCCAGGTCCACGAGGCCGAGACCGCGCTCGGGATCGACGTCGCGCAGGAACCCGGCGACCCCGCCGTCCGCGCCGGTGACCACCACGTCCCGCAGAGCGGTCTGCCACGCCGGGTCGGGCCAGACCCGGGCGAGCACGGCGGTGGGTACGGGCAGCGAACGCACCATCCACTGCTCGACGTCGCTCAGGCACCGGCGCTCGTGCCGGTCCAGCCACTCGGTGAGCTGCCGGAGACCGACGACCGCCGGATCGTCCTTCAACTTCGCCGGAACGGACTTCAGCCGTCGGCCCTTCCCGTTGCGGCAGACCACTTTGCCCGCCTCCAGAGCGACTTCGTAGTCGCCCGCCGAAACCCACCCCATGCGCTGTTCTCCCCGTTGTTCCGGACGGCCGCCGTACCGGCGGCATGCTGAAGAATCCCGTCGACGGCGACGCACCGTGACGATTGGGAGAGACTCTAGGCTGCCCCAGTGACAACGCGTTCCCGCCCCCGCCCCACCGGCCTGCGGGCCAGGGGGCGCAAGGCCGTGCGGCGGCGTAGCCCCCGGCGGCGCGGCGATGTCTCGGCGCACGGTCCCGGAGAGAGCGGACGTCGGGTCCGGCGGCGCCGGTTCCCCGAGCGGGGGGACGGTCCGGAGATGGGTCTGGGGGCTCCCGTCCGTACGGGAGCCCCCAGGGGGTGGATCAGCCCTGATCACCCGAGGGCGACCGGGCGGTGGTGGTGCGCGGCCTCAGAGCGTGCCGGCTGCCGAGGCGATGGCGGCCGCGAAGGTCGAGACCTCGGTGTAGACGCCCGGGTAGCCGGGCCGGGCGCAGCCGTAGCCCCAGCTGACGATGCCGACCTGGATCCACGCACCGGCATTGTCCCTGCGGAACATCGGACCGCCGGAGTCGCCCTGGCAGGTGTCGACGCCACCGGTGTCGGGGTATCCGGCGCAGATCTCCTCGGCGGCCACGAGCTCGCTGCCGTAGGCGGAGCGGCAGTCGGCGTCGGAGACGAACGGGACGTTGGCCTTGAGCAGGTAGCGCTGCTGGCTGCCCCCCTCGCGGTTGGCGCCCCAGCCCGCGACGGTGAATGTGCCCTGGTTGTAGGCGGTGGTGGTGGCGATCTTCAGCGTGGGCAGGTTGATGGGCTGGGCGAGCTTGATCAGCGCCCAGTCCTTGCCGGTGCCGTTGTAGCCGGGGGCCTGGAGGACCTTGGTGGAGCGGACCTTGATCGCGCTGGACGACTGGAGGTCGACGACCCCGCCGGTGACGGTGATCGAGGTGTTGTTGCCCGATCCGCTCACGCAGTGGGCGGCGGTGAGGACGATGTCCTTGGTGTAGAGGGCGCCGCCGCAGCCCATGGAGAGCCGGACCATGAAGGGGAACTCGCCCTGGGCGGCGCGGGTTCCGCCGACGACGGGGTTGGGGGCGGCCGAGGCCGTGACGGGCTGGAGGCCGACGACCGCGACGGCGACGGTGGCGACGACGACGGAGCATCTCTTCAGCGCACGCAGGAGTTGCTTCACGGACTGCCTTCTTTCGTGGGGGCTGTGGGAACCACGACAGGGGCGCGACACCAAGTTAGTCATGCACCCGTCAAAGCGTTCCGATTGTCGGGAACGGATGACCGCCGCCACAAGGCACACTTTTCGGCCAGCCCCCGGAGGGATCCGCCGATGACACGGGTTCGGCCGGAGCAAGGACTTCCCCGACCGGGGCGGCTCCGGCCCGCTCGTCCCGAGTTCCGCGGCGGAGCCGGGGACGAGCAGGCCGCATGGCCCCACCTCCCGGCGACCGGGGCGGGAGGCCCTTTACCTCGGCACTTCTGGGACCAGGTCGGCCAGGAGTGCCGCGAAGAGGTGCGGTCGGCTGAAGTACCCGACGTGTGACGAGGCCAGCGTGCGGACGTCGAACGGGTTCTCCGGGGTCAGTTCGTCCGCCTTGCGGATCATGTGGTCCTGGACGGCCGGGGGGATGCTGAGGTCGTCGGTGAGCCGTACGAAGGTGTGCGGGACCGCGCCCCACCGCGCGGCTCGGGCCACCGCGCCCTCCTCCAGCACCGCGTAGTTCTCGTCCGGGTCCATGGAGTCGAGCAGCATCCGGAACTGATGGTCGGTGGAGTCGGCCATCACGGCGGCCTTGAGCTGCGCGAACAGTACGGGGTCGGCGTGCGCGGCACGCCAGTTCAGCCGTACCACCCCTTGATCCGCGGTGTCCGGCACGGTGATGCGTACCGCTGCGGCGTCCAGCATGTTGTCGTCGAGGACGTCCCACTCCTCGGTGATCATCGACAGGTCGCTGAGGCAGATCGCGGAGAGATAGACGACACGGTCGAGGAGTTCGGGTACGGCGTTCGCGACGGCGGTGACGGTCAGGCCGCCGAAACTGTGGCCCGCCAGGACCAGTGGCCCCGACGGGGCGAGCCGGTGCAGGACGTCCACCACGTGCCGGACGTTGTCCTGCAACGTGACTCCTCGCATCGGGGAGGCGGCGGCGGCGAGTGCCGCCAGGTCCTGCGGCTGCCGGTAGTAGGCGGCCGGGTGGTCGGCGCGGTCGCCGTGACCGGGCAGGTCCACAGCGTACGAACGGTGCCCGAGGAGGGCCAGTTCGTTCTGCAACGGCCCCCAGGCCCGGGCGTTGCTCGACCCACCGGGAACGAACACGAAGGTGGGGTGTGCGGTGGTGCGCATGAAGAAGTCCTCGTCATCCTGAGCCGAACGGTGAACGGTGCACGGATGACCTGGTGCCGACGGAATGCCCGGTCAGCACCGGGTCGGCAACACCGAACGGAGGCGCAGGGAATGCCAGTTGCCGAGGATCGCATGCATGATCGAGACCATAGGCCCCGCCCGGCACACCCGCCACCGGATTGACGACCGCCGCCGGAGCGCGCCGCCACCGATCCCGGTACGCGCGGAGAGGCCGGCGTCCCGACCGGCGGGAGAGCGGGCCTGCCACCGGACCCCACGCCGCCTTGCGCCCTCCCCCGCCGGTCAGCCGTTCGGCGGGACGCCCAGATCGCAGGACTCGGACGGCAGGGCGGTGACCACGTCGAGCAGACGGATCACCGCGGGATCGGCGTCGGGCCGGTGGATGGCGTGTACGGCGGTGTCCAGAGCACTCACCCGCCCCCGGAGGGCGATGACACTGACGCCGGCCACGGCGAGGTGCCGCATGCCTTCGGGTACGAGGCTCACGCACAGGCCCGCGGCCACGTAGCTGAACAGTCCGCTGAGATCATCCGCGACCGCCACCCCTCTTGGGGTGAACCCGGCTCCGTGGCACACGAGTTGGAGTTGCTGGGCGAGAAAGGGCAGCGCGGTCGGATCGGGCAGCACGAAGTCCTCCTCCGCCAGCTCCGCCAGGTCGGCCGACCCGGCCCCGGACAGCCGGTGGCCGCGCGGCACCGCGACGCCGATGCGCTCGGTGGCGATGACCGTGCCGACCAGGTCGTCGGAGAGCCGCGAGGGGTCGCGCAGGAAGCCGAGGTCCAGCGCGCCGGTGCGCACCAGGTCGACCACGCCGGCCGACGATCCGTGGTGAAGGTGCACACGGAGTCCGGGCAGCTGTTCGGCTGCCGCTCGCAGCACCGCAGGAAGGTAGAGGTGGCTGAGGAGGCTGACGTAGCCGATCCGGACATCCCCTTCCAGGCCGTTGGCGACCCGCCGGGCACGCGCGATCGCGGCGCTCCGCAGGTCGAGCAGCCGCTGGGCGTCGGATGCGAACACCCGACCGGCCGCGGTCAGCCGTACGCCGCCCGGACCGCGGTCGAACAGGCGCGTGCCCACCGCCCGCTCCAGACGCTGGATCGACTGACTGAGCGGCGGCTGGCTCATGCCGAGCCGCTCGGCAGCCCGCCCGAAGTGCTTCTCCTGCACCACGACCAGGAACTGTTCCAGGAGCCTTCGAGAGAAATCGATATCATCAGCCATATTGCCTACTACACAATCATATATTGGACAGACCTCGCAGGGTGGGTGTCGACTGGGCCGTACAGCAGTACGCCCTGCAGGGGCGGCTGTTCGGCTCCGCGACCTGCGGAGCTGTCGGCAGGCTTGCCGACTTTCCGCCGTATCTGTGGGGTGGTCTTCGTGGCGGTCGTGACGATCGTCGGTGCCGGCGTCATCGGTGTCTCCTGGGCGCGGTTGTTCGCCGCGGGTGGCTGGGAGGTCCGGGTCAGCGACCCGCGGCCCGATCTGCGGGAGGTGGTGGCGCGGGATCTGGCCGGTGTGGCGGTCACGGCCACCGCGGATCTGGCCGGGGCGGCGGACGGTGCGGACTTCGTGCAGGAGGCGGGGCCCGAGCGCGTCGAGGTCAAGGAGCAGGTGTTCGCCACGCTGGCCGCGCACACGCGTGACGGTGTGGTGCTGGCCTCGTCCTCGTCCTCCCTGCTGCCGTCGGTGATCGCGCGGGGCAATCCGGCGGCGGAGCGCATCGTGGTCGGCCATCCGTTCAATCCGCCGGAGCTGATGCCGCTCGTCGAGGTCGTGCCGGGGCCGGGTACGTCCGGCCGCACGGTCGACCGCGCGGCCGAGGTCTACCGGGAGCTGGGCAAGCTGCCGATCCGGCTGAGGAAGGAGATCCCCGGTTTCGTCGGCAACCGCCTCCAGAAGGTCTTCAACGACCAGGCCGCCCACCTCGTCCAGGAGGGGGTCATCGACGTGCGGGACCTCGACGATCTGGTGCGGGCCTCGCTCGGGCTGCGCTGGGCGACCGTCGGCCCGTTCGAGAGCGGTGTCCTGGGCGGCGGTCCCGGCGGCATGCGGCACCTGGCCCGGCACGTCGGATCCCAGATGGCCTTCGAGACCGGCACCGCGGACCCGGCCCGGATGGGCGAGGTGCTCGACGCCGTCGAAGAGGCGTACGGCACCGGCCAACCCGCCTACGAGCGCCTCGCCGAGCTCCGCGACGGCCGCACCCGCGCCGTCCTCGGGCCGCTCGGCTGGACCGAACCGCCATCCGGCGACGACCGGGACGACCGCTCCAGGTGACCTCATCGCCGGCGGTGAACCAGGGGCCGGCCCTCATGAATGGCAACCAGGGGCCGGTCCTCATGAACGACAGAACACCCTCATGAACGACGCAGCAAAGGAATGCACCATGCCGCGATCACTGCTGGCACTCCAGGTGATCCCCGGAAAGATTCTGAGGATCGATCCCTCCGACGGCCGCGTGACGACCCTCCTCGACGATGCGGGGCCCGCCCCGGACGGCATCGTCGCGGACTCCCGCACCGTGTACTGGACCACCATGGGCACTCCCGCCGCCACCCCCGGCATACCGGGCGAAGCCGGACAGGACTTCTCCCGTCGCAACGGCGGCGTCCACTCCCTGAACCTGGATGGCGGACCGCAGCGCGATGTGCTCGCGGCCGGGGCGATCACCACCGGCAAGCAGCTGACCTCCGACGGCGCCGGAACGCTGTACTGGGGGGACCGGGAGGGCCACCGGGTCAGCCGGGTCCGGGTGGACGGCGGCGGCCCGACCGACCTCGTGGTGAACCCCGCCGAGGACGGCATCATGGCCGAGTGCGTCGGGGTCGCGGTCGACCCGGACCGGGGCTTTCTGTACTGGACCCAGAAGGGCCCGGCCAAGGGCGGTCGGGGCCGCATACTCCGCGCGGGTCTGGAGATCCCGCCCGGAGGGACCGCCGCGAACCGCTCGGACATCGAGGTGCTCTGGGACGGGCTCCCCGAGCCCATCGACCTCCACCTCGACGGCGACCGGCTCTACTGGACCGACCGCGGCGCACCGCCCTCGGGCAACACGCTCAACCGCGCACCCGTCCCCGAACCCGGCGCACGAGGACGCAGCCCCGAGATCCTCGCGGACGGGTTCGCCGAAGCCATCGGCCTCGCCGTCGACGGCGAGGCGGGCATCGCCTACGTCTCCGACCTCGGCGGCCACCTCCGCGCGGTGCCCCTGCCCGACGGCCCCGCCGCCGGACGGCAGCCGTACGAAGTCGTCGACGTGCCGTTCCCTCTGACCGGGCTCTGCCTCCTGCCCTGACCGCCCGGTCCCCAGCGCCTGCCCCGGAGCCGGGCAGCGGGCAGCTGATCGCGCCCGCCCCGGACCCCGCGTGGACCGTCCTGTCGCCGTCATCGGCTCGGGCACCCTCGGGCGCCGGATCGCCTGATGTTCGCCACCCGCGGTGGGGAGGTACGGATCTACGACACCTCCCTTGCTGCGGGCAAGGAGGCCGCGACCCATGTCGAGCAGAACATCGACCGCGTCGCGGCCACGGTGGAGGGCGGCCGTCCGGGCCGGGCGACCGTCACCGACGACCTGTCCCACGCGCTGTCCGGCGCCTGGCCGGCGGTGGAGCCGGTCCCTTCCGGATGATGGACCACGTCGGCCTCGACGTCGTGCTCGACATCGAGAACCACTACGCCGAGGAGAACCCCGGCCTGCCCGAGGGACCGCGCGTGCTGCTCGGGAAGCACGTGACCGCCGGGTGCCCGGGTGCCAAGACCGGCCAGGGCTTCTACGACGACTATCGCGAGAACGGCAGGCGGCAGACCGCGTCCTGAGGGTCTTGATCGCGGTACGTCTCCAGCAGCCGCAGCCACACCTCACTGATGGTCGGGTACGCCGGGACCGCGTGCCACAGGCGGTCGATGGGGATCTCGCCCGCGACCGCGACCGTCGCGGAGTGCAGGAGTTCGCCGATGCCCGGTCCGACGAAGGTGACGCCGAGGAGGATCTCGCGGTCCAGGTCCACGATCATCCGGGCCCGGCCCCGGTAGCCGTCGGCGTAGAGGGTGGCCCCCGCGACCGAGCCGAGGTCGTGGTCGACGGCGCGTACGCGGTGGCCGGCGCGTTCGGCTTCGGCGAGGGTGAGGCCCACCGAGGCGGCCTCGGGGTCGGTGAAGACGACCTGAGGGACGGCCGCGTGGTCGGCGGTGGCCGCGTGGGCGCCCCACGGGGCCGCGTCCACCGGCGCCTGCCGGGCGCGGGCGGCGATCGCCGCACCGGCGATGCGGGCCTGGTACTTGCCCTGGTGGGTCAGCAGGGCGCGGTGGTTGACGTCGCCGACCGCGTACAGCCAGTCCGTGCCCTCGACGCGGCAGCTGTCGTCCACGGTGAGCCAGGAGCCGGGTTCGCGGCCGATCGTCTCCAGACCCAGGTCGTCCGTGCGCGGGGCCCGGCCGGTGGCGAAGAGGATCTCGTCGGCCTCGACGTGGTCGCCGTCGTCGAGTTCGACGGTGACCGGGCCCTCCGGGTCGGGACGGCGCACGGCGGTGACGGAGACGCCTGTACGGATGCGGGCCCCGGCCTCCCTGAGCGCGTCGGCGACCAGCTCTCCCGCGAAGGGCTCCATCCTCGGGAGCAGGCCGCCGCCCCGGATCAGCAGGGTCACCTCGGAGCCGAGTCCCTGCCAGGCGGTCGCCATCTCCACGCCCACGACTCCCCCGCCGACGACCACGAGCCGGTCCGGGGCCCGCTCGGCGCTGGTGGCCTCGCGGCTGGTCCAGGGGCGCGCCTCCTCGATGCCCGGCAGGCCGGGGACGACGGCCCGCGTGCCGGTGCAGACGGCGACGGCGTGGCGGGCGGTGAGCCGGTGCTCCGTACCGTCCGGGGCAGTCACGGTGACCTTCCGGGGGCCGGTGAGCCGACCGGTGCCGCGGAAGACGTCCGCGCCGATGCCGTCCAGCCAGGCGACCTGGCCGTCGTCCTTCCAGTGGCTCGTCTCCTCGTCCCGGTGGGCGAGGACGGCCCCGGTCTCCAGGGGCCCCTGCACCGCGCCGCTCAGCCCCGGAACCCGCCGGGCGTCCGCCCGCGCGACGACGGGGCGCAGGAGCGCCTTGCTCGGCATGCACGCCCAGTAGGAGCATTCGCCCCCGACCAGTTCCGACTCCACGACCGCCGTGGTGAGCCCGGCGGCGCGGGCCCGGTCCGCCACGTTCTCCCCGACCGGGCCGGCCCCGACGACCACGACGTCGTACACCGGGTCCGCGCCCGCCTCCCCCGCACCAGCCTCGAAATCCGTCATGGAAACAGTGTCCTCGCCGGTGTGCGCCCCGGCCACATGGGCAGGCGGAATAGCTCCAGTGCAGTCACCGTTGTGCCGGAAAGGACCGTCAGGCCCCCGGCAGAGGAAGAGGTACCCCGCATGAGCACCGTCGAGCTCACCAAGGAAAACTTCGATCAGGTCGTCACGGACAACGATTTCGTCCTGATCGACTTCTGGGCTTCCTGGTGCGGCCCCTGCCGGCAGTTCGCACCGGTCTACGACTCGGCGTCCGAGCGCCACCCGGACCTGGTCTTCGCCAAGGTCGACACCGAGGCGCAGCAGGAGCTGGCGGCGGCGTTCGAGATCCGCTCCATCCCGACGCTGATGATCGTCCGCGACAACGTGGCGGTGTTCTCGCAGCCCGGCGCGCTGCCCGAGGCGGCTCTGGAGGACGTCATCGGACAGGCTCGGAACCTGGACATGGACGAGGTCCGCAAGTCCGTCGAGGAGCAGAAGCGCGCGGCCGAGGCGGGCCAGGGGCAGCCGGAGACCCCGTAGCCGACCCGCGCGGAGCAACCCGGAGGCCCTGACCGGCGCCACGGGCACGGTGGACGACACCGTGGACCCGGTGCGTGGTCGGGGCCTTCGTTGATGTCCGGGTGCCGCCTGGCGGCCTTCGTCATGTCCAGGTGCCGCCCGGCGCGCGCCCCACGGCCTCCGCCTCCGTCGGTCCGTGCGGCGGGCGGCGGGGCCCGCCGCACGGAGTCAGCGTTCGCGGGCGGCGGGTCGTTCGCCGTCCGCTCCGGCGACCTGGACCGACATGCCGTAGTCCAGCTCCTCGCCGTCGATGAGCACGGCCTCCACCGTGCGGGTCGCCGGATCGACGTCCGCCTCCATGCCCCCGCCCGCGTACCGGGGGTACCCCGAAGCCCCGGTCTCGCCGGTGGCGGCGACGACCGCGGACCGGATCGGCCGGCCGGGGGCCCCGGACCGCGTCCGGCTGTGGTCGGGGATCAGGAGCAGCTCGTAACTCTGCGGATGGCTCATGCCTCCGACGCTAGACATCCGCACCGGGCGGCGCATGTCGTCGCACCGCGGGCGGTCAGCTGGACTCCCGGTGGACGGCGCTGGTGCGCAGCAGGTCGTGGTGGACCGGGGGCCCTCCGGGGTCCTGGACCATGCGGTCGATCGTCTCGGCCAGGGGCTGCGGCATGGCGAGCTCCATACGGACGGTGCTCAGCCGGGGGCGCAGCAGCTTCCCGATGAGGGAGTCGTCCGCACCGATCATCGCCGTATCGTCGGGCACGGCCACCCCCGCGTCCTGGAGGGCCCGCATCAGCAGCATGGCGTACTCGTCGTTGTACGCGAACACCGCGTCGAGCCCCAGCTCCGGCCAGCGGGCGGCCAGCCGCTGTGCGGACTCCTCCTCGTAGCGCAGCGGGAGCGGGCATACGCGGGCCCCCGCCGCTTCGGCGGCGCGGCGCGCACCGGCGAGGCGGGTCCGGGAGAAGTTCTCCCGGCACGCTTGTTCGGGCATGACCACGCCGATGTGGCGGCGGCCGCGGGCCAGCAGGTGTTCCACCGCGCTGCTCCCGACCCGGCGTTGGTCCATGACCAGGCCGTGCGCACCCGCCACCGGGTCGGGGCCCAGGGTGATCACCGCCTTGGCTCCGGAACGGGTCAGGATGCCCGTGCCGTGCGGGGTGAGGGCGATGTCCGGCGGTACGACGACGGCGACGGGCCGCAGTTCGGCCCAGGCCGTGGCCGCTTCGTCGGCGGTGAGGCCCACGCTGCCGTACTGGACGACGGTGTAGTCCAGTCGGCGCAACCCCGACTGGAGTTCCTCGAAGAAGTACTGGTGCGGTGGCCCCGCCGGTATCTGACCGGAGGGCAGCAGGACCATGCGGCTGTGTCCGGCGCGCAGGCTGCGGGCCGCGGCGTGCGGCACGTAACCGAGCTGGAGGGCGGCCTCCCTGACCCGGCGTCGGGTGGGATCGCTGATCCGGACGGTGGCGTTGTTGTTCAGCACGTACGACACGGTGGCCCTGGAGACTCCGGCGAGCCGCGCGACATCGGCGCTGGTCGGAACGGACACTTCGGTGGGCTGCTTGGGTAACTGGCTCATGGCTCGGGGCAGTCTTCCAGACCCGTGGGAGCGGGTTTCGGCCCGGGTGCGGCAGCTCCGGTCACGGTGGCCGGAACGCCGCCCCGCCGGCCCGGTCCGACGCCCCCCTCCCGGAGTCGGACGGCCGGGGTTCTACGGTGTTGCGATGACGTTCCACGACAGCGCCTACCGATCCGACAACCCCTTTGACGTGCCCGGAAGCAGCGGCCCGACCGCCACGGCGCAGGCCGATCCCGACGACGTGGGTTCCGTGCGCACGTCCTACGCCCCCGATCGCGACGGCGATCCCGACCCCGGTGAGATCGTCTGGACCTGGGTGCCCTACGAGGAGAACGACGGGCGCGGGAAGGACCGGCCGGTGCTCGTCGTGGCCCGCGAGGAGACGGGCACACTGCTCGCCGTCCAGCTCTCCAGCAGGCAGCACGACGAGGACCACGAGTGGGTGGCGCTGGGCGCCGGTCCCTGGGACAGCTCGGGGCGGCCGTCCTGGGTCGACCTGGACCGGATCCTGCGGGTCCACGAGGCCGGGATGCGCCGGGAGGCGTGCGCACTGGACCGGGAGCGTTTCGAGCGGGTCTCCGGACGGCTGCGCGAACGGTACGGCTGGAGCTGAGCACGAGCCGGCCGATCCCGGCTACGGCTACGGCTACGGCTACGGCTACGGCTACGGCTACGGCTACGGCTACGGCTACGGCTACGGCTACGGCTACGGCTACGGCTACGGCTACGGCTACGGCTACGGCTACGGCAGGAACGGCCTGGCGCGGGCGCGGGCACGCGATTCCGGCGCCCTTCTCCGATTCAGGCGAAGAGCCGGGTGAAGGCGGCCCGGACGGGCGAGTCGGGGTCGCGGTCCAGGATGCCGAAGACGATCTGCTCGAAGTGGCCGCCGAACCGGCCGCCCTCCCCGAGGAGCCCGTGGAAGGCCTCCGCCACCCGCGCCGGGTCGTTCCGGAAGACTCCGCAGCCCCAGGCCCCCAGGACGAGCCTGCGGTAGCCGCGTACGGCCGCGACCTCCAGCACCCGTTCGGCGCGGGTGGCCAGGACCGCCGGGACGCGGTGGGCCTCCTCGGGTGTCTGCCGCTGGATCACCCCGGCGTTGGGCGCGGGCGAGGTGAGGAACCCGACGGTGTACGGGGAGTCCAGGAAGTCGCCCCGGTCGTCGCGGAAGACCGGCACCGCCGGCGAGTGGATCACCCGGTCGGTGTAGAAGGCGCTGCGTTCGGCACGGTGGTGCGCGTAGAACCCGGGGGCGCGCAGCAGGGTCGCGTGGAGGGCCGAGCCCCGGCACAGGGCTTCTTCCTGGGCCTGCGCGCCGTTGAGGTAGCGGCCGCCGGGGTTGCGGGCCGAGGCGAAGGTGAGGACGGCGATCCGGCCGGGGGCCTCACCGGCCATCCGGCGGGCGGCGGCCAGGCTGCTCTCACCGGTGACCTCGAAGCGCGGGACGCGGTCGGTGTCCACGGCGGCGACCGGCACCGGGGCCGGGCCGTAGAGCCTGGTTCCGGACAGGGCGGCGGCCACGGCGCGCTCGATCGACACGTCCTGACCTGCCGCGTTGCGATACCGTCCGGCCGCGACGACCGCTTCCGTCCCGCGCGCGATGCCCCGCAGTCGCGCGCTCACGTGCGCTCCCCCGTGTGCTGCATACGGGGCATGCTCCGGGGGTACCCGGCCTCGGCGCAACCGCATTCTCGTGGCTCGGGGGCACCCTTGTGCGATCTCCGGGTACGGGTTTCGCTGGTAGGCAAGCAGCTGCGAAGGAGGCCCTGATGGCCGTGGACCATCCCGGCGCGACCGGCTCGCGCCCGGACGCCGCCCCCCTCGACGAGAGCGGGGCCGAGGATTTACTGCGCGGCATATGTTTCAAGACGGGTCCCCCTCGGACGGTCGGGGTGGAACTCGAATGGCTCATCCACGACCGGGAGCGTCCTGAGCTGCCGGTCGGGCGGGAGCGGCTGGACAGCGCCGTCGCGGCGGTACGGGCGCTGCCGCTGAGCGCGGCGCTGACGTTCGAGCCGGGCGGGCAGCTGGAGCTCAGTTCGCAGCCGGCCGGCTCGCTCATGGAATGCGTCGGGACCACCGCGGCCGATCTGGCGGCGGTCCGGGCCACGCTCGGCGCGGCCGGGCTCGCACCGGTCGGCCTCGGCGTGGACCCGTGGCGGCCACCGCGCCGGCTGCTGCGGGAGCGCCGCTACGACGCGATGGAGGCCGCGCTGGACCGCGTGGGACCGGCCGGCCGGGCGATGATGTGCACCTCCGCTTCGGTCCAGGTCTGTCTGGACGCGGGCGAGGAGGAGCCGGGGCCGCTGGGTCACGGGCGACGCTGGCAGCTCGTGCACCTCCTGGGCGCGGTGCTGGTGGCGGCGTTCGCGAACTCGCCGTACCAACGGGGCCGCCGCACCGGCTGGCGTTCCACCCGGCAGTCGCTCTGGGCCGATCTCGATCCGGGCCGTACCCTCGCGCCCCGCCCCGGCCGCACGCCCCGCGAGGAGTGGGCCGCGCATGTCCTGGACACGACCGTGCTCTGCGTCCGGCGCGACGACGGCCCGTGGGACGTCCCCGAAGGGCTCACCTTCCGCCGGTGGATCCGCACCGGGGCGCCCCGGCCTCCGACGCGGGCCGATCTCGACTACCACCTCACCACGCTGTTCCCTCCGGTCCGGCCGCGTGGCCATCTCGAACTGCGCATGATCGACGCCCAGCGCGGGCCCGACGGGTGGCTGGTGCCGCTCGCGGTCGCCACCGCTCTGTTCGACGACCCGGAGGCCGCCGAGGCCGTGTACCGCACCGTGAAACCGCTGGCGGAGACGGCGGGCTCGGCTGCCGCCCCGCGCAATCCGCTCTGGACGACGGCCGCCCGCGAGGGCCTCGCCGACCCGGAGTTGCGGGCTGCGGCCACCGCCTGCTTCGGGGCGGCGCTGCCGGCGCTGGAGCGGATGGGCGCGAGCGACGCCGTGCTCGGCACGGTGGCCGCCTTCACCGACCGCTATGTCGCGCGGGGCCGATGTCCGGCCGACGATCTGCCCGAGCCCGGCGCCCTCACCGACCCGGCCCTGCTGACCGAGCCGGCCCTGCTGAACGCACAGGTCCCGCCGCACCCCGGAAAGGCGGCCTCCGCATGACCGAGCACCGCGAGGACTCCGAGAGCCGTACGGCCACCGGACGCCGTGAGCGTTCCGACGGTTACGACCCGGCCCGCGCCGCCGCATCCGCGGGTTTCGCCGTCGCGCCGGGCATCGATCCGGAAGCCCTGAGACGGCGCGCCCTCGACGCGCTGGTGACGGCGCGGGAGCGCACCGCCCTGCTCACCGACAGCGTTGACGACAGTGAACTGACCGCCCAGCACTCCCCGTTGATGTCCCCACTGGTCTGGGACCTGGCGCACATCGGCAACCAGGAGGAGCAGTGGCTGCTGCGCGCGGTGGGCGGCCGAGAGGCGCTGCGCCCGGAGATCGACGGCCTGTACAACGCTTTCGAGCACGCGCGCGCCTCGCGCCCCTCCCTGCCGCTGCTGGCCCCCGCCGAGGCCCGGACGTACGCCTCGGACGTACGGGGCCGGGCGCTGGACCTGCTGGAGGCGGCGCCGCTCCACGAGGGGGGCCGCCCGCTGGAACGGGCCGGGTTCGCCTTCGGGATGATCGCCCAGCACGAACAGCAGCACGACGAAACCATGCTGATCACTCATCAGCTGCGTTCGGGGCCGGTCGCGCTGACCGCTCCCCCGCCGCCGGATCCCGTCGGCGCCGAACAGCTGCCCGACGAAGTCCTGATCCCCGGCGGCCCGTTCACCATGGGGACCTCCGCCGAACCGTGGGCCCTGGACAACGAACGCCCCGCGCACGTGCGTGAGGTGGCGGCCTTCCATCTGGACACCTCGCCGGTCACCTGTGGCGCGTACCTCCGCTTCATCGAGGACGGCGGATACCGGGACGAGCGCTGGTGGGCCGCCGAGGGCTGGGCCATGGTCCGCGAACACGACCTGGAAGCACCGCTGTTCTGGCGGCGCGAGGCGGGTCGGTGGCTGCGCCGACGGTTCGGGGTGACGGAGCCGGTGCCGGACGACGAGCCCGTGCTGCACGTCAGCTGGTACGAGGCCGACGCGTACGCCCGCTGGGCGGGGCGGCGGCTGCCCACGGAGAGCGAGTGGGAGAAGGCCGCCCGGCACGATCCGGTCTCCGGCCGGTCCCGGCGCTATCCGTGGGGCGACGAGGACCCGACGCCGGAGCACGCGAATCTGGGACAGCGCCATCTGCGTCCGGCACGGTCGGGGGCGTACCCGCAGGGCCGCTCGCCCTCGGGGGCGGGGCAGTTGATCGGTGACGTGTGGGAGTGGACCTCCAGCGACTTCCTCCCCTATCCGGGGTTCGTGGCGTTCCCCTACCGCGAGTACTCGGAAGTGTTCTTCGGGCCCGGACACAAGGTGCTGCGCGGTGGCTCCTTCGCCGTGGACCGGGTCGCGTGCCGGGGCACCTTCCGCAACTGGGACCTTCCCGTACGCCGCCAGATCTTCTCCGGCTTCCGCACCGCGCGGGTTGCCTGATGTGCCGTCACATCGCCTATGTGGGCGAGCCGGTCACGCTCGGCGAGGTTCTTTCGCTGCCCGAGCACGCGTTGGTGCGGCAGTCCTGGGAGCCGCGCCTGCAACGCCACGGCACGGTCAACGCGGACGGTTTCGGCGTGGGCTGGTACGCGGACGGCGACCCGGTGCCGGGGCGCTACCGCCGCCAGGGCCCCATCTGGGGCGACGAGACGTTCACCGATCTCGCCCGCGTGGTCCGCAGCCACGCGCTGCTCGCCGCCGTACGGGACGCCACCGAGGCGGGCGCGGACGGGGAGGCCGCGGCCGCGCCGTACGCCGCCGGGCGGCTGCTGTTCAGTCACAACGGGGCGGTGAGGGGCTGGCCAGGATCGCTCGCCGGTCCGGCTGCCGCCCTGCCCGCCGAGAGGCTCCTGTCCCTGGCGGCCCGCAACGACTCGGCGCTGATATGGGCGCTGATCCGCCACCGGACCGACGCCGGGGACGACGTACCGGACGCCGTCGCGGAGACCGTCCGCGAGGTCGCGGCCGCTGCGCCCGGCTCCCGGCTCAACCTCCTCGTCACCGACGGCGCCACGATCACGGCGACCGCCTGGGGCGACACCCTCTGGTACCGCACGACGCCGGGCCGCCGCACCGCGGTGGCCTCGGAGCCGTACGACGACGACCCGCTCTGGCGCGAGGTCCCCGACCGCACCCTGCTGGTCGCGACCCGCACGGACGTCCTGCTCACCCCGCTCAAGGAGCCCACCGCGTGAGTCCTTTCCTGCTGACCCGCACCCTGCCGGAGGACGCGACGGGCGCGGCGCTGCGCGCCGACGTCCTCACCGGCCTGACCCGGCACCCCAAGTCACTGCCGCCGAAGTGGTTCTACGACGCCCGCGGCAGCGAGCTGTTCGAGGAGATCACCCGGTTGCCGGAGTACTACCCGACCCGCGCGGAGCGGGAGATCCTGGAGACCCGCGCCGGGGAGATCGCCGCGGCTTCGGGGGCCCGGACCGTGATCGAGCTGGGCTCGGGGTCCTCGGAGAAGACCCGTCATCTGCTGGACGCGCTCCCCGAACTGCACAGCTACGTACCGGTGGACGTGAGCGAGAGCGCGCTGACGGGGGCGGCGGAGTCGCTGCTCGCCGAGCGTCCCGAGCTGTCGGTCCACGCGTTGATCGCCGACTTCACGGGCGGCCTGGCCCTGCCGGGCACGCCGGGGCCCCGGCTGGTGGTCTTCCTGGGCGGCACGATCGGCAATCTGCTGCCGGAGGAGCGGGCGGCGTTCCTGCGGTCGGTGCGCGCCCTGCTCTCCCCCGGCGACGCGCTGCTCCTCGGTACGGACCTGGTGAAGGACGAGGAGACGCTGGTGGCCGCGTACGACGACGCGGCCGGGGTGACGGCGGCGTTCAACAAGAACGTGCTGACCGTCGTCAACCGCGAGTTGGGGGCTGATTTCCCGCTCGCCGACTTCGATCACCGCGCGGTGTGGAATCCGGAGGACCGGTGGATCGAGATGCGGCTGCGGGCCCGGCGCGCGCTGAACGTCAAGATCCGGGAGCTGGACCTCGTGGTGCCGTTCGAGGCCGGTGAGGAACTGCGTACGGAGGTGTCGGCGAAGTTCCGGCAGGAGGACGTCCGCGCGGAGCTGGAAGCAGCCGGTATGCGGGCGGCTCGGTGGTGGACGGATGCGGCCGGCCGGTTCGCCCTGTCGCTGGCCACGGCGGTCTGAGGGGGCCGGGGGGTGTCGGGCCCCGATCCGCCGGACCTCCCCCGAAGGGGCCGCCGGGTTCGGGGACGGCCGCCCGCACTCGGTGGGCCAGGGCGCGCCGGTCCGCCTCCCGGCTCGCGGAGATCGGCGCGAGGACGTCCAGGCGGGCGGTGAGTCCGGCCGCCCGCACCACCCGCCAGAGGGAGGCGGGGAGCGGATCGGCCCCGACGAACGCGACGGCCCCGGCAGCCGGTCCTGAGGCGTCCGGCCCGGTGCGGTAGGCGATGCGGACGGGCCGGACCGTGGCGTCGGCGTCGATCGCCGCCTGGAACACGGCGGGCCGGAACGGGCCGCCGCCCCGGCCGCACCAGGTGCTCCCCTCGGGGAAGACCACGACCCGCGAGCCGGAGCGCAGGGCGGTGGCGATGTCCCGTACGGCGCCGGGCAGGGCGCGCAGCCGGTCACGGTCGATGAACAGGGTGCCGCCGAGCGCGGCGAGCGGGCCGAGCAGGGGCCAGCGCCGGACCTCGCTCTTGGCGACCATCCGGCCGGGCAGCACGGAGGCGACCAGCGGGACGTCGAGCCAGGAGATGTGGTTGGCGACGACGAGTTCGCCGCCCGTGACCGGGCCCGGCGCGTGGTGCCGGACCGTGACGCGTACGCCGAACGCGCGGGGGACGGCGCGCGCCCAGCGCCGGGTGAGCCGGCCGCGCGTACCGGCCGCGAGCAGCCGGACCAGGGGGAAGCAGGCCACCCCGAGTAGGACGAGCCCGCATCCGGACAGCAGACGGAGGGCGGCGGGCAGCGGGGCGCGGACGGCGCCGTCATGGCGGGCGCAGTGTTCCGGGGTGCACGGGGCGACGGGCAGCCAGACGCTCATCGCAGCGGGGCCAGCGAGAGGAAGTGGCGCAGGTAGCGCGGGTCGGTGCGGCGCATCGAGAGCAGCACGTAGAGGTCGGCGACGTTGAAGTCGGGGTCGTACGCGGGGGCTCCGCAGACCTGGGCGCCGAGCCGCAGGTAGCCGCGCAGCAAGGGCGGGAGGGCGGTCCGGGAGCCGGTCTCCGTACCGTGCGCGGAGGAGTCCCACAGGCGGTGCGGGGTGACCCAGTGCTCCGGGGGCGCGAGGTGGGACGCGCGTACGGTGTTCCAGGCGCGGGCGGCCGACGCGCCGCCGTCGGCCAGCGGCAGGGAGCAGCAGCCCGCGAGCCAGGTGTGGCCGGTGCGCTCCATGTAGCGGGCGAGTCCGGCCCAGATCAGGGCGATGACCGCGCCGTCCCGGTGTGCGGGGTGGACGCAGGAGCGGCCGACCTCGACGAGGTCGTCGCGGATCGGGGCCAGCCGGGTCAGGTCGAACTCACCCTCCGCGTAGAGGCGGCCGGCGATCCGGGCCCGGTCCGGAGGCAGCAGCCGGTAGGTGGCCACGACCTCCCCGGTGGCGGTCTCCCGGACCAGGAGGTGGTCGCAGTAGGCGTCGAACGCGTCGCTGTCCAGGCCGGGTTCGGGGCCCTCCAGCCGGGCGCCGAGCTCTCCGGCGAAGACGAGGTGGCGCAGGCGCTGGGCCGCGCGTACGTCCTCCTGGCCGGTGGCGAGGGCGACCCGGTAGGAGGGTTCGGGGGCGAGGGAGCGGTCGGGAGCGGGGGCCTGGGCGGAGGCAGGGGCGGGGACGCTGGAGGGAGCCGGGCTCGGGGCGACGGGCAGCACGGTCATGGCGGTCTCCGGTGGTGGAAGCGGTCAGGGGCCGGAGGCCGCGGGTAGCGACGTACCGGCCCCTCACTTCTTCCGTCACCGGCTGGATTCGACGTGACCGCCGCGGGGAGCGGGGATGTGCGAAGGCTGAATCATGGGAACGCGGGCCGGGGAAACGCGAGCCCGGCGGGGTCACGCGCCTCCGGAACTCCGTCTCCCCCGCGGCCGCCGTGCACGACGGGGCGATCGTGCGTCATGGATCGGCCGGACTCGATGCGACAACCGTGCGTGGTGCGGCGGCCGGGCCCGGTGCGCCCGCCGGTTGCGACGGGTCAGCCGCTGCCGGTGAGCAGGGCGGTGATGCGTTCCGATGCGGCCTTGGCCTCGCGGGCCGGGTCGCCGCCCTCGAGCACGGCCGTCATGTAGGGCTTGATCGGGTTCTCCGCCTCGACCCTCGCCCACTGGGACGAGTTCGGGGTGGCACGGCCACGGGTGGCGCCTTCGGCCATCGCCGCGGTGCCCTCGTCGCCCTCGATGACGTGGGCGAGGCTGGGCTTGTTGGGCACGTAGCTCATGCTCCGGGCCAGCTCGGTCTGCCACTTCTCGCTCGCCAGCGCCTTGACGACGGCGATGCCCGCGCTGCGTTCGTCGGCGTTCTTCGGGACGATGAGGTCGGACCCGCCGGTGAACACCGAGCCGGGAGCCTTGGCGGTCTTGCCGGGAATGGGGAAGTAGCCCAGCTTTCCCTTGAGCTCGGGATTCTTCTGCTCGATGAGCGCGGCGCTGCCCGGCACCGAGATGATCTGGGCGACATCTCCCCGCGCGAACACGTCGGTCTGCGGGGGCTTCTCCTCGTCGGCGTCGGTCGGCCCGTCGCCGAGCGCCTGGAGCTTCTGGTAGAACTCCATGCCGGCCAGGGCCTCGGGGGTGTCCAGGGCTCCCTGCCAGTCGCCGCCGTTCTCGTCGGCGAGTTCGCCGCCCTCGTCCCAGATGAACCCGGCGAGCACGTACCAGTTCTGGCCGGCCAGGTAGATTCCCTGGCTGCCTGCGCTGTTGAGCTTCTCGGTGTCGGCGATCCACTCGGCGCGCGTCTTCGGCACGGAGTCGATGCCCGCCCTCTCGAAGATGTCCTTGTTGTAGATCACCACCCGGTTGGCCGCGTACCAGGGGATGCCGTACTGCACGCCGTTGATGCTGCCGGGCTGGGCGAGGCCGGGCAGCCAGTCCTCGCTGCCGAGGTCGCGCATCGACTCGAGGGTCAGGTCGCGCAGGCCGCCGCTCTCCGCGTACTGGGCGACCTGGGTGTTCCCGACCTCGATCACGTCGGGGGCGTCGTCGCCCTCCAGGGCGGAGATGACCTTGGGTCCGATGCCGCTCCACTCCTGGATCTTGAACTCCAGCTCGACCGAGGGATTCTCCTCCTCGTACGAGCGGGTGAACTTGTCCAGGAAGCCGGGCGAGACGCTGTCCTTCATCAGCCAGACCGTCACCGTGCGGTCGCCGCTGCCCGAGTCCGATATATAGCCGCATCCGCCGAGCGCGACGGATGAGACAAGCGCGATGGCGCCGGCCAGTATGCGGTTCTTCACGTGGTCACCTTCTGCGAAACGGCACTACGGAATCAGGACCCGGTGTGGGGGATTGCGGGCGTCGCTCGCACGGGTGGTTGGCCGAATTTTGGTATGGACCATTCCGGAGGTCAAGGCGCGCATTCGCCCCGATCCATCCGATCCCGGCCTCGCGGGAGACCACGCATTGATGCAACGTGGCCACAGGAGAGGAGACAAAACATGGCGAACCACACCTATCGCGTCACCGAGATCGTAGGAACCTCCCAGGAGGGCATCGACGAGGCGATCCGGAACGGCGTCGCAAGAGCCGCGGAAACGTTGCACAATCTCGATTGGTTCGAAATCAACCAAGTGCGGGGGCATATCGAGGATGGCCGAATCGCGCACTATCAGGTCGGGCTGAAGGTGGGCTTCCGGCTCGACGAGAACTCCTGATCACGCCGCGAAATCACCTGCTCAGGTACGGCCTTCCCGTTCCTGGGCATCCTTCAACGCGGCCGAGGGATCGGCCCACCGGGCCCGTACCACGGCGAATCCAGCCACCTCGGCCGCGTCGCAGACGAGTTCGTCGTCGTCCACGAGCACGCGCACCCGGCCCGACCGCCCCAACCGTTTCAGGACGTCCAGCTTCGTCCGGCGCGCGGGGCGGCGGTCGTCGTTGCGCCGCATGAACAGCTCACCCTCGGGCAGTCCGTGCCGGCCCAGCCAGCGCACGGTGTCGCGTCGGCACCGCTCGGGGCGTCCGGTCAGATAGACGATCGCGCACTCCTCGGCGCTCGCGAGCACCATCCGCACACCCTCCGGGAGGGGCGGGTCGTCCGGGGCCGCGGCGAAGAACCCGGCCCAGTCGCGCCGGGGCCCCTCCAGGAAGTGCTGCCGGTGGGCGGTGTCCGCGAGCGTGCCGTCCAGATCGAATACGGCCAGCGGCCGCGCGTCGTTGTCCACTCCCCCACCTTAGGAAGCCCGCCGGCCGGAGGCATCACTCCGGTCCACCGCGCGACGGGCGGGAATCCCGGGCGGGTGGCGGTGTTGAAGAAGGTGTGAGCACACCGATCGCCTCGACCCGTTTCTCCGTCCTGGACCGTTCCCGTACGCGTGAGGGGCACTCCACCGCCGGCGCACTGCGGGACACCGTGGACCTGGCCCGCGAGGCGGAGGCGCTCGGCTTCCACCGCTTCTGGGTCTCCGAGCACCACGGCGTACCGGGGGTCGCGGGCTCGGCGCCGACCGTGCTGGCCGCCGCCGTCGCCGCCGCGACCTCCGCCATCCGGGTCGGCACCGGTGGGGTGATGCTGCCCAACCACCGGCCGCTGGTCGTGGCCGAGCAGTTCGGGGTGCTCGCCTCCCTCTTTCCCGGCCGGATCGACATGGGGCTCGGCCGCTCGGTGGGGTTCACCGACGGAGTCCGCCGGGCGCTCGCCCGCGGCAAGGAGGACGCCGAGGACTTCCCCGGACACCTGTCCGAACTGCTCGGCTGGATCGACGGGACCCAGCAGGCCCACCCACGGGTGCACGCCCGCCCCGCGGAGGGGCTGGACATCCCCGCGTACGTCCTGGCGGTCGGGGAGGGGGCGTCGGTCGCCGCGGCGGCCGGGCTGCCCCTCGTCATCGGCGACCTGCGCGGCCGCGACAAGGTGCTGCGGGCCATCGAGGTCTACCGCCGCGACTTCCGCCCCTCCGCCCGCGCCGAGCGGCCCGAGGTGATCGTCGCCGGCACGGTGGCGGTCGCGGACACCGAGGAAGCGGCCCGCCGCCTGCTCGTACCGGAGGCGTGGGCCATGGCGTACTCCCGTACGCACGGGGAGTTCCCACCGCTGGCACCGGCCGAGCGGGTCGAGGCCCTCACCATGACGGCCAAGGAGCGGGCGCTGTACGAGCGGGGGCTCCACGGGCACATCCACGGCACCGAGGAGCAGGTGGCCGCGCAGCTGGAGCGGGCGATCGAGGTGACGGGGGCGGACGAAGTGCTCGTCACCACCAGTACGTACGACCGCGAGGCCCTGGTGGCCTCGCTGCGCGGACTCGCCCGGATCGCCCGCTTGCGGGACCGCTCCGCGGGGCCGGCCCCGCGTCCTCGCGCCGAGGTCCGGTAGAGGCAGGACCCGGCGGCCGAGCGCCGGTCGCGGCTCGCCCCCGCACGGCCGCCACCGGCACCGACGCCTAGAATCGAACTGTTTGTCCCTCCAGGCGTCACCCACCTGTACGGAGCCGAGCCCATGCACTCCCCCCACGATCCGTACGTCCGGGTGCGCGGCGCCCGCGAGCACAACCTCAAGGACGTGCGGGTCGACATCCCGCGCGACACCCTGACCGTCTTCACGGGCGTGTCGGGATCCGGGAAGTCCTCGCTGGCCTTCGGAACCATCTACGCGGAGGCGCAGCGGCGCTACTTCGAGTCCGTCGCCCCCTACGCACGACGGCTGATCCACCAGGTGGGCGCACCCGCCGTCGGGGAGATCACCGGGCTTCCGCCCGCCGTCTCACTGGAGCAGCGGCGCTCCGCGCCGGGTGCCCGCTCGTCGGTGGGGACGGTGACCACCCTCTCCAACTCCCTGCGCATGCTCTTCTCCCGTGCGGGCGACTATCCGCCGGGGGCCGAGCGGCTGGACTCCGACTCCTTCTCCCCCAACACGGCGGTCGGGGCGTGTCCGGAGTGCCACGGGCTGGGGCGGATCCACCGGACGGACGAAGCGCTGCTCGTCCCCGACCCCTCCCTGTCGATCCGGGAAGGGGCGATCGCCGCCTGGCCGGGCGCCTGGCAGGGCAAGAATCTGCGGGACGTGCTGGACGCACTCGGGTACGACGTCGACCGGCCGTGGCGCGAGCTGGACGCGAAGGACCGGGAGTGGATCCTGTTCACCGATGAGCAGCCGGTGGTCACGGTGCATCCGGTGCGGGAGGCCGGACGGATCCAACGCCCCTACCAGGGCACGTACATGAGCGCCCGGCGCTATGTACTGCACACCTTCGCCGACACCAGGAGCCGCTCCCTGCGGGCGAAGGCGGAAAGCTTCCTGACCAGTGCCCCGTGCCCGGTCTGCGAGGGGAGCCGGCTGCGGCCGGAGGCGATGGCGGTGACGTTCGCCGGGCGGACCATCGCGGAGCTGGCCGGAATGCCTCTGTCGGCGTTGGCCGAGGTGCTGGCGGGGGCGGGGGGCGAGGAGACGGCCCGCGTGCTGACCGGTGATCTGCTGGCGCGGATCGGGACGGTGACGGAACTGGGGCTCGGCTATCTGAGCCTGGACCGCACCGCTCCGACGCTCTCCTCGGGCGAGCTGCAACGGCTGCGGATGGCCACCCAGTTGCGGTCGGGCCTGTTCGGTGTCGTCTACGTCCTGGACGAGCCCTCCGCCGGTCTGCACCCGGCGGACACCGAGGCGCTGCTCGGTGTGCTGGGCCGGCTGAAGGAGGCCGGGAACTCGGTCTTCGTGGTGGAGCACCAGATGGACGTGGTGCGGCGGGCGGACTGGCTGGTGGACGTGGGCCCGCTGGCCGGGGAGCACGGGGGGCGGGTGCTGCACAGCGGGCCGCCCGAGGGGCTGGCCCTGGTGCCGGAGTCGGCGACGCGCCGCTTCCTCTTCCCCGAGGTGGAGCCGGACCCGCCGGTACGGGAGAAGCGGACGCCGTCCGGGTGGATCCGGCTCACCGGGGTGGAGCGGCACAATGTGCGGGGCGTCGACGCGGCGTTCCCGCTCGGCGTGTTCACGGCGGTGACCGGTGTCTCCGGGTCGGGCAAGTCGACGCTGGTGGGCCAGGTACTCGCCGGCGTGCTGGCGGACCGGCAGGCGGGCGAGGAGTCCACGGCGGGCGACCTGTCCTGCGCGACGGCCACCGGGCTGGAGGCGGTGGACCGGCTGGTCCAGGTGGACCAGAAGCCCATCGGGCGGACGCCCCGGTCCAATCTGGCCACGTACACCGGTCTGTTCGACACCGTGCGCAAGCTCTTCGCGCGGACGGGGACGGCGCGGGAGCGGGGGTACACGGCGGGGCGGTTCTCGTTCAACGTGAGCGGCGGGCGGTGCGAGACCTGTCAGGGCGAGGGATTCGTCTCGGTGGAGCTGCTGTTCCTGCCCAGTACGTACGCGCCCTGCCCGGACTGCCACGGCGCGCGTTACAACCCCCAGACACTGGAGGTCACCCTGGAGGGACTGACGATCGCTCAGGTCCTGGATCTGACCGTGGAGTCGGCGGCGGGGTTCTTCTCCGGTACGCCTGCCGCCGAGCGTCCGCTGCGGACCCTGCTGGACGTGGGGCTCGGCTACCTGCGGCTCGGGCAGCCGGCCACGGAGCTGTCCGGCGGTGAGGCGCAGCGCATCAAGCTGGCGGCGGAGCTCCAGCGCACCCGGCGCGGGCACACGCTGTATCTGCTGGACGAGCCGACGACGGGGCTGCATCCGGCCGATGTGGAGGTGCTGATGCGGCAGTTGCACTCCCTGGTCGACGCCGGGAACACCGTGGTGGTCGTGGAGCACGACATGGCCGTGGTGGCGGGCGCGGACCATGTCGTCGACATGGGCCCCGAGGGCGGGGACCGGGGCGGGCGGATCGTCGCGGCCGGCACGCCGGAGGAGGTGGCCCGCGCCGCCGGAAGCCGTACGGCCCCGTTCCTGGCGAAGGCGCTGCGCCGCTGAGCGGGCACGTCCCCGGACTCGGCGCGCCCCGGGGGACGTACCCGGATCACCTGCCGCTTCAGCGGCGGACCTTACGGGTCGCGCGCAGCCACTCCTTGTTCATCGCGGCGATCGACGGCAGCGGGATGCCCTTGGGGCAGGCGGTCGCGCACTCGCCGGCCAGGGTGCACCCGCCGAACCCCTCCTCGTCCATCTGCGCCACCATGTCCAGCACGCGGGTCTCGCGCTCGGGCGCGCCCTGCGGCAGGACGCCCAGGTGGTTGACCTTCGCCGAGGTGAACAGCATCGCCGAGCCGTTGGGGCAGGCGGCGACGCAGGCTCCGCAGCCGATGCACTCGGCGTGCTCGAAGGCGAAGTCGGCGTCGGGCTTGGGCACCGGGGTGGCGTGGGCGTCCGGGGCGGTGCCGGTCGGGGCGGAGATGTAGCCGCCGGACTGGATGATCCGGTCGAACGACGAACGGTCCACGACCAGGTCCTTGACGACCGGGAAGGCGGAGGCCCGCCAGGGTTCGATGTCGATCGTGTCGCCGTCGGAGAACGACCGCATGTGGAGCTGGCAGGTGGTGGTGCGCTCCGGGCCGTGGGCGTCGCCGTTGATGACGAGGCTGCACGCGCCGCAGATGCCCTCACGGCAGTCGTGGTCGAAGGCGACGGGTTCGTCCCCGGCGAGGATGAGTTCTTCGTTGAGGGTGTCGAGCATCTCCAGGAACGACATGTCGGCGGAGATGCCGTCGACTTCGTAGGTGGCCATGGCGCCGGGCGTCGCGGCGTCCTTCTGGCGCCAGACGCGCAGGGTGAGCTTCATGCGTAGCTCCGCTGGGTGGGGTGGACGTACTCGAAGACGAGGTCTTCCTTGTGCAGGACGGGGGCCTCACCGGTGGCGGTGAACTCCCAGGCGGCGGCGTAGGAGAACTCCTCGTCGCGGCGTTCGGCCTCGCCCTCCGGGGTCTGGGACTCCTCGCGGAAGTGGCCCCCGCAGGATTCGGCGCGGTGCAGGGCGTCGAGGCACATCAGCTCGGCGAGCTCCAGGTAGTCCACGATGCGATTGGCCTTCTCCAGCGACTGGTTGAACTGTTCGCCGGTGCCGGGGACCTTGATGCGGCGCCAGAACTCCTCGCGGATCTCGGGGATTCGCTCGAGGGCACCGCGCAGGCCATCCTCGGTGCGGGCCATCCCGCAGTGCTCCCACATGAGTTCACCGATCTCGCGGTGGAAGGAGTCGGGGGTGCGGTCGCCGTCGACGGAGAGCAGCAGGTGGAGCCGGTCCTCGGTCTCCGCCACCGCCTCGGCGACGGCGGGGTGTTCGGCGTCGGCGTTCCCGGTGTGCGGGTTGCGGGCGAGGTAGTCGTTGATGGTGGACGGCAGGACGAAGTAGCCGTCGGCGAGGCCCTGCATCAGGGCGGACGCGCCGAGCCGGTTGGCCCCGTGGTCGGAGAAGTTGGCCTCCCCGATGGCGAAGAGGCCGGGGATGGTGGTCTGGAGGTCGTAGTCGACCCAGAGGCCGCCCATCGTGTAGTGCACGGCGGGGTAGATCCGCATCGGGACCGTGTACGGGTCCTCGTCGGTGATCCGCTGGTACATCTCGAAGAGATTGCCGTACCCGGCCTCCACCGCCTTGCGGCCCATCCGGCCGATGGCCTCGGTGAAGTCCAGGTAGACGCCCTGCCCGCCGGGGCCGACGCCGCGTCCCTCGTCGCAGACGTTCTTGGCGGCGCGGGAGGCGATGTCGCGGGGCACCAGGTTGCCGAAGGCGGGGTAGACGCGCTCCAGGTAGTAGTCGCGCTCGTCCTCGGGGATCCGGTCCGCCGGGCGGGTGTCGCCCTTGGCCTTGGGGACCCAGATGCGGCCGTCGTTGCGGAGCGACTCGCTCATCAGGGTGAGCTTGGACTGGTGGTCGCCGGTGCGCGGGATGCAGGTGGGGTGGATCTGGGTGAAGCAGGGGTTGGCGAAGTAGGCGCCGCGCCGGTGGGCGCGCCAGATCGCGGTGGCGTTGGAGTTCATGGCGTTGGTGGACAGGTGGAAGACGTTGCCGTAGCCGCCGGTGGCGAGGACGACCGCGTCGGCGAAGTAGGTGTCGATCTTCCCGGTGACGAGGTCGCGGGCGACGATGCCGCGCGCCCTTCCGTCGATCACGATCAGGTCCAGCATCTCGGTGCGGGCGTGGAGTTCGACGCCGCCGGCGGCGATCTGCCGGGACAGCGCCTGGTACGCGCCGAGGAGGAGCTGCTGTCCGGTCTGGCCGCGCGCGTAGAACGTACGGGAGACCTGGACGCCGCCGAAGGAGCGGTTGTCGAGGAGGCCGCCGTACTCGCGGGCGAAGGGGACGCCCTGGGCGACGCACTGGTCGATGATCTCGACGGAGATCTGGGCGAGCCGGTGGACGTTGGACTCGCGGGCGCGGAAGTCACCGCCCTTGACGGTGTCGTAGAAGAGCCGGTGGATGGAGTCGCCGTCGTTGCGGTAGTTCTTCGCGGCGTTGATACCGCCCTGGGCGGCCACCGAGTGGGCACGCCGGGGCGAGTCCTGGAAACAGAACTGGACGACGTGGTAGCCCTGTTCGGCGAGGGTGGCTCCGGCCGCGCCGCCGGCCAGCCCGGTGCCGACGACGATCACGGTGTGTTTGCGCCGGTTGGCGGGGTTCACGAGCTTGGCCTGGAAGCGGCGGGTGTCCCAGCGCTCGTGGACAGGGCCCTCGGGGGCTTTCGTGTCGACGACGGGCTCGCCCGTGCGGTACTGCGGGTAGTCGGGCATGTCAGCTCACCACTCCGGTCATGACGGCGACGGGTACGGAGACGAAGCCCACCGTCAGCACCGCCGCGAGGAGGTGGGCGAGGGTCTTCAGGATGCGGTCGCGGGTCGCGTTGCCGACGCCCAGGGTCTGGGCGGCGCTCCAGAATCCGTGCCGGACGTGCAGGCCCATGGCGAGCACCGCGACGATGTAGATGACGTTGCCGTACCAGGTCGAGAAGGTGTCGACGACGTTCCGGTACGGGTGCCCGGCCTCGAAGCCCGCGTGCACGGTGCCGGTCGTCAGGTCGAGGATGTGCCAGACGATGAAGAGCGCCAGAATGACGCCGCCCCAGCGCATGGTGCGGGTGGCGTAGCTCGCGCGGGGCCTCTTGTGGACGTACGCGGTCGGGCGTGCCCGGATGTCGCGCCGGCTGAGCTGGTACGCCGAGACGCCGTGCAGCACGACGGCGGCGACGAGCCCCACCCGGACGATCCAGAGCGCCCACGCGTGGTGCAGGACGGGTGCGCCCATGGTGCGCAGCCAGTGGGCGTACCCGTCGAACTCGCCGGGCCCGAAGAAGATCTTCAGGTTGCCCGCCATGTGGGCGACCAGGTATCCGAGCATGACCAGACCGGTCACGGCCATGATCGTCTTCTTGCCGACGGTCGAGTGCCAGAGCGTCCGCGTCATCGACGGCCGTCGGTCCGTCCGCGTTGCCAATGCCATGCACACGACCGTAGGGGCGGGACAGCCGATCAGTCCAAGACATGGTCCGGCTTATCTTCATAGGTAAAGGCTATCGACTTGCGCTATCGTCGGCTGGTGCACTTCCAGCAGCTCACCTATTTCGTGGCCGTCGCCGAGACCCGGCACTTCACCCGTGCCGCCGAAGCGGTGCATGTGTCGCAGCCCTCGCTCTCCCAGCAGATCCGGGCACTGGAAACGGAGTTGGGCGCGGACCTCTTCAGCCGCGCGCGGGGGAACATCACGCTCACAGACGCGGGCGAGGCGCTGCTGCCGCTGGCCCGGCGCATCCTCGCGGATGCGGAGACGGCGCGCCAGGAGGTCCAGGAGGTGGTGTCGCTGCGCACGGGCCGGGTGCGGCTGGGGGCCACGCCCAGCCTCTGCACCGGGCTTCTGCCGGACGTGCTGCGCGCCTTCCACGACCGGCATCCGGGGGTGCGGCTGCTGCTGGAGGAGGGCGGCTCGCACGACCTGGTGCGTCAGCTGGCGCGGGGCGCGCTCGATCTGGCGCTGGTGGTGCTGCCGTTGCCGGCCGCCTCCCCCGCGCTGACCACGGTGGAGCTGCTGCGGGAGGACCTGGTGGTGGTGTCCTCGACGGCGGAGCCGGCTCCGGGCCGGGGCGGATCGATCCGGATCGCGGACCTGGAGGGGGCGCCGCTGGTGATGTTCCGGCACGGGTACAACCTGCGGGAGCTGACCCTCGCCGCGTGCCGCGCGGAGGGGTTCGAGCCCTCGTTCACGGTCGAGGGCGGCGAGATGGACGCGGTGCTCGGTTTCGTCCGTGCGGGGCTCGGCATCGCGGTGGTGCCGAGCATGGCCGCCGCGCGGGCCGGCCACGATCTGCGCAGGACCCGGCTGGCGGGTGACGGACTGCGGCGCACGATCGCGCTGGCGCACCGCAGCGACGTGGACCCGCCCCGGGCGGCGCGCGAGCTCCAGCGGATGCTGCTGGAGCACCGGCCCGCCCCCGGCTGACGGCGCGCACCGGGCCGCCGCCGCCCCGTCCGGGCCCCGTGGAACGGAGCCCGGACGGTGGCTCAGACGGCGTCCGCCAGCAGCAGGGAGTGGATGCGGTCCGGGGCGCCGGGGCGGGCGTAGTACCAGCCCTGGGCGGTGTCGCAGCCCAGGGCGCGCAACTGCTCGGCCTGGGCCCCCGTCTCCACGCCCTCCACCGTGACGGCCAGCTCCAGGCTGTGGGCCAGCGACACGATCCCCTCGACGATCTTCAGATCGACCGGGTCCGCCGGATGCTGCTGCATGCCCCGCGTGAACGAACGGTCCAGCTTGAGCACGCTCACCGGCAGCCTGCGCAGGTTGGCCAGGTTCGAGTACCCGGTGCCGAAGTCGTCGAGCGCGATGTCGACGCCCATCTCCGCGAGCTGGCACAGCGGCTTGAGGAGATCGTCGTCGGCTCCGATGAGGGCCGACTCGGTCACCTCCAGGCAGAGCGCGCCCGGTTCGAGACCGGACCGTTCCAGCACGTCGACCGTCTCCGCGACCAGCCGGGGGTGGTGCAGCTGGGTCGGCGACAGGTTGACGTTGATCCGCAACGGGCCTCCGTCGCTGTGCCGCTCCTGCCAGAAGTTCGCCTGGCGGACGGACTCCTCCAGCACCCAGCGGCCGAGCGGCACGATGAGCCCGGTGTGTTCGGCGAGCGGGATGAACCGGTCGGGGCCGAGCACGCCGTGCTGCGGGTGGCACCACCGTACGAGTGCCTCGGCGCCGTGCACCGTGCCGTCGCCGAGGTGGACGAGCGGCTGGTACTCGATGAAGAACTCGCCCCGGTCCAGGGCGGCGGGAAGCGCGGTGGTCAGCCCGTGCCGGGTGATGGCGCGGGCGTCGGCCTCCGCGTCGGCGAGCTGGAAGCGGTTGCCGCCCGCCGCCTTGGCCCGGTACATCGTGATGTCGGCGCTGCGCAGCACCTCGGCGGCGCCGCGCTCCCCGGAGGGCCCCTCCACGATGCCGATCGAGCCGCGGACGGTGAGTTCGCGGCCGTCGATGCGGATGGGGGTGGCGAGCGCGTTCAGGATGCGGCCCGCCAGTTCGTGCACCTCCTCGGCGGTGCCCGGACCGGTGGTCAGGGCGACGAACTCGTCGCCACCGAGCCGGGCGACCATCTCGCCGGGGGCGGTGGCGCAGCTCTGGAGCCGGTCCGCGACCTCGACCAGCAGGCGGTCGCCCGCGGCGTGGCCGAGGCTGTCGTTGATCGCCTTGAAGCCGTCGAGGTCCAGGTAGCAGAGGCCGAAGCGGGTGCTCTCCCGCGCGGTGAGCGCCTTCTCCAGACGTTCGAAGAACAGGGTCCGGTTGGGCAGGCCGGTGAGCGCGTCGTGCGTGGCCTCGTACCGCAGCCGCAGATTGAGCAACCGCCGCTCGGTCGTGTCCTCCATCAGCGCGAGCTGGTACTCGGGGCGGCCCTCGGAGTCCCGCAGCAGCGAGACGGTGAGGTTGGTCCACAGAACGGTGCCGTCGTTGCGGTAGTACGCCTTCTCGACCCGGTAGTGCTCGCGTTCGCCGCGTACCAGTTCGTCGTAGTACCGCCATACCTGCGGCGAGTCCTCGGGGTGGACCCATTCGTTCAGCTTGTGGCTGCGGACGTGGTGTTCGAGGCCGCCGAACATCTTGGTGAGCGTGTCGTTGATCTCCAGGATGTTGCCGTCCAGGTCGGCGATGCCGATGCCGATGGCCGCCCCCTCGAAGACCGCGCGGAACCGTGCCTGGGTGGCGTGCAGGACCTGCTCGGCGTGCGAGCGGGCGGTCAGCGCCGAACGGGCGATGGCCTCCTGCTCGGCGAGGGTGCGTTCGCGCAGGGCCCCGGTGAAACCGGCGGCGAGGGTGTGCTGGATCCGGGCGCAGCGGGCCCGGCCGTCCTCGGTGGACAGCGCGCCGGGTCCGTTTCCGCCGCAGTACAGGACGAGGTAGGAGTCGACGACGCCGAGCGTGGAACTGAGGGCGTCCGGGTCGGTGCAGTGCACCTCGACGAGGGCCGCGCCGACGCGTTGCGCGGGCGAGGCGTCGAAGGGATGGGCGTGCAGGATGCCGTTCAGCTCGCGTGCCAGCGGCAGCAGATGCTGTTCGAACTCGGGGCGGGTGAGGGAGGTGGCCGTCAGGGGGAAGATGGCGCGGCTCCAGATCCTGGCGAATCTCCGGAGCCGGCCCTCCGGACCGTCGGGTTCCGCGTCCGGCTCTCCGGACGTCTGGGCCGGAATGCTCACGCCTTGCGCCCGACCCCTGCGAAGCCCGAGAACGCGTACGGGTCTTCCTGCTCCGGCGACTGCGGGGTGTCGGGCCGCCATTCGGGCATCGACACGAGCCCCGGCTCGACCATCTCGTAGCCCTCGAAGAACTGACCGATCTCCTCGCGCGAGCGCATGATCAGCGGGTTGCGGATGTTCTTGTAGACGCCGACCGTGCCGGCCGCCTCCTCCTTGGGGAGCGGGATGCCGTCGTACGCGGCGTGGGTCAGGACGATCAGGCTGCCGGGGGCCAGCGCCTCGCGCAGTTCGGCGACCGCGGCGCGCGGCTCGTCGGCGTCCTCGATGAAGTGGAGCACCGCGACCAGCAGCAGGGCGACCGGGCGGTCCAGGTCGAGCAGTCCGGTGATCTCCGGGTGCGCCAGGATCTCCCGGGGACGACGCAGATCGGCGGCGGCGATGACGGCCCGCTCGTCGCCCTCCAGCACGGCCTGGCTGTGGGCGACGGCGACCGGGTCGTGATCGACGTAGGCGACCCTTGCCTTCGGGTCGGCGGCGCGGGCGACCTCGTGGACGTTGCCGAACGTCGGGATGCCGGAGCCTATGTCCAGGAACTGGTCGATGCCCGAGTCGACGGCATAGCGGACGGCCCGGCGCATAAAGGCGCGATTGGCCTGCATGATCTTGGGAAGGCCGGGGAGGAACTCCATGGCCTTGCGCGCGGCTTCCCGGTCCACCT
Organism: Streptomyces sp. V2I9; assembly: GCF_030817475.1. Classification (NCBI taxonomy): domain Bacteria; kingdom Bacillati; phylum Actinomycetota; class Actinomycetes; order Kitasatosporales; family Streptomycetaceae; genus Streptomyces; species Streptomyces sp. V2I9. The sequence continues at coordinate 6,584,478 of NZ_JAUSZJ010000002.1, read as the reverse complement.
CGAAATTGTGCGATCCGCCCAGATAGAAGTCGTACATGCGAGACACGCTCGGCACCGAAATATCTATGCCCGGCGGTGCCCAGGCGGGACGCTCCATCGATGTCTCCAACAAGTCGCCACGGCGATCCGGCCATGTTCATGGTCAGTGTTGACCAGAGGCTACTGATCGACCGCCAGGAGAGCGAGTGGAAACGGAAATTCGCGATCCGTTATTGGTCACACTCCGGTGGCTTCTCCCGCCGGTCCGTCGCCGTACGTATACGGACAGCAACGGACCGGCACTCCGGATGCCGTTTCCCGGTGGTTCGGGGCCACTTGGGCTCCTGAGTGGCAATGTGCCGGAGTCGTGGCTACTTCGGGGCGCGGACGAGTTTCGCTTCCGGGGAAACGGCGTACCAGGTTCCGCCGACGCCCTGCCCGTTGGTGTCACCGGGCTTCTTGTCGCCCGCGAAGGTGTAGAGGGGCCGGCAGTCGATGGTCTGCTGCTCGATTCCGTCGGGACGGCCGAAGGTGACGAATCCCTTCTTCGTCACTCCGTCCACCGTATTTTTGGCCACAGGGGGCACTACCGGCCACTTCTTGAGGCAGTCTCCCGTGCACGCGGTCTTCATCGGCCAGGCGGAGTCCTTGGTGAAGCGGTAAACCGTCATGCTCCTGCCGTCCACCACGATGTCGCCGAGTTCCGGGTCCCGGCGGACCGAAAGCCCGGCGGGACCGGCCGGTTCGGCCACCGCGGCGCTGTCGGCGTTCCTGGCGGCCTTCTTCCCGTCCGGGGCGGCGGCGAACCAGGTGCCGCCGACGCCCTGCCCGTTGATCTGGCCCGGCGCGGTGTCCTTGGCATACCGGTACATCGGCCATCCGCCGACGGTCAGTTGGCTGGTTCCGTCGGCGCGGGTGACCTCGCCGAGCAGGGCCGCGTCGGTGCCGGCCGCGGCGGTGGTGTCGTCCGCGGCCACCACCGGCCAGGTCTCCGCGCACGCGTCCTCGCAGGTCGCCTCGGGCGGATTCGCACGGTCCCTGTCGAAGCGGTAGAGCGTGAAGCCCTCGCTGTCGGTGAGCACCCTTCCGAGCTTCTCGCCGTCCCGGACGGCGAGTTGACCGGCTCCCTTCGGCTCGGCCGCCTTCGCTTCCGCCCCGGAGCCGGATCCCCCGCCGGCCGATCCGTAGCCGCTGTCGGCGGGCTGCCGGGCCGGGGCGGCGTTGCCCACCGCCTGGCCGTTGGGCGATGCGTCACCCTTCTCCTGCCCGCACGCCGTCGTGAGCGTCAGCAGGGCTGCGGCGGTGACTGCCGGCGAGGCGTTGCGCCAGGTGTTCATGTCCGCTCCCGTGGTGCTTCGTCGTAGCGCTTCCGGTACCGACGCGGGGCCGCGTCGTACGTGGCCCTGGGTACGGGCGGTCAACGGGTTCGCGTTCAGTCGTGCACCGAGGAAGTCCGGGAAGATGCGGGGACGCCGAGGTCGCCGCGTCAACACGAACGGCCCAATATCCGCACGATCAGGCGAATCACCCACGTGGACGGCGTGTCCACCGACATCAGGGATCATGCTCCCCCTCGTGCACGGATCACGCATCGCGCGGCTCTCGACGGTCGCCGCACTCCTCTGGCTGACAGCCGTACCGCTGCCGGCGACCGCCGACAGCTGCGCGGTGGCCACGATCGGGCAGGGCGACGGCAGTACGGCGGTCGCGGTGGCGGGGGACGGCGACTGTGGCGAGGTTCCCGAACCACCGCCACCTCCACCACCCCCACCGCCTCCACCACCCCCGTCTCCGCCCCCGCCTCCGCCCCCGCCTCCGCCCCCGCCTCCGCCTCCGCCTCCGAAACCCGCACCGCCGGCTCCTCCCCCACCACCGCCGGCGCCCCCGCCGGTGGTCACTGAACCGCCACAGCCTGCGCCGACCCAGCCACCCCCGCCGCCTCCGTCACCTCCGGCTCCGGCACCCGCACCCGCACCCGCACCGAAGCCCTCGCCCGCACCGAAGCCGCCGGTGCGAACCGAGCCGCCGACGCCGCGGGCCGTCGCCCTGCCGACGTACCGCAAAGCCGCCCGCAAGCAGCCGCGGAGCGGGCCGTCGCTGGTGTCCCTGACGCTGCTCATCACCGCCCCTGCGGTGTTCGCCGTCGCCGTGCTGCGCCCGCGATCATCCCGCTGACCTGGAGAGACGCATGTCCGAATGGCTCGTGCTGAGCATTGCCATGGCGTCCGCCTGCGCGGTCGTCCTCACCATCGCCGTCCTGAACAACCGGCGGGTCGGGGACGACGACGATCCGTCCGAGACGCCTGACGTCATCGAGTACATGACGATGATGATCGGCGTGGTCTACGCGATCGTCCTGGGACTCGCCATCGCCGGCGTCTGGGAGGGCCGGAGCTCCGCCCAGGAGTCCGTACGCATCGAGGCGCAGGCGCTGCACGAGGTGCGGGAGCGGTCCTCGGTCTACCCGGCGGAGGTCCGCGACCGCATCCGGGCGGACGTGGACGCCTATGTGAGCCATGTGGTCCACGACGAGTGGAAGGTGATGTCCGAGCGGCACGCGCTCACCGGGCGCGGCACCGAACTGCTGAACAGGGTGCGGGCGGACGTGACGGACTACGTGCCGAGGAACGACCACGAGGGACAGGCGTACCAGCCGCTGGTCGACCAGGTGGCCGCGGCGGACGACGCCCGCAGCACACGCGGCCAGAACGCCGGGGCGACGATGCCCGGTGTGGTCTGGTTCGGGCTGATCGCCGGAGCGATGGTGACGGTGGGACTGATCTTCACCCTGCAGATCCGCAGGACCTTCCGCGAACTGCTCCTGGCCGGCCTGTTCAGCGCGCTGATCGCCTTCCTGCTCTTCCTCATCTGGGACTTCGACGCGCCCTTCGGCCGGGGCATCTCGGCCACCGCCGAGCCGTTCCTCGACATGTTCCCGGAGGCCACCGGGTAAGGCGCGGTCACCGGGGAGGCCGGGCCCTGGCGAGTGGGTCCGGTCGGGGGACCCGCTGACCCATTCGCCGGACCCCGATCGCGGGCCGGGGCGACCCCTCCTAGCGTGTCGGTCATCGAGGTGCATTTTTCCTGCTATGTGGAAATTCGTTCCGCAGCTGCCCCTCGGGGAACCCGGAGGATCCACCATGCGCGCGATACGTGTCGCACCGCTCGCCCTGCTCGGCGCCGGCGCCCTGACGCTGATCGCCCCGTCCGCCGCCTTCGCCGCGCCGGACGGGGCGTCCAGCACGTTCAACCCGACCATCACCCCCTCGGTCATCGCGCCGGGCGGCCGGGTGACCCTCGGTTCCGGAGGGTGCACGGGCGAGACGACGGTCAGCTCGGGCGTCTTCGACACGACCGTGATCCCGAGCGGCAGCACGACGGGAACCGCCACCGTCGACACCGACGCCCGCCGGGGCGCCATCTACGCCGTGACGTTCTCGTGCGGCTCCACCGGCACCTCCCGGAACGTCAACCTCACGATCACGGGCGGTGCCACGAGGACCCCCACCCCGACACCCACCACCGTGCCGACCGCCAGCTCGACGGCGCTCGTACCGGGCGGCGTGCGCGGCGGCCTCGGCGGCAGCGCCGGCTCCACCGACACGGTGGAGGTCGCCGCCGGAGCGGCCCTGGTGGTCGCGGCGGCCTCGGGCGCCCTCTACTTCGCGCGTCGCCGCACCGCCGACCGACGCCACTGATCGCGCTCGTGCGGCGCACGACAGTCGCCCCGGGTCCTGATCCAGGACTCGGGGCGACGGGCGTATCGGGCCGGGCGGGAGGTTCGACGCCCTAGAACGCCGCATGGCTCGTCCGACGGCGACGGACGAGGAAGACCGCGCCGCCGACCGCCGCGGCGGCCACCAGACCGCCGCCGACCTGCATCTCGACGGAGCTCGGGCCCATCGAGCCGCCCAGCCCGCCCTGCGCGCCGTTGCCGGCGAGCACGGTGAACTTGTGCGTCTCGATCCGGTTGTTGTCATGGCACTTCACCGAGAGGTTGTAGTGCCCCGGAGTGGTGTTGTGACGGATGTGCGCCGTCGCGTACCCCGTGCCGCCCGCGGAGAGCTCGGTCGTCGGGAACGCGTTCGACCAGACCTTGCCGCCGTGCCCGCAGCCCTGTGCGGTGACCTTCATGGTCGCGCCCTGGTGGACCGAGTACGGGTTGACGGTGATGTTGCTCGGACCGTTGGTGGCGGCGGCCATGGGGGCCGCGAGCCCGACGGCCGCGAATGCGGTCGCGGTGACCGCGAGAGCGCGTGAAGCACGCATCGTGTGAACCTCCAGCGGGAAACGCCTCCGGGGGCTGCTCCCCCGGAGATGGATCGACGTGAACGCCTCCCATGACGAACACTCACCAGTCGACCGATGAGTCGCACTTCGGCGTTCCGCCACCCCGGTGACGCGACACGCCGCGCGAGCGCCCCGGACCTGACGGATCCGCAGGTCACAGACCGTCAGAACTTTTATCCGCTCATTACTCCGATGGGCAGCACCCGGCACGGGCGCCGACGGGCGCGACCACCCGTTCGCCCCGCTCTGATCGCCGCCCCCGCACGCCGCCCCTAACGTTCACAGCGTCGACGAAGGGAGAACCATGGGCCGGGACCACGCCGATGGCGAGCGGGCCAGACGTATGCCATGGGGCGCGATCGCCCTGGTGCTGCTCAGCGGCCTCGCCCTCATGCGCAACGGCACGGAGTTCGGCGACGCGGGCCCGCCCCAGCCCGCCGCGGCCGCCTCGCTCGACCTGGACAAGGACGCCGCAGGACCGCCGGTGGAGGGAGAGCCGGTGCAGCCGCTGCCGTACGCCCCGGCCTCCCGCGTGAAGATCTCCTCCATCGACGTGGATGCCCCGATCATCGACGTCAACCTGGATGCCAACGGCTGGATCGACGCCCCGCCCGCCGAGGACCCGAACCTCGCAGGCTGGTACCAGAACGGCATCGCCCCCGGTCAGCGCGGTACCGCCGTCGTCGTCGGCCATGTCGACAACAAGGCGGGGCCCGCCGTCTTCTACGGCCTCGGATCGCTGCGGAAGGGGCACCGGGTGGAGGTCACCCGGTACGACGGCCGGGTCGGGGTCTTCGAGGTGTACGGGGTGGAGGTCTTCTCCAAGTACGACTTCCCCGGCCCGCGGGTCTACGGCGACACCGGCCACGCGGAGCTGCGCGTCATCACCTGCGGCGGGGGTTACACGAAGGCGGACGGCTACGACGGCAACGTGGTGGTCTTCGCCCGGCTCGTCGACACCCGCTGAGCCGTTTCCGCCGGGTGTGACGCGCCCCGCACGACCGCGCCCCCGACGAGCACTTCGGTTCCGGTGCCGTCGGGGGCGCGGTCGTGCGCACACCACGCCCGGTCCGCTCAGACGCGGTGCGGCACGGTGACGCGGTAGCCGCTCGCCAGCAGCCGGGGCAGGTAGCGGCGCAGGGCCGCGACGCTCTGCGAGCGGTCACCGCCCGCGTCGTGGGAGAGGACGACGACGCCGGGCGCCGCGCCGTCCAGCACCCGCCGCACGATCGTGTCCGTACCCGGTGTCCTCCAGTCGAGCGTGTCCACGGTCCAGGCCATGGGCTCCATGCCCAACTCGGCGCCGATCTCGAAGGAGTTGCGGTTCCACGCTCCGTAGGGGGCGCGGTACCACAGCGGCGGGACGCCGAGCGTCCGGTCCACCGCCTCACTGGTACGCCCCAGCTCGTCGCGGATCGCGGCGCGGGAGAGCTTCGGGATCAGCGGGTGGGACCAGGAGTGGTTGCCCACCACATGCCCGTCGTCGGCCATCTCGCGCAGCAGATCCGGGTTGCCTGCGGCCATCTCGCCGCAGACGAAGAACATGGCGCGGACCCGGTGCTCGCGCAGGGTGGCCAGGATGTGCGGGGTGTAGAGGGGGTCCGGGCCGTCGTCGAAGCTGAGGACCATGGAGTGCCCGAGGCCGGGCAGGTGCTCGAAGGGCCGGGTCCGCACGGGCGGCCGGCCCGGTCTGAACCGGGGCGGGGCGTTGCCGGTCATGGGTTCGAGACGGTACGGGGAGGGGCGGCCCCGGACGGTGGCCGGGGGCCCTGCGGCCGCCGGGGGCGGGGTTCCGGCGGTGCGTGCGGGGCGCGTGGGCGTCGACGCCGGGTCGGCGGCGATCAGGTGGACGGCGGCGGCGGTCGAGAGGCCGAGCGCGATCCTCAGCAGCGTGCGCCGCTCGGGTCGGGAGTGATCACTTCTCATGGCCAACTGCTCGCACGGCCGGACGCTCCGCCCGGCCGCCGACACCGAACCGCGACCGTTTTGCACCCGTTCGTCCCAGTATGCTGATCATCCCGGACCCGGCGTCCCGTCCCGGATTCCCGACCCCCGGGCGAGCCGATAGCCTCGGAGCCGTGACAGAGCGGCAGCCTCATCCTCATCGGTTCGAACGCGGGACGGACGGCCCCAAGGTGATCGTCGCGGGGCTGGACGGCTCCGATTCGTCGATGCGCGCGGCGGCCTACGCCGCCGGGCTCGCCCGTCGGCAGAACGCCCTGCTGGCCCTCGTGTACGTCCAGCCCGTCATCACGGCGGGCGCGGCGCTGGGCGTACCGGTGGAGGACACGACGACCGAGGTCGCGGAGGGCCTGGTCTCCGAGATCAGAGAGGCCGCCGAGCGTTTCCGGGACGCGTGGAACGTGCGCTGGGAGTTCCACACCTTCCGGGGCGACCCCTACAACGGGCTGGTGACGGCGGCCGACGACCTGAATGCGGACGCGGTGGTGGTCGGGGCGTCGGAATCGGCCGGGCACCGCTTCATCGGCTCGGTGGCCGTACGCCTGGTGAAGGCGGGGCGCTGGCCCGTCACCGTGGTGCCGTAGCCGCCACCGTCGGCCCTACTCGCCCATGCGGAGCCCGTCGTCCGCCGCACCCCGGCTGAGGACGACGGCACGGATACGGTCGCGGACCTCGCGCAGGTGCCCGGCCCCGTCGCCGATCGAGGCATTGAGGTTCACGGCCCGGCCGGTGACGGTGTCGTACCACTGCGGGACGAACTCGGCCCTCGTCACGGTCCAGCGTCCACCGGGCTTCGCGGGCGGCGCGAAGGTGAAGCGCCCCATCGAACTCTGGTTGCCGCGCGGGTCCTGCACCCCCTCGTGGTTGATCATCGCCCCGGCGATCTGGTCGCCCATGCCGTAGACGACCCAGGTCCCGTTGACCTTCTCGTACGCCTGGGGCACGTGGGCGTGCGTGCCGATCACCGCGTCGATGTCGGGGCGGCCCCGGTCGGTGGAGGCGGTGAGCCGCCGCGCCAGTTCCCGTTGACGTCCGTCCGGCTCGTCCTGCCACTCGGTACCCCAGTGGATGGAGAGCACGACGACGTCGGCGCCCGCCCGGCGCGCGGCCCTGGCCTCCTCGATGATCCTGCGCTCATCGGTCACGTCGACCGTCCAGGGCCGGCCGGCGGGGAGCGGGACGTCGTTGGTCCCGTAGGTGTACGCGAGGTGCGCGACCCTGGCCGCGTGCTTGCCCGGTCCGGCGGACAGGATCGTCGGCCGGGCGGCCTCGGCGGCGGTACGGGCGGAGCCCGCGTGCCGGATGCCCGCGCGGTCCAGGGCGTCAAGGGTGCGCCGGACGCCTTCGGCCCCGTCGTCGAGCGTGTGGTTGGAGGCGGTGGAACAGGAGTCGAATCCGGTGGTGCGCAGGGCCGCGGCGATCTCGGGCGGCGACGTGAAGGTGGGGTAGCCGGTGTAGGGGCCGCCCTTCTTCCCGTACACCGTCTCCATATGGCAGAACGCCAGGTCCGCAGCGGAGACGACCGGGGCGACGCCCGCCAGCATCGGGGCGAAGTCGTAGCCCGCGCCGCCCGCGTCGGCGGCGGCCCGGTCGATCACGGAGGAGTGCGGCAGGATGTCGCCCGCGGCGAGCAGCGTGAACGGGCGGGGCCCGTCGACCTGCCGGGCGGCCGAACCCCGGGCCGCGGCGGGGGGCCCGCTCGGGGCGGGGGACGTGGACTGCTGCCCGGTGCAACCGGTGGCCGCGGCGAGCAGCAGGGCGAGGGCGGCCACGGTGCCCGGTCGGATGCGCTGGGTCATCTGCTCGACTCCATGTTCGGATGATTGTGACCATCCGACTACACAGATCTTCATATCGGATAAGCAAGGAGCATTGCCGCATACCTAGCTGAACTGGTCGTACCGGCAGACCCCGACGGCCCCTCGACCGTTCACCGCACCATTCGCCGCACTGAGCGACCGCTCGTCGCACGCCTCCGCGCACCGCCTGTTCCCGCGCCGCCGGATGCGTTCGGATACGCCAGTCGGCACCGAAGCCGTCAGGGGCCACGACGGGAGAGGACGTTCATGACGACCACCACGACGACCGATGAGCGGACCCTGGCGGCGTTGCAGCGGGACCACGGCCCCGCCCTGTTCCACTTCCTGCTCGGCCTGACCTTCGGGGACCGGCAGCGGGCCGAGGACCTGGTGCAGGAGACCCTCGTACGCGCCTGGCAGCACCCCGAGGCGTTCGACGCCCCCTACGACTCGATGCGGCCGTGGCTGTTCACCGTCGGCCGCCGCCTCGCCATCGACGCGCGGCGCTCCCGGCAGGCCCGGCCGGTCGAGGTCAGCGACACGGTCCTGGAGACCACCCCGGACGCCCATGACACCGCGGACAGCGCGGTGTGCGCCCTCGACGTCCGCGAGGCGGTCCGCACCCTCAGCCCCGAGCACCGTGCGGTGCTGGTGCAGATCTACTTCCGCGGGCTGAGCGTCGGCGAGACCGCCGAGGTGCTCGGCATCCCCGCCGGGACCGTCAAGTCCCGTTCGTACTACGCCCTGCGGGTCCTCGCGCGCACGCTGCCCGGCTACTCCCGCAGGTCCTCCGTCCGGACCAGTGCCAGCAGAGCGGACGCCTCGGCCACCTCCATGTAGAGGCGGGCGCATCCGTCGCAGCCCTGGAGGTGCCGGGCGACGCGGCACGCCTCCTCCGCATCCAGGGCGTCCAGGACGTACGCGCCGAGCAGCAGGCGCACATGCGGGTCGACGCCGGGGTCGGCACTCATTCGCAGCCTCGTATCTCCTGGGCGATCTTCCCTTCTGCCCACGCGGGGCGGCCGCCCCCGGTTCAATGCTGCGGGAAGCCCGGCACCGGGCAAGGAAGGAGGCGAGACGGGATGCGTCCCGAGGATACGGACGGGACCGGAGAAAACGGGCTCCGGGTGCCGATGGCCGGGCTGACCACCGAGTACATCGCCGACGAGCTGCTGCGCACCGGCGATCTGATGGAGCCGACCACGCCGGAGTTCCGGGCGGGGCGCGACGCGCTCGCGCTGACGATGTCCCCGTGCGCGCGGCCCGGGGAGGCGCCGGCCCCCTCGGCCCTGCCCGGACCGCGCGTCGACGAACTGCGCGTGCTCACGGCGTACGAATGCGCCTGGCGCGGCTGGGTCTGCGAGCGGCTGGCGGCGGCGGAACGGAGCACGGCCTCCGGGGACCCCGATCTGGCGCTGGCGCGGGCGGCCTGGCGCCGGCCGGAGGAGACCGAGCTGCTCGCGGCGGACCTGGACCCGATCGGTCCCGCGCCCCTGGCGGCGGAGGGCGACCGGGAGGTCCGGATCTGGACGCCCGCCTGGCAGGTGGGGCTCCCTCTCGGACACCTGGCCGTCCACCTGCGCCGAGGGCCCGGCACACCCGGACCGCACCGGCTCCGGGCTCAGGAACCGTGCACTCCGGCGCGGTACTTGGGCAGCCGCAGCGTGATCTTCATGCCGGCCCCGACCCCGGTCTCGATGACGAGACCGTAGTCGTCGCCGTAGACCTGGCGCAGCCGCTCGTCCACGTTGAGCAGTCCGATGCCGGAGGAGGCGCCGCCTTCGCCGCGCAGGATCCGACGCAGCCGTTCGGGGTCCATGCCGGTCCCGTCGTCCTCGATGACCACTTCGGCCTCCGAGCCGGCGTCCAGCGCGCTGATGGTGATCCGGCTGCGGGTGACCGCCCCTTCGAGCCCGTGCTTGACGGCGTTCTCCACCAGCGGCTGGAGGCACAGGAACGGCAGTGCGACCGGGAGCACCTCGGGGGCGACCTGGAGGGTGACGGCGAGTCGCTCTCCGAAGCGGGCCCGGACGAGTGCCAAGTACTGGTCGATGGAGTGCAGTTCGTCCGCCAGCGTGGTGAACTCGCCGTGCCGCCGGAACGAGTAACGGGTGAAATCGGCGAATTCCAGCAGCAGTTCACGGGCCTGTTCGGGGTCGGTCCGGACGAACGAGGCGATCGCGGCCAGCGAGTTGAAGATGAAGTGCGGGGAGATCTGCGCCCGCAGGGCCTTGATCTCGGCCTCGATGAGCTGGGTACGGGAGCGGTCCAGCTCGGCCAGTTCGAGCTGGACGCAGACCCAGCGCGCCACCTCCCCCGCCGCTCGGGCCAGCACCGCCGACTCGCGGGGGGCGTAGGCGACGAGTGCGCCCAGGACGCGGTTCTCGACGGTGAGCGGTACGGCGACGGCCCAGCGCAGCGGGCAGTCGAGGTCGGCGCAGCCGCTGTCGAAGGCGGTGCCGCGGCCGTTGTCGAGCGGCACCTTCAGGTGCTCCATCACGTCCTTGCCGTGGTGCTGCCCTGCCCCGTCCCAGACCAGCACCCGGTCCCGGTCGGTGAGACAGAGGGCGTCCGTCCCGAGCAGGGAGCGCAGCCTGCGGGCGGCACGCCGGGCGCTCTCCTCGGTGAGCCCGGCCCGCAGCGGCGGGGCGGCCAGCGACGCGGTGTGCAGGGTCTCGAAGGTGGCGTGCTCGACGGGGGTGCCGACGTCGCTGGGGCGCACCGGGCGGGCGGTGCGACGGCCGAGCAGATGACCGGCCCCGAACAGCAGCACGGCCAGGACGACGAGGACAGCGGCCCCGGCCCCGCTCATCGTTCCCTCCCGGCGGCCCGCGCCGAGGTGAGGGTTTCGGGGAGGTGGAAGCGGGTCATGGCGGCGTTGGTGCCCCGGGGTACGCGGCCGGGGGTGGCGAGCGAGACGAGGATCATCGCGAGAAAGCCCACGGGGACGGACCAGACGGCGGGCCAGGCGAGCAGGGCGTGCGGCCAGCCCGGCGGGCGTACCGCTCCGCCGACCGTGATGGCCGCGGCGAGCAGCGCGGACCCGCCGCCGAGCAGGAGACCGGCCGCCGCGCCCGGCGGGGTGAGCCTCCGCCACCAGATGCCGAGGACGAGCAGGGGGCAGAACGAGGAGGCGGAGACGGCGAAGGCCATGCCCACCGCGTCGGCCACCGGCACCCGGCTGACCAGCAGCGAGATCAGCAGCGGCACGGCGATGGCGAGGACGGTGGCCAGGCGGAAGTGGCGTACCCCGCGCGAGGGCAGCACGTCCTGGGTGATCACGCCGGCGACGGCCATGGTGAGCCCGGAGGCGGTGGACAGGAACGCGGCGAACGCCCCACCGGCGATCAGCGCCCCGAGGAGGTCGCCGCCGACGCCGCCGATCACCCGCGCGGGCAGCAGCAGGACGGCGGCGTCCGCGTCTCCCCCGTACCGCAGTTCGGGGGTGTAGAGGCGGCCGAGCGCACCGTAGACGGGGGGCAGCAGATAGAAGAGGCCGACCAGGGCGAGGACGGCGACGGTGGTACGGCGGGCGTCGCGGCCGTTGGGGCTGGTGTAGAAGCGGACGACGACGTGGGGCAGGCCCATGGTGCCGAGGAAGGTCGCCACGATCAGCCCGTAGGTGGCGTAGAGCGGGTGGTCGGCGCGGAAGACGGCGAGCTGGTCGTCGAGGCCGATCCGGGGCCGGCCGTCGCCCTGCCAGGCGAGGACCAGGAAGAGGGCGGGGACCAGGAGCGCGGTGAGCTTCAGCCAGTACTGGAAGACCTGGACGAAGGTGATGGAGCGCATCCCGCCCGCGGCGACGGCGGCGGTCACGACGGCCGCGACGAGCACGTCGCCGAGCCAGCCGGGGGCGCCGGTGAGGATCTTGAGGGTGAGTCCTGCGCCCTGGAGCTGCGGGACGAGGTAGAGCCAGCCGGCCCCGACGACCAGGGCGCTGACCAGCCGTCGGACCCGCCGTGATTCGAGGCGGCCCTCGGCGAAGTCGGGCAGGGTGTACGCGCCGGAGCGGCGCAGCGGTGCGGCGACGAAGACGAGGAGCACCAGGTATCCGGCCGTGTAGCCGACCGGGTACCAGAGCATGTCGGGGCCGTGGACGAGGACGAGGCCGGCGACGCCGAGGAAGGAGGCGGCCGAGAGGTACTCGCCACTGATCGCGGCGGCGTTGAGGCGGGGCCGCACGGTGCGGGAGGCCACGTAGAAGTCGGAGGTCGTACGGGAGATGCGCAGGCCGAACCCGCCGACGAGGACGGTGGCGAGGACGACGAGGACGACCGCCACCCAGGACGCCATGTGGTCGGGGGTGCTCACGGGGCGGGGCGGCCCTCCACCAGCCGGGCGAAGTCGCGTTCGTTGCGCTCGGCCCGGCGGACGTACCACCAGGCGGCGAGGGTGAGCGGCGGATAGGCGGCGAAGCCGAGCACCCCCCAGACCAGGGCGGGGCTGTTCAGCGCGGCGAACAGCGGCGGCAGGGTGCCCGTCACGAGGGCGAGCACGCCGAAGACGGTGAGTCCGGCGCGCAGTTGGCCGCGCATCAGCGAGCGCACATAGGCGCCGCCGAGGGCGGTCTGCTCGTCGATCTCCGCCTGGGTGCGGTAGCGGGGCAGCGGGCGTACCCGGCGCGGCTCCCCCGTCACCACTTCGCGCCGGGGGGTGGGCTCTGCGGACATGGGCTCGGAGTGTAGGCGTCGGCGGGCCTCAGTGGGAAGGGAACGCTGAAGGTCCCCCCAGGTCAGCGGCGGCACCGTAGCTCCTCGCACGGCCCGGCCGGTGTGCTCGCGCGGTGCCTGACCGTCCCTCCTCGCGCGCTCTCGCGGAGACGGCCTCGGGCAGCCGGTCAGCGGCCGCCCTGCCGCATCAGGAGGTCGCGCAGCGCGCGGGTGTGGCGGCGGCTGACGGCGAGCTCGGCCTCCCCGATGCGTACGCTCATGCTGCCTGCGTCCAGGCGCAGTTCGTCGATCCGGCCGAGGGCCACGAGGTGACGGCGGTGGATGCGGACGAAGCCGCGGGAGCGCCAGCGCTCCTCCAGGGTGGTGAGCGGAATGCGGACGAGGTGACTGCCGTTGGTGGTGTGCAGCCGCGCGTAGTCGCCCTGTGCCTCGGCGTACGCGATCTCGTCGATGGGGACGAAGCGGATGACGCCGCCGAGTTCGACCGGGATCTGGTCGCCCGCACCGTCGTGGACCGGGGCGGACCGGTCGCCCACCTGCTCGGCGACGCGGCGGACGGCTTCGGCGAGGCGTTCCCGGCGGACCGGTTTGAGGACGTAGTCGACGGCCTTGAGGTCGAACGCCTGGAGCGCGAAGCCCTCGTGCGCGGTCACGAAGACGATGAGCGGGGGCGCGGCGAATCCGGCGAGGAGCTGGGCGACGTCGAGACCGGTGAGACCGGCCATGTGGATGTCGAGGAAGACCACGTCGATCGCGGACGGGCCGTCGGGTGCCGCGTCCACCGCGCCGCCGATGCGCCGCAGTGCCTCGGTCGCGCTGGTCGCGCCCTCGGCACTGCGGACACGGGGGTCGGCGCGCAGGAGGTAGAGGAGTTCCTCCAGGGCGGGTGGTTCGTCGTCGACGGCGAGTACGCGCAGCATGAGGCCGGAGTTTAGGTGCTCTCCGGGCCGATGGCCCGAGCGTTGCGCGGCTTGTTCCCGTAGCGCGGTACCCGCGGACTGCCGTGCCTCGTATCCGGGCGAGGGCCTGGGTCACGGGCGGCTCGGGAGCGCCGACACGTTCCGCTTGCAGGGCCGTCCGGGGAGCCGCTCCGGATGTGCCGCGGGCGGGTCCGCGGGTTCGCCGGGGCACGGGCGGGGCCGGCGGCGACGGGGCCGCCGGGCCGTCACTTCAGGAACTTCGAGAGCCTCCGGTCCGCCAGCGGCTTGCCTCCGGTCTGGCAGGTGGGGCAGTACTGGAGCGAGGAGTCGCTGAAGGAGACCTCCAGGATGGTGTTCCCGCAGACCGGGCAGGCTTCGCCGGCCCGCCCGTGGACCCGCATCCCGGTCTTCTTCTCGGCCTTGAGCTTCCCCGCCTCCACCCCGCTGGAGCGGTCCACGGCGTCCTTGAGCGTGGTGCGCAGCGCGCTGTACAGCCGGGTGACGTCGTCCTCGCGGAGGTCGGCGGTGCGTTTGAACGGGGACATCCGCGCGACGTGCAGGATCTCGTCGCTGTAGGCGTTGCCGATGCCCGCGATCAGCGACTGGTCGCGCAGCGCGCCCTTGATCTGGCGGCGCTCCCCGGCGAGCAGCGCGGCGAACGCGTCGCGGTCGAAGGCGTCGGCCAGCGGGTCCGGGCCGAGGCGGGCGATACCGGGGACGTCCCGGGGGTCGTGGACGAGGTGGACGGAGAGGCGCTTCTTGGTGCCCATCTCGGTCAGGTCGAAGCCGTCGCCGTCGGTGGTGACCAGGCGCAGGGCGAGCGGCCCCTTGCCGGGGCGGGGAGGGGCGGCGGGAAAGGAGTCCTTCCAGCGGAGCCAGCCGGCGCGGGCGAGGTGGGTGCAGAGGTGGAGGCCGCCCGCCTCGATGTCGAGGAACTTGCCGTACCGGGAGACCGCGGTGACGGCCGCGCCGTCCAGGGCGGTCAGCGGCGGGTCGTACGTCTTCAGGACGCTGATCGCCAGCGGCAGGACGCGGGCGATCCCCTTGCCGGTCAGGTGGTCGTCGAGGAAGACCCGCAGGGCTTCGACTTCGGGCAGTTCGGGCATGGTTCCAGACTGCCGCAGCCGCCGCCCGGCTGCCTGTCAGGAGACCGGTGCGCGGTCCGTGCCGGTGACGAGGGCGTACAGCTCCGTGAACTCCTCCCCGACCGCCGCGGCGAGCCGGTCGAGGTCGGGCAGCGCCTTGCCGTCCGCCACCAGGCCCACGTGCACCCGCCCGCCGTAGGTGGTCAGGGCGACCGCCAGGGACTGGCCCCGCGCCAGCGGTGCCATGGGGTGGAGGGCCGTGAGCGGGCAGCCGCCCAGGGAGAGCGCGGAGCGGGGCAGCGGCACGCTGGTGACCAGGACGTCGAAGAGCACGCGGGCGGCGTTGGCGGCCAGGGGTGCGCCGAACCGGTGCGCCAGCGGGGGCAGTTGGTCGGCGAGTACGGCGACGGCTCCGGCGCCCCTGAGCGGCCCGGCCGCCTTGTTCCGGTCCATCGCCCGCCGGACCGCACGGAGCCGTGCGCGCGGGTCGGCCTCGGTGACCGGCAGCCCGAGCAGGTACGCGGAGAGCCGGTTGCCGGTGGCGGGCCCGCCGGGGCGGCGCCGGGAGACGGGGACCAGGGCGCGCGGGTCGGCCGTGGGCAGGGTTTCGCCGCGTCCGGCCATCCAGCGGCGCAGCGCCCCGGCGACGACGGCGAGGAGGATGTCGTTGGCGGTGCCGCCCTCGGTGCGCCGCATCCGCTGGAGGTCCCCGGCGTCGAGGTCGGCGGTGGCCAGGCGCCGGGTGCCGCTGGAGGGGGCGGTGAAGGCGGAGGGACTCCACAGGCCGAGGCGGCCGGCGCGGACGACGGAGGCCCCCACGCCGAGTGCCCGGCCGACCTCGCCGATCCGTCCGAGTGCCATCCCCGCCATCTCCTGCGGGTCCGGCAGCCACGACCGGGGCGGGACGGGCGGCAGGCTCCGGGAGGCGGCGCGGGCGCTGGTGACGGCGGCGATCTCGTCGAAGATCCCGGCCCCGATGGCGACCGCCCGCAGGCCGTCGGCCAGGGCGTGGTGCAGCTTGACCAGGACGGCGAAGGGGGCTCCGTCCGCACCGCAGAGGAGGTACATCCGCCAGGGCGGCAGCCCGCGCCCGAGCGGTCGCTCCATCAGTTCGCCGGCCAGCCGGGTGGCCTCCGCCATGAAGTCGCCGTCGCCCACGGGAACGTGTTCGACGTGCCGGCGCACGTCGAAGTCCTTGTCCACGGCCCATGCCGCGCCGCCGACCGGCAGCAGGACGTCCCGTACGCGCATACGCAGCCGGGGGATGGCGGCGGCGCGGTCGGCGAGAAGGCCGAGGATGCGCCGCGGACCGGTGCCGGGTGTCGGGGCGAAGACGGCGAGCGCGCCCAGGTGCATCGGGTGGGCGTCCGATTCGAGGTGCCAGAAGGCGAGATCGAGCGGGGCGAGGAGCTCGGTACTCAACGGGGGCCTCATGTCGTCGAAGATGGCGTCGAGGGCAGCGGAGCCGGGGGCGGGAGGGCCGGGCAAGTCTCCGATCCTCCGCAGTCAATCCTTGCGGTCGGTCACGGTCGAGCACGGACATGTTACGTAATGTCACGTCGCAGTGCCGGTCACGTTCGGCCGGGACGGGACGGTCCGGGGTTCAGCGGTCCGGGGTCGAGCGGGCCGGGATGAGGAACTCGCACCACACGCATTTGCCGCTGCCGCGCGACTCCACCCCCCAGACGTCGGCCAGCCGGTCCACCAGCATCAGGCCGCGTCCCGACACCCCGTCCTCCCCCGCTTCGCGGCGCCGGGGCAGGGCGCTGGAACGGTCCTCGACATCGACGCGCAGTCGGCGTTCGGACCCGGTGAGCACCCGGATCGTGACGATCGCGCCGCCGTCGGTGTGCATGAGGGCGTTGGTGATCAGCTCGTCGGCGGCGAGTTCGATCTCGTCGGCCCTCTCCCCGGCCCCCCAGGCCCGGACCGCGGCCCGGATCATGTGCCGGGCCGAGCTCAGCGCCTCGGGGTCGTTCTGCGCGACGTGCTGCTGGAGCCGGCCGCCCGACTGGGGGGCGTGGGCGGCACGGCGGCGCAGCAGCAGGACCGCGACGTCGTCCTGGCCGCCGCGGCCGTCGACGGCGTCGCAGAGCCGGTCGGCCAGCTCCTGGAGGTCCCGGGGGCCGTTCGTGACGAGTGCGGTGAGCCGCTGCATGCCTTCGTCGAGGTCGGAGCCCGGCAGCTCGACGAGCCCGTCGGTGAAGAGGATCATCGTCTGGCCGGGGTCGAGTTCGACCGTGCCGACGGGATACTCCAGTCGGCCGAACTCCGCCGAGAGTCCGAGCGGGAGCCCGCCCTCGGACACCACTCTGCGGCAGCTGCCGTCCACGTCCCGCACCACCGGGTCCACGTGCCCCGCGCGGACCAGCTGCACGACCCCGGTGGTGAGGTCGGCCTCGGCGTAGGTGCAGGTGGCGAAGCGGTCGGTGTCCAGTTCGTGGAGGAAGACGGAGGCACGGGCCATCACCGTGGCGGGGCTGTGCCCCTCGGCCGCGTACGCGCGCAGGACGATCCGGAGCTGCCCCATGACGGCGGCGGCGTGCGTGTCGTGCCCCTGTACGTCCCCGATGACGGCGCCGACCCGGCCGCCGGGCAGCGGGATCAGGTCGTACCAGTCGCCGCCGATGTCCCGGCCGAGCCGGGCCGAACGGTAGCGGACGGCCACCTGCGCGCCGGGCACGGCGGGGATCCGGCGCGGCAGCATCGCCTGCTGGAGCCCTTCGGCGAGGTCGTGCTCCTGTTCGTAGAGCATCGCGCGCTGGAGGCTCTGAGCGATGGAGGTCCCGAGCGCCATCAGGAGGTTGCGCTCGTCGGCGGTGAAGCCGGCCTTGCCGCTGTA
Source organism: Streptomyces sp. V2I9 (assembly GCF_030817475.1). NCBI lineage: Bacteria > Bacillati > Actinomycetota > Actinomycetes > Kitasatosporales > Streptomycetaceae > Streptomyces > Streptomyces sp. V2I9. The sequence continues at coordinate 6,566,931 of NZ_JAUSZJ010000002.1, read as the reverse complement.
GAGGAGACCGAGGGCGCCGATCGGACGGGCCTGGGCGATCAGCGGCATGTAGGCGGCGGAGGTGATCCCGAGGCGGCTGATGCCGGGCCACAGGATCGGGTAGGAGGCGGCGAAGTCCTCGGCGGACTCGATGAAGCGCGGGGCCAGCGTGCGGACCACTTCGCTCATCGGGTACTGCTCGTCCACGCGGGTGTACCGGGTGCCGGGGACGTGCGCGCCTTCCGGGCCGTCGGCCACGAGGTGGATGCGGCCGGACTCCAGCAGACCCATGACGAGGCTGGTGGCACCGAGGTGGGCGAGCCCCTCGGAGTTCTTGAGGACGGCGATGACGTCCTTGACGGTACGGGCGTGGGCCAGCGCGGCGGTGGTGCCCTCGACCAGGCTGGTGCGCCTGCGGCGTTCCTCGTCCAGTTCGTGCCGGGCGGTGGAGTCGGCCAGTTCCTGGGTGGCGTCGCGGACGATCCCGATGATGCGGCGCGGACGGCCGTTCTCGTCCCGGCGGACGAAACCCTGGGTGTGGGTCCAGCGCAGGGTGCCGTCGCGGCGCTGGACGCGGAAGTACGCGCCGTAGTTGACGCGGCCGCTCTTGAGGGCTTGCGAGACCAGCCCGTCGAGGCGCTGGGCCTCGTCCGTCGGCACGCGGGGCGCGAGGGAGGCCGGCCGGCCGTCGTACTCGTCCGCGGTCAGGTCGAACACGTCGAGAGCCGGCTGGTCCATGTGCATGAGGCCGGTGTCGAGGTCCCAGTCGAAGCTGCCCATACGGTTCAGGGCGAGGCTGAGGTCCGGGTGGGCGGGCCAGTCTTCGGGGAACGACAGGGCACCCGCTACCCGATCATCCATATCGGCCACTCTGCCACCATTTGTCAGATTCTTCTCGTCCGATGCCGCCTGCTTCTGCCGCTCCCTTCCCGCCCGGTGCCGCCTCCCCCGAGTCGGCCGGCCGTGCGGTCCGGCCGGGGCGCCGGACCGCACGGCCGGGTCAGCCGGTGAGGGCGTCGCCGAGGCCCGCTTCCATGGGCTCCTCCTCGGGCGGGGCGGGCTCGTCCGGCTCGGCGGGGAAGACCTGGGTCGGCTCGGGCGCCACGTCCGGTTCACCCTCCTCGTACTCCCACGGCCCTTCGGGCGGCGGGTCCCCGGAATCGCCGGACGGCTCTCCGGGACCGGGGTCCGTCTCCTCCGGCACGGAGGGGACCGGGTCGGACGGCGCGGACTCCGGGGGCGCCGATGCGGTGGGGCGGCCCGGCGACGGGAAGAGCAGGTCGGCGTCGGGCTCGAAGGGCGGCGGGTCGTCCGGGGTGCGGTCGCGGCCGCCGCTGTCGCCCATGGCCCGCTGGATCCAGGTGTTGTCGTCGGTGTCGACGATGATCAGACTGGTCGCCGCCCTGGCTCCGGGTTCGACGACGGCGAGGCGCGCGGGGTCGTAGCCGGGCCAGCGCTCGCCCCGGTGGGCGGCTTTCCCGTCCGCGATCTCGGGCGGCCCCAGCGGATTGCCGCAGGCGCACCGGACGCGGGGCATCCCCCGGCTGTCGACGAGGACGGCGGTGCCCGCCTGGAGCACGGCCTGGAAGGCGGTGGCCGATCCGGCGCCGTAGCCGTGGTTGGTGACCTGGGTGTCGACGCTGAGGACGACCGGGGTGAGGGATTTCAGGTAGCCCGGAATCTGGACGGCCTCGATGTCGGACACGCCGGCGAACGCGCGCGCCTTGCCCGTGTCGCCGGTCAGCAGATCGGCCTGCCGCTCGACGTCGCAGGCGGCGACGGACCGGCTGCCGCCGTAGAGCCCCGGAGCGGTTCCGGAGACCCGGTGGACCGTACGGGTGGCGGCGGGCGGGGCGGAGTCCGGGGTGGCGGTGGCGGTCGGGGACGCCGGAGACCGCGCCGTGGACGCGGTGAACGGTCCGGGGCCGGGGGACGCAAGCGGCTGGAGGAGGACGTCTTCGGCCTCCGCCGTGCCCGTGGTGCCCTTCGCCGTCCGGTCGCCGCCCTCGGCACAGCCCGCGACGGCGAGCAGCACCCCGGCGGACAGCGCGGCGAGCGCGGTCCGCCGGAAATGTCTGGGTGAGCGCACAGAGCTCTCCTGCCTGTCCCTGGAGAACGAACGGGGTGTGACCATCTGTGCCGCACCGAGCACGGACCCGCAAGCGGACGTCCGGTCGCCCCCCTCGCCTTGAACACGTTCAAGAAAGCCTCTACGCTCGGCCTATGACTTGAACACGTTCACGTCGGGGAGTCGCGGGGCGTCGTGTTCGCATTGATCAACGCCGATGTCATGGTGGGCACGCTCGTGGTACCGGCGGAGCTCCGGCCGACCGAGCTGCGCGAGCTCGACCGGGTGCGCCGACTCCGGCCCCTGTTCGCCCCGCCGGGCGCGGTCGCCCTCCGGCTGCCGCGCGGCGCCCCGGCCACGGCCCTCGCCCGCTGTTACGCGCTGGGCGCCGTCCTGCCGGCGCTGCACGCCCCGCGCCCGGTCCACGGGCGAAACCTCGACCCCGCCGGGATCGCCCTGCTCACCGCACCGGTCACCCCGGCCGTCGCCGCGACCGCACTGGTGGGCGGGCGTTCGGGGGGCGAGGTGACCGGACTGCCCCACCCACCCTGACCCGGACGGCCGCCACCCACGGCCTCGGCAACGCGCTGGGCTTCGCGCTCTGCTCACTGCCGGCCTGGCGGCGCGTCCGCACCCACGCCCCCGTCCGAACCCCCAGCAGCGTCCACAACCACACCGAAGGCAGGACCGCATGAGCACCCTCACCTACCCGGAGGTCGGCGCGACCCGCCTCGGCCCGCTGCCCCGGAACTACCACCATCTCCACCACCGCACCCGCGTCGGCCACGGCGAGGCGGACTTCGCCGCCGCCGGCGCGGCGATCACCGAGTGGCGCATGCACCGCGCGTCGGGTGCCCGCGTCGAGGCTGCGGCCCGGCGCGCTGAGCCCGGCGGACACGTCCGGGTCTCCCTGGGCGCGGGCCCGCTGCGCCTCACCGCCCCGTGCGAGGTGATCTGGACGGCGTACGGGGAAGAGGGCCGCACCGGCTTCGGCTACGGCACCCTGCCCGGACATCCCGAGCGCGGCGAGGAGTGCTTCGTGGTGGACCTGGCGGACGACGGAACCGTGTGGTTCACCGTGCTGGCGTTCTCCCGTCCCGCCTCCTGGTACGCCCGGCTCGGCGGACCGCTGGTGCCGCGCGTACAGCTCTGGTACGCGCGTCGCCTCGGCCGCGCGCTGCGCCGGATCGTCGGCGGGGGCCGACCCGGCGCGGTCGCGCGGAGGGGCCCCCGGCCGGGCTCTCGCCGATACTGGCAGAGATGGAATGGTTCACCGCGGAGGGCTACTGGCTGAGCCGGCTGATCTTCCAGCGAGCTCTGGCCGTGGTCTATCTGGCCGCCTTCCTCTCCGCCGCCCTGCAGTTCCGGGCGCTGATCGGCGAGCGCGGCATGCTGCCCGTGCCCGAGCTGCTGCGGCGCACCCCCTGGCGGGCGGCTCCGGGGCTGTTCCGGCTGCGCTACTCGGACCGCCTCTTCGCCGCCGTCGCCTGGAGCGGCTGCGCCCTGTCCCTGGCCCTGCTCGCCGGGGTGGACGGCCTGTTGCCCTTGTGGGGCGGCATGCTGCTCTGGGCGCTGCCGTGGGTGCTGTATCTGTCGATCGTCCAGGTGGGGCAGGTCTGGTACGGATTCGGCTGGGAGTCGCTGCTGCTGGAGACGGGGTTCCTGGCGGTCTTCCTGGGCACCGGGGACACGGGCGCGCCGGTCCTGGTCCTGTGGCTGATGCGGTGGCTGCTGTTCAGGGTGGAGTTCGGCGCGGGACTGATCAAGGTCCGCGGTGACGCGTGCTGGCGCAGGCTGACGTGTCTCGACTTCCACCACGAGACCCAGCCGATGCCGGGGCCGCTCAGCTGGTTCTTCCACCACCTCCCCCGGCCGGTCCACCGGGTGGAGGCGGCAGCCAACCACGTCACGCAGCTGCTGGTGCCCTTCCTGCTGTTCACCCCGCAGCCGGTGGCGAGCGCGGCGGCCGGACTGATGGTCCTCACCCAGCTCTGGCTGGTCCTGTCGGGGAACTTCGCCTGGCTGAACTGGCTCACCATCGCCCTCGCGCTCTCCGCGATCGACTGGACGTTCCTGGCCGGGCCCCCGCCGGCGCAGACCGATCCGCCCCTCTGGTACGCGGTGGTGGTCCTCACCGTCACCGCCCTGGTCCTGGTGCTCAGCTACCGCCCGGCGCGCAACCTGTTGTCGCGGCGACAGGCGATGAACCGGTCCTACGACCCCCTGCACCTGGTCAACACCTACGGGGCGTTCGGCTCCATCAGCCGCATGCGGCTGGAGGTCGTGGTCGAGGGCAGCGCCGATCCGCCGGGCCGGGACGACGCCGAGTGGCGGGAGTACGGCTTCCGGGGCAAGCCGGGTGATCCGCGGCGGCTGCCGCGCCCGGTCGCCCCGTACCATCTGCGGCTCGACTGGATGATGTGGTTCGCGGCGCTCTCCCCCGCCTACGCCCGCCCCTGGTTCGGGCCGTTCGCCGAGCGGCTGCTGGCGGGCGACCGGGACACGCTCCGCCTGCTCGGGCACAACCCGTTCCCCGACGAGCCGCCCCGGCAGGTACGTGCGCGGGTGTTCCACTACCGGTTCACCGGGCTTGAGGAGCTGCGGTCCACCGGCTGCTGGTGGCACCGTACGTACGTCCGGGAATTCCTGCGGCCCGTCACCCGGCCGCTGCCGCCGGAGCGGGAGGGCGGGGAGACGGGCCGCGGGAAATGCTGACCGTTCGGCCGGGGCTGTGGAGCCTCGGTCCTGCGGCTCAGTCGATGCCGGGCAGGATGTGCGGCTCGGCGAGGTCGTCCTCGTATCCGGCCAGCCGGATCGGGGCGGACCTCGCCCAGACCTCGATGTTCCGCAGCTTCTCGGGGCGGCCGGGCCGTCCGTGGGTCCGTTCGGCGGGGCGCATCTCGCGCTCGGTCAGTTCCGGTGTCGTCACCGCGCACTCCTCTGTGTCGCGTCACTCGGGGCGTCGTCGGCGCTCCGGCACCGATGCCGGAGCGCGACCGCCCCGAGCGGGGCAGGGATGGTGAGATATCGGTCGCGGTGGCGCCGGTTCGGGGCGGGACAGCGGCCGGGTTACCCGCCGTGTCCCAGGACGGTCGAGGAACCTTCGTGGGCCCCTCGATGACGTCCGTTCGCCTCAGCGTAACCAAATGAGCGCCGCCATGCTCGATGGAACGTGTGCGGTAGGTCACTTTCGGCCACTGAGCACAGCGAAAACCCGGCCCGGACATCATCCGGACCGGGCCTGCTGGTTGCCGCACGGAGAACGACGGGCGGTCAAGCCCGTTCGGGCTACCAGTTCGCGGGGGCGTAGTCCTTGAGGAAACAGCCGTACAGGGCCTCGCCACTCTCGCCGCGCACGATCGGGTCGTAGACGCGGGCCGCGCCGTCGACCAGGTCGAGGGGTGCGTGGAAACCCTCCTCGGCGAGACGCATCTTGTCCGGGTGCGGGCGCTCGTCGGTGATCCAGCCCGTGTCCACGGCTGTCATCAGGATGCCGTCCTTCTCGAACATCTCCTGGGCGCTGGTGCGCGTCAGCATGTTGAGCGCGGCCTTGGCCATGTTGGTGTGCGGGTGGCCCGCCCCCTTGTAGCCGCGGCTGAAGACGCCCTCCATCGCGGAGACGTTGACGACGTACGCGTGCTTCGCGGCGGTCCTGGCCATGGCGGGACGCAGCCGGCTGATGAGGATGAACGGCGCGGTGGAGTTGCAGAGCTGGACCTCCAGCAACTCGATGGGCTCGACCTCGTCGACCGTCTGGATCCAGCTGTTGGTGTCGTGGAGGTCGGGGACGAGGCCGCCCGCGTCGATCGCGGTACCCGCGGCGATCCGGGCCGGCGAGGCGGAGCCGGTGACCAGGGCCAGGTCCGTGACCTCCTGGGCGCTCAGCCCTTCCTTGCGGGCGCTGGGCAGCGCGGCGACCCGGTCGACCGTGCCGCTGTTGAAGGTGCCGATGACCTCGGCGGCGGGCAGCTCGCCCGCCGGGAGCGGAGCCGACTCGGCGTTGACCAGTTCGCTGTAGGCCCCCGGCGAGCGGCGCACGGTCTGGGCGGCGTTGTTGATCAGGATGTCGAGCGGCCCCTCGGCGGCGACCGAATCGGCGAGCGCGACGACCTGGGCCGGGTCACGCAGGTCGATGCCGACGATCTTCAGCCGGTGGATCCACTCGTCACTGTCCTCCATCGCCTTGAAGCGGCGGATCGCGTCGTTCGGGAAGCGGGTGGTGATCGTGGTGTGCGCGCCGTCGCGCAGCAGCCGCAGCGCGATGTACATGCCGATCTTCGCCCGGCCGCCGGTGAGCAGCGCGCGGCGTCCGGTCAGGTCGGTGCGGGCGTCGCGCCGGGCGCGGTTCTCCGCGGCGCACGGCTGACAGAGCTGGTGGTAGAACGCGTCGACCTCGACGTACCGGGTCTTGCAGATGTAGCAGGACCGGGGACGCTGGAGGATGCCCGCGATCTCGCCCAGGGCGGAGGAGGAGGGCAGCACGCCCTGCGTCTCGTCGTCGATGCGCTCGGCCGAGCCGGTCGCCGTGGCCTCGGTGACGGCCCGGTCGTGGGCGGTCTTCGCGGCGCGGCGCTCCTGGCGTCGGCGCTGCTTCACGGTGCGGTAGATCCCGGCGGTGGCCCGGCGGACGAGAATGGCATCCGGGTGGTCCACCTCGATCCGGTCGAGCTCGTCGAGCACGCTCAGGCAGACGGCCAGCCGCTCCGGGTCGATCCCGGGACCGAACTCCTCGACGCCCGGAGCGACCTCCGGGCTGTCCTCTGTCACCGTCATTGCCGTTCCTCTGCCGTCTTCTCGCCGCGGGTCGTGGTTCACCGCAGGCCGAAACACCCCGATCAAGTCTGCCATGCGCGGGCCACTGCTCCGTTCGAGCGGTGTACGAGGCCCATCCGCCCCACCCCGGTGACCGCCTGCGCCGCGCCGTCGGGTCGCCGGAGTCACCGGAGAAGGGGGCGTGGAAAAAGAACGGAGAAAAAGCGAAGAAGACAGGAATGACTTCGCGATCAGGGGGCAGGCGACGGTCCGACACATTGAGCAGTAGGAGGGTGACACCATGACGGCGATGTCAGTGCGGGCCGCCGGGACGACGACGCCGCTGCGCGACGACCGGCCCGGTGCGCGGACGGCGGACGTCACCGGAGAGCTTCCCCGGGTCGAGGACGCCGGGAAGATCGCCCCCCAGGACGCGCGGGCCCTGTCGAAGATCTTCTTCGACCGGCTCCAGGTCCTGGAGGAGGGCACCCACGAGCACCAGTACGCGCGCAACACCCTGATCGAGATGAACCTCTCCCTGGTGCGGTTCGCGGCATCCAGGTTCCGCAACCGGGGCGGCGACGACACCGAGGACATCATCCAGGTCGGCACGATCGGCCTGATCAAGGCGATCGACCGGTTCGACCTGTCGCGCGAGGTGGAGTTCGCCACGTTCGCCGTGCCGTACATCGTCGGCGAGATCAAGCGGTTCTTCCGCGACACCACCTGGTCGGTGCATGTGCCGCGGCGCCTCCAGGAGCTGCGCGTGGATCTCGCCAAGGCGAAGGAGCTGCTGTCCGCGAAGCTCGACCGCGACCCCACCGTCAAGGAGCTCGCCGCCCACCTCGACCTCCCGGAGGAGGAGATCATCGAGGGCCTGGTGGCCGCCAACGGCTACTCCGCCGGTTCGCTCGACACCCCCTCCGCCGACAGCGACTCGGGCCAGGAGCAGCGTGCGTACGCCGACATCCTGGGCGAGACCGACCCGGGCATGGAGGCCGTCGAGAACCTGCACGCCCTGGCGCCGCTGCTGGAACAGCTCGACGACCGGGAGCGCCGGATCGTGCAGATGCGGTTCGGGGCGGAGATGACGCAGTCGCAGATCGGCGCGGAGCTGGGCGTGTCCCAGATGCACGTGTCGCGGCTGCTCAGCAGGATCGTCCAGCAGTTGCGCAAGGGGATGTGCGTAGAGGCGTGAGACCGGACGAACCCCACGGGTTCGGCCCGGACTCCAGCCGCCCGCCCTTCGGGGCAGGCGGCTTCGTGCCGTCTGCCCACCTTCCCGTCCACGACGGGGTGTTTCGCTCGCATATGCTTCCCGAAGATCAGGCCGGACACTCCGCGCCGTCGCACGAAGAGGGTGGAGGGTTGACCGAGTCGCCCGTGGGCACATCACCGATTCCTGTGGGCATCCCCGGCATCCCCGACCAGCAGGTCGGCATCCCGCACCACCCCGATGCCCCGCTGTGGAATCTCGACGCGTCGATCCTGCTGGTGGAGGACGACGCGGGTGACGCCGTGCTCGTCGAGGAGATGCTGGCCGACAGCGAGCTGGACTCGGCCCTCACCTGGTGCAAGACCCTGGCCGAGGCCCGCGCCTTCCTGCGCACCTCCGCCACACCGGTGTGCGTGCTCCTCGACCTCCACCTCCCCGACGTCCACGGGCTGGACGCCGTACGCCAGATCCTGGAATCGGACAGCGAGGCCGCGATCGTCGTCCTCACCGGCCTGGAGGAGTCCGGCACCGGGCTCCGCGCCGTCGCCGGAGGCGCCCAGGACTACCTGGTCAAGGGCCGGCTGGGCCCCGAGGTCCTCTCGCGCGCGATCCGCTACGCACTCCAGCGCAAGGAAGTGGAACGGGCCGCCGCGGCCCTGCGCGCCAACCGGTTGATCGCCCAGGAGAACGCCCGGCTGGAGCGCGGGCTGCTACCGGTCCCCCTGCTGCGGGACAACCGGTTCCAGGCCCGTGCACGGTACGAGCCGGGGCGGGTCCACGGCCTCCTCAGCGGGGACTTCTACGACGTCGTGCAGACCTCGGACGGCACCGTGCACGCGGTGATCGGCGACGTCTCCGGGCACGGCGCCGCCGAGGCCGCGCTCGGCGTGTGCCTGCGCGTGGCCTGGCGTACCGCCGTCCTGTGCGGCACGTCACACGTGGAGCAGATAGCGCTGCTGGAGGAGATCCTCGTGGCCGAGCGCTCGGACGCGCACGTGTTCGCCACCGTCACCTCCCTGGTGTTCCCGCCCGACCAGCGGCATGCCCAGATCCTGCGGGCGGGCCACCCCGGACTGCTGCTGCGTCAGGACGGCGACGTGTCCTGGGTCGAGCCCGAGGGCGGCATGGCACTCGGGCTGCTGCCCGGTACGGGCAGCTGGCCGACCGTGGACGTCCCGCTGCCGCCCGGCGCCGGCGTGGTGCTCTTCACGGACGGGCTGTTCGAGGGACGCGACGGGCCCGACAGCCGCCTCGGCGAGGAGGGGCTCCTCGCCATGGCACAGGACAACGGACATCTACCGGCCCACGCGTTCGTCGACGCCCTGGTGGCGGGAGCCTCCGAGGGGGCGGCCCCCTACGGCGGGCTCGCGGACGATGTGGCCGTACTGCACCTGGGTTGGGGATCGGAACACGATGAGCACTGACAGCACGAAGGCCATACCGGAGCAGGACCCCTCCGCCCGGCTCTCGGTGCAGTCCTGGGTCCACCTGATCCTCGGCGGGTTCGTCGTGGTCGTCTGCGGCTGCCTGGTGATCGGTGGCCTGGTGCTCTCCCGGATGTCGCAGCGCACCGACGAACTGGTGGACCGAATCCAGCCGGCCCGGTCGGTCTCCTTCGAACTGCAGAACGCCCTGCTCGACCAGGAGACGGGCGTCCGGGGATTCGCCCTGACCGGCGACAAGTCCTTCCTGGAGCCGTACCGGAACGGCGGGAAGGCCGAGCGGGAGCGGCTGGCCCGTGCTCGCGCGCTGGTCGGCGACGACGAGCGGCTGGCGGCCGACCTGGACGCCGTCGAGTCCGCCGCGCGGCGGTGGCGGCAGAGCAAGGCCGAGCCGTTGATCGCGGCGGTCCGGGAGAGCGGTCCCAGCCACTCCGGCACCACCGCGCAGCTCCAGAGCAGCAAGACGGAGTTCGACAGCCTGCGGCGCGCCTACACCGTGCAGCAGGAGCACCTGGCCGAGGCGCGTGACCGGGCGCGGGCCGATCTGGACGCGTCGCGTACCACCCGCGACTGGGTGGTGGGCATCCTGCTCGCCGTTCTCGTGCTGACGATCGTGGCGCTCAGCACGCTGCTCCACCGGGTGGTGGGGGTGCCGCTGAACCGGCTGCGGGCCGCCTCCGACGCGGTGCGCTCGGGCACGGTCGACCGCCGGATCGAGATCAAGGGCCCGTCCGACGTGCAGGCCGTGGCCGGAGCGGTGGAGGACATGCGCCGTCGGCTGTCCGACGAGCTGGCCGACGCGCAGCAGCGCGAGGAGCTGCTCGCGGGCCAGACCGAGGAGCTGCGCCGTTCCAACTCCGAGCTGGAGCAGTTCGCGTACGTCGCCTCGCACGACCTCCAGGAGCCGCTGCGCAAGGTCGCCTCGTTCTGCCAGCTCCTGGAGAAGCGGTACGGCACCGAGCTGGACGACCGGGGCAAGCAGTACATCGCGTTCGCGGTGGACGGCGCCAAGCGCATGCAGGTGCTCATCAACGACCTGCTGACCTTTTCGCGCGTGGGCCGGGTCCACGACGGCTGGAAGCCGGTCGACCTGGGCCGGTCGTTCGACCGCGCCCTGGGCAACCTGTCCGCCGCGATCGAGGAGTCGGGCGCGGGCATCGAGCGGCCCGACGAGCTGCCGGAGCTGCTCGGGGACTCCACCGCGCTCACCATGGTCTGGCAGAACCTCATCGGCAACGCGGTGAAGTTCCGCCATCCGGACCGTGCGCCCCGGATCACCGTCGGCTGCGTGCGCGAGGACGACCACTGGCACCTGACGGTGTCGGACAACGGGATCGGCATCGCCCCCGAGTTCGCGGACAAGGTGTTCGTGATCTTCCAGCGGCTGCACGCCCGTGACGAGTACGACGGCACCGGCATCGGCCTCGCCCTCTGCCGGAAGATCGTCGAGTTCCACGGTGGCCGGATCTGGCTGGAGCCGGAACCGGACGAAGGCACCCGTATCCACTTCACCCTGCCCGTGGCGCCCGAGGCGCCGACCCACACCCCGGCGGAACTGCTCGCCCCCGCCGTACTCACCAGCCAGTCGGGAGACTCTTCGTGAACGCGCCAGTCCAACCCATCGAGGTCCTGCTCGTCGAGGACGATCCCGGCGACGAGCTGATGACCCGTGAGGCCTTCGAGGACAACAAGATCCGCAACACCCTGCATGTCGTGCGCGACGGGCAGGAGGCGCTGGACTTCCTCTACCGGCGCGGCGAGTACGGCGACGCTCCCCGCCCCGACCTGGTGCTCCTGGACCTGAACCTGCCCAAGTACGACGGGCGGCAGGTGCTGGAGCAGATCAAGGGCGACCCCGAGCTCTCGCTCATCCCGGTGGTCGTGCTCACCACGTCCTCGGCCGAGGAGGACATCCTGCGCAGCTACAAGCTCCACGCCAACGCGTACGTGACGAAGCCGGTGGACCTCGACCAGTTCATCGCGGCGGTGCGCCAGATCGACGAGTTCTTCGTGACCGTGGTGCGGCTGCCCGGGCGTAAGTAGGATCTGGGAGGTTCCTTGGACTGGGACTCGTCACCTCGGGTAGACGAATGGCGGAAAAGGTTTCCGACCTCACTGCAGCGCCTTGGCTGGAGCACATGAACGAACAGGTCACCTCCCCACCGGAAGATCCGGGTCAGGGGCTGGCTTCCGCCGAGGTACTGCTCAGCGCAGAGGTCTTCGACGGCGAGCCGGGGTGCATCGCGATGGCCCGTACGCTCGCCGACAGCTTCCTCACGCGGCTCGTGGAGGAGTGCGGCGCTCCGATCGGGGAACACACGCGCAGCGATCTGATGCTGGCCGTGAGCGAGCTGGTCACCAACGCGGACCGCTACAGCCACGGCCCCTACCTCCTGGAGCTGGAGGGCAACGCGCGGCTCATCAGCGTCACGGTGTACGACAGCAGCACCGCGATGCCCGTCCTGTACGCCCCTGACCCGTCCCGGCTCGGCGGGCACGGCATGGAGATCGTGGTGGCCCTGTGCGACCGGCTCACGGCCGAGCGGGTGCCGGTGGGCAAGCGGATCCGGGCGGAGTTCCAGCTCAGCACCTGAGCCCGCCGACGCCGCTCCGGGCCTCGTATCACGGTGGCCGCGTCGACCACGGCGGTGGCCTCGGCCCCGACCGGAGAGCCGGGTCCCGGCCGCCCGCGACGTGACCGGCCGGCGCTCGCCCCGTTCTCAGCCCTCCTGCCTGCCGTACCAGTCCAGGCAGAGGACCAGCGCGTCGTCGGGCGTTTCCTTCCTCCGGTACTCCGCCAGTTCGGCGAGCAGGGCGCGCGGGACGGTGGCGGCCGGGAGGAGCCTGGTGGACTGGATGGCGCGCGCCAGCATCCGGTCCCCGTACACCTCGCCCTGCGGGGACACCGTGTCGTAGACGCCGTCGCTGAACAGCAGCAGGCGGTCGCCGGGCTCCACGTGGAACTCCTGGACCGCGTACTGCGACTCCTCGAACATGCCGAGCGGCAACTGGGCCTCCAGCTCGACCCGGTGGACCGCACGGCCGCGCTGCATCCACAGCTGGGGCGACCCCGCGTCGACGACGCCGACCCGCCCGGTCGCCAGCTCGAAACGGAGCAGCAGGGTGGAGACGTGGGAAGCGCCCCGGTGCTGGTCGTAGATGGCCTGGTCGGCGAGGGCCGCCTGGTCCGCGATGCCGACGCCGGCCCGGCGGGCGTTGCGCAGGGCGTTGACGGCGAGGTTGGTGAGCAGGGATGCCTGTATGCCCTCGCCCATGCCGTTGGTCACCGCGAGGGTCAGCTCGTCGGCGTCGGCGGCCCAGTCGAAGTTGTCGCCGTGGATGGCGTACGCGGGCTCCAGCTGCGCCCCGATCGCGAACTCGGCGGCGGTGCAGGCGCGGGCGGGCAGCAGCTGCCACTGCATCTCGGCGGCGAGGGTGAGGCGCGTGGTGCGCCGGGCGCGCTGGTACAGGTCGGTGTCCCGCTCGGCGACCAGGATCTCGTGGCCCAGCAGGTCGGCCAGGCGGGCCAGTTCGCCGACCAGCTCCGGGGTGGACAGCGCCTGGGGCAGCCGGACCGTGAGGATGCCGAGCCGTTCGCCCCGGACGGTCACGGGCAGGTGGTGGTCCACGGCGTCGTCGTGCCGGACCTGCTGCTCGCGGGGCTCCTGGCTGCCGAAGGCCCTGCCCTCGGGACTGTTGTGAAGGGACAGCGGCTCGTTCTCGTCGGGCCGGTCCAGGGGTGTGAGGACCCGAAGGCCGTAATCGGCGAGGTGCAGATCCACCGCGAGGGCCCCGTAGGCGCTGATGATCTCGGTGCGCAAGGTGGCCAGCAGGGCGTGCGGCGCGGCCGCCCTCACGGCGGCCTCGATGTCCGTTCTTCTCTTCACGGTCTCTCGCACATTCTTCGTCCTGCGACGCTGTAGGGGCCGAGGCCGGGCTGACAAGGAGGCCCGGCGGGTGACACAGTGGGTGGATGCCCCACCGAGGATTCCGCCCGAGCAGCCGCCAACAGGCGTCCGCCGACGCTGTCGCCGCCTCGGAACTGCTGGAAGTGCTCTGGGGCCGGGGTCAGGAATCCGCCGCCTCGGGAACCGTGTCGCCGTCGCAGCTCCGGGCGCTGCTCGTCATCGAGAAGCACGAAGGGACGAACCTGCGGGCGCTGGGTGAGGCCCTGGGTTCGCGCGCCCCGTCCGTCAGCAGGCTCTGCGACCGGATGGAGGCGATGGGACTCGTCAAGCGGGCGCCCAGCCCGTCCAGCCGGCGCGAGGTGGAACTGAGACTGAGTCTGCGGGGACGGGCGCTTCTCGAAGAGTACCGGGCCCTGCGCGCCCGTGAGCTCAACGCGGTGCTGGAGCGGATGGATCCCGCCGCGCTCGCCGCGCTCACGGACGGCCTCGCGGCCTTCCACGCGGCGGCTTCGGAGCGCCTCTCCCCGAACGGGGACGCCGCCTCCCCGCCGCTCCGCGACGATGTCGCCGACAGCGCCTAGCCTCATCCCGCCCCTGCTTCCGCATCCATCGGCGCTCCGCCGTCGGCAGCAGCACGAGCTGCTGCCGGGGACCAGATTGTTACCCGATGGAGAATGTTGTCAAATGGCAACTGTTACTCCTATCGTTACCCCCGTACCCCACCGCGACCAGGGACGGAACCGAGGCCGACCTGTCCGACAGAAAGCCTGCCCGTCCCCCCTCCCGATCCGCCCGAGGTGCCTTCCGTGCTTTCATCGCCCAACGAAGACAGAGCCGTCAGAGTCCTCACCCGACGGGAGCGGGGTGCTCTGGTCATCACGGTGTCGGGCGACCTCGACATCGACAGTGTCGGCCCGCTGAGTGAGGCTCTCGCCACGGCGGCCGACGCCCCCTCCGGTCCGGTGGTCGTGGACCTCTCGGGCGTGAATTTCGCGGACTCGACGATGGTGAACGTCCTCCTCCAGGGGCACACCGCGCTGGGTGACCGGATGCGCCTCGCCGCCCCGTCCCCCTTCATGCGGCGGCTGATCGGCATGATCGGTCTCGACAGCGCCCTCCCGGTGCTGCCGTCGGTCGACCACGCCATCGACGCCGTACTGCCGTCCTGACGCTCCCCGGCGGCGCCCGCCGACGACGGGCCGCTACCGGCCCGTAGCGGGTGATCCGGGTGCCCGGTCGAACACGCAGTCCCCGCACAGCCCACCGCCGGGACAGCGCCAGTACAGGCAGCAGCTGCGCCGCCGGAACGCCGGGCCGTGCGGGGCCCCGGTCCCGCGCAGTGCCTCGTCGTCGAAGAGTTCGGCCGCCAGCGCACGCGCCCGCGCGGCCACGTCCGGCCGGTCATGGACGCGTGCGAACGCGAGGAGTTCGCGTACGGCCCCGGCCAGCGCGGACCCCGCGTTGCCCCACAGGAGCCGCGGGGAGATGTTCCCGTCCCGCCGGAACGCCTCGGCCAGCGGCACCAGATGCCCGTACTGGATCTGCTCGCGGACGCTGTCCGCCGTTCCGGGCAGCTCCTCCGTCCCCGCGAGCCACAGGTCGTCGGGCGAGGTGGCCAGCGGGTCCCAGTGCAGGAGGCCGGGCGTCAGGGCGGGAACGCGCCCGAAGAGCGCTGCCGGGCCGACGGCGAGGGACCAGAGCCTGGCGGCCAGGCCGAGATGGGCGATCGAGGCGGCGACCCTGCGCTCGGGGGCCGCGAGGCGCGCCGAGACCTTCTCGACCCGCGCGGCCAGTGGGCCGTTCCCGCCGGCGTACAGCTGCTCCAGCGGCTGGTGGCCGCCGCCCGGCACCGGCGTGGTTCGCAACGCGAAGAACCCGCCCACCGACGCCAGTAGCACCAGATCCACGCCCCGCTCCCCCTCGGTCCACGATCCCTCGGCCGGCCGGCCGGCCGCTCGCACGACCGGCCGTGCGGACACGTTCCGTGCCGCCCGCGCGGCTCACCGTATCCGCCGGGCGCCACATTCTGACGGCCGGGGGCAGCGGGGCTACCGTCGAGAGGAGGACGTCGGCCGGAGAGGCGTACTCCTGGGGCAGTACGCCGAAGTGCAGACTCAAGGACGACGACGCCGGGCCCCGGACGGGACATCGTGGTGTACATGAGTTCCCTTGCGCTGTCCGTGCTGCTGTCACTGGTCTCCGCGGTCGCCTACGCGGCCGGGGCGATCATCCAGGAGCGCGTGGCGGCGACCGGGGACAACTCCTCGCGCGCCCTGCTGCGCACCGGTGTGTGGTGGGTCGCCGTCGCGCTCAACGGAGCCGGCGCGGTCCTGCACGTGGTGGCGCTCGCCTACGGCCCTCTCAGCCTGGTCCAGCCGCTCGGGGCGCTGACGATCGTCTTCGCCCTCCCGATGGCGGCCCTGTTCGTCGGGCGTCGGGCGGGGGCGGTCGCCTGGCGTGGCGCGTTGATGGCGACGGCGGGGCTCGGCGGGCTGCTGGCGCTCACGGGGAACGCGGAGCCGCACTCGCTGGACGGCCCTGAACAGGTGCTGCTGGCGTCGGTGACGTTCGGGGCCCTCGGGGCCCTGGTCGTGTTCGCGCGAACGCTGCGGCGACCGGTCCTGCGCAGTATCGTCCTGGCGACGGGTGCGGGCGGGGCGTTCGGTATGGCCTCGGTGTTCACCAAGACCGTGGCCGTCGAGTGGACGTCCGGTCCGGTGCGCTCCGGCGCGCTGCCACTGCTGGCGATCGCCGGTCTGGCGGCGGCGGGGCTGTTCCTGTCCCAGGCCGCCTACCGGGGCGCGGGGCTCACGGCTCCGCTCGCGACGGTGACGGTGGTCAACCCGGTGGTGGCCGCCGCGATCGGCATCACGCTGTTCGGCGAGCACTTCCGTCTCGGTGTTCCGGGCACGGTCCTCGCCCTCTGCTGCGGGGCGCTGGCCATCGCCGGTCTGATCATGCTGACCAGGGAGCGGCTGCACCGGGAGCACGCCGAGGAGGTGCGGGCGGGCGCGGCGTGCTCCGGCATCCGGCGCGCGGTCCCGGTCGACGCCCCCGGTGCGGAGGAAGCCGTGCGCGAGCCGGAGGGATCCGGAGGGGGGCGCACCTCACCGCCGCCGAGCGTACCCGGGCCCCCGGGGGAACGACGGCCCGCGGTGCGCGGGTCGTCGCCGCTGCCGCCGGGTCAGGCGGTGCCTCAGGTGCAGTTCGGTGCGCCGGAACCGCACCCGCGCCGCATGCGCACCGGGGCCACGCTGCGCCGCCCTTCCGCCGAGCGGACGGTTCAGACCCTGACGCCGCCTGCCCGCAGGTAGGCCAGCGGGTCGACGTCGGAGCCGTATCCGGGGCCCGTACGGATCTCGAAGTGCAGGTGCGGGCCCGTGCTGTTGCCCGTGGAGCCGGAGCGGGCGATGCGCTGTCCGCCGGAGACCGACTGGCCGGCGCGCACGTGGAGCGCGGAAAGATGGGCGTACTGGCTGTACTTGCCGTCGCTGTGCCGGATGACGACCTCGTACCCGTACGCTCCGGCCCAGCCCGCCGAGACGACGCGCCCCGGGGCCACGGACTTGACCGACGTCCCGGTGGGCACGGGGAAATCCACTCCGGTGTGGTAGCCGCTGGACCAACCACCGGCCTGCCGGTACGGGGTGCCGGTACCGGCCGCCACCGGGGCACTGAAGCCGGACTGCTGCACGGCGCGCTCCGGAGCGGGCCGCTCCTTCTTCGGCGCTTCCCGCTTCGGGGCTTCCTTCTTCGGAGCTTCCCGCTTCGGGGCGGCCCTCTCGGGGGTCCGCTGCTTCGGCGCGGCCTGCGCGGGCGGCTGCTTCGTGGGCTCGGCGTCGGGCCGGTCCGCCTTCTTCGCCCCGCGCGCGGCTTCCCGCGCCGGCTTCGTCGCGTTCCGCCCGTCGCCCGCCCGGGCCGTCCGGCTCCCGTCGAGGCTCAGCCGCTGTCCGGGATGGATCAGGTCCGGGTCGTCGCCGACGACGGTGCGGTTGGCGGCGTAGAGGCCCTGCCAGCCACCGCGGACCTGCTGGGCGGACGCGATGCCGGAGAGGGAGTCGCCGCTTGCGACGGTGTACGAGTCGCGCTTGCCCGGCACGTGGGTGGGGGTCGCCGCGGCGGGGCGGGCCCGGGGGCGCACGGGAGCGCTCTGCGGAGCGGCCCGGACGGGGCGGGCCCCGGCGCTCTGCGCGTCGGCGCCCGTACCCGGTGAGACCTCGGGCGCGTCCCCGCCCCGGCTGAGCCCCGCCCGTACGGAACAGGTGGGCCAGGCGCCGGGGCCCTGGCCGTCGAGTACCCGCTCGGCGACGGCGATCTGCTGGTCCCGCGTGGCGAGATCGGCGCGCGGAGCGTACTCCGTGCCGCCGTAGGCCGCCCAGGTGGAGCCGCTGAACTGGAGCCCGCCGTAATATCCGTTGCCCGTGTTGACGGACCAGTTGCCGCTGGACTCGCAGGCGGCGACCTTCTCCCAGACCTCGCTCGGCGCGGCCCCGGCCGACGCCGCGGTGATGAGCGGGAGCGCGATGCCCGCGCCTCCCGCCGTCACCGTGAGCGAAGCACGGTTGATGCGGCTCGGCTGATATCTGCGGTGCCGTCCGGTCGCGGCCATACGTGGCTCCCCCACTGGCTTCGGTACATCTCGCAAGGGGCAACGTAGGTCCGCGCGGTGACTGATCACAAGCAAAACGTGATACTCGGCCGCCCGGGGTGAAGCCCGTGGCCGGATTCCGTCCCTCGGCGGCCTGGCGGGGAGTCTGCGAGCAGGGACCCGGCGAACTCCCCGGGGAACTCGTCCTGTTCAGGTTGCGCGGGGATGACCCGGGGCCTGCTGGTCCATGCGCTGACGGCACCGGACGCCTGCCCTGCCCTGCCGGAGCACGGCCGCTCGGCACAGAGCCCCCCTTCTGCCGCCCACCACGCGGGCGGGGTGCTACCGTGCCGTCCGGCCTGGTCAACGAGTCTGCGTGGAAGAGGAGTTGCGCGGGCCGCCCCGGCGGGACAGGTGGGCTCATGAGCACGGAGTGCGACACGGCGGACGACGCGGAGGATCCGCAGCGGCCCGAGCACCCGGACCATCCGGAGCTGGGCGCCCACCGCCGTACCTACCGGCCGTTGCCCGGGAAGCTCTCCGCGTACGCGTCGCTGCTGCTCGCCCTCACACCCGTGGCGGCCCTCGCCTCCATCCTGGCGCTCCTCGTCTGTGCGGCCGTCGGCAGGGGCGGGGCCCTCGTGCCGGCGGTGTCCGGCGGGCTGGGGTTGCTGGTGCCGTTCGCCGTACGGGTGTCGTGGTATCGACGCCATGCGAAGGTCGAGTTCCGCCTCCACGAGAAGGGCCTCGTCGCGGTCACGGCGCACGGCCGGAACGTGGTCTACCCCTGGCTGACAACAGCGGTGTTCACGGATGGCTGGGACCGCGTCAAACTGTGCACCCCGCAGGGGACGGTCGTCACGCTGGGGCCGCCCGGCCGTCGGCCCGCGTTCGGTGGGGAGCGGATCAAGGGCCTGCGGACCCGTACGGTGATCCGGGGCGCCCAGGTCCCCGGGGATGAGGAGTGGGACCCGGCGATCCGGCGGGGCATCCGGGCCGCGCAGGGGGGACCGGCCACCGATACGGCCCTCGGCGGCGGCGACGTCACGTTCGGGGACCTGGTGCTGAACCGGACCGGAGTGACCGTACGGCGCAGGCACGGCCGGGACGACTTCACGACGTGGGAGGACGTCCGCTCGCTCGCCCTCTCGCCGGAGGGGCTGCTCATGATCTCCTCCCGCGGCAGTGACTTCCCGACGCATTTCCTGAGGTACCGGTACCGGGTGGCGAATCTGGAACTCTTCCTCGACCTCGCCCAGCGGCTGCACCGGCACGCCCTTCAGCGCCCACCCCAACCACCCTCAGCGGCCGCCGAGTCGACACCGGACTCGCCCGAACCGTCCGCCGCCACACCCGAGTCGGCGCCTGCCTCCCCACAACCGTCCACCGCACCCCCCGAGTCGGCACCCGCCTCGCCCGAGTCGGCCCCGGACACTGCCGCGCCCGCCCCCTCCGCGCCCGCCCCGGCTGCGGCGGGTACCGCCCCGACCACCCCGGTTGCGGCACGCAACGCTCCGGCCGCTCCGGTGCTCCCACGGGACGAACTGCTCGAACTCCTCTCCCAGTACCTCGTCTTCGGAATGGGGGCGTGGGCGGCGTGGCACCTCGGCACGCGGGACGAGATCGACGAGGTGGGGGCCGTGCTCCTCGCCGTCCTCAGGGCGGTCATCGGCGCCATCGGCGGGGTGCTGGCCGGCCTGCTCGCCGTGACCGCCATCACGGCCGGGTGGAAGGTCGGCGGCGAGATCTTCCTCGAAGCCGCGATCCGCTGGTTCCGCCACCGCCGGTACGCCGCCTCGGCCGGCCTTGTCCTGTGCGTCTTCGTCGGCCCCCTGGTTCTGCTCTTCCTCCTCTTCCGCGCGTTTCCTTCCCGCCTGGTGCCTCTGGTGGCGCTGCTCCTCTTCGGCGGCTGGGCCCTGCTGCTCGCGGTGGGCCGGTGCGTGCCGTCGGAACATGCACTGGTCCGCCATCTTCCCGACCTCCCCGGCGTGTTCCTGGTCGTGCTCGCCTGCCGGCAGATGGCCTCCGGTGACGTGCTCACGGTCGCGCCCGCCGCCGGACTCTTCTTCCCGATCGCCCTCTGGCTCTCCTGGTGCGGGTGGCGGTGGATGCAGGGCTCTTCGCGGCGGACCGTCCAGGCGGCGGCCGACGTCGTCCTGTCCGCCGAACTCGGCCTGGTGCTCACCCTGTTCATGGTCTGGCTGGCCAACGTCCTCTCCTTCACGCCGCCTCAGGTGGCCGTGGTGCTGGAGGTGGTCGAGAAGGTGCAGGGATTGACCGAGGTGCACTGGCTGTACTGGATGGCGGCCTACACGGTGCTGGCGATCGGCAGCTATGTCCTGTTGCGGTGGCCGGGGCTCGTCGCGCGCGTCCGACGACGTCTGCGCCCGGCGCGGTACAGCGAGTCCCGGCTGCCACTGGGCCTCGTCACCAACGCCGTCCAGCGGTCGCTCTCCGGCCTCAACATCGCCATCATGGTCGCGCTGGTCTTCCTCGTCGTGGTGGCTCCGGTATCCGAAGGCGCGTGGAGGCGCCCGGTCGAGGAGCGGTACGCGCTGGAGGTGCAGCGCCGGGAGTACGCCGAGGGCGCGGTCGCCGCGTACCAGGAGATCCACCGGCAGGTGGCACTCCATCCCCGGACCGCGGCGCGGATCGGCGACGTGATCACCGCCGTGCACCGGATCGCTCCGTCGCCGCCCGGCGAGCCCGCGAACCGGACGGCCCTGGACATCGCCCGGCAGGCCGGACGGTTTCAGGCCGGGACACTGGACATCGATCCCACGCCTCCCGAGTCCGAGGCCGAGTCCGATTCGGCCCCGGAAGGGGACGATCTCGAGGACCGGCTCGGGCAACTCGACGAGGCCCAGCGGCGACGCGCGGAACGGGAGGAGCGGACCGACCGGTTCGCCGAGCTGGCCTCGCTCGCGGTCACCCGCGCCCTGGACACCCTCGACCTCGGTGACAACCAGGCCGTGCAGCTGGTCAAGGAGTATCTCGGCGGACTGGTGGAGGACGGCCCGGTGAAGACGGCCTTCCAGCGCTGGGGTGAGGCCGCAGGACAGCCCCGGCCGGAGGGCCGCCGACTCGTACAGATCGACGTCCGCCGGCTGACGGCGGTGGCCTACGAGCGCACCGCCGTGGCGGTCGACCGGGCCGACGCGGGTCTGCTGACCTTCTACGGACGGTTCGGCATCGGCGTTCCGGCCGAGGACGCCTCGGTGACCCGCGCGGTCGAACTGGCGAACCAGCACCGGTACATCCGCCAGGGCACCGGCCCTTGCGCGGGATGTGCCTCCCCTCTGACAGGCGGAGGCGGTACGGGTGGCACCGGCACGACCGGGGGCGGCGGACGGCGCTGAGCGGAGGCACCGAGAGGACGGAGGGCGCCGAAGCGAAGCCGGGAAACGGGGTTGCGGAGGAGCTGTCCGGGTCGGTCCGGAGTGCTGTCCGCTCAGGCCGTGAGCAGGTGGAGGAGGCCGCGATCTGCCGCGTCGAGGCGTACAGGGTCACTGGTGGGCTCGGTCCACCGGCCGGAACGGAGGTCCTCACCGGGGTTTCGTGGCTCCGCGACCTCTCCAGGACCGCATCCCGCCCGCCGGTGGGTCACCAGCTTCCGCAGCCGCTCCATGTCGCCCGCCGCAGAGGCCCGCCGGCCGACGCGGGACCGGTTCGCCCCGCAGACGGCGAGGACCCCCGCAGGAGCCGCCTCGCCGGGGAGGACGGCGAGGCGGCTCCGCCGGATCAGGCGGTGTGCAGCCTCAGCCCGTACCGGTTGAGGATCTCGTTGACCGGCTGGTACCAGGTCTCCCCGCCGGAGGAGCAGTTGCCCCAGCCGCCGGAGGTGACGCCCTGGGCCTGGTCGCCGCTGATGAACGAGCCTCCGGAGTCGCCGCCCTCGGCGCAGACGCTCGTCTTGGTCATCTGGTACACGGCGCCCTGGCTGTAGTTGACGGTCTCGTTCTTGGCGAGGACCCGGCCGCAGTGCCAGCGCGTGGTGGAGCCGGAGCGGCAGATCGACGCACCGATCGGCGCTTCGTTGGAGCCACGGACGAGCTGGTCGGAGACGGTCCCCCAGCCGAGGACGACCGGCACGGTCCACCAGCCGTTGGCCACGTTCACCCAGGCGTAGTCGTTTCCGGGGAAGGACGAGCCCTGGAAGTTGCCGATCGCGGAACCGTCCCAGCCGCGCACGGACTGGCCCGCACCGCCGCAGTGTCCGGCGGTGACGAAGCCGCCGTGGACGGAGAAGCCGATCGAGCAGCGGACGTTGCCCGTGTAGTACGGGTCGCCTCCGACCGTTCCCGCGGCGAAGGTCTGCGGCGCTTCGGCGGTGGTCTCCACCGTCACGGGACCAACCTTGCGGGCCTTGGCCACGAAGGCACGGACATCGTTGTCACGCCGCTCGGACGCCACGACGTCGACGACGACCCTGCTGCGCGCCGGATCGACGCGCCAGCTGCTCACCCCGGCCGGGGCGGGCAGGGCGTCGATGCGGGCCTTCGCCGCGTCGAGCTGCGCGGCCGAGTGCTCGACCATGCGGACGTCGGCACCGGTGGCCCGTACGGCGTCGGCCTTGGAGGCGCTCGTGACGGCGACGACCAGCTTGCGGGACTTCGCGTCGAACCAGGTGCCGCCGAAGGCGGAGCCCGCCGCGCGCTGCGCCTTCGGCTCCAGGGCGGTGGCCGCCTTCTCGTCGGCGAGCCTGGCGACGGCCTCGCTCTCGCTGATGCCGAAGTCGCGCTGCATCGCGGTGAGCAGGGCGGTGGAGGCGGGGAGGTGCGCGGATTCGGTGGGGGCGGCGGAGGCGGACGAGGGGCCGGCGGCGGCCCAGGCTCCGACGAGCAGGAGTGCGGACAGACCGGCCCGCAGCAGGGTTGCGTGTCTCAAGGGAGTGACCCTTCCTGTTGTTCCAGCGACGTGGGGGCGTAGGAGTGGAACGGGAGGCGTCCGGGAGCGCATGCTGATCGTGCCGCGTGAGAGCGCTCTCAGATGTGCCGTCCCGGACTGTAGCGGAGTTCGAAAGTCAGGTCCATGCCAATGACGTGATGACCGCAAGGCGGTGCGTGACGCCTTCCGGTCCCTTGCGGGGGACGACACTCCACACCTCGTTGAGTAGCCGTACTCATCCGGCTCCCGGCCGGCGGTCCTACTGTCACAGGAACGCAAGGCGGGACCTCAGGGAGGAACGGACCATGGCCGGATCACGCCGCAGGCAGTGGAGAACCGTCATGACCGGTGTGCTGGCGGGTTCGCTGGTCGTCCTCATGGGCGCGTGTGGAGTGGTCGGCACCAAGGACGACCGGCGGGCGGCGGAGGACCTCGCCGAGAAGCACTTCCCCGGTCAGCTCAAGGCGATCGGCGCGCGGACGCTCTTTCCGGGCACGGGCGGCTCGGAGGTCATGTTCGCGGTGAGCGGCGACCGCGACGCCGTGGTCCGGCTCCGCATCGACACGGACGAGAACGAGCGGGGCTCCTGCGACGGGAAGGACTGCGTCGGCGCCCTGACCGAGGCCGTGGAGCGCGCGAGGCAGCAGGCCGAGGACTTCCGTACGCTCGAGTCCGCCTTCGACGCCTGCGGCTACGAGGTCGTCGCACTGGGCCCGACCGGCACCCCGCCCTATGTCGTGGCCGAGCTGACGAACGCCACCGTGACGCGGGTGCTCAGCGAGATCGGGCAGTGCGTCCAGCGGTGGGTCACGGCGAGCGGGCCCGACAGCACCGTGGCGAAGGGGCAGGGAACGTACGTGAACGTGGTCTCCCCCGCCGTGGCGGAACACCGGAACCGGGGCAAGGATTCCTGGCCCACCCTCATGCGGCTGACCCGTTCCGACCTCCTGGCCTCGCTCACCGAGTACACCCACTTCTCCGCGAGTTACGAGATCGAGGCGGGCCGGGTCGACACGACGGGCAGCGCCCGCGAGGTCCGCCCGTTCCGGGAGCGCCAGAAGTTCGGCGAGACCGTGCAGAGCGCGGTGAAGGAGCAGTTGCGCACCACCTATCCGCGGGTGGCCGTGAGCGAGTACCAGTGGATCTGGCGGCTGGAGCCGGGACGGGTGGACCGCCAGACCGGCTACGTCCTGTTCTGCCCCGAGCCGGACCCGCGCGGGCGGTGCGTCGACAGCGACGACGCGGCCCTGGTGACCACGGACGAGAAGGGCGTTCCGGTGGGGAAGATCCGCCTCGTACACGATGTGCGGGACGCCTCCGGAATCCTGCGGCTGCCTCCGTACTAGCAGAGCCGGGGCATGGTGCGGTTCGTGGCCACCACCGTGCGCCCGCCCCTCCCCGCCGTCTCGCCGGATCGCGGCCGGAGTTGGCGACGGTGACCGTCACCCGCCCTGTGGGGGAACTCTCCCCGGCGAACGCCCATGCCCCCTGCTCCAGCGCGAAGGGCGCGACCTCCCTCGGTGCATGGTCGAGGACGTTCTCACCCGGGAGCGCATGACCGCCTGGTTCGGCCGCCCCCCGTCGAGGTGACCCGGCACGCGGGTCGCCGGTCGGCCCGCTCGGGCGGCTCTGCGTAGAGGTCGGCGCTACACCGGGGGCATGGGGGTGTCAGGGGGCCAGCAGCGGTAGTCCGGCCGTACGCCACAGATCACGGCAGCCGCCCCCGGCCTCCCGCACGTCCTCGGGACGCCCTTCTTCCATGCGCCGGGCCGTGTCGCTCCCCGTGCCACCCTCCACGCCCGCGTCCTCCTCCGCCGTACGCCAGACGCGTACCCTCGCACCGCTCCCGGCGGGTCGCTCGGGTCCGGGAGGTCCGGCGAGGGGCGGCCACCCCGGATCGCCATGGGCGGCGAAATCGGCCCAGGCTCCGGTCATCCGCCGGGCCAGCTCCTCGTCGGCGGCGCCGGGCGGCCCGCCGATCAGGAAGTGGACGCTCTCCTCGTGAAGGTTGCCGAACGCGAACGGGATGTCGGCGCAGTGCCAGGCGCGCACCCGCTGCCCGGCGCCGCCCGTGCGGCGGTCGAAGCGGGCGAGGAAGGCCCGGCCGCCCGCCGAGGCATGGGCCTCGGCGAGGCGCGAGCTGTACTCGGCGAACAGCAGGTCGGAGGCGAGGGAGAGGTGGACGTCGAGCACCGGCGCGCCCGGCAGGCGCTCACGATACTTCTCGACGAAGGCGGACGACAGGCCGAAGTCAGCGGCGAACCGGGCCAGTTGATCATCGTCCGTGATCTTCGCTCTGCTGCCGACCGCATCCAGCAGCCAGCACTCCTCCGTGGTGTGGCAGACCAGGAGTTCCACCGCGCCGCCCGCTCCGGCGGCCAGCGCCTCCAGCGGGTCGGCGGTCAGCAGGGCGCCATCGATCACCGGGCCGTAGATCGCCGGGTCGTAGTGGCGCTGCCCCGAGGCGGGGTCCTGCGCGTACCGGGCGCAGACCCGGTCCGCCGCGGCGACCAGGGCCTCGGGCGGGGCGGCGAGCAGCCCGCTCCGGTCGGCGGGTACCCCGGCCTCGGCGGCGACCTCGGCGGTGGTGCGGGCCGCCTGTTCCACCGTGGCGAAGGCGTTGACGGCGCTGTGCAGGACCACGCGCCGGAACAGGCCGTGCGCCCGGTCGGCCACTGCCAGGCAGGCGGCGGAGGTCGCGCCCGAAGACTGGCCGGCCAGCGTGACCCGGTCCGGGGAGCCGCCGAACGCCGCGATGTTGTCGCGGATCCATTCCAGCGCGGCGATCTGGTCGAGCAGTCCACGGTTGTCGGGGAAGGACGGGCCGCCGTCCGCGTGGGGGACGTGGCCGAACCCCTCGAAGCCGAGACGGCTGTTGAGTGTGACGACGACGAGCCCGAGCCCCGCCAGCGCGGTGCCGTCGAAGTCCGGCTGGGCCGAGGACCCGAAGACGTACGCACCGCCGTGGAGCCAGACCAGCACGGGCAGGTCGCCCGGCCCGCCGGCAGGCGTCCAGATGTTCAGCGTGAGGATGTCCTCGTCACCGGGCGACCAGAGCGGCGCGCCCGGAAGTTCGGCCGACTGGGGAGCGACGGGCCCGAAGGCGGCGCAGTCGCGTACGCCGTCCCAGGGCTCCGCCGGCTGTGGCTCCAGGAACCGGCGGGGACCGAACGGCGGTGCCGCGTACGGTAGTCCGAGTACGGTGACGATCCCGCGGTCCCGCGCGGCGCGCCGCCCCCGTACCCGTCCGGCCTCTGTCGTGTAGACGTCCACGGTTCCGCTCCCCCTGGTACTGCCCGTCCGGCGTTCGGCGCGGCCGGGTCAGCATCCCAGCATGCCTCGGGCCCCCACCAGCGAATTGATCTTGCCCCGGGGCGTGTCCCGAACCGGCTCCAGGGGGGGTGAACGGGTTCCGGGAGGACACCGCCGCCGGGAGCGGCACCGTGCGGAAGGGCCGGGCCGCTCAGCCGCCGATCAGCTCGCGTACGGTCGCCATGTCGCTGAACGGGAGCAGTTCGCCCCGGACGCTCTGGTGCGGTTCGCTGCCCTTGCCCGCGATGAGCACGATGTCGTCCGGCCCCGCTTCCGCCAGGGCCGCGGCGATGGCCAGGCGGCGGTCGGCGAGCCGCTCGAACGGTGTCCCGGTCGACGCGATGGCCGGGGCGATCTGGTCGAGGATGGCCTCGGGGTCCTCGTGACGGGGGTTGTCCGAAGTCAGGACGCACAGGTCGGAGTGGGTCCCCGCGATCGTGCCCATCTCGGCGCGCTTGGTGGTGTCGCGGTCTCCGCCGCAGCCGAAGACGGTGATGACCCGGCCGCGGGCGAAGCCCCGGATCGTGGTGAGGACCTTGCTGAGGGAGTCCGGTGAGTGGGCGTAGTCCACGATCACCGAGGTGCCTCCGGGCGTGTGGAGGCGTTCGAAGCGGCCGGGGATCTGCGGCATCCGCTCCAGCGCGTCGACCAGGCCGGCCAGGCTGTGGCCGAGGAGGTGGCAGGCTGCCACCGTGGCCAGCGCGTTGGAGACCGAGAACCGGCCCGGCGAGGGGATCGCCGCCGGATATTTGCGGCCCTCGTGATGCAGGGTGAAGCGGGTGCCCGAAGCGTCCACGGTGAGATCGCTCGCGCGGTAGTCCGCGTCGCCGTCCAGCGCGAACGTGGTCACCGCGTCGGGCATCAGCTCCCGGATCCCGGCGCCCACCGGGTCGTCGGCGTTGATCACGGCGCGGCGGCACAGCCCTTGGAAGAGGCGGAGTTTGGCGTCCCGGTAGTTCTCCATGGTGCCGTGGTCGTCGAGGTGGTCCTGGGTCAGGTTGGTGAAGACGCCGACATCGATGAACGTACGGTCCAGCCGGTGTGTCAGGAGCCCCATCGAGGTGGCCTCCAGGACGACGCTGCCGGTGTCGCGGTCGCGCATGTGCCCCAGCAGGTACTGGAGATCGGGTGATTCCGGCGTGGTGAGCACCGAGGAAGGCATCGGGATGTGCTCGTCGCCGATGCGGCTGCCCGCGGTGCCGATCACCCCGACCCGCGCGCCTTCGGCGATCCGGAGCACCGACTCGGTCATGTACGAGACGGACGTCTTGCCGTTGGTGCCGGTGATGGCGATGAGGTCCATCGCCCGGCCCGGTTCACCGAAGTAGCGCGAGGCGACGACCGCAGCCGCCTTGCGGACGTCGGGGACCCGTACGGCGCACACCTCGCCCAGCGCCGGGGGCAGCGGGGGCGCCTGTTCGTCGACGAGGACGGCGACCGCGCCGCGTGCGACGGCCGGGGCGACGGAGCCCGGCCCGCCGGCGGCGTGGCCGGGCACCGCGGCGAAGACGGAGCCGGGGGCGACCCGGTCCACGTCGAAGGTCGCTCCGGCGGTGACGTCCGTGCGCGCGGGGGTTCCCCGGAGCACGTGGTGGTCCTGCCCGGCCATGAGGTCGCTCAGCTTCACGATGATCCCTTCGAATGCGGCGTCGGCCAGGTCGTACGGCCGTCGCCGGAATGCCGCACGGGCAAGTGCGCCGTGGGCCGCGTGGTGCTGTGGAGCCGGTGGTGGATTCCGCGTCCGGCGAGCGCCGGAGGAGACGGTGACGCTGCGGCACGCGGCCGCCGGAGCGGTGGTGCTGGTGATGCCTCCGGGCGGTCGTGGCCCTGCTGATGGCGTTGGTGAGATGGCGGCGGGCCGGGGCGGTCCGCGCCGAGGGCCGGGGACGCCGGATGCCGCTGTCGGGGACGGTCGCGGAGATCGCTAGCCGTGGCCGTGCAGTGCGGTACGGCCCGTTCCGGGCGCCGCGTCGGCGGGCACCGGGGGCACGGCCGCGCGGGCGGCGACCGGGGGCAGCGCGGAAGCGGCCCGGTGCGGGCACATGCTCGGCTCGGCGCTGCGTTCCATGAGCCGAGTGTACGTGCGGCGGGAGGCGCGCCGGTCCGCTCCGCCGCGCGCTCGCCGGGGAGGCCGGGCCGGGACGCTGCCCGCTCCGGTGGGTCCCGTGTGCGGCCTCCCGCCGTCTCCGCCACCACCGGCTTCAGGAATCGGTCACCACGGCGGGGGGCGGTTCCGCCGAGGGTGATGACCGCCTCGGGGCGGCCGTTCTCCGTGGGCGGGCGAGGTCACCTCGTGGCGCGGGCGTTCGGCGGTTCGACCATCCGCACCGTCGGTGTGACGGATCTCTTCGGATACCGGGGGAACGGGGCGCGACCTGCGGACGAACCGGTCGGGGTGGCCCGCCCCGACACCCGGAAACCGATCTTCCCTTTGCGGCCGGAGCGGTACCGGAGTGGAATTGCGTACAGGGACAGCGGTTCTCGGTACCCCGGAGGAAAGGACGCGCCATGAGCGACACCGACTGGGGGGACGCGGTCTACCAGCCCCAGGAGCCCGAAGCTTCCGACCCCGCCGCCGAGCAGCTCGGCGCCGAGGACACGCTCATGGACCCGTCCGGCACCGGCGACCCGCTGGACGAGGGCTACGCGCCGCCGGACCGCCCCTGGGTGGTCGAAGGGCTGGGCGCCACGGCCTCGGAACAGAACTCCGGCGAGTCCCTCGAAGCCCGTCTGAGGAGAGAGGTCCCCGAGCCGGACCGTTCACTCGGCGACGGTGTCGGCGATCTCGTGGACGGTGACGGCGAGCCCTGGGACGACGAGGTCGGCGTCGCCCGTGCCGGGCGGCTGACCCAGCAGGCGGAAGGGACCGTTCCGGCGACCCTCACCGCGAGCGACGTGGGCATCGACGGGGCGGCGGCGTCGGCCGAGGAGGCCGCGATGCACGTGATCCCCGAGCCGGGGGACGACGACGCGCTGCTGGAGCCCTGGCCTCCGCCTCCGGGCGACGCCGGGACCGATCCCGCCACGGGCGGAGCGGCGGCCTCGGCGTCGCCCTGAGCGGACCGTGGCGCCGCGCGGGACCGCGCCCCGCCCCGCTTCTCACCCTCCCGACGTCATCGGACCTCCAGGAGCACACAGATGAGCGGCACCGCTCAGATCGGCGTCACCGGACTCGCGGTCATGGGACGCAACCTGGCCCGGAACTTCGCCCGCGACGGCTACACGGTGGCCCTGCACAACCGCACCACCTCCCGGACGGACGCCCTGGTGGAGGAGTTCGGCGACGAGGGCGATTTCGTGCCGGCGCGCACGCCGGAGGAGTTCGTCGCCGCGCTGGAACGGCCCCGGCGGCTGGTGATCATGGTGAAGGCGGGGGACGCCACCGACGCGGTGATCCAGGAGTTCGCCCCGCTGCTGGAGGAGGGCGACGTCATCATCGACGGCGGGAACGCTCACTTCGAGGACACCCGCCGCCGGGAGAGGGAGCTGCGCGAGCGGGGCATCCACTTCGTCGGGGTGGGAATCTCCGGCGGGGAGGAAGGCGCGCTGCACGGCCCCAGCATCATGCCGGGCGGCTCCGCCGAGTCCTACGCATCGCTCGGCCCGATGCTGGAGCGGGTCGCCGCTCGGGCGGAGGACGGCACGCCGTGCACCACGCACATCGGCCCCGACGGCGCGGGCCACTTCGTGAAGATGGTCCACAACGGCATCGAGTACGCGGACATGCAGTTGATCGCCGAGGCGTACGACCTGCTGCGTTCCGTCGGCGGCTACTCCCCCGCGCGGATCGCCGACGTCTTTCGCACCTGGAACACCGGCCGGCTGGATTCGTACCTCATCGAGATCACGGCGGAGGTCCTCGCCCATACGGACGCGGCGACCGGAAAGCCGTTCGTGGACGTCGTGCAGGACCGGGCGGAGCAGAAGGGCACCGGCCGGTGGACCGTCCAGATCGCGCTCGACCTCGGGGTCCCGGTGTCGGGGATCGCGGAGGCGGTGTTCGCCCGGTCGCTGTCCGGCCACGCCGATCTGCGGGGCGCGGCACGCGACCTCCCCGGACCCAGCCCGAAGCCGCTCGACGCGCCGGCTGCCGCGGCGTTCGCGGACCAGGTGGAGCAGGCCCTGTACGCCTCCAAGATCGTCTCGTACACGCAGGGCTTCCACCAGATCCGGGCGGGCAGCGAGGAGTACGGCTGGGACGTCGGCCTCGGCTCCGTGGCGGCGATCTGGCGGGCCGGCTGCATCATCCGGGCCGCCTTCCTGGACCGTATCCGCGCCGCCTACGCCTCCCGGCCGGACCTGACCCTCCTGCTGGCTGACGAGGAGTTCGGGCAGGAGATCGGCGCGGCCCAGGAGGACTGGCGGGCGGTGGTGGCCGTGGCCGCGCGGCAGGGAGTGCCGACACCGGGGTTCGCCGCGGCGCTCTCGTACTACGACGGGCTGCGCGCCGACCGGTTGCCCGCGGCGCTCACCCAGGGGCAACGGGACTTCTTCGGGGCGCACACCTACCGGCGTACGGACCGGGAGGGCTCGTTCCACACGCTCTGGGGCGGCGACCGGTCCGAGGTCGAGGTGGGCTGAGCCCGGCGTGGCGGCCCCGCTCCCCCGGCCGGTCCACCCCGCGTGCGACCGGTCGGCAGCCGTGGCCCAATAACTCCGAGCCCTGTTCGCCGTCGCCCGGTGGCCGCCGTCCGGCCACCGTCCGACCCCCCTCGTAACGGAGCACGTCCATGCCCGATGCCGTTCCCGATCCCGTCTCCGTCCAACCCGTCGTGGCACCGGTGACCAGTGCGGCCCTGTTCCTGGTGGGCACGGTCGAGCCGGGCGGTGAGCAGGCGGTGCGGGACGTGCTGCCGGACCTCGCGGCCGTCGCCCGGTCGCTCGGCTTCCGGTTCCCGGACGCCGGGCTCGCCTGTGTGACCGCTTTCGGTTCCAACGCCTGGGACCGCTTGTTCGGCGGGCCCCGTCCCGCCCACCTCCGGCCGTTCCCGGAACTGCGGGGGCCGCTTCATCACGCTCCGGCGACACCGGGCGACCTCCTGCTGCACATCCGGGCCGACCGGATGGACGTCTGCTTCGCCTGGGCCGCCCAGTTGCTCGACAAGCTCGGCGGGGCCCTGCGGATCGTGGACGAGACGCACGGCTTCCGCTATCTCGACCACCGGGATCTGCTCGGCTTCGTGGACGGCACGGCGAACCCGGTGGGCAACGACGCACGGGTGGCGGCGCTCGTCGGGCCGGAGGACCCGGATTTCGACGGCGGCAGCTACATCGTCGTACAGAAGTACCTCCACGACCTGGCGTCCTGGAACGCACTCACCGTGGAGGAGCAGGAACGCGTCATCGGCCGCACGAAGCTGGACGATGTGGAGTTCCCCGACGACAAGAAGCCCGCCGACTCCCATCTCGCGCTCAACACCATCATCGACAAGGACGGCAACGAACGGGACATCCTGCGGGCGAACATGCCGTTCGGAAGCTTCGAACGGGGCGATTTCGGCACGTACTTCATCGGATACGCGGCCGATCCCGGCGTGACCGAACAGATGCTGCGCAACATGTTCCTCGGCGACGGCGCCGGGTCGCACGACCGCATCCTCGACTTCTCCACGGCGGTCACCGGCTCGCTCTTCTTCGCCCCCCGCGCCGACTTCCTCGACGCTCCCCCGCCCCCACCCGCCTCGGCCCACGCCGGGAGCCGGCCGGAGCCGGCGTCCGCACCGGACCGGCAGGAGCCGCGGAAGCCGGCCGCCGCCGGCTCCGACGACGGTTCGCTGCACCTCGGCGGCCTGCACGGAAGCAGTCAGTGATGAACAATCTGCACCGCGAGCTCGCACCGGTCACCCCCGCAGCCTGGGACGAGATCGAGGAGGAGGCCCGGCGCACGTTCCGCCGCCATGTCGCCTGCCGCCGCGTCGTCGATGTCTCCGACCCGGCCGGCCCGACGCTGGCCGCGGTCGGTGACGGCCACCTCCGTGCCATCGGTCCGCCCACCCCGGACGTCGTGGCGCGCGCCCGCACGTCGATGCCGGTCATCGAGTGGCGGGTGCCGTTCACGGTGACCCGCGCGGCCGTGGACGACGTGGAGCGCGGCTCGGCCGACAGTGACTGGCAGCCCGTCAAGGACGCCGCCCGCACCTGCGCGTTCGCCGAGGACATGGCGATCATCGACGGGTACGGGGCGGCCGGGATCACCGGCCTGAGGGACGGCTCCTCACACGATCCGCTGCCGCTGCCCGCCGACGCGCGGGACTATCCGGTGGCGGTCAGCCAGGCCGTGACCCAGCTGCGGCTGGCCGGGGTCGACGGGCCGTACCGGCTGCTTCTCGGCGCGGACGCGTTCACCGAGGCGGCCGAGACCTCGGACCACGGCTATCCGGTCAAGACGCATCTGAGCCGCCTGGTCGATGACGAGATCCTGTGGGCGCCGGCGGTCAAGGGTGGTGTGCTGCTCTCCACCCGCGGCGGGGACTTCGAACTCTGCCTGGGCCAGGACCTGTCGATCGGCTACGCGGACCACGACGCCACCAGCGTCCACCTCTACTTCCAGCAGGCGTTCACCTTCCGGATGCTCACGCCGGAGGCCGTGGTCGGCCTGATCGCCTGACCACGGGGGCGCGCGCCCGCGCGTGCGACGGCTGCCGAGCGCCCCCGTTCCGCCCAGGACTCCGGGGGCAGCCATCAGGGACTCCGGCCGTATGACGCAGACGACTCCCGCACACCACGAGGGCGCGACGACACCGCCCGCGACCGGCCACGCCACGCGCCGCGATCCCCGTTTCGACGCCGTCGTCCGGGCGGCTGTCGGGCAGGGGCTCCTGGGCGAGGGCGGCCAGGTCGCCGGATTCATCGACACCGAAGGGGTGCGGGCCTCCGTCGGGGCTCTGCACGACGCCTTCTCGGCCGCGCCCGAGGTGCTCCACACCTTCGCCGCCAAGGCGTGCTCGCTCATCCCGGTCCTGCGGCTGCCCGACCGCGGCATGGGGTGCGAGGTGGCGAGCCCCGGCGAACTGCGCCTCGCCCTGGAGGCGGGGTTCGCCGCGTCCCGTGTCGTGCTGGACTCGCCTGCCAAGACCCGTGAGGAGATCCGGCTGGCGCTCGCGCTCGGGGTGTCCGTCAACGCCGACAGCCTCGACGAACTGCGCCGCATCGACGCCCTCCGTCATCCGGGTACCGCCTCGGTGGTCGGGGTGCGGATCAATCCCCAGGTCGGCGGTGGTTCCATCGGGGCGATGAGCACGGCGACGGGCACCTCGAAGTTCGGGGTGGCGCTGCGCGATCCGGGAGCCCGTGAGGCGATCGTGCGGGCGTTCCGGGACCGGCCGTGGCTCACTCGGCTGCACGCCCATGTCGGCTCCCAGGGCTGCCCGTTGGAGCTGATGGCGGCCGGGGTGGCCCGAACGTACGAACTGGCCGAGGAGATCAACGCGACGCTGGGGGTCCGGCAGGTCACCAGCCTGGACATCGGTGGCGGCCTCCCGGTCAACTTCGCCGACGAGACCGTACGCCCCACGTATCCGGACTACGTGGCGGCCCTGACCGCGGCCGTCCCCGGCCTGCTCTCGGGGCGCTACGGGCTGATCACGGAGTTCGGACGGTCGCTGCTGGCGAAGAACGGGTTCATCGGGGCGCGCGTGGAGTACGTGAAGGACGCCGGGGGCCGCCGGATCGCCCTGACCCACGCGGGTGCGCAGACCGCCACCCGTACGGTGTTCATGCCGGACGCCTGGCCGCTGCGGATCGGGGCGTTCGGCGCGGACGGCACCCCCAGGACCGGCCCGGTGCTGCCCCAGGACATCGCGGGGCCGTGCTGCTTCGCCGGCGATGTGGTGGCGTACGGCAGGGAGCTGCCGGAGCTGGCCGAGGAGGATGTGGTGATCCTGTACGACACGGGGGCGTACTACTTCTCCACCCCGTGGGCGTACAACAGCCTGCCTCGCCCTGCCGTGTACGGATTCCGGGCGGGGAAGGGCGGGGCGGTGACGTTCGCGACGGTGCGGGACGCGCAGTCGATGGAGTCGATCGCCGCGGAGAGCGGTCTCGCCCACGTGGACGCCCTGATGGAACGGGACGGCTGAGCGGGCGGCCACCGACCGGAGTGGCCGAGCAGGCACAGCGGGCCCGGCCGACCGGCGCGCCACGGCCGGCCGGGCCCACATGGTGCGAGGCGTGGCTGTCGCGCTCCGGTCCGCCGCCGGTCAGCTCCCGGCGGGCTGCGGCTCGGGCTCCGGGTCCGGTACGGGGTCCGGGCCCGGAGCGGGCGGCTGCGGGATCGGGTCCGGCGAGGGACCGGGCGGAACCGGTGCGGGCCCCGGCGGCACGGGCGGCGGGCTGGGCACCGGGGTGGGCGGGCCCGGCACGGGCGGAGGCGTCGGCGAGGGCGGTACGGGGTCGGGGTACGGGTGGGTCATCGCGATCCTCCACAACGGGACGAAACGAACAGATGGAGCTTTCCTCCACCGTCTCCCGGTGCGGCTGCCCGCGCCTGCCGAGTCCACACGCGCGCGCCGCCGCAGTCCTACGGACGGACGTGACCGGGACCGCCCGGAGCGGGCGGATTCCCGGACACGTCCCCGGAGCCGGCCGGGGCTGCGGCCGGCTCCCCGCTCAGTGCAGTTCGGGGTGGTCCCCGAGCCGGCGCTCCGCCTCCTGGACGAGCTCGGCCGGGGCCTCCGGCGCCTCGTCGGGGTGGCGCTGGGCCCACTTCGCTGCGTACGGGCACAGCGGTACGACGGGTACCCCTTCCCGGCCGGCCATGGCGTAGAACTCGCGCACGAGCGCCCCCGCGATGCCCTTGCCCTCGTGCTCGGGCCGGACGACGGTGTGCACGGCCACCAGGGCACCGGGGGCCGGTTCCACGGCGAAGTACGCGATGGAACCGACCGGCTCACCGCCCTCGTACGCCACGAGGCTGCCGCTCTCCCGGTCGTCCCTGATCTCCACGTCCGCCATGGCTCCTGCTCTCTCCCCGTCATCCGGGCGCATCCAAGGCGCACCCGTGGGCTTGTCCCGACACGGGCGTCCGTGGTCGCCCCCGCACACGGACGGCGGACTCAGCCGCCCGCGACGACGGCCTGCGGGCTCCGCTCCGTACGGGTCCCCGGAACGGGCGCCGAGGCGTCCGTCCCGAGCGCCACGATCCGGTTGTCCGCGTCCACGTGGACGACGCGCGGCACGAAAGCACGGGCCTCCGCATCGTCGACCTGGGCGTAGCTGATCAGGATGACCAGGTCACCGGGGTGGACGAGGTGTGCGGCGGCGCCGTTGATCCCGATGACACCGGAGCCGCGCTCGCCCTCGATGACATACGTCTCCAGGCGGGCGCCGTTGTCGATGTCAACGATATGGACCAGCTCGCCGGGCAGCAGGTCGGCGGCCTCCATCAGAGCGGCGTCGACCGTCACGGACCCGACGTAGTGCAGGTCGGCCTGGGTGACGGTGGCCCGGTGGATCTTGGATTTGAACAGAGTGCGCAGCATCGTGGACTCCTCGAAGACGGCTCCCCGCCAGCTTTGTGCAGGTCAGGGGCGTTGCTCACTCTACACCGGCGCTTCTCGAACGTGAGGTTCCCGAGGAAGATCGATCCCCTGCCCGGCCGGGTGACCGGGGCACGGCGACGCGTCCCGACCACCCGGCTCCGCGGCGCGTCCGCAACCACTTCCTCCCGCGCGGCAAGGAGTCCGTCGCGGTCGCCCGCCGTCGGCCACGGCAGCCAGGAGTTCTCGACGGTCCTCCGCGAATCGCTCGACAGCGAGGGGGACGCCGGCGCACGCGACCTGCGGGAGTCGGCGACCACCGCCGCCCCGGCCCCACCCCATTGCAGGCAAAGGGCACAAGTCGCGCGATCACCCATTCGACTAAGCCCGTACGAATGAATGACCGACAGTCCTATGAATTGCTCTGCGGCGGCCGGGGGCGCAGCATGTAAGTCACCTCGGCGGGAGGGGCCCGGCCCAGCCGCTCGCGGCCCTCGATGACGGAGGACCTGGATGGCATCGTATTTCGAGAACGGTGACGACACCCTGGTGCCGGACGCTCTGCGGGGCTTCGCCCGCGCCCACGCGGATCTGCTCACGCTCGACCCGGATCACGGCTTCCTCCTGGCCCGCGACCCGGCACCCACGCGGAGGGTCGGCCTCCTCTCGGGTGGCGGATCGGGCCACGAACCCCTGCACGCCGGATACGTCGGACGGGGCATGCTGGACGCCGCCTGTCCGGGACTCGTCTTCGCCTCGCCGCACAACCGGCAGGTGTACGAAGGGTCTCTCGCGGCCGCCCGGTCCGAGGGGGTGCTGCACATCGTGAAGAACTACACGGGGGACCGGATCAACTTCGGTATCGCCGCCGAACGGCTCGCCCACCGCGATGTCCCCTGTGCCCGCGTCCTGATCGACGACGACCTCGCCACCGACTCCGAGGACATCGCCGCGGGTCGCCGTGGTACCGGCGGAACCGTCCTGATCGAGAAGATCCTCGGAGCGGCGGCCGACACCGGCACGGGCCTCCGGGAGCTGCAGGAGTTCGGCACCCGCCTCGCCGCACGCTGTCGCACCCTGGCCGTCGCCTCAGCGGCCCACACCGCGCCCAGCACGGGCAGGCCGGCCTTCGCCCTCGATCCGGAGGAACTGGAGTACGGCGTCGGCATCCACGGCGAGCGCGCCCGCCGGACCATTCCTCGCGGGCCTCTCCGCCCTCTCGTGGAGCGCATGGTCCGGGAGCTTCTCGACGCGCTCTCCCCGGCCCGCGGTTCCTCCGTCATCGTTCTGGTCAACGGGCTCGGGGCCGTCACCCCCCTGGAGTTGTACGCGGTCCACGCCGAGCTGTGCGGCCTGCTCGACGCACGCGGTATCGAACCCGCTCGCTCCCTCGTCGGCGAGTACGTCACCGCCCTGGACATGCGCGGTTTCTCCCTCACCCTGCTCACCGCCGACCCAGAGATCCTGCGCCTGTACGACGCGCCCGTGCGAACCGCGGCCCTGCACTGGTGAGGAGACGGCACCGACGGCCGCTGCCGAAAGAGTTTCCTCGAACACGGGAGCACCCATGACGACCAGCGCGTTTCACGACACGTTCTCCACCGACGGCTGGATACGCCGCTTCGCACAGTCCGTCGACAACGTGAAGGACCGCCTCACCTCTTTGGACCAGGAGGTGGGTGACGGCGACTTCGGTCTCAATCTCAGCACCGGAGCACACTCCACCCTTCGACATCTCGACGCGACCCCCGCTTCCCGCACGGGCCCCGCCGCGCCTCTGCAGGCTGCGGCAGCCGCCTTCCTGGACGAGGTCGGCGGGACCAGTGGGCCGTTGTTCGGCCTGCTGTTCCAGTCGTTGGCCGTCGCGGTGGCCGACGCCGGGGCCGCCAGCACGACGGCTCTCGCGGCCGGAGCGACGGACGGACTGGCGGCCATCCGCCGGGTGGGTGACGCGGCGCCCGGCGACAAGACCCTCGTCGACGCGCTGGGCCCGGCGGCGGAGGCCCTCCGGACCGCCCCGGCGGACACCCCGCCCGCGGAAGCCCTGGGCCGGGCCGCCGACGCCGCCTGGGCCGGCGTGTCCGAGACCGCACGCCTGCGCGCCCGGATGGGACGCTCCAGCTACGTCGGCGAACGCGCCGAAGGCGTTCCCGATCCGGGCGCGGTGGGCATCGGGCTGTTCTTCGCCTCCGCCCGGACAGTGGTGGACGATCTCAGCACGCGGCTGGGCTGAGGGGCTCCCGACCTACTCCCCTTCCCCCCGAGGCGGCCAGGACTCCACCCAGGCCGTCAGGTCCGGCGCGTTCAGGACCGGCACCCACAGGTCGGCCCGAGTCGCGTCCTCGGACCGCGGGCGCGGGCCCACCCCGATGACGCGCAGCCCGGCCCGCAGCGCTGACTCGATTCCCGTCATCGAGTCCTCGACGGCCAGGGCACGCTGCGGTGCGGCACCGCAGAGCCGGGCGGCGGTCGCATAGACGTCCGGCCAGGGCTTCGGGCGTACGGGCTCGCTCGCCCCGCCTCCGGAGTCCTCTTCGCTCGGGACCACGACGTGCTCGAAGTGTCCGAGCAGGCCGGCCCGCTCAAGGCTCGACTCCACCACCTCCAATGGGCAGTTGCTCGCCACAGCGAGCGGCAGGCGGCCGGAGAGGCGGCGGACGAAGTCGGCGGCTCCGGGCATGGTGACCGGGTCCTCGGCCACCTGCGCCATGAAGTGGCGCAGCAGCGAGCCGGTCATTTCCCCGGCCAGTTTGGGCTTGTCCGCCTCCTGGGCCATCATCCGGCCGCATGCGATGTAGTGGACGCCCTTGGCCCGCTCGGCGAAGCCCGGCGCGGGGTGGATTCCGAAGTCCCGGAAGACCTGGTTGCGTGCGTCCTGCCAGTGGCTCTCGGTGTCCATCAGGGTGCCGTCGCAGTCGAAGACGACGGCTTCCGGATACCAGCCGGTCAGGGCGTCGGGTGTGTCAGTCATGGTGTGCCGCTCCTGAAGGAGGGAGGCGGTCGGGCTCGTGGCGGGACCGCGTATTCGAGGTGGTGCGTTTCCCCGAGGCGGCTCGGATGGCGTGCTACGTCCGTCGGCCCCATCGATGTCCGGGGGTGCGTCGGCGTATTTCCGTCCGCATCGTGAAACATCAGCGCGGCCACGCTATGGAGTTTTTGTTGCACCATGCAATCACTGCTTTGCGTGCTCGACCGCGCGGCATTCGAGGTGTACGGGCCCACTCGAATAGGCCGCACAAGGCACGCCGAAATTCGCGTCAATTCCAGTCGAAAGAAGGTGAGTTGACCACAACACGCAGGGGGCCTCCGGCCTGGATTCCCCGTATGCCGGTCGACCCGTACGGCTAACCGCACTCCGAAAACTCGGGCAAATTCACTCGCAGGCATGCATGGTCGAAAACACATCACAATACGGGGAATGAGCCGGCTGATCCTCACCGGCGCACGCGGGCGCACGAAATTCTCCCATCGAACGCGGAATGAGCGGGCACCACGCGCGGGCGAGTCGGGGCCCAGGGGTAAGCAGAAGCAAAGGTTGACGGTCCGGAAGATCTCGACAGCCCCATTCGGTGCGGACAGGGAGGTCCGGCGTCACCTGTTCCCGGACAGTCGGTCACCAGCAGAAAGGAAAGACTTCGCCGCCCTGACGGGAATTCATTCACCCTGACGGGGGGGACGCTCGAAGGATCACGGGATAGTACCTTAAGAAGGGTATCGTCCCTGCACATGACAGGGATTCCGGAATTTCCCTGTCCATGCGTCCAGCGCGGCTCGTCCGGAACCAGCAACAGAGACCCGCTGAGGCCCGGCCGGGCCGCCTCTGTTTTCCACTCCGAGAACATGACGGGTTGAGAGACCAGGTAGCCGGATGACGATCGACGTCGTGTCCCCTGTTCACCGGCAGCCCGAATTCGGCAGCCTGATCCGCACTCGCAGCGAGGTCGTCGCCGGACGCGGTGGAGCGCCTGGTGACGATCGGCGGCGACGTTGGCATGGACTGCGACCTGGAGCGGGTGAGCGCTTCACCCCCTACGCGGCCGGGCCGGCCTCCCGCGCGGCCGTCGAGGCCGAAGCGAGGGCCGCCGCCGACGCGGACCTCCAGATCTCGTACGTCACCGGGACGGGGCTGCCCTTCCCGGCCGGCGGCGCCGTCCACCTGGACGGGCAGGCGCAGTTCCCCCCAGGCGCGTACCTCCTGGCCTTGACCGAAGTCCTGCGGGTCCTGGGGGCCTCGTCCTCGAACGGGCCCGGGGCACCGGCCTTCGGGAGGGCTGCCGTGTCGTCCGACCATCGAGGGCCGGCCGGGGGATGGCGGCACGGGGACGTAGTGGTCGCCACCCATGATCCGGTCTTCGACCGCGCGGTCCCGGCTCGTACGGTCACACACGGCGTGCCGGTCGCCAGGGCATACCGTAATTTCGAGAACCGACGGAAACGGGAGCGGACTGTGCGCCTCTTGCTGACTTCGGACACGCATGTACCCAAGCGGGCCAGGGTGCTTCCCCCGCCCCTCCTCGCGGCGATGGACGAGGCCGACGTCGTCTTCCACGCGGGTGACTGGACGGACACGGCCACGCTCGACGTGTTCGAGTCCCGTGCTCGACGCCTGGTCGCCGTTCACGGGAACAACGACGGGCCGGAGTTGAGGGCCCGGCTCGGCGAAGTGGCACGGGTGGAGTGCGGTGGTCTCCGCTTCGGCGTCGTACATGAGACCGGACCGGCTCGGGGCCGCGAGGAGCGGTGTCGGGAACGCTTCGCCGACCTCGACGTCCTGGTGTTCGGCCACAGCCACATTCCGTGGGACACCACCGCACCCGGCGGGCTGCGTCTGCTGAATCCGGGCTCGCCCACCGACAGACGGCGACAGCCCTACTGCACCTATATGACTGCCGAGGTGGTGGACGCCCAGCTGAGCGACCTCCGTCTGCTCCGTCTGCCGCCCCGCTCCCGGTGAGGTGCACGCCGACCGGCGTCATCCGACCGGCCGGGCCCCTCCTCGGAGTCTGCACGCGTGCGAGGCGCAGCTCCCGGGGAACGCGACACCGAGGCCCGCAGCGCGCAGGGCGCTGGGGGAACACGCACGGCCGGTGGGGAACCACGTGCCACGGCGGCCACACCGATCACACCTGGCGAGGACGATCTCCCCGTTGTGGTGCGTCCGGCGTTCAGCCGGCCGCTGATCGTTCCGCGTCCCGGGTGGCTTCCCCGGTGGCGGCCCGGGCGGCGAGGAGACGCAGTCCATCTTCGGAGGGTGAGCCGGGTTCGGCGATGTAGATGGTGAGGGTGAGGCCGGGTGCGGCGGCCATGTCCAGGCCCTCGTACGCGAGGAAGAGGTCGCCGACGGCGTGGTGGTGGAAGTGCTTGGTGCCGGTGCCGTGGTGGCGGACGTCGTGTGCGCCCCACCGGGTACGGAACGCGTCGCTGCGGGTGCACAGCTCCCCGACGAGATCGTGCAACTCCTTGTCGTGGGGGTTGCGGCCGGCTTCGGCGCGCACGATGGCGACGGTGACGTCGGCGAAGGAGTCCCAGTCCGGGTAGAAGCGGGGGGCGGCGGGGTCGAGGAAGGTGAAGCGGGCAAGATTCCGCTGGTTGCGGGGTGTGGCGTAGACGTCGGTGCAGAAGGCGCGGAAGAGCTGGTTGGCGGCGAGGATGTCCATGCGGCCGTTGCGGACGAACGCGGGCCCTGCGGTGATGGCGTCCAGCGTCCATTGCAGGCTGCGGTGCGGCTTCCACTCGCCCTTGGTACCCCGGTGCCGGGGCCGGGTGAGCGCGTCGGAGCCGGCGGCGGCGTGGGCCAGGTTCACCAGATGGGCGCGTTCGGCGTCATCGAGCCGCAGAGCACGGGCGAGGGCTTCGAGGACGGCCGGGGAGACTCCGGCGAGGTTGCCGCGCTCCAGCTTGGCGTAGTACTCCACGCTCATGTCCGCGAGGGCCGCGACCTCGCTGCGTCGCAGGCCGGGCACGCGACGGCGGGATCCGGAGGGCAGTCCGGCCTGGTCGGGGGTGATCTTCGCGCGCCGCGAGGTGAGGAACTCGCGGACCTCCTCACGGTTGTCCATGCCCTCGACGGTACGTGCCGCGGGCGGCCCGAGGGGTGTACTGCCGGTACACCCCTCGCCAGTGACTCGCCGCGGGCCTGAACAGGGGGTTACCTGGACGGCGTGGTACTTCTCCTTCCGGCCCCCGTCGGCGGCCAAGGCGGAATGGTCCACGCTCCCGGCGGCACCCGCTCCTCCCCTCGTCCAAGGACTCACGATGACTACGTTCGCACTGGTCGGCGCAGGCCCCGGTCTCGGTCTGGCCACTGCCCGCCGCTTCGGCGCGGCGGGCCACACCGTCGCGCTCCTGTCCCGCGACCGGGGGCACCTCGATGATCTGGTGGCCGCGCTGGACGGCGACGGAGTCACGGCCCGCGGCTACCCCGCCGACGTTCTCGACCTCGGAGCGCTGACCGGCGCCCTGCGCGCGGCGGCAGAGGACCTGGGGCCCGTCGAGGTCCTGCAGTACAGCCCCGTACCGCGGGCCGACTTCATGAAACCGGTCCTGGAGACCACCGCAGCCGACCTGGACGACCCGCTGGCGTTCTCCGTTAAGGCCCCGGTCGCCTGTGTGAACGCGGTCCTGCCCGGCATGCGCACGTTGGGCCGGGGCACGCTGCTGTTCGTCAACGGCGGCAGCGCGGTACGCCCGAAGGACAGCGTGGCCGGCACCTC
Organism: Streptomyces sp. V2I9; assembly: GCF_030817475.1. Classification (NCBI taxonomy): domain Bacteria; kingdom Bacillati; phylum Actinomycetota; class Actinomycetes; order Kitasatosporales; family Streptomycetaceae; genus Streptomyces; species Streptomyces sp. V2I9. The sequence continues at coordinate 6,524,590 of NZ_JAUSZJ010000002.1, read as the reverse complement.
GATCGCGTTCGCCGGGGAGAGCGCGTACGCCCGGATGCTCCACACCGCGCTCGCGCCGGAGAGCATCCACGTCGCGCAACTGATCGTGCCCGGGGCGATCAGTGCCGACGCCGAGCACTCCACACCCGGTGCGCTCGCCGAGCTGTTGTTCGGACTGCACACCGACCGGGAGGGCTTCCGGCACTACGCCGAGCCCATGCCCGATCCGCAGGACGGCACCTCATGATCTTCACCTTGTCCCGGGCTCTGACCGCCGCTGCCACCGTCGGAGTACTGCTGCCGGCCGCGACCGCCTGCTCCGCCGATTCATCCGCCGGGCAGTCCCCGTCCGCCGCCTTCGTCTCGTCCGGCTCCATCTCGTCGTCCGCTCCGGCGTCCGGGCAGCCCCGGACTTCGCAGCCCCGGACTTGGCAACCCCGGACTTCGGCGTCGGTGAACCCGTCCGACTCGGAGAGGAGCACTCCGATGGACATCCGCGTCACCGTCGATGGGCAACCCGTCGACGCGGCTCTGAACGACAGCCCCGCCGCCCGTGACCTCGCCTCCCTGCTGCCGCTCACTCTGGATCTGGAGGACTTCCACGGCACCGAGCGGACAGCCGACCCGCCAAGGAGGCTGACCACCGAGAACGCCCCCGAACCGCAGGCGGCGAAGGCCGGGGACATCGCCTACTTCGCTCCGTGGGGCAACCTCGCCGTCTTCTACGAGGACGGTCCAGCCGCCTCCGAAGATCTGCTGATACTCGGCCACATCGACGCCGACGCCGGCCGGCTGGCCGAGGCCGACCGGATCACCATCGAGGCCGCCCCCTGACCTCGTCCACCACCCCTCCTCGTACGGAAAGGTCGGCTCGTCGTCCGGGCCTCCTCGTACGGGAGGGGCGGCCCCTCGTACGGGAGGACCGGCGCGGTCTGCGCCGCGGTCGTCCCGCTGCCGCTGAGCGCGCTCGTCCCCCTGCGGCACCGCCGATCCCTCGCGGATCGTCGCCCAGCGCGCTATGGCGACCCGTACGGGAGGACGCCTTCATACCGGCACACCCCTGAGGTCCGCTGTGATCGGCTGAGATCCACTGACCTCCGCTCACATCCGCCCGGACGAGCCACGGCTCGGCCGACGAAGGAGAGACTCGCATGACCGTCACCTACGACTTCCACGGCAAGAGCGCGTTCGTGACCGGCGCGGCCTCCGGCATCGGCCGCGCCACCGCCCTGGCCTTCGCCCGCGCGGGCGCGCAGGTAGCCCTCGCCGACCGGTCCGCCGATGGCCTGCGGGAGACCGCCCGCCTCATCGAGGCTGCCGGAGGCAAGGCCCTCACCCTGACCTGTGACGTCACCAGCGAGGACGACGTCCGGACCGCTGTCGAGCGGACGGTCGAGCGTTTCGGGGGCCTGGACGCCGCGTTCAACAACGCCGGCATCGAGCAGCCCGTCCAGTCCGCGGCCGACACGGCCAAGGACGACTGGGACCGCATCCTCGGCGTCAGCCTCACCGGTGCGTTCCTGTGCACCAGGGCGCAGATCCGCCAGATGCTCCGGCAGGACGGCGGCGGGGCGATCGTCAACGTCTCCTCCGGCGCCGGGGTCAAGGGGTTCAAGGGCCAGGCCGCCTACGCCGCGGCCAAACACGGCGTCATCGGTTTCACCCGCTCCGCGGCCCTCGACCACGCCGCCGCGGGCATCCGGATCAACGCCCTGTGCCCCGGCATCATCGACACCGAGATGATCCGCCGCTTCGGCGACACCCGGCCCGGCGGGCGCGAAGGGCTCATCGCCGACGAACCCGTCGGCCGCCTCGGCAAGCCCGAGGAGATTGCCTCCGCCGTGCTGTGGCTGTGCTCCGACGACGCGGCCTTCACCACCGGCACCGCCCTCGTGGTCGACGGCGGCCAGACAGTCTGACCTCCGGGAAGCCCGTACGGAAGCCGCCCACCGACACTCCATGTGAGGAGTCATCACCATGAACCCCGCCTACGACTTCACCGGCCAGGTCGCCTTCGTCACCGGCGCGTCCTCCGGCATGGGTCTGGCCACCGCCCGCGCCTTCGCCGCCTCGGGGGCCGCTGTCGCTCTCGCCGACATCAACGAGGACGCCGTCAACACGGCTGCCGAACAGCTCGCCGCCGAAGGCCGTCACGTCCTCGCGCTGGTCTGCGACGTCGCGGACGAGGACCAGGTCGCCGCCGCCGTCGACCGCACGGTCGAGGCGTTCGGCCGACTCGACATGGCCTACAACAACGCCGGAATCATGCCCCCGCCCACCGACGCGGCCGACGAGAGCGCCGACCAGTTCGACCGCGTCCAGGGCATCAACCTGCGGGGCGTCTGGGCGAGCATGAAGCACGAACTGCGCCTCATGCGGGAGCAGGGCAGCGGCGCGATCGTCAACTGCTCCTCGCTCGGCGGCCTCGTCGGCAACCCCGGCCGCGCCGCCTACCACGCCACCAAACACGGCGTCATCGGCCTGACGAAGAGCGCGGCCCTCGAATACGGCTCGCGCGGTGTCCGCATCAACGCCGTCTGCCCCGGCACGATCAGCACCCCGATGGTCGATGCCATGGTCGAGGGCGGAGAACTCGACCGCTCCCGGGCCGAAGCGGGCCAGGCCATCGACCGGCTGGGCACCGCCGACGAGATCGCGCAGGCCGTCCTGTGGCTGTGCAGCGACGGCGCCGGCTACGTCACCGGCGTCGCCCTGCCCGTCGACGGCGGCTACACCGCTCGCTAGCCACCAGCGCCCATCGGACGATCGCCGGATGTGAGACCCGGAAGGCCGCGGCCAGGCCCCAAGCTTCCGGCACGCCGAGTGCCTGCCGTGTGGCTGCCGTGTGGCACTCCGGCTGCTGGCCGTGCGGCGCGCCGATGAGGCCAAGCCTGTGCAGCTCCGGCTTTCCTACCCGCCCGAGACCGCCCCGCACCCACTCTCGTACGCACCGCGAAGAGCCGCCGACACATCGAGAAGGGCTATCACGAGCCGGAACGGCCCCTGGGGCCGCCGACCTGACCTGAGATGGCCGAGAACGAGTCTGAGCAAGGCCCGCTTCTCCGCCCAGGGCGTCGGTACGATGTTCTGGTTTCCTCCCAACAGTCGGCAACGGGGCATCGTGAAGCACTTTCCAACAGTGGTCGAGAAGCACGGTCCGGGGCTGATGCTGGTGACGGCCCCGACAGGCGACGGCACAACGGATGCGGCACTGTTCGTGTCCAAGTCACGCCGGAGAATCGTCGGCGGCGTCTCCGCCAAGGTCCGCGACGAACTCTGGGCAGCGGTGACCGCCTGCACCCAGAACGGCCTCGCAGTCCTCACCCACCCCACCGACAACGAACAAGGCTTCCAACTCCGCACAGCAGGCACCCGCCACCGCGAACCGATCGACTTCGACGGCCTCACATCCATCGCCTTCCACCGAGAAAGTCAAGAAATGGCAAACCCCCTCTAACGGCCCAGGTCACGAAGGGTGCTCTCCGCGCGAGCGGAGGTGAGCCATTCAAGCGGGGACCGGAACCAGGTCTGTCACGGTGCTCTCCGCGCGAGCGGAGGTGAGCCGTCGGCCCGGTACGCGGCGGCGGTCCAGGAGCAGTGCTCTCCGCGCGAGCGGAGGTGAGCCGACGCGCGGGTGGGTGCTGTGGCCCCCGACCACGTGCTCTCCGCGCGAGCGGAGGTGAGCCGCAGCTCACGGCCGGACAGATCCGTCTCGTCCAGTGCTCTCCGCGCGAGCGGAGGTGAGCCGCTGCCGCTCTACCGCAAGCTCCACCCGGTACTGTGCTCTCCGCGCGAGCGGAGGTGAGCCGACGCGGCCGCGGCGGTGGCCGCCCTCGCGCAGGTGCTCTCCGCGCGAGCGGAGGTGAGCCGGCCCAGGCCGCCGCAACCGCCCTCCAGGACCTGTGCTCTCCGCGCGAGCGGAGGTGAGCCGGCGCTGCAGGCGTTCGATGAGCTCGCCAACTCGTGCTCTCCGCGCGAGCGGAGGTGAGCCGCCCACACCGAAGAAGACACCGCCCCGGCAGAAGTGCTCTCCGCGCGAGCGGAGGTGAGCCGTTCAAGGCCGAGTCCGCGAAGCGCCGCGTCAAGTGCTCTCCGCGCGAGCGGAGGTGAGCCGGCCCGCACCTACCTCGACGGCACCGTCGAGTTGTGCTCTCCGCGCGAGCGGAGGTGAGCCGCCGGCGGACACCGACGAGGACGGGTTTCAGGGGTGCTCTCCGCGCGAGCGGAGGTGAGCCGGCGGACCTTGCTGCTGCTGGCCTGGACCGCATGTGCTCTCCGCGCGAGCGGAGGTGAGCCGTCACGCGCGGCGGTGAACGCCTTCTGCATGTCGTGCTCTCCGCGCGAGCGGAGGTGAGCCGGTGAAACCCTCCCGCAGCTCGACGCGCCACTGGTGCTCTCCGCGCGAGCGGAGGTGAGCCGTTCATCGCCGACCTCGCCCGCGCGAACAAGGGGTGCTCTCCGCGCGAGCGGAGGTGAGCCGGAGATCTGCGACGCCCCGACCTCCTTCGTCTTGTGCTCTCCGCGCGAGCGGAGGTGAGCCGTGACCTCCTACGACGAGGACGGGGAGGTGGAGGTGCTCTCCGCGCGAGCGGAGGTGAGCCGGCTCTCGGCCTGGCGGGTCTGGCGGTGCTGATGTGCTCTCCGCGCGAGCGGAGGTGAGCCGTCGGTCACCATCTGCCCGGTGATGTAGCAGCCGTGCTCTCCGCGCGAGCGGAGGTGAGCCGGCCGGGGCCTCCTACCGCGACCCGCTCGACCGGTGCTCTCCGCGCGAGCGGAGGTGAGCCGGTTGAGGCGCAGTCCCGGCTGAAGTCCGCGTCGTGCTCTCCGCGCGAGCGGAGGTGAGCCGCACGCAGACCGCCGGCCCCGACTGGACGCGCGGTGCTCTCCGCGCGAGCGGAGGTGAGCCGTTCTCCGAGACCGGCGGCTGGGTGTCCATCAAGTGCTCTCCGCGCGAGCGGAGGTGAGCCGTCCAAGGCCGGCGGCAGCTACACCGGGGATGCGTGCTCTCCGCGCGAGCGGAGGTGAGCCGCCTCCCCGCGTGGCAGGCGTGCAAGGACTGCGGTGCTCTCCGCGCGAGCGGAGGTGAGCCGGGCCGCGACATCCTCGCCTCCCGCGCCGCCGCGTGCTCTCCGCGCGAGCGGAGGTGAGCCGTTCGACCTTGACGAGATCAAGCGTGGCGCTCCGTGCTCTCCGCGCGAGCGGAGGTGAGCCGACGCCATGCGACGTTTCGCCGACCAGGGCATAGTGCTCTCCGCGCGAGCGGAGGTGAGCCGCCACCGCGCAGATCGTCCGGGCCGACGATCCCGTGCTCTCCGCGCGAGCGGAGGTGAGCCGGAAGTCGGCAAGAGCTACACGGCGACCAGCAAGTGCTCTCCGCGCGAGCGGAGGTGAGCCGGTCCTGGCGGGCCTTGCCGCGCCAGTCCCCAGGTGCTCTCCGCGCGAGCGGAGGTGAGCCGTCCCACTCCACGACGTCGCCGGTACCGCCGGTGTGCTCTCCGCGCGAGCGGAGGTGAGCCGTACGGGCTGTCCTTCATGCGGGCGGTCAACGAGTGCTCTCCGCGCGAGCGGAGGTGAGCCGAAGCCATCCTTGGGAATAATTTCAGAGACATTGTGCTCTCCGCGCGAGCGGAGGTGAGCCGGACCGCACCAGCCTGTCTCGCGCGGTCGCCGTGTGCTCTCCGCGCGAGCGGAGGTGAGCCGGCCATCCCCGGCGCGCGGGTGCACGACCCGGAGTGCTCTCCGCGCGAGCGGAGGTGAGCCGCCGGTCGTAGGCCCACCGTCGATCGCACTCCGGTGCTCTCCGCGCGAGCGGAGGTGAGCCGCGGGCCCTCGCCGTCCGGCTGGGCGCGCAGGAGTGCTCTCCGCGCGAGCGGAGGTGAGCCGACGATGTGCGCTTCGGTCGGGTCTCCGAGCCCGTGCTCTCCGCGCGAGCGGAGGTGAGCCGTCGCGTTCGCCGCCTTGATCTTCTGCGACATCGTGCTCTCCGCGCGAGCGGAGGTGAGCCGTCCCGCATCGGCAAAAGCTGGGTAGCGAGGTTGTGCTCTCCGCGCGAGCGGAGGTGAGCCGGTGTCGCCGCCACAAAACCGCAGGTGGCGACGGTGCTCTCCGCGCGAGCGGAGGTGAGCCGCTGGTATGGACGCGCACGCGCGTCCGGCCGTCGTGCTCTCCGCGCGAGCGGAGGTGAGCCGTTGATATCGGCAGGGCCTAGAGTCAGGGAGCCGTGCTCTCCGCGCGAGCGGAGGTGAGCCGAAGGGTCGGCGGATCATCTTCGCGGATGAGGTGTGCTCTCCGCGCGAGCGGACGTGAGCCGTTGGCCGACTCCGGGACGGCCTCGTCGTACCAGTGCTCTCCGCGCGAGCGGAGGTGAGCCGGCTTTGTCCGGAGTCGAGCGCGGTCGCGCCGGGTGCTCTCCGCGCGAGCGGAGGTGAGCCGTACGCGGAGCGTACCCACGGCAAGATCGGCGTGTGCTCTCCGCGCGAGCGGAGGTGAGCCGTGGGTGCCCTGCTGGTCGTCCATGTCGCCCATGTGCTCTCCGCGCGAGCGGAGGTGAGCCGCCGTCGACCCCGAGGAAGCCGACGGTCTCCGTGTGCTCTCCGCGCGAGCGGAGGTGAGCCGCCGCGGGACGACTTCCGGACCACCCCCTGGCAGTGCTCTCCGCGCGAGCGGAGGTGAGCCGCTGTGGCAGCGCCGTTGGGACCGGTGGACCCCGTGCTCTCCGCGCGAGCGGAGGTGAGCCACCTGCCGGTCGCACCCAGCCAGAAAGGCCGGAGTGCTCTCCGCGCGAGCGGAGGTGAGCCGCTCCGCTGACTGCGCTAGTCGCCGCGGTGTCTGTGCTCTCCGCGCGAGCGGAGGTGAGCCGTCGCGGATGGCCAGGGCGACACCGACAACTCCGTGCTCTCCGCGCGAGCGGGGGTGAGCCGGCCACACCCGACCTCACGGCCTGGCTCCGTGAGTGCTCTCCGCGCGAGCGGAGGTGAGCCGCCGGTCCAGACGAGCGCCGCGCCGCCGCCCAGGTGCTCTCCGCGCGAGCGGAGGTGAGCCGCCGGTCCAGACGAGCGCCGCGCCGCCGCCCAGGTGCTCTCCGCGCGAGCGGAGGTGAGCCGCACCGGATCCGGCACCGCGGCGAGACGCTGCGGTGCTCTCCGCGCGAGCGGAGGTGAGCCGCAGGAGGCCGCGGACGCCGACGCCGCCCTGAAGTGCTCTCCGCGCGAGCGGAGGTGAGCCGACCAACCGATGACTGACCTTTCACCGACCGGCGTGCTCTCCGCGCGAGCGGAGGTGAGCCGACCTGGTCCTCGGTGAACTTGGGGTAGGCCGCGTGCTCTCCGCGCGAGCGGAGGTGAGCCGAAGGTGTCCGGGTCGATGAAGGGGCTCCGGCAGTGCTCTCCGCGCGAGCGGAGGTGAGCCGGAGTAAGTCACCATGCCTCAGACCACCGCCGCGTGCTCTCCGCGCGAGCGGAGGTGAGCCGCCCCTCGCCTGGACCGGGCCGAGAAGCACGCGGTGCTCTCCGCGCGAGCGGAGGTGAGCCGATCCGGCACGCGGACACCGTCGATGCCCGGGTGGTGCTCTCCGCGCGAGCGGAGGTGAGCCGGCCGTGCACGAGTACGGCTACCACCAGCAGGCGTGCTCTCCGCGCGAGCCGAGGTGAGCCGTCCGGCTCGCTGGGTTCGTACTGGCGGATGCCGTGCTCTCCGCGCGAGCGGAGGTGAGCCGCCGACCAGGGCGCCGAGTTCGGAGGCGGTGATGTGCTCTCCGCGCGAGCGGAGGTGAGCCGCCCGAGGGTCCCGAGGGCGACGGCTGGCAGGTGTGCTCTCCGCGCGAGCGGAGGTGAGCCGGCACCCGCCCACGGCACCGGAGAAGGAGCCTCGTGCTCTCCGCGCGAGCGGAGGTGAGCCGCGCGGGCACACCGCCGCCGGACTGGGCCGGATGTGCTCTCCGCGCGAGCGGAGGTGAGCCGCGCGGCCCGGACGGCAGGTTCGTGCTGCCGGAGTGCTCTCCGCGCGAGCGGAGGTGAGCCGTCGCCGAGTCGCAGCGCAACGTCGCCACCACAGTGCTCTCCGCGCGAGCGGAGGTGAGCCGCGTGGAAGCGGTACACGTACCGCAGGACCGGGGTGCTCTCCGCGCGAGCGGAGGTGAGCCGACGACCGTCTCGTGCTGCGTGTGGGTGTTGTTGTGCTCTCCGCGCGAGCGGAGGTGAGCCGCTGGTAGGGCGCGCACGCGCGCCCGGCCGTCGGTGCTCTCCGCGCGAGCGGAGGTGAGCCGTCTTCGGGCCCGGCCTGAACCTTGCGGGCTTCGTGCTCTCCGCGCGAGCGGAGGTGAGCCGGCCCCGTCCGTGAGGGGCGGGGCCTGGGGTGTGTGCTCTCCGCGCGAGCGGAGGTGAGCCGATGCCCATCAACACCACGGCCCTGCCCGCCCGGTGCTCTCCGCGCGAGCGGAGGTGAGCCGGCGAACCTCGAACGGATGCTCACGGCGGGCGCGTGCTCTCCGCGCGAGCGGAGGTGAGCCGCAGTCCCCGATGTTCTCGGGGATTTCCGGGACGTGCTCTCCGCGCGAGCGGAGGTGAGCCGGCCGTGTACCAGCACCCGACTCCGGACATGCGGTGCTCTCCGCGCCAGCGGAGGTGAGCCGGAGGAGGACTCGGCGAAGGCGAAGGAGCCGGAGTGCTCTCCGCGCAAGCAGATATGGCCTGAAGTTCAGGTGCCGCGCCGCTCTTCGCAGCGCGCACGGAGGTGGTGCTCGCGTTCCTTTCGATGGTCATCCGTGATGGACGCGTTCGTCGGCCAGGGGGAAGATCTCCGCAGGGACCCTGTCAGCAGGTTCACCCGGTCCGTTCGGAGCTCGTGGAGGTCGTGGGGATCGTCGGGAGAACCGTCCCGGCGATGTCGAGGAGCGCGCTGTCGTCGGGAAGCGTTCCGGAGTCGCTCCACACGGTGAGTTCGCAGTAGCCGCCCCGGTCCTTCTCGTCCAGGGCTACGGACAGCGTTCTGGCCAGGGGGCCTTGCCCGACGGGTCCGCCGGTTCCGTCGCTGCCGAGGTCGATCTCGATCGCCATGGTGTGGTCCGAGGAGAGGACTGCGGGCCGGCCGAGGACCAAGAGCGTCCTGACGTCCGTCTCCTCCCCGAACTTCATCAGCTTCACGTACTGGGCCATCGACAACTCGTTGTACGTGACCGAGACGTTCACGGTGTAGGTGTCGAACTGGACCTGAGCCTCCGGCCGCGCGACCCTCCCGTCGGTCAGGGGCGCGGTGTTGTCGGAGCCGGACGCCACGGTCGCGGTTTCCGCCGGCGTACCGAGGAGCTTGGCCAGGCCCGGCCTGTTGAGCACCTTGCACAGTTCGGCGCCGGTGACGGCGTGGGCCGTCTTCCTGTAGGCGGGTGGCAGCTCCTCACCCCCCGCCCGCGGGCACGAGGCGGCCTCCGGCGTGCTGTCGACGTCGGAGGGCACCAGACGCGGGCCCAGCCACAGCGCTGCCCCGAGCACCGCGAACAGCGCCACGGCGGCGAAGACCTGGGCCCCCGCGTGGGGTTCCTTCTCCGGAGCCACCGAGGCGGCACTCTGCCCCGCCGGCTCCTGCCCCGTCAGCCCCTGCCCTGCCGGACCCTGGTCGGCCGAAGGCTGCGGCTGGTGCTGCGCCTGGGGAGCGTCGGGCCCCGCTCCAACTGCGGAACCCGCCCCGGCGTCGGAACTCGCCCTGCCCGCGGAACCCGCCCCGGTCGTTGAATCCGCCGGGCCCGCGAAACCCCGCCCGTCCGCCGCGCCCGACCCGTCCGCCAGACCTGGCCCGCCCTCCGCGTCCGCCGGGCCAGGAGAGCGGCGGGCGCGGAGGGCCCGGACCACCGTGTGGACGCGCACCGCGGTGAACAGCAGGAACACCGCGCCGATCGCGGCTGCCGGCCATGAGCCGTCGTGGAGGGCCAGGTACATGATGCGTAGGCCGAAAACAGACCCGACCACGATGAACAGAGGCTCCCGGACCCAGAAGGGCAGGAGACCGAAGAGGAAACCGAGCATCCGGCGATCTCACCAGGACAAGATCGCGTTGGCTGTGACGGAGGCCACAGTTCCGGCCCGGTACTCAACCGTGATGGCCCGAGGGCTTTGGACCCACACGCGTCTCCGGGCGAACCGTCCGAGCGGGAGCCCCGAGGTGGCGGCCGCCGGCTGAGCGGACGCGCCTGCTCATCACCCGCGCAGCGCGTCAGCGGGCCGCCACCCGTACCCACAGAAGCCGCTCGGCTCCCGTCGCGGCGGCGCACCTCCGACCGCACAGATACGCACAACCGACCTCCATTCGAGCGTGCGTACGAACATCGCCGGCGCGCACCCCACCTCTCCGGATATTCATTGTCATGACCCTTGCAAGGTGGGCGGCGGCGCGCTCCAATGGACGCGACTCAATGGAAAGGAAACTTTCCTAATAGAGCTCGCCTCCCCGGCCGAGCTGTGTCCGTACGCCCCCCACGGCGCACCGGTGCGTCCGGCGTGCGGCACGTCCCAAGAGATCGGAGAACCGCATGCGCATGCGTATGCCCCACCGCATTTTCCGGCGCGTCTCCCGTTCGGAACGACCACCCCGGCCCGCGCACCGCCGGCGGCGCACCGGCGTGCGGATCGCCCTGGCCGTGGCGCTGACCGCGATCCCCGCCGCGGTCGCCCTCAACACCGGACAGGCGGCCGGGGTTTCCGGCCTCGACGATCCGGTGAAGAAGGAAATCGCCATGCAGATCGTCTCGACGGCCGAGAACTCCTCGCTCCAGTGGCGCGAGCAGTTCGACTACATCGAGGACATCGGCGACGGGCGCGGCTACACGGCCGGCATCGTCGGCTTCTGCTCCGGTACGCACGACATGCTCGAACTCGTCGAGTACTACACGGCCCAGGTGCCGGGCAACCCGCTGGCCAAGTACCTCCCCGCACTCCGTGCGGTCGACGGGAGCGATTCCCACGAGGGTCTGGACCCCGGCTTCACGGCCGCCTGGGAGAAGGCCGCGGCCACCCCCGAGTTCCGGGCGGCCCAGGAACACGAGCGCGACCGCGTCTACTTCGACCCCTCCGTGTCACGGGCGAAGAGCGACGGGCTGCGGGTGCTCGGGCAGTTCGTCTACTACGACGCCATCGTGATGCACGGCCGGTCGGGCTTCGACAGCATCCGCGCCGAGGCCAGGAACGACGCCCGTACGCCGGCCGAGGGAGGCGATGAGACCGCGTACCTCGACGCCTTCCTCGACGCGCGGGTCGTGGAGATGAAGAAGGAGGCGGCACACGAGGACACCAGCCGTGTCGACACCGCCCAGCGCGTGTTCCTGAGGAACGGGCAACCTGGACCTCGCCACGCCGCTGGCCTGGTCCGTCTACGGCGACGCATTCCGGATCGACACCGACCCCCGGCCCGGTCCGGGATCGACGGAGCCGCCCGGCGCCGAGACGCTGATCTCGCGCGGCAGGCCCGCCACCGCCTCGTCCTCCGAGACCTCCACCCTCACCCCCGGCAAGGCCGTCGACGGCGTCGCCACCACCCGCTGGGCCAGTGACGAAGGCTCGGACCCGCAGTGGCTCCGCATCGACCTCGGCGAAGGAGCGTCCGTCTCCCGCGTCGTGCTCAACTGGGAGGCCGCGTACGCGAAGCAGTACCGGCTGGAGATCTCGGCCAACGGCACCGACTGGACCCGACTGGCCACGGAGACGGCGGGCAACGGCGGGACCGACACCTGGACCGGCCTGACCGGCAAGGGCCGCTATCTGCGCGTGTACGGCACCGCACGCGGCACCACGTACGGCTACTCCTTGTGGGAGGCCGACGTGTACGGCAGCGTCGGGGGGACCACTCCCACCGACCCGCCGCCCAACGGCGCGTTCACCGTGGTCGGCGCCGGTGACATCGCCGACCAGTGCAACAAGAGCGATCCGGGATGCCAGCACTTCAAGACCGCCGCACGCGCCATGGCGATCGACCCGGCCTTCTACATCACCATGGGCGACAACCAGTACGACGACGCCCACATCGAGGACTTCCGCAACTACTACGACAAGTCCTGGGGCCAGTTCAAGGACAAGACCCACCCCGTGCCCGGCAACCACGAGGCGTACGACGACTGGGACAACCAGGACGAGGTCGCCTACCGGCAGTACTTCGGTGACCGCGCCACCCCCCAGGGCAAGATGTGGTACAGCTACGACTACGGCAACTGGCACTTCGTCGCCCTCAACTCCAACCGGTTCGACGAGCGCGAACAGCTCGACTGGCTGAAGGCCGACCTCGCCAAGAACACCAAGAAGTGCGTCGCCGCGTACTTCCACCACCCGCTGTTCAGCTCCGGAAGCCACGGCAACGACCCCGTGGGCAAACCGGTCTGGTCCATGCTCCAGGCGGCCGGCACCGAGCTGGTGCTGAGCGGCCACGACCACCACTACGAGCGCTTCGCCCCCCAGCTCCCGGACGGCACGGCGGACCCCAAGGGCATCGTCGAGATCCTCGGCGGCATGGGCGGCAAGGACCTGTACGGCCAGGGCGACACCGTGCAGAAGAACAGCCAGAAGCGCATCTGGGACAAGTTCGGTGTGATGCAGCTCGACTTCACCGACACGACCTTCACCTCGAAGTTCGTCGGAACCGACGGGACGGTCCTGGACACCGGCCCGACGTACAGCTGCCACTGACCTCCGCACCGGACCTGTCACCGAACCCCGCACCGTCCGTCGTGGTCCGGCCGCCGTGCCCCGGTGGCCGGCCATGACCGGGCGGCGAACCCACCCGGAGCAACGGTCGTGCGGCCGTTGCTCCGGGCACCGCGCCCCAGGAGCGTCTGTATGTACCTTGCCGCCGGCAGAGCCCGTCCACCGGACGGCCCCGCCCCCGACCGGACACCCCCAGCCGCACGACCCGCCGGGCGAAGGCGCCTCACCGGCACCGTCGTCGCGCTCGGCGCGGTCAGTCTCGTCACCGACATCTCGTCCGAGATGGTCACCGCCGTCCTGCCTCTCTATCTCGTCCTGGGCCTGGGACTCAGCCCCCTGCAATTCGGCTTTCTCGACGGCCTCTACAACGGCGTCACCGCCTTCGTCAGACTCGCCGGCGGGCACGCGGCCGACCGCTGGCAGCGGCACAAGCTCGTCGCCGGCACCGGATACGCGCTGTCCACCGTCTGCAAACTCGGACTCCTCCTCGCGGGCAGCTCCACCCCCGCCCTCTCCGCCACGCTCGCGGCCGACCGGGTCGGCAAAGGCGTACGGACGGCACCGCGCGACGCACTGATCTCGCTGAGCTGCGACGAGCGGGACCTCGGCCGGGCCTTCGGAGTGCACCGGGCCATGGACACCACGGGCGCCATGCTCGGCCCGCTCGTCGCCTTCGCCGTCCTGTGGGCGACCGTCGACGCCTACGACGCCGTGTTCGTCGTCAGCTTCTGCTTCGGTCTGCTGGGGGTGTTCATCCTCTTCGCGTTCGTCCCCGGCCGCGAAGCCACGCCGGCACGCCCGCCGGGAGCCGCGGCGGCCACCCTGCGGGAAACCCTGCGCCTCTTCCGTGTCCCCGCCTTCCGCAGGATCCTTCTCGCGGCCACGGCGCTCGGCCTCGTCGGCGTGGGAGACGGGTTCCTCTACCTCGTCCTGCAGAAACGGCTCGCCCTCGACGTGGAGTACTTTCCGCTGCTCCCGCTCGGCAGCGCGGCCATCTACCTGCTGCTCGCCGTGCCGTTCGGGCGGGCCGCCGACCGGATCGGCCGCCGCGTCCCCTACCTGCTGGGCCATGGCGCACTGCTCGGGGTGTACGTCGCCCTGTTCTCCCCGGTGGCCGGCTGGCCGCTCACGATCCTGGTCCTCGTCCTGCACGGCGCGTTCTACGCCGCGACCGACGGGGTCCTCATGGCGCTCGGCGGACCGGTCGTACCGGCGGACCGGCGTGCGGGCGGGATGGCCCTGCTCCAGACAGGCCAGAGCGTCGGCCGCCTGTTCGCGTCCGTCGGGTTCGGAGCCGTCTGGACGGTATGGGGCATGGACCACGCCCTCGTCCTGGCCACCGTCGCCCTCGGCGCCGTCCTCGTCCTCGCCTGCTTCCTCCTGCCGGCCGCGCCCCCTCCCGCCGGCCACGCCCCCGTCACCGCCCCGGAGCCCTCATGAGCCTGCCTCCCCTCTCCCTTCGCGCGCGGATCACCGCTCTCACGGCGGCCACCGCCGTGCTGGCGGCCGTCGCCGTCGGCTACACGGTCGCGGCGGCCGACGACGACGGCCGGAAGCCGGATTCCGCCGCCGCGGGCGTCACCCTCGACGAGGCGCCCGGCCTGTACCACGCGGCGCGGAAGGGCGACGTGCTCGCGGCGCCGTACAGCCCTTCCGGCACGGGAACGGCCGCCGGGGCGCGGAGCAGGAACACCGGGCTGTCGTGCGACCGCTTCTACGCGAGCGGAGCGTCGGCCGTCTGTATCTCGAGCCACCCCGGCCTCGCGCAGAAGACGAAGGTGCGCGTCCTCGACCGCAAGCTGAACACCCGCAAGACCGTCGTGGTCGGCGGCATACCCAACCGGGCGCGGGTCTCCCCGTCGGGGCGGATGGTCGCCTGGACGCTGTTCGTCAGCGGCGACTCGTACGCCTCGTCGTCCTTCTCGACGAGGACCGGCATCCTCGACACCCGGACCGGATACCTGGTCAAGAACGTGGAGACGCTCCAGCTGTACCTCGAAGGGCGGCGCTACCACGCGCCGGACGTGAACTACTGGGGCATCACCTTCGCGGACGACGACAACCGCTTCTACGCCACGGTGGCCACCAAGGGGAAGACGTACCTGGTCGAGGGCGACATGAAGACGTGGAAGGCCCGCACGCTGCGCCGGAACGCCGAGTGCCCGTCCCTGTCGCCCGACGGCACCCGGATCGCCTTCAAGAAGAGGGTCCGCGAGGGGGCCCGCGACCCGTGGCGGCTGCATGTCCTGGACCTGAGGACGATGCGTGAGACCCCCGTCGCCGAGACGCGCAGCGTCGACGACCAGGCGGCGTGGCTGGACGCCTCCACCCTCGCGTACGCCCTTCCGGGCCGGGCGAAGGGCGCCTCGGACATCTGGACCGTCCCCGCCGGCCCTTCGGCCGCCGGGCCGCGACTGCTCCTGAGCGACGCTTCGTCGCCTTCCATGGTCGTGGCGGGCGGCTGACGGGCCGGCGGGGCAGGGTGCCCGGTGCCGCCGAGCGCCGGGCGCACACCGACCAGCTCCCTACCAGGTGACCCCGAGCCGCCGCGGGCTGCGGGAGGTGGTGCCCGTCCGCCAGACGACGGCGTCCGCGGGGGCGGCCAGGCGCAGTTCCGGGAAGCGGGCGGCCAGCCGGTGCAGGGCGAGCCGGAGTTCGGTGCGGGCCAGCCAGACGCCCAGGCAGTAGTGGGGGCCCGCGCCGAACGAGAGCGTGGGGGCCTCCAGGGGCGCGAAGAGGTCGTGGAGGGTCGCGGGCGGGAAGACGTCCGGGTCGCGGTTGGCCATGCCGCAGTCGGCGATCACGATCGCTCCGGCCGGGATCGTCACCCCGCCGACCTCGACGTCGGTGGCGGCGTGCCGGGTGCTCCCCCGGTCGTCGCCCAGCGGGACGAGGTGGACGAGCCGGTCCACGACGCGTCCGGCGGCCTCCTCGTCGGCGCCGATGCGGGGCCAGGTCTCACGGCGTTCGCCCAGGAGATAGAGCAGCGCGTTGCCGAGCATGGTCATCGTGCTGTCGTGGCCGCCGACGACCAGCCCGCACACCAGGCTGACCAACTGCGCCTCGGGTAGGGCCCCTTCCTCGTCGGCCGCTGCGACGATGCCGCTGACCAGGTCGTCGCCGGGCGTCCGGCGCCGCTCGGCCAGGAGGTCCGCGCCGAAGGCGCTGAACTCCGCGAGGGCGGCGGCCACGTGCTCGCCGTCGTGGGTGCCGTCGGAGAAGGCGTGCTCGCTCCAGTGCCGCATCCGGCTCCAGGCGGACTCGTCCAGGCCCATCAGCCGGCTGATCACCGCCACCGGCAGCGGGAGGGCGAACTCCCCCACCACGTCGACGGGTTGCTCCCGTGCCTCCAGCCGGTCGAGCAGGTCCTCCACGATCGCGGCGATCCACGGCCGCCAGCGGGCGACGGCCCTCGGGGTGAACGCGCGCCGCAGGGTGCGGCGCAGTCGCAGATGGTCGGGGCCGTCCTGGTTGAACATCAGGTCGGGGTCGTTCACGAGGTCCGGTACGCCGGAGAGGGCCGGCGCGTCCGCCGCGTACAGCCGCGCCCGGCCGAACCGCGGGTCGGAGAGCACCTGGCGGACGTCGGCGTACCGGCTCACCAGCCAGGCGGGGGCGCCGCCGGGCAGTTCGGCGGGCCGGGGCGGTGCGGGTTCCTCGAAGCGGAGACGGTGCATCGGCTCCGGGGCGGGGTGCGTGGGGTCCGTGGGGTCGGCGGTGGTCACAGTGCCTCCCGGTGCGGGGACGTCGGAGCGTGCGGGGAAGGGGCCGCGTCGAGGGGCCGCGCTCAGAGTTCGACGAGCACCTTTCCCCGGTTGGCCGCCCGCTCGGCGTAGAGACTGCCGTACGCGGCGGGGATGCTGTCGAAGCCGTGGTGGAGGGTGTGGTCGAAGGCGACCTCGCCGCGCCGGACGCGGCCGCCGAGGTCGGTGTGGAGGGCCTGCCAGTTCTCCTCGGTGAACCACTCCAGGGAGAAGATGCCGCGCACGGTGGCGCGCGGGAACATCAGGTAGGGCAGCAGCCGGGGGCCGGTGGTCTCGTTGGCGACCTGGGTCGCCCACTGCCAGCACACCGCCACCTTGCTGCCGATGTTGAGCAGGGGGAACACCGCGTCGGTGACCGTACCGCCGAGGTTGTCGAAGTACCGGTCGACGCCGTCCGGGGCGGCCCGCGTGAGCGCCTCGCGCACGGTGTCGGTGTCGTCCCCGTGGCGGTAGACGACCACCGCGTCGAAACCGAGGCCCGTGAGGTAGTCCGCCTTGTCCGGGGACGAGGTGGTGCCGACGACCCGCGCCCCCGCGAGCGCGGCGAGCTGTCCGACGAGGGTGCCCACCGCACCGGAGGCCCCGCTGATCACCAGGGTCTGGCCGGGACTGACCGTCAGGTACTTGGAGAGGGTCCCCCACGCGGTCATACCGGGGCCGCCCAGGACGCTGAGGGCGGTGGGCAGCGGCAGCTCGTCGTCGTACCAGCGGGGGTCGAGTCTGCGGTACGCCGGGAAGACCATGGGGAACGTGCCGGTCTGCCAGAGTTCGGCGGCGCCCGTCGAGATCACATGGGTGCGCCAGCCGCCGAAGCCCTGCACGAGGTCGCCGACGCGGTGGGCGGCACGCGGACCCGCTTCCACCACCTCCATGATCGAGTCTGCGCCCATGTGCCCGCCGAGCGGGGTGTCGAGGGCGATGCCCTGGAGGTAGGGGTCGACCGAGACGTACAGGGTGCGCAGGAGCATCTCGTCGGGGGCGAGGGTGACGTCGACGTTCTCGACGACCTTCTCGTAGACCCGGTCCACGTCGGGGACGCCCTCGACGTGGTCGCGGACCACCCACTTCGCGATCTTCATCGTTTCCTCTCCGGTGGTGCGGCGGGGCGGACGGGCACGGGGATGACCCGGTGGGTCGGTGGGGGTGCGGTGCGGTCGAGCGACGCGGTGAAGGGCTTGCCGTCGTCGCGGCAGACGAACTGCATGACGTGGCGGCCGGCCGCGGCGGCGCGGATGAGGCCGCCGGTGGTGGCCCAGACGCCGGACTGATAGAAGTTCCGCAGTCCGGGCAGGCCGGGCCCGTGCTTCTTGATCAGCTCCTCCAGGGTCTCGCCGCTCTCGACGAAGGGCTGCCAGCCGAGGACGGTCCCGTCGTAGTTGCCGGTGTAGCGGACCTGGGTGAGGGGGCTGGAGACGTCGCGGACGACGATCGCGTCCCGCAGGCCGGGGTGGCGCTGCTCCAGGAAGTCGATGAGCGCCTCGCGGGCCCGCCGCTTCGCCGCGTAGTAGCCGCGCCCGTGGCGTACCGGCAGGGTGTGCAGCTTCTGGCCGCCCCGGGTGCGGGTGACCTGTTCGGGGCCCTCGTCCAGGGCGCGCCAGGGGGCGATGTCGCAGAAGTAGGTGGCGTAGACGACGGTGGTGCCCTCCGGGGACAGCTCGGGGTAGTGGCGGCTGCGGAACTGGACGTTGACGCTGGGATGGCGGATGCCGGTCAGCTCAGCCGCCATCGCCTCGTCGATGAGGTGCGTCGTGCAGGGGTCCCCCTCGGGGAACGGGCGGGAGAGGCCGAGGAAGAGGGTGAAGTAGCCGGGGAAGACCATGCCGGGTTCGTGGATGGTCTCGGTGTAGAGCTTGCGGTAGTCCTCGCCCAGGTACGCGCCGTCCAGGAACTTCATGGTGGTGGTGTAGCCGTCGCAGGCGGACACGACGATGTCGGCGCGCATTTCCCCGCCGTCGCTGAGCCGGACGCCGACCGCCCGGTCGTCCTCGACGATCACCGACTCGACCTTCGTGTTGTACGTGACCTCGCCGCCGAGGCGGCGGTAGCGGGCCTCGATGGACTCGGCGAGACCCAGGGAGCCGCCCTCGGGGACGCCCGCGGAGAGGTTGGCGTGCGAGGCGAGCTGGAAGTGGAACGGGAGGACGGGGAAGGCCGGGTGCTTCTCGTACAGGATGAAGTTGAACGCCTCCCGGAGGAGCGGGTCCGTGAACTTCTGGGAGAAGTCGGTCATCAGGACGGTGATCGTGGTGCGGACCGCGTTGACGTACGGGAGGAAGGAGGCGAGCATCCGCCAGCGCTCCACGCGTCCCATCAGTCCGACGGGCTTGAGGAAGGGGTAGACCGCGAGCGCCTTGCGGAAGCTGCGGAGCTGCCGGCAGAACGTGCGCACGAGGCGGGCGTCGGCGGGCGAGATGTCGATGAGGTGGGCTTCGAGGCGGTCCGGGTCGGAGTAGAAGTGGACGGCCCGTCCGTCCGTGCCGCGCACGATGTTGAAGACGTCGAAGTGGCGGATCTCCTTGCCCTGGAGGGCGCCGAGCTCCAGCCAGATCTGGTGCATCTCGTTGCCGGGTCCGCTGCCGAGGAGCCAGCTGACGCAGGCGTCCAGGGTGAAACCGCCGCGCTCCCAGGCGGTGCAGCAACCGCCGGGGATCTCGTGCATCTCCAGGATGCGGGTCCGGTAGCCGTTCATCTGGGCGTAGCAGCCGGTGGAGAGGCCGCCGAGCCCCGCCCCGATGATGATCATCGTCTCCCTGGGCCGGTCGCCGCCCGTCCCCGAGGCGGTGGCACGGCCGCTCATGAGTCCTTCCTCTCCCGTGCGGACCACCGGTCGAGCTGGGGCAGGTGCCCCAGCTTTCCGGGGTGCCAGGGCTCGCTCCCCTTGCTCTCCCACGCCCGGAATTCCAGTCCGAGTTCGCGGCAGAGGTACTGGACGGCGAAGCGGCCGGTGGAGGCGGCCCGGATCAGTCCGCCCATGCCGACCCACTGCCCGGCCATGGAGAAGCCGCTCAGTCCGGGCAGCCGCATCCGGTCCTTGCCGACCAGGCGGGCGGCGACGTCGTCGGCGTCGGAGAATGCCTTCCAGGCGAGGATGGAGCCGTTGAGGTTGCCGGTGTAGCGGTGGGTGGTGGCGGGGGTGGCGACCTCGACGATGTCGATGCGGTCGGCGGTGCCGGGGGTGCGGCGCTCCAGGAAGTCCCGGACGAAGTCGGCGACTTCGCGCTTGCGCCGGCGGTACTCCTTGCGGTCCCTGGTGCGCAGGTTCTTCCAGTGGGCGTAGTCGCTGAAGTAGGTGCAGTGCAGGACGGAGTGGCCCGGCGGTGCGAAACCGTCGGAGTAGCGGGAGCGGGCCTGGACGACGAGGCTGTCCTGGAGGGCACCGGGGAGGTGGGCCGCGTCGTCGGGGGCCAGGAGGTGGGTGGTGCTGTGCGCCTCGGCGGGGTCCGGATCGCCGCGCAGGCCGACGAAGGCGGAGACGACGGCGGGGAAGAGGGTTCCGGGGCGGTGGAGGAGGTCGGTGTAGAGCTTGTCGATGCGGGGTCCGGTGTACCGGCCGCCGAGCAGCCCGTAGACGGTGGTGTGGCCGTCGCAGGCGGAGACCACGTGTTCGGCGAAGTACCTTTTTCCGTTGCGGAGTTCGATGCCGATGGCCCGGTCGTTCTCGACGAGGACGCGTTCGGTGCGGGCCCGGTAGGTGATCGTGCCGCCCAGGCCCCGGTAGCGTTCCTCGATCGAGCGGGCAAGTCCGAGCGAACCGCCCTGGGGGAAGCCCGCGTTGCCGTGGTGGGCGGCCGCCATGTTGAAGAGGTACGGCAGCAGGGGGAATCCCTCCGGGTCCTGGAAGAAGATGTTGCGGAACGCCGTGCGCAGCAGCGGGTCCTGGAACCGGTCGGCGAAGGTGTGCATCGGGGTGGCGGCGGTCCGCCAGAACAGCCGGAACGCGGGCAGCACCGTGCGCAGGGTCCGCGCCCTCTCCCGTGCGGTCCGCAGGGCGGGCGCGGTCAGGAACGGGTACAGCTCGATGTCGATGAAGCGTCGCAGGTCGCGGGTGAAGGCCCGGATGAGGGGGCCGTCGGCGGGTGAGACGTCCAGGAGGTGGGCCTCCAGGCGGTCGGGGTCGTTGTAGAAGAACACCGACCGGCCGGAGGGATCCTCGACCTTGTTGAACAGCTCGAAGTTGGTGACGGACTTGCCGTCCAGCGCACCGAGTTCGGCCCACACCTGGTGCGCGTCGTTGCCGGGGGCGGTGCCGATGAGCCATTCGATGCAGTAGTCGAAGAGGTAGCCGTCGCGCGACCAGGCGGTGCAGCAGCCGCCCGGCAGCACGTGCTTCTCGAAGACACGGGTCCTGGCCCCGCTCATCTGCGCGTAGCAGCCGGTGGAGAGGCCGGCCACGCCCGCGCCGACGACGATGACGCGGGGCGGGGCGCCGGGGGCGCGTTCCCTCGTGGTCCAGTCGGTGGAGTCGTCATCCGCCATGGGGCGCGCCCCCCGTGAGGGTGGAGCGCACCAGCTCGGCGTTGCGCGCCAGGTGTTCGGCGTCGAGCATGTCGGCGTGGACCCCGGAGCCGCGGAGGACGGCGGTGGCCCCGGTGGAGCTGCCGTGCCAGGTGCCGTGCTCCCCGGCCGCGTAGAGGGCGGACTTCTCCTCGTCGGTGATGACGGTGACCGTCGCGGCGACGGTGCCGGTGTTGGGGGTGCGCCCGCAGAAGGCGAGGTACTCGGCGGCGTGGGCGAGGGTCTCGTGGGTGACGGCCTCGGACCCGGTGTGTTTGCGTACGTGGTCGGCGAGTTCGGCCTCGAAGGCGGCGATGCCGGAGGCGTCCGGTTCGTAGGCGGTGAGGATGCGGCGGGAGTCGATGATGACGACGTGGGCGACGCTGCGGCCGCGCCTCTCGAGTTCCTTGGCGGTCTCGAAGGCGAGGTTGCCGCCGAGGGAGTAGCCGAGGAGCAGGTAGGGGCCGTCCGGCCGGTCGGCCTCGATGAGGTCGGCGTACCGGGCCGGCTTGTCGTCACCGGGGAGGTAGTTGAAGCCGATGACGGCGAGGCCGGGAAGGTGGGCGGCGAGACCGCGGTAGACGAGTCCGTGGCCGCCGGCGGGCGGGAAGCAGAAGAGCGCGGTGTCCTGTCCGGGGTTGAAGGTGAGGCTGGGCAGTTCCTCGGCGCTCGCTCCGAGCAGGACGTCCTCGACGGTGGCGGCCATCCCGTGCAGGGTGGTGACCTGGTAGAGCCTGCTGACGGGGACGCCGACGCCGAACTCGGTGCGCAGGTGGTGGAGGAGTTCGATGAGTTTGATCGAGCTGCCGCCGAGTTCGAAGAAGTCGTCCTCCAGACCGATCTGTTCGCGGCCGAGGAGGGTCTTCCAGTGCCGGGCGAGGCTGATCTCGTAGAGCGTGACGGGTTCCTCGTGGGGCCGGTCGCCGGCTCCGGCGCGGGGGGCGGGCAGGGCGGCCGTGTCGACCTTGCCGTTGGCGGTCAGCGGCAGGGCGGGCAGCTCGGTGAAGTGGGACGGGATCATGTACGAGGGCAGGGAGCGGGCGAGGTGGCGGCGCAGGGCCCGGACGTCCAGGGTCGCGCCGGCCTCCGGCACGCAGTAGGCGCACAGGGCCGCGTCTCCCCCGGTGTCGGTGCGTACGGTGACGACGGCGCGGGTGAGCCGGGGCCACTGGGCGAGGTGCGTCTCGATCTCGCCGATCTCGATGCGGTGGCCGCGCAGCTTGACCTGGCCGTCGGTGCGGCCGAGCAGGTGGACCCGGCCGTGCGCGTCCCAGCGGGCGATGTCACCGGTGCGGTAGAGCCGTTCGGGGCGGGCGTCGGCAGCCCCGGAGAGCGTCCGGGTGACGAAACGCTCGGCGGTCTGCCCGGGGTCTCCGGCGTAGCCGAGGGCGACGCCGTCGCCGCCGATCCAGAGTTCGCCGGGCACGCCGGGCGGGACCGGTTCGCCGTGGGCGTCGAGGATGTGCAGGACGCTGTTGGACAGGGGCCGGCCGATCGGGACCATCGTGCCGGGTTCGAGGTCGTCGACGGGCCCCTCGAAGCAGGCGCTGTCGATGGTGGCCTCGGTGAGGCCGTAGGAGTTGACGAGGCGGGTGCCGGGTCCGCACAGCTCGGCCAGCCGCCGGTACTCCCCCACGTTCCAGGCGTCCGAACCGACCACCAGGAGCCGCAGGAAGTCCAGCCGCAGCCCTTCCCGTTCGCAGTGGTCCATCAGACCGCGTACGACGGCGGGCACGAACTCCGCGCAGTCCACCCGCTCCTGACGCATCGTGCGGTACAGCCGGGTCGTGTCGAAGAGGAGGTCGCGGTCGGCCAGGACGAGCGTGCCGCCCGAGCAGAGGGCGCGCACCAGGTCGCCCGTGAACACGTCGAAGGCCGGTTCGGCCATCTGGAGGTGGGTGCGGACCTCGGTCTCCAGCCGGTATTCCTGGCGCCATGCACCGTAGGCGGAGGCGAGGTTGCGGTGGCTGACGCGAACGGCCTTGGGCCGGCCGGTGGAACCGGAGGTGGTGATGATGTAGGCGGGCGCGTCCGGGTCGGTCGCGCACGGTGCCCCGGCGGGGTGCGACGGGGTGCCGCGGAGCGCGGCGAGGGTGAGCGTCGGGGCGGCCGGGTCCCTCGTCCGCCCGTTTCCGGCTCCGTCCTCGACGAGGACCAGTTCCGCGCCGGTGGCCGACACGAGCCGGGCGAGCCGGTCGGCGGGCTGGTCGGGGCGGAGCGGGAGGTAGGCCGCGCCGGTCTTGAGGACGGCGAGCAGGGCGACGATCAGCTCGGGTGACTTCTCCAGGCACAGCACCACCACCGAGCCCTCGCCGACACCGAGCGTCCGCAGCCGGGCGGCGGTGTCCTCGGCCCGCCGGTCCAGCTCCGCGTAGGTCAGCCGGTACGCGTCCCCGTGCGGGGAGGGCAGGATGACGGCGGTGGTCTCGGGGTGGTCGGCGGCGGCACGGGCGATCACGGCGTGGACCGGGGTGAACGGCTCGTCCTCCCGGTGGCCGGGGAGCGGCAGGGCCGGGAGGCTCCACTCCCCCACGAGCCGCTCGCGCTCGTGGTCCCCGAGCATCTCCAGGCGGGAGGCGGGCCGTTCGCCCGGCACACGGGTCATGCGGTCCAGAAGACGGGTGTAGTGGGCGGCCATGCGGCGCATGGTCTCGGGGAGGAAGAGGTCGGTGTTGTACTTGAACACGCAGTGGAAGCGGCCCTCGGCCTCGTCCTCGTAGGCGGACAGGGTTATGTCGAACTGCCCCTCCTCCTCGGGTAGTTCGATGTACTCCAGCCGGTAGCCGTACTGTTCGGCCGCGACCTTGTGGGTGAGGAGGATGAACATCGCCTGGAAGACGGCGGAGCGGCTGGGGTCGTGCTGGAGGCCCAGCTCCTCGACGAGGAGGACGAAGGGGTACTCCTGGTTGTCCAGGCCGCCGAGCACCGTACGGCGGACCTGTTGCAGCAGTTCGGCGACGGTCGGGTCACCGGACAGGTCGGCGTGCAGGGGCAGCGGGTTGACGAAGTAGCCGTACACCGAGGCGAAGTCCTGCCGGGTGCGGCCGGTCACCGGGCTGCCGACGACGAGGTGGTCCTGCCCGGAGTAGCGGTGCAGCAGGAGGTAGTAGGCGCTCAGCAGCACCATGAACGGCGTGACGCCGTGCGCACGGGCCAGGGTGTGGACGCGGGCGCTCAGTTCGTCGTCCAGGACGAAGAACGCGGAGGCCCCGTTGTGGGTCTGGACCGCCGGGCGCGGCTTGTCGACGGGGAGGTCCAGCAGCGGGACCTCGTCCGGCAGGTGCGAGCGCCAGTAGTCGAGCATGCCGGCCGCCTCGGGCCCGGCCAGGAAGGTGTTCTGCTGGTTGAGGAAGTCGAGGTAGCGGGCCTCGACCGGTGGGAGCTGGGGCTCCTGGTTGCGCCGCAACGCCTCGTAGACGCTGAGGAGTTCCTCGATGAAGGTGAAGGTGGAGATGGCGTCGGAGACGATGTGGTGGACGGCCTTCATGATGATCCAGCGGTCCGGTGCGCGCTTGAAGAGGCGGAAGCGGACCAGGGGGTCGTGGGCCAGGTCGTAGGGCTTGCGGTACTCCTGGACGATCGTGGCGTGGATGGTCTCCCAGTCCTCGCCCTGGACGTCGAAGAGGGCGAGGTCGCTCGGGGCGTCCTCGGAGACCCGCTGCACGGCTTGGCCGTCCACCAGGTGGAAGGTGGTGCGGAGTGCGGGGTGGCGGGCGATGAGGCGGCGGACGGCCTCGAACATCAGGTCGGGTTCGAGGGCGGCGTTCACCTCGACGGCTCCGCCGATGTTGTACGCGTAGCCGTCGGGGTTGAGGTGCTTGAGGAACCAGAGCGCCTTCTGGTTCTGGGTCAGCGGGTACTCCCGCTCGTCGGTGTGGAGTTCGACCGCGCCGGCCGCTCCGCCTCCTCCGTCCGCCGAGGCCAGGGCGGCGAGGCCGTCGTGGAGCTGGGCGGAGAGCTCTCCGGCGGGGGTGCCGCTGAGCAGGGCGACCACGGGCAGGGCGACACCGAGTTCGGCGTGGATACGGGCCCGCAGTTCCATGGCGAGGAGCGAGTCGAGGCCGAGTTCGCCGAGGCCGGTGGCGGGGTCGATGCGGTCGGCTCCGGTCCGCAGCACGGCGGCCGAGAGCGCGGCGAACCGCTCGGTGACCAGGGTGCGGCGGGTCTCCCCGTCGGCGGCGCGGAACGTGTCGAGGAATCCGCCGCCGGAGACGGCGCCGGCGGGCGGCGCGGCGGCTGCCGCGAGCTCGGCGACCAGCGGCGGCGGTGACGGGTACCAGGCGAGGAAGACCGGCCAGTCGACGACGGTGGCGACGACCAGCTGGGCGTGGTCCTGGCCGATGACGCGTTCCAGGACGGCCATGCCGGCCTCCGGGGAGAGCGAGCTCATGCCCCGGCTGTGCAGGTAGTGGTCGACCAGGCCGAGTTCCTCGATCATGCCGGTGGCCCAGGGCCCCCAGTCCAGGCTGAGTCCGGGCAGACCCAGCGCGCGGCGGTGGTGGGCGAGGGAGTCCAGGAAGGCGTTCCCGGCGGCGTAGTTGGTCTGGCCCGCGGTGGTCAGCAGCGAGGCGATCGACGCGAAGAGCACGAAGTGGTCGAGGGGTTCGTCCCGCAGGTGCCGGTGCAGGAGGTGGGCGCCGACGGTCTTGGGGTCGTGCACGGCGTCGAAGGCGGCCCGGTCGAGCTCGGCGACGAGCGTGTCGCGGACCTGTCCCGCGAGGTGGAACACCCCGCGTACGGGCGGTGCCCCGCTGTGCCGGTGGGCGTCGAGCCACGTGGTCAGGGCGTCCTCGTCGGTGATGTCGAACGCCGCCGGGACGGGCTGCGCGCCGAGCGTCTCCAGTTCGCGGAGCAGGGCCACGGCCCGGCCCTCCGCGGTCGCGGGGTCGGTGCCCGCCCACTTCTCACGGGCCGGGACGGGGGTGCGCCCGACCAGGACGATCCTGCGGGCACCCCGGCGTACGAGGGTGCGGCACAGCAGGCGGCCGAGCGCGCCGAACGCGCCGGTGACCAGGTAGGTCCCGTCGGGCCGCAGGCGCGGCGGCAGCGGGCGGGTCAGGTCCCCGGCGGGACGGAGGCGGCTGGTACGGCGGACGCCGTCGCGCAGCGCGATCTCCTCCTCGTCGTCGCTCAGCACCTCCGCCAGGAGTGCCGCGGCCTCGACGCGGTCACCGTCGCGCCCGGGCCGCCGGCGCGGGTCGAGGTCGATGAGCTTGCCGGGGTGGTCGGTCAGCTCCTGGTGGCGCAGTACGCGGCCGATGCCCCAGGCGGGCGCTCCGAGCGGTTCGGGCCCCTCGCCGGGCCGTGCGGGCTGGGCCCCCCGGGTGACGATGTGCAGACGGCCGCCCCCTCCCCGTGCGGCCAGCAGGCGGGCGAGGGCGACCAGGGAGTACGCGCCCGCTCCGGTGTGGTCGCGCAGAGCGGTGCGGTCGCAGTCGGCGAGGGCGGGCGCGTCGAGGTTCCACAGGTGCAGAACGGCTCCCCGGAAGGGGCCGCCGTCCCGGTCGAGGTCCGCGAACAGACGGCTCAGGTCGGCGTCGGACGCGGGGTCGACGGTGTACGTGGCGCCGTCGCCGGAGGCCGTGTAGGCGGCTCCGGTACGGACCAGGCGGCAGCGTTCGCCGCGGGCGGCGGCCAGGGCGGCGAAGGCGTCCGCGACGCCCCCGTCGTCGGCGAGGAGCAGCCAGTCGTGGGCGGGTGCGGTGGTGGCCGCCGAGGCGGGACGCGCATCGCCCTCGTGGACCGTCGACCCGTCGTGTACGCCGATGGGGTGCCCGTCCCGCCGCTGTCCACCGGCATCCTCGGCGGGCAGCGGCGGGCAGTCGGTCCAGACGGGTTCGGCCAGCCAGGAGTCGATCGTGGTGCGGGCGACGGCGGTGGCGGCCTTCTCCACGTCGGCGGCGCGGAAACCCTGGACGCGGCCGAGCGGGGTGCCGTCGTCGGCGTACAGCGCGATGTCGCCGAGGGTGGTGTCCGCGTCGGCGGCGCGCAGGGTGGCGTGCGCCCAGAACGGCTGGTCCCCCACGGGTTCGAGGGCGACCTCGTCCAGGGAGAGCGGCAGCCTGATTCCGGTGCCGGGTTCGGGGCCCCGGAGGATCAGTGGGGCCAGGAGGGCCTGGAAGCAGGCGTCGAGGAGCACGGGGTGGAGGTGGTGGCCGGCGGCGGCGCCGTCGATCGCGTGGGGCGGGCGGATGCGGGCGAGGACTTCGCCTCCGCCGATCCAGACCTCCTCCAGGGCCTGGAAGGCGGGGCCGTAGTGGTAGCCGAGGGTGGCCAGCGCGGAGTAGCAGTCGGGTCCTTCGAGGTGGCGGAGCGACCTGGCCCGGATCGCGGCGGCGTCCAGCGGGCCGGTGGTGCGGCGACGCTGCCCGGCGCGGACGACTCCGGCGGCGTGCACGGTCCGCTCGCCGTCGTCCCCGGCCGGGGAGGCGATGGTGAAGGCGGCGTTCTCCAGGGAGAGCGACACCTCCACGGTGCGGTCCTCACCGTCCGGCAGGAAGAGCGCCTTGCGCAGGTCGATGTCGGCGAGGGTGGCGGTGGTGCCTCCGGTGAGCCGCAGGACCGCCTGGGCCGCCATCTCCAGGTAGCCGGCGGCGGGGAAGACCACGGTGTCCTGGATGCGGTGGTCCGCGAGGTAGGGCAGGTCCTCGGTGTCCAGGCGGGCCAGCCAGGTGGGTTCGGTGGCGTCGGTCCGGCGGCCGAGGAGCGGGTGGTCGCGGTGGCCGAGGCGGACCTGGGCGACGGTCCGGGGCTCGGTCCAGTGGCGGTCGCGCCGGAAGGGGTGGCGGGGCAGCGTGACCGGGCGGCCGGCGGGCTGGAGCAGGTCCCAGTCGATCGGGACGCCGAGGGTGTGCAGGGAGCCGAGCGAGGCCGCGAAGCGTTCACGCTCGTCCTCGCGGCGGCGGATGGAGGGCAGGGTGAGCCCGGACGCGGAGGCGGCGTCGAGGCATTCGCGGATCGCGTGGCCGAGGACCGGGTGCGGGCCGAGCTCCAGGAAGATCTGGTGGCCGTCGTCGGCGATGCGGTCGACCGCCGACCGGAAGCGCACCCGGTCGCGGACGTTCTTCCACCAGTAGGCGGCGTCCAGTTCCTCGCCCCGCGCGGTTCCCCCGGTCCCGGTGAGGTACAGCGGGACCTGCGCCGGTCGCGGTTCCAACGCGGCCAGCGAGTCGAGGAGTTCGTCCTTGATGCGCTCCATGGCGACGCTGTGGTAGGGCACTTCGACGGTGAGGAACTTCGCGAACTGCTGCTCGGCCCGCAGCTCCTCGGCCAGCAGGGCCAGTGCGGCCTCGTCCCCGGCCAGCGTGATCGCGGTGGGGCTGTTGACGGCGGCGATGGAGACCCGGTCGGCGTAGGGGCGTACCCGGCGCTCCGCCTCGTCCTCGGAGAGGCTGACGGCGAGCATGCCACCGGTCCCGGCCAGGGTCTGCTGGAGCCTGCTGCGGTGCACGGCGATCCTGGCCGCGTCCCGCAGGGAGTAGACCCCGGCCTCGTGGAAGGCGGCGATCTCGCCGGTGCTGTGGCCGACCACGGCGTCGGGACGCACCCCGTGGGACCGCCACAGGGCGGCCAGGCCGACCTGGAGGGCGAAGTTCGCGGGCTGGGCGAGCCAGGTCTCGCTCATCCGGGAGGCCTGCTCGTCGGCGGTCATCTCTTCGATGAGGGACCAGTCGGCGAACTCGCGCATCGCCCCGTCGCACGCGAGGACCGCGTCACGGAAGACCGGTTCCCGTTCGAGGAGTTGGCGGCCCATGCCCCACCACTGGGGGCCCATGCCGGTGAAGACCTGGACGATTCCGCGGTCGGCGGCGTCCCGCGCCCGGCCGCGGACGACCCGCGGGTGGGGTTCGCCGCGCTGGTGGGCGGCGAGCGCCTCGTCGAGGGAGGCGCGGGTGGAGTAGGCGACGGAGAGCCGCTCGGGCAGGTGCTGGCGGCGGTGGGCCAGGGTGTGGCCGAGGTCGTCGAGGGCCACGGCCGGGCCGTTCTCGCCCGCCAGCTCGGCCCGGATACCGGCCGCCATCTCCGTCAGGGCGTCCGGGCGGCGGGCGCTGAGCGGCAGGATGCTCCAGGCCCGGCCAATGGGTGCGGCCGTGTCCCCGTCCGCCGGGGACGGCGGGGCCGCCGGGGCCTCCTCCAGGACGACATGGGCGTTGGTGCCGCCGAAGCCGAAGGAGTTGACCCCGGCGCGGGCGGGTCCCTCGTGGTCGGGCCAGGCGGTGGGCCGGGTGGGGATCTCGTACGGCAGGGTGGCCGGGTCGATGGCGGGGTTGAGGTTCTCGAGGTTGATGTGGGGCGGGATCATCCGGTGCTTGAGGCTCAGGACGGTCTTGATCAGCCCGGCGACTCCGGCGGCGGATTCGGTGTGACCGATGTTCGTCTTGACCGAGCCGACGTAGGCGCGGGCGCCCGGAGCCCGTCCGATGGCCAGCGCGCGGGCCAGGGCGTTCGCCTCGATCGGGTCGCCGACGGGGGTCGAGGTGCCGTGCGCCTCCATGTACTGGAGGTCGCCGGGGGTGATGCCCGCCTCCGCGCAGACCCGGCGGATGAGGTCGACCTGTGCGTCGGGGCTGGGCACGGTGATGCCGTTGGTGTGGCCGTCCTGGTTGACGCCGCTGCCGAGGATCACCGCGTGGATCCGGTCCCCGTCCCGCACGGCGTCCTCCAGCCGCTTCAGGGCGACCAGGCCGACGCCTTCGGCCCGGACGTAGCCGTCGGCGGCGGCGTCGAACGTACGGGAGCGGCCCTCGGGCGACAGGAATCCGCCCTTCGTCTCGGCCACGGTGTACTGCGGGGCCATGTGCAGCAGGGTGCCGCCGGCCAGCGCGAGGTCGCTCTCCCCGCTGTTCAGCGCCTGGCAGGCGAGGTGGACGGCGACCAGGGAGGAGCTGCAGGCGGTGTCGACGGAAAGGCTGGGGCCGCGGAAGTCGAAGCAGTAGGAGATGCGGTTGGAGACCATCGTCATCATGGTTCCGGTCGCGGTGTGGGCGGCCAGCGAGGTGAAGCCCAGATCGGCGAATTGCAGGATCTTGTAGTCCAGGGTGAAGGCGCCGACGTAGACCGCGACGTTGCCGCCGGCGAGGTCGCCGGGCCGCTGGCCGCCGTCCTCCAGGGCCTCCCAGGCCACTTCGAGCAGCTTGCGCTGTTGCGGGTCCATGTGGTCGGCCTCGCGGGGACTGATGCCGAAGAACGCGGGGTCGAACTCGTCGAAGCCGTCGATGTACCCGCCGCGCCCGCCGATGAGGCGGCCGGGCTTGTCGCGGAACCGGCTGCCGAGCGTACGCACGTCGTACCGGTCGGGCGGGGTGGGCGTGATGCAGTCCTTGCCCGCCACCAGATTTCGCCAGTAGGCGCGGTGGTCCGAGGCGCCACCGGGCAGGCGGCAGCCCATGCCGATGATCGCCACCTTGTTCCGTGCGGCCCGGTTGTTCACGTCGGCCATGCGAACTCCTCTGATCGTGGTGGAGCGTCAGGGGGCGGCGATCACTCCGGGCGGGCGCCCGGCGCGGGTCGGCGCCGCCAGGGATGCAGGAGCGCGGCGAGGATCTCGCCGGTGCCGGGGAAGGATGTGGGGTCGTGGAGGCCGACGGAGGTGGGCTCGCGGCCGGGGTACCAGGTGAAGCTGCCGAAGAGGTGGTCCCAGCACGCCAGGTCGGAGCCGTAGTGGCCGGCTTCGGACAGGTCGGTGCTGTGGTGCAGGCGGTGCTGCTCGGGGCTGGCCAGCAGGTGGTTGAGCGGCCCGATGCGGACGTCGATGTTGGCGTGGACGAAGTAGCCCTGGGCGGCGACGAAGAGCCCCGCCACCAGCACCGCGGGCCGGGAGAATCCGACGAGGGCCAGGGTCAGCTGGACGAGCCCCTGGGCCAGGACGATGTCCAGCACGTGATTGACGCCGTTGTTGGCGACGTTGACCTTCTCCGGAACGTGGTGCACCCCGTGCAGCCGCCAGAGCAGGGCGTTGCGGTGGCCCAGCCGGTGCACGAGATAGCCGGCGAGTGAGCCGGTCAGCAGGGCGCCCGGTATCTCGATCCCGAGGTGGCGGGTCGGTTCCGGTGGCGAGATCAGGCCCACGGCCACCGCGACCAGGAGTTGCGCCAGGCCGCTTCCGGCCATGGTGAGCAGGAACCAGATGCCGTACCAGCGCCATTCACCGGCGTCCGGATGCCAGGTCCGGTCGTGAGGAATCAGCCGTTCCAGGAGAGCCAGATAGGAGATGACCCCGATCAGGAAAAGCGGACTGACCCATGCGGGATCCCACCGCAGCCGCAATGCGGATCCCGCCACGAGAACGACCGCGAGCAGCAGAAGCGGGTATGCGGTGAGCCGGATGATCCGAGCCGGGTAATCACCCACCCTGCCATTCCGGCCACCCGAAAAGGCAGCCGAATAATTTTCGCCATCGGCGGATCTTTCACGCTCGTCCATCCGTGACCCTCCACGAGAGACCTTGCCTAGGAGAGAGATCGCCACATCACATCGGCGCAGATCAGGGGCTGCTGGCGAGTGATGGGCCCGCATCGGTCGCCAGGGCACCGCACTGGCCATTTCCCGACGCCCGGCTTCGATGAATTCCGGCCGTGACGTGAACCGATGCCCCCTGTCCCCATCGGCCCAGATCATCTATTTCCCGATCGCCCGGCTTTAACCGCCCCTCGCTCATCGGAATCGGCGGTCGCTTTCCCCATGAGATCCCCGCGGCGAAAAACCGTGCGGCCGAGGCGGGTTCACCGGCGCGAGACATTCTTTCGTAGGATTATCTTCATGCCGAGATGCGGCGCATTCCGACACCCCGGTACACGACATTCACGCGGAGGCGCACGCATTATCCGGGGGCGGCGCGCCCGCGCGAAATGGGGTGTCTTCCGAGCGCTCCACCGGGGCAGCCCCACCGGCCGGGACCCGCTCGTCCGGGCCCCCGCTCCTTCCGCAGGCCCGCGCGGCCCTGCGATGATCACGGCGAAGTCCGGCGCGCGGCCCGGCACCCGGCCCCCCGCGCAGCCCGGCAGTGAAGTCCGGCCGAACCGAGGAGTCCCCTTGTCGTACGACGTCCGCGCGGTGCGCGCGCAATTCCCCGCCCTGCGGTCCGGCACGGCGCACTTCGACGGTCCGGGCGGCACCCAGACGCCGGCCTCCGTCACCGCCGCGATCGGCGAGGCGATGAGCGGGCCCCTGTCGATCCGGGGCACGGGCCTGCCCGGGGAGGTCAACGCCGAGGCGATCGTCCTCGGATTCCGGCGCGCGATGGCGGATCTGCTGGGTGCGGAGCCGGACGGAATCGTGTTCGGCCGCAGCGCGACCCAGCTCACCTTCGACTTCTCGCGCACCCTGGCCCGCGGGTGGGCTCCGGGCGACGAGGTGGTGGTCAGCCGCCTGGACCACGACGCCAACATCCGCCCGTGGCTGCGGGCGGCCGAACAGGCGGGGGCGATCGTGCGGATGGCCGACTTCGATCCGGCGACCGGAGAGCTGCCGCCGGAGTCCGTCGCCGCCCAGCTCACGGGGCGGACCCGGCTGGTCGCGGTGACCGGCGCGTCCAACCTGATCGGCACCCGTCCGGACATCCCCGCCATCGCCGAACTCGTGCACGGGGCGGGGGCGTTGCTGTACGTGGACGGGGTCCACCTCACGGCCCACCACACCGTGGACGTGGAACGGCTCGGGGCGGACTTCTTCGTCTGCTCCCCGTACAAGTTCTTCGGACCGCACCACGGTGTGCTCGCCGCCCGGCCCGAACTCCTCGACACCCTCCACCCGGACAAGCTGGCCCCGTCCACCGACGCCGTACCGGAGCGCTTCGAACTCGGCACGCTGCCCTACGAGATGATGGCCGGGACCAGCGCGGCGGTGGACTTCATCGCCGGTCTGGGCACGGAGGCCGACGCGCCGGGCGGGCGCCGTGCGCGGCTGCGGTCGGCGTACGCGGCGATCGACGCCCACGAGAGCGCGCTGCGGGAGCGCGTCGAGCGGGAGGTGGCCGAGCTGGGCGGGGTGGCCGTGCGGTCACGGGCCGCCGAGCGCACCCCCACCCTGCTGCTCACCTTCGAAGGCCGGGACCCGGCCGACGCCTATCGCTTCCTCGCACGCTCCGGGGTCCACGCCCCCGCCGGCTCCTTCTACGCCCTGGAGGCGTCCCGCCATCTGGGGCTCGGTGAGACCGGCGGCCTGCGCGTGGGGCTGTCCGCGTACAACGACACGCAGGACGTGGACCGGCTCCTGGCAGGGCTCGCGGACTTCCTGCGCTGAGGCGGCGGCCGGCTCCCGCACCGGCCCGCACCACGATCGGGCGCGCTCGACGGCCCGGCGCCACCGCGCGGGCACGCCTACCGCGCAACCGGCGCGGCGAGTACGTCCACGGCGCGGGCCAGCCCGGAGAGATGACGGGCTCCCGGCGGTCGCCGTCCGGCCCAGCCCGGTCCGGCGACCAGAACGGCGGGCCTCCGCCGCGCGCCCCGTACGCCCCACGCGATGGCCTCCACCCGGTCCACCGTCGCACCGTCAGCCGTGTCCGGGGACTGCGCCCAGAGCACCACCGCGTTCGGCCCGGTACGGCGAACCGCCTCCACCAGCGCCTCGACCGGCAGCGCCGCACCGAACATGCTGACGGGAAGACCCTGGTGGGCCAGGGTGGCGGCAAGCGCCTCCAGGGCCAGCGAATGGGTCTCGCCGGGCACGCAGGCCAGCAGGGAGAGGCCCGCGCCGGGAGAGGGCGACCGCGCCGGCACTCTGCGCAGCGCGCCGGAGACGTGCCACGACAGCAGGTGCTCGACCTCGATGTACCGCTCCCCCGCCGACTCCCACCTCCGGCCCACCGCGTGCAGCACGGGCATGATCACCTCGTCCCACGCGGCCGGCAGGCCGTACCGGTCGAGCGCGGCGGTGAGCAGTTCGTCCATGGCCGGCCCGGCCAGCCGGGCGGCGGCGCGGGCCAGGCCGCGGCACTCCCGGCGGGCCCGGCCCGGCGGAAGCGGTCCGGGAGCCGGTGAGGCGCGTCCCGGCGTCGGGGCCGGGGCAGGGGTCTGCCCGGCGAGGACGGCACGGGCGGCTTCTGCGGGCGGCAGACCCGCGCTCGTGAGCCGGCACATGGCCCGCAGGACGGCGATGTCGGCGGCGGTCCAGCGGCGGTGCCGGCCGTCCTCCCGCGCGGCCGGGCCGAGGCCGTAGCGGCGGTCCCACGAGCGCAGGGTGGTGGGCGCGACGCCCAGGAGGCGGGCCACCGCGCCGGTGGTGAGGCCACCCACCGGCGGCGCCGTGGGCAACAGGTCGCCTGTCGGGTCCATCAACCCACCATACGATGCGAAAACGACGCATGTTGCCGGGCGGGCTGCGGAGCTGTTCGCTGAGGACCGGGCGTGGATCTGCTGCTGTTTCCGCGCTCCGGGACCGCGCCCGCCCGAGCCGTGCGGGCGGGCCCTCCCGTACCGGTCGGACCCCACCCGCAGGAACCGGCCCGCAGGGACTGTGCCCGTGCGGGATGAAGGAGACGGTCATGAAACTGAGGGACGAACTCCCCGTCGATCATCGGCTGGCGAAGGTGTACCGGATGGGCGCGGGGCTGTGCGGCGCCATCCTGGTGACCTTCGGCATCCTCGGCTTCACCCGGAAACTGGGCTTCTTCGACACCAGTGGCGAGAGCATCGCCGGATTGTCCACCAACGGGCTGCTGAGTCTGATCTCGCTGGTGGTCGGCGGGCTGCTCCTCGCCGGAGCCGTCGTGGGCGGCAACGTCGCCTCCACCCTGAACATGACGATCGGCACGCTGTTCGTGCTCAGCGGCTTCGTGCACCTCTTCATCCTCGACCGGTCCGCGAACATCCTGGACTTCGGCATGTCGAACGTCGTCTTCAGCTTCGTGATGGGGCTGCTGATCCTGACGTTCGGGATGTACGGGCGGGTGACCGGCGGGCTGCCGCACGACAACCCGTACTGGCGCCGCCGCCACCCGGAGGAGGCCGAGCGGGAGGCCGACGCCGCCCGCCGGAGTGCGGCGGCGGGCGGCATGCTCGGGCGGTGAGCCCCTCAGACCTTGCGGTAGCGGGCGTTGGCCCAGGAGAACACGCCGAACGCGACGAGCCCGAGGGCGATC
This sequence comes from Streptomyces sp. V2I9, assembly GCF_030817475.1. Lineage (NCBI taxonomy): Bacteria > Bacillati > Actinomycetota > Actinomycetes > Kitasatosporales > Streptomycetaceae > Streptomyces > Streptomyces sp. V2I9. The sequence goes on along the minus strand of NZ_JAUSZJ010000002.1, from coordinate 6,489,593 downwards.
ACCACGAGCAGCCACGGGCCCGCCGGGGTGTCGGCGAAGGAGCGCAGCGTGTCATCCATGCCCTTGGTCCGGTCGGCCTGGTGCTCGATGGCGGCGGCCACCGCGAAGCCGCCCGCGGTGGCGAAGACGACGCCGCGGGCCGTGCCGCCGAAGACGCCGGTGAAGTCGACCGTCTGCCGGACCCGCTGGGACATCGTGGACATCTTCAGGTGCTTGCGGTACTTCCGCATCATCGCGCGGACCGCGATCCAGAGCCCCGCGCAGGCCACGCCGACGCCGGCGATCCCGACGATCCACTGACCGCCCGGCCAGCCGAGCGCCATGGCGGTGACGTCCTGGGACTGCTTGTCGGACGAGCCGCCGCCACTGCCCGTGTCGCCGGCCGCGAAGGACAGGACGGAGTAGGCGACGCATCCGTAGAAGACGAAGCGGCCCGCCGCCATGGCCCGCTTCGTCGGCTTGTGTCCGTCCGGCCCCACCGAGCCGAACAGTGCCTCGGACAGCCTCCACAGGGCCATCCCCACCAGGGCGATGCCGAGGACCCACAACAGGATCTTCCCGAAGGGCTTCTCGGATATCTCGGCGATCGCGCCGCCCCGGTCGGCCTGTTTCCCGCCGCCGGACAACGCTATCCGCAGGGCGAGGGCGCCCACGAGGGCGTAGATCGCGCCGCGGGCGACGAACCCCGCGCGGGCACCTGCCTCGACCGCCTTGCTGTTCGCGGCTCTTCGGGCGTGACCGCGTCCCTGCGCTGCTACTGAACGGGTATTCATGTCATCCCCTTGCCCCCGCCCCGGCATTCGATGTCACGAGCGGGGCCGGAACTCCTCCCCTCTCTCTCCCGTCGCCCCCGGCACCACTCCCGCTCCCGGCAACCGGGCCTTTCGACGCAGAACCGACGCGGCAGGCCGATCCGGCGGGAGCGCGGGAACGTGGGAGCGACGGAGACCACCATCCCTCGCTCACCCCGAGGGACGTCCGGAGGAGACCACATGACGCCCACCCGTCTGCAGCGCACCGCCGCGGCCGCCGCCGCCCTCGCCTTCCCCGCCTCGCTGGCGTTCTTTTCGCTCCGCAGGCCGGGGCGGCGGCGCCCGCCGAACCGTACGGCCCCGCCTGCTCCTCCGTACCGAAGGAGGGCGCGGGGAGCCTGGAGGGGATGGCGAAGGACCCGGTGGCAACCGCCGCGTCGAACAACCCGGAACTCTCCACCCTCGTCGCCGCGGTGAAGAAGGCGAGGCTGGTGGACACGCTGAACAACGCGAAGAACATCACGGTGTTCGCGCCGACCGATGCCGCGTTCGAGAAGATCCCGAAGGCGGATCTGGACGCGCTCCTCAGCAACAAGGCCCAGCTCACCAAGGTGCTCACGTACCACGTGGTGGGCGAGAAGGTCACGACCCAGCAGATGGAGAAGGGCACGTTCACGACCCTGGAGGGCAGCGACCTCATGACGAAGGGCTCAGGCACCCGGTTCACGGTCAACGACTCCTCGAAGATCGTCTGCGGCGGTGTGCCGACGGCCAACGCCACGGTCAACCTGGTCGACACGGTCCTCATGCCACCGTCCTCCTGACGGCCGTGAACCCGCCCGTCCACGAGGCTCCGCGCCCCGATCGCACGCCGGTCCGGGCGCGGCCCGCGGGCGAAGGTTCTATACGCTGAAGGCGTGACCAGCGCCGACGACCGAACGCCCCGGAGCCCCGCCTCACCACCCGAGGCGGGGCTCGCCGACCTCCAGGCGTTCGCGGTCGAGCTGCGCCGGATGAACGGCGAGATCAACCGGATGACGCACGGCTTCGCGGCGCACCAGCAGCTCCATCCCACGGACGTGAGCGCGCTGGCCGCCATCCTCGACGCCCCCTCGCCCCTCACGCCGGGGGCACTGCGTGAGCACCTGGGCCTCACCTCGGGTGCGGTGACGGCCTGCCTGGACCGCCTGGAGCGGGCAGGACACGTCCGGCGCGCACGGGAGAGCGCCGACCGCCGGGTCGTGCACGTGTACTACGAGCCGAGCGCCCGCACCGCCGCCCGCGACTACTTCATGCCGCTCGCCGAGGCCACGGCGCGCGCCAGGGCGCGTTTCAGCGAGAGCGAGCTGGCGACCGTCCTGCGCTTCCTCGCCGCGATGAACGAGGAACTGGCCGACCTTCCCCCGGCGCGTCACTGAGATCGCCCCTCCCAGCGCCTCCCCTGAGGGGACGGCTCACCGAAGCGGCCCCCGTTCGGTTCGCCGGCTCCGCCGTCCCGTAATCTATTTCAACGATTGAGATTGTTAGCTGCTGAGATATCTCCACCCTCGGGAGACCCATGTCCACCCCCGCACGGCCCCTCCGCCGGCTGATCCCCGTCGTCCTGCTGCTGGTCTGGCTCGGCATCGGCGGCGGGCTCGGCCCCTACGCCGGGAAGCTCGGCGAGGTCGCCACCAACGACCAGGCCGCTTTCCTGCCCCGGAACGCCGAGTCCACACAGGTGATCGACGCCCAGAAGGCGTTCCAGCAGAACGAGACCGTCCCGGCCATCGTCGTCTGGACCTCCGACCAGCAGGACGCCCCGGTGGGCGACGCACAGCGCAAGGCGGCCACCGGGGCCCTCGCCTCGCTCGCCGGGAGCGAGGGCGTCGTCGGCAGACCCTCCCCCGCGCTGCCCTCCGAGGACGGCCTGGCGCTGCAGGGCATCGTGCAACTGAGCCCCGACCTCGGTGAGGCGTTGCCGACGGTGCTGGAGAAGATCGGGAAGGCGGGCGCGTCCGTGCCCGGAACGACGGTCCGGCTCGCGGGACCGGCTGCCAGTCAGGCCGATCTGTCCGACGCGTTCGCGGGCATCGACGGGCTGCTGCTGGGGGTCGCCCTGATCGCCGTGCTCGTCATCCTCCTGCTGGTCTACCGCAGTGTGCTGCTGCCGTTCGTCATCATCCTCGGCGCGGTCTTCGCCCTCGGCCTGGCCTGCGCGGTCGTGTACGTCCTCGCCGACCACGACGTCGTACGCGTGGACGGCCAGGTGCAGGGCATCCTGTCGATCCTGGTGATCGGCGCGGCGACGGACTACGCGCTGCTGCTCACCTCCCGGTTCCGGGAGGAACTGGCCGTCCACGGCGACCGGTTCGCCGCGATGCGGGTCGCGCTGCGCGAGTCCTCCGGTCCGATCACCGCGAGCGCCGCGACGGTGGCGGCGGGCCTGCTCGCCCTGCTGCTCAGCGACCTCACCAACAACCGGGCGCTCGGTCCGGTGGGCGCCATCGGCATCGTCTGCTCGGTCCTGAGCGCCCTCACCTTCCTGCCCGCCGCCCTGGTGCTGCTGGGCCGGGCCGCGTACTGGCCGGCGAAGCCCAGGTCCGCCGAGGACACGGCGACCGGCGGGAACGGGATCTGGCACACGGTGGCGGCCCTCGTCGACCGGGCCCCCCGGAAGGTCTGGGCGATCACCCTGGCGATCCTGATCGCCTGTGCCGCGTTCGCCCCCACGCTCACCTCGAAGGGCGTGCCGCTGGACGAGATCTTCGTCAACGACGCGCCGTCCGTGGCCGCCCAGGAGACACTGAGCGAGCACTTCCCCGGCGGCTCCGGCAACCCGGCGGTGATCATCGCGTCGGCCGATCGCCTGAGCGAGGTCACCGAGGCCGCCGAACACACCGCCGGCGTGGCCTCGGCCGCTCCGGTGAGCGCGAGCGGGCGGCCGGGCGGCAAGCCCCTCGTCGTCGACGGCAGGGTCCGTATCGACGCGACGCTCAAGGACGCGGCCGACAGCGACGGGGCCAAGGAGGCGGTGGCCGCGCTGCGCACCGCCGTCCACGCGGTCCCCGGAGCGGATGCCCTGGTCGGCGGCTACACCGCGCAGCAGTACGACACCCAGCGGACGGCCGAGGACGACCGCATGCTGATCGTGCCGGTGGTGCTGGCGATCATCCTGGTGATCCTGGTCCTCCTGCTGCGGTCGCTGCTGATGCCGGTGCTGCTCGTGGCGACCGTCGCCCTGAACTTCCTGGCCACGCTGGGCATCTCGTCCCTGGTCTTCACCCATGTGTTCGGCTTCAGCGGCACGGATTCGTCGGTTCCGCTGTACGGATTCGTGTTCCTGGTGGCCCTGGGCGTCGACTACAACATCTTCCTGATGTCCCGCGTCCGGGAGGAGTCGCTCCGGCACGGCACGCGGGAGGGCATCCTGCGCGGGCTCACCACGACCGGCGGGGTCATCACCTCGGCGGGCGTCGTGCTGGCGGCCACCTTCGCGGCGCTGGGCGTGATCCCGCTGGCGTTCCTGCTCCAGATCGCGTTCATCGTGGCGTTCGGCGTCCTGCTGGACACGCTGGTCGTCCGGTCGCTCCTGGTCCCGGCGCTGGTGCGGGACATCGGGCCGAGGGCATGGTGGCCCGGCGCCCTGAGCCGCGAGAGCGCGAACACCCCGTCCGGTACGGGGTCCGGGGCGGCCGCGACCCGATAGGGCCCGCCGGACGTGGGGCAGGCCGAGCGGCCGGGGTCAGAACTCCTCCGGCTCCCGCTGGGCCTGCCCCTTCGCGCGCCTTCCGACCACCGCGGCGGCGGCCACCGCGCTGCCGGCGAAGGCCAGGGCGACCGTCCAGGGGCGGTCGAAGACATGGCAGGTGGCGTGGTCCACGGAGTAGCGGCCGGGACCGGTCAGACCGATGGCGGCCGCGGTGAAGCCGAGGAAGGCCGGGTATTCGTAGCCGCCGCCCTGGGCGAAGAACCCGGCCGGCGCGTGCACGGCCACCGCACCGGCCATCGCCCCGGCGGCCGCCGCGCCCGCCGCCGGAGTGGCGAGGCCCAGTGCCAGCAGGACGCCGCCGCCGGCCTCGCCGAGTCCGGCGGCGACCGCGCTGCGCTTCGGCGGATGGAACCCCATCGCCTCCATCGCGGCCGTGGTGCCCTGGATGCCTCCGCCGCCGAACCAGCCGGCCAGCTTCTGGCTGCCGTGGGCGGCGAGGACCGCGCCGGTGCCGACGCGCAGGGCGAGCAGGCCGAGATCACGCCGGTTGACGCAGACCATGGGGACTCCCGGGATGAGGGGGTGTGCGGTACGGGTCCCACTCTCGTCGGCGCGCGACGGGCGGGCGCGGCCGGCTACGCCGTACGGGCGACGGACGAGGCGATCCGGGGGTTCCCGGAGTCCCGGTGCGACGCAGATCATTGTGCAACTTGTTGCATAAGCGTTCGGCGGTGGTCTACAACTGACCCGACGCCCCTGTGCCGAGGAGACCCCATGAGCGCCCCCCTGAGCCCGTATCCGAACCTGCTGAGCCCTCTGGACCTCGGGTTCACCACCCTCCCCAACCGGGTGCTCATGGGCTCGATGCACATCGGCCTGGAGGAGGCCGAGCGCGGCTTCGAGCGGATGGCCGCGTTCTACGCCGAGCGCGCCCGTGGCGGTGTCGGCCTCATCGTCACCGGCGGCATCGCCCCCAGCGAGCGGGCCTGCTCCTTCCCCGGCGGGGCCAAGATGACGACCGAGGCGGAGGCCGAGCAGCACCGGGAGATCACCTCGGCGGTGCACGCGGCGGGCGGCCGGATCGCGATGCAGATCCTGCACTTCGGCCGGTACGCCCATCATCCCGACCTGGTGGCGCCGAGCGCGCTCAAGGCCCCGATCAGCGGATTCACCCCGAACGCGCTGAGCGGCGAGCAGGTCGAGGAGACCGTCGAGGAGTTCGTCCGGGCCGCGGAGCTGGCCCGGCACGCCGGGTACGACGGGGTCGAGATCATGGGCTCCGAGGGCTATCTGATCAACGAGTTCATCGTCTCCGCGACCAACCACCGCACCGACCGCTGGGGCGGCTCGTACGAGAACCGCATCCGGTTCCCCGTGGAGATCGTGCGCCGGGTCCGCGAGCGGGTCGGCACCGACTTCATCCTAATCTACCGGCTCTCCATGCTGGACCTGGTGCCGGGCGGCTCCACGCTGGAGGAGGTCGTGACGCTGGCCCGGGAGATCGAGGCTGCGGGCGCGACGATCATCAACACCGGCATCGGCTGGCACGAGGCCCGCATCCCCACCATCGCCACCTCCGTGCCACGCGGCGCGTTCACCTGGGTGACCGAGAAGGTGCGCGGCGCGGTCTCCGTACCGCTGGTGACGAGCAACCGCATCAACACCCCCGAGGTAGCGGAGGAGATCCTCGCCTCCGGCCGGGCCGACATGGTCTCGATGGCCCGCCCCTTCCTGGCCGACCCCGAGTTCGTCGCGAAGGCGGCGGCGGACCGCGCGGACGCGATCAACACCTGCATCGGCTGCAACCAGGCGTGCCTCGACCACGTCTTCAGCCTCCGGATCACCTCGTGCCTGGTCAATCCGCGTGCCTGCCACGAGACCGAGCTGGTGCTGAGCCCGACCCGGACCCGTAAGCGCGTCGCCGTGGTCGGGGCCGGCCCGGCCGGTCTCGCCTGCTCGGTGACGGCGGCCGAGCGCGGCCACGCGGTGACCCTGTTCGACACGGCGGACGCGATCGGCGGCCAGCTGAACGTGGCCCGCCGGGTGCCGGGCAAGGAGGAGTTCGACGAGACCCTGCGCTACTTCCGTACCCGACTGGCGGAGCTGGACGTCGAGCTGCGCCTGTCCACCCGCGCGGACGCCGGGACGCTGGACGGCTTCGACGAGATCGTGCTCGCCACGGGCGTCGAGCCGCGCACCCCGGAGATCCCCGGCACGGACCACCCGAGCGTCGTGAGCTATCTGGACGTCCTGCGCGACGGTGCGCCGGTCGGCGACCGGGTCGCGATCGTGGGCGCGGGCGGCATCGGCTTCGACGTCGCGGAGTTCCTCACGGACGGCGGAGAAGCGGCGAGCCTGGACCCGGACACGTTCTTCCGGCAGTGGGGCGTGGACACGGCGTACGGGGACCGGGGCGGACTGCGCACCCCCGAGCGTCCCGAGCCGCCGCGCGCGGTGCACCTGATACAGCGCAGGACGACCAAGGTGGGCGCGGGTCTCGGGAAGACGACCGGCTGGATCCACCGCACCGAACTGCGCCACCGGGGCGTCGAGATGATCGCCGGAGCCTCGTACGACCTCATCGACGACGAGGGCCTCCACCTCACGGTCGACGGTGAACGCCGGGTGCTGCCGGTCGACACGGTGGTGCTGTGCGCGGGCCAGGAGCCGCGCCGCGAGCTGTACGAGGAGCTGCGCGCGGGCACCGTCCCGGTCCATCTCATCGGCGGCGCGGACGTGGCGGCCGAGCTGGACGCGAAGCGGGCCATCCGCCAGGGCACGGAGCTGGCCGCCGCGCTCTGAACACCCCGGCGGCCGACGGCGACGGGCCGGGCGCCACGGTCCCCGCACGTCCTTAGGATGCACCCCATGTCACTGCCGCACGCGATCCTCACCGCCCTGCTGGAGAAGCCGTCCTCGGGTCTGGAGCTGACCCGCAGGTTCGACCGGTCGATCGGCTACTTCTGGTCCTCGACCCACCAGCAGATCTACCGCGAGCTGGGGAAGCTGGAGCAGGCCGGGCGGATCAGGGCGCTGCCCGCGGCGGCGCCGGCCCGCGGGCAGAAGAAGGAGTACGAGGTGCTGCCCGCCGGCCGCGCGGAGCTGGCGTCCTGGGTGGCGCTCCCCGAGGACCCCAAGCCGGTCCGCGATCCGCTGCTGCTGCGGATGCGGGCGGCGGCGGTCGTCGGCGCGGACGGCATGGGCGCGGAGCTGCGCCGCCATCTGACGCTGCACGAGAGCCAGCTCGCGGAGTACCGGCAGATCGAACAGCGGGACTTCACCCCCGCGCCGACGACCGACGAGGGGCGGCTGCGGTACCTGGTGCTGCGGGGCGGCATCGACCTGGAGACGTTCTGGATCGGCTGGCTGACACGGGCCATCGCCGACCTGGACGGCTGAGCGGTCCGCTCGGGGCGGCACGCCGCCGCGTGGGGCGGGGGCGCGCGGAGGTCCCCCGCGTGGGCGGCCGTCGCCCGCCGGCCGTGCTCAGCCGCTCGCGTGCGCCGGGAGGGGTTCGGGAACGGCCTGCGCGGACTCCGCGCGCCGGGGACCGCCGATGACGGTCCGCGCGGGCACCGGGCCCACCGGGGCGACGTCCACGGGTGCGTCCTCCGGCCCGGTGTTCCGCGCCTGGGCCCGGCTGAGGAGGACCACCCCGCGCACGGCACCCGCCGTGCCGAGGACGGCCGCCACCAGGCTGACCGGTCCGCCCTGCAGGCGCTCGCCGAGCAGGGCCAGGCCGATCGCGGCGGCGGCGACCGGGTTGGCGAGGGTGACCACGGCGAGCGGCGCGCCGAGCCCGCCCCGGTAGGCGGTCTGGGACAGCAGCAGGCCGCCCATCGCGAAGGCCGAGACGAGCAGCGCGACCGTCAGCAGCCGCCAGCTGAACAACGGGCCGCCGCCGTGGTCGGTGACGGCGACGGTGAGCGTCTGGGTGAGGGCCGAGGCGACTCCGGAGGTGATCCCGGAGGCCGCCGCGTGCCGCAGCCCCGGACGGGCGCCGGGCCGGCTGAGCCCGGCGACGACCGCCATGGTCGCCGCGCCGACGCCGAGCGCCTCGGGGAGGGTCAGGGTGTCGTGCGGGGCGGAGCCGCCCGCGGTCAGGAGCAGTGCTCCGAGGCCGAGCAGGGTCAGGGCGGTGCCCCGCCATTCGACCCGGCCGACCCGCCGCCCGGCGGCGCGCGCGCCGAGCGGGACGGCGACGACGAGGGTGAGCGCGCCGAGCGGCTGGACCAGGGTCAGGGGGCCGTAGTTGAGCGCCGCGACGTGCAGCAGCGCACCGGCGGCGTTGAGGCCGACCGCCGACCACCAGGCGCCCCGGCGCAGCATCCGCAGGACGCCGGCGGCGGGGTCGGTGCGGCCGGCCAGCCGGGACTGGGCCACGGCGGCGGCCGCGTAGGCGGCGGCCGAGACGAGGGAGAGTCCGACGGCGAGGAGGGTGGCGTTCACCGGGCGGCTCCGTTCCGGGGGTGCGCGTACGGTCCGGAGCACCTGCCGGCGGCGGAGGCGGCGGCCCCCGTGGGACCTGCCGCCGCGAGCGGACCCGCGACCGCGCCGGACGGCCGGCGCTCCCCGGCCGACGACCGGGGCACGAGGGGCGTCGCACACGTCCCGGACACCGGGGGCACCACTCGCGTACGACGCGCTCACGCCCGCATACGCCGGTACGGGAGAACCGGTGCCGCTCCCCCGCGGTCCCGGCCGGGACCGCGGTCCGACAGCGGTCGGGGCGGACCGCGGCAGCCGGAACACGGCGAGCGCGACGGCCAGCAGCGCCACGACGACGACGGCGTCGAGCCAGTAGTGGTTGGCCGTGCCCACGACGACGAGCAGCGTGACGGCCGGGTGCAGCAGCCACAGCCAACGCCACCGGGAGCGGGTGGCGGTGATCAGCCCGACGGCGACCATGACGGCCCAGCCCACGTGCAGCGAGGGCATCGCGGCGAACTGGTTCGCCATCGTGTCGGTCGCGGGCGTCTGCCCGTACACGGTCGGCCCGTAGACCTGGCCGGTGTCGACGAGGCCGGCGACCGGCAGCATCCGGGGCGGGGCCAGCGGGAAGACCAGGTGGAGGGCCAGGGCGGCGGCGGTCAGCGCGGCGAGGACGCGGCGCGACCGTACGTAGTGGCGGGGACGCCGCCAGTAGAGCCAGATCAGGAAGAGGGCCGTGGCCGGGAAGTGCACGGCGGCGTAGTAGGTGTTCGCCGCGTGGACCAGGGATGCGCCGTGCAGCAGCAGCCCCTGGACCGCGCCCTCGCCGGGGAGGTGCAGGGCGCGTTCGAGGTCCCAGACGTTCCCCGCGTTGCGGAACGCCTCATCGACATGACCGTTGGCGGCCTGGCGGCCGAATTTGTAGGCCAGAAAGAGTCCGGCCACGAGAAGGAGCTCGCGGACGAGGGGCGGTCGGGCACGTATGTCCGGCTCCTGGTCCACGGGCTCCGTGCGGGCGAGTCCCACCCGGTGCCCCCTTGGATGCGAAGCGGTATCAGGACGGCCCGGTCGTTTCGATCCATGCCGTATCGATACGCCAGTGTACCGATACGTTGGCGTATCGGTACACCCGCGTATCGGTACACTGGCGTATCGAGAACCTCGCCGCACCGCCGCAGGAGGTACAGCCCATGCCGTCGCCCGGTTCCGCACAGGAGTCAGCACTCGCGTCCCCCCGGTCGAAGATCACCCCGGAGCGCGCCCAGGAGCTCTACACGGCGGTGCTGGACCTGTTGCGGGAGAGCGGTTACGAGTCGCTGACGATGGAGGGCGTCGCCTCCCGCACCCGGTGCGGGAAGTCGACGCTGTACCGGCAGTGGGGCTCCAAGCCCGAGCTGGTGGTGGCCGCGCTGCGCGGCACCCGGCGTATGCGGCTCCCCAGGATCGACACCGGGACGCTGGCCGGGGACCTCCTGGAGGCGGCACGGGCGATCGGCGAGGCGGCGGGGCGCGACACCCCGCTGATGCACGCCCTCAGCCATGCGGCACTCCAGAGCCCGGAGCTGCTGTGCGCACTGCGCGAAGCGCTGATCGCGCCGGAGGTCGCGGCCATCGACGCGATGGTCCGGCGGGGCCAGGAGCGCGGCGAGATCGCGATGGACCACCCGGGCGCCGGGTTCGTCGCGGCCCAGCTGCTCGGCGTGATGCGCGCCCGCCCGCTGCTGGAGGGGCGCTACGCCGACGCCGCGTACCTGACCGGGTTCGTGGAGAAGGTGATCCTCCCGAGCCTCGGACTTCCGGCGGAGACACCGGAGTCCTGACAGACGTGGACCGCCCGCCCCCGCGGATGGGGACGGTCCACCCGCGCCGCACCGTGGGGACGGGGGCGGCGCACCGCCCGGACGGCCGGCGACCTCTGCGGAGGCCGCCGGCCGTCCGCGTTCCCCGTCCGCCCCGTGGAACCCGGCAAGCGGTCGGTGGACCACGGGGACGAGGGAGCGACGGGACGCCCACGCCCCCTTCTCGTCACCTTGAAACCATAAGAACCACCCTTTATCGTCGTGATGACGAAATAGAAGGGGTCCTCACCATGGCCGACATCACCCGCCGCTTCGGCTGGCGCCATCTGCGCTCCGCGCCCACCGCCCACATCCGCCACCACAAGCGCGGCGTGCTCGCCCACGACGGTCGGGGGCTCAGCTTCTGGTACCGGTCCCTGACGGCGGCGCTCTCCGAGGTGCCGGTGGACGACCGGGAGCTGGCCATGGCGTTCCACGCCCGTACCGCCGACTTCCAGGACGTCACCGTGCAGGCCACCGTCACCTACCGGATCAGCGATCCGGCCGAGGCGGCGAACCGGCTCGACTTCTCCGTGGACCCGGACACCGGAAGCTGGCGCGGCGCGCCGCTGGAGCAGATCGCCACCCTCCTCACCGAGACCGCGCAGCAGCACACCCTGGACGTCCTGGCCCGCACCCCGCTCGCGGCCGCCCTGGTGGACGGGGTCGCCTCCGTACGCGAACGGGTCGCCACCGGTCTCGCCGCCGAGCCCCGCCTCCCGGCCACCGGCATCGACGTGGTGGCGGTGCGCGTCGTCGCGATCCGCCCCGAGGCCGAGGTCGAACGCGCCCTGCGCACCCCGGCCCGCGAGCAGATCCAGCAGGAGGCGGACCGGGCGACCTACGAGCGGCGGGCCGTGGCGGTCGAGCGTGAGCGCGCCATCGCCGAGAACGAGCTGGCCAGCCAGATCGAACTGGCCCGGCGCGAGGAGCAGCTGGTCGATCAACGGGGTACCAACGCCCGCCGCGAGGCCGAGGAGAAGGCCGCGGCCGACGGGGTGAGGACCGAGGCGGAGGCCGCCCGCACGGTGCGCCTGGCCCGCGCGGAGGCCGAGGCGGCACGTGAGACGGGCGCGGCGCGGGCCGAGGCCCGGGCCGCCTGGCTGCGGGTGCACGGCGAGGCCGATCCGGTCACGCTGCACGCCCTGGCGGCGACCCGGCTCGCGGAGAACCTGCCGCGCATCGAGAGCCTCACCCTCTCCCCCGACGTCCTCACCGGCCTGCTCGCCAAGCTCGGCCGCGCGGAAGGCGGGGCCGGAGCGTGAGCCTGGCGCCCCGGGCGGTGCTCGTCCACCGGCGGACGGAGTACGAGGAACTGCTCGCCCGGCACGGCACGCACGGACAGGCCGCGTTCTTCCTGTCCAGCCGGGGCCGCTCGATCGACGAGGTGGCCCGCCGCCACGAGGACACCCGGCAGGCGCTGCGCGAGGTGGCGGCGGCGGTGCCGCTCACCTGGCGCTCCAGCCGGGTGGAGCGGGCCGACCTGGACCGCTTCCTGTTCGCCCCGGAGGACGTGGTGGTCGTGGTCGGCCAGGACGGCCTGGTCGCCAACACCGCGAAGTACCTGTCCGGGCAGCCGGTGGTGGGCATCGACACCGATCCGGGACGCAACCCCGGCGTCCTGGTCCGCCACCGCCACGCCGACGCGGCGGCCCTGCTGCGCGCCGCGACCGCCGCCGGAGGGCGGGCGGACGAGCTGACCATGGTCGAGGCCGTCGCCGACGACACCCAGCGTCTCCTCGCCCTGAACGAGATCTACCTCGGGCCGCCCGGCCACCAGACGGCCCGCTACCGCCTCGGCGACGACGGCGGGAGCGCCCCCGGCGAGGCGCAGGCGTCCTCCGGGGTGCTGGTCGGCACCGGCACCGGCGCCACCGGCTGGCTCCGCTCGCTGTGGCTGGAGCGCGGCAGCACCCTCCCCCTGCCCGCGCCGTGCGACGCCCGGCTCCTGTGGTTCGTACGCGAGGCGTGGCCCTCGCCGGCGACCGGGACGTCGAGGGTGGCCGGGGAGCTGGGGCGGGGTCAAGGGCTGCGGCTGACCGTGGAGTCGGACCGGCTGGTGGTCTTCGGGGACGGCATGGAGGCCGACGCGCTGGAGCTGACCTGGGGTCAGAGCGTACGGCTCGGCATCGCGGAGAGGTCGCTGCGCCTGGTGGTGTGAGCTCCGCCCGGACGGGCCGCTTCGCTACGGTGGTCCGTACGCGTACCCGTGACGCACCGCCCCTACCGCAGAGCGGAGATCCAGCGCCATGTCGGCCGACCCCGCCATCGAGCCCGCCCGCAACACCCGTCCGCCCACGGCGCAGGCGGCACTCGGGGTGGGGGTGATCGTCGAGGACGGCCAGGGGCGCGTCCTGCTGGGCCGCCACCACAGCGGCACCTGGGAACTGCCGGGCGGAAAGGTCGACGCGACGCACGAGTCGATCGCCGCGGCGGCCGTCCGGGAGCTGCGCGAGGAGACGGGCCTGGTGGTCGACGAGGGATCCGTGGACGTCATCGCGATGGTCCACGACGTGATCGGCGGGATCAACCGCGTCAGCATGGCAGCGGTCGCCCGGCTCGCGTCCGGGGCGCCGGAGGTGACCGAGCCGCACCTGATCAGCGCCTGGCGCTGGACCGCGCCGGAGGAGCTGCCGTCCCCGCTGTTCGACCCGTCGGCACAGATCCTGGCGGCCTGGCGACCGGAGCTGGGGATCGCCCACCCGGCCGCGCACATCCTGCCGATCGCCCGGCGCGGGAGCCGTACCTGACGGCCGCTCCCCCGACCGCCGTGCCCACCCTTACAGATGCGGACAAATAAGACCCGCTGTATGAATAGGGGACCATCCAGGCGATCGGAGTAGCTCCATGGACGATTACCCGCTCCTGAACCTCTTCCTGACCATGCTGTACCTGTTCCTCTGGGTCATGTGGTTCTTCCTGCTGTTCAAGGTGATCACCGACCTCTTCCGGGACCACTCGCTGAACGGCTGGGCCAAGGCGGGCTGGCTGATCTTCGTGATCGTGCTGCCCTACCTGGGCGTCCTGGTCTACCTCATCGCCCGCGGGCGCAGCATGCGCGAACGCGACGAGAAGGCGGCCAGTGACTCGGAGGCGGCGTTCCGCAGTTACGTACGCCAGGCGGCGGGAACCCAGGACGGATCCGGCGGCAGCTCCCACGTGGACGACCTGGCGAAACTCGCCGAACTCAAGGACCGGGGCGCGATCAACGCCGAGGAGTACGAACGGGCGAAGGCGAAGATCCTCGCCTGAGCGGTACGGGGCCCGGCGGCCGCACCCCGACGGCCCCCGGCCCCTCGCCTACCCGGCCCGGCAGGAGGAACGTCCCGGCCCGAGGGCGGCGAAGACCGCGGCGGTGGTCACGCCGTAGAGCAGATGGGCGCCCAGATCCCTGGCCAGCGTCACCCGGTCGTACTCGGTGATCGGCCGGTAGAGGCCGGCCGCGGGCAGGACCACGTATCCGGCACCCCACAGCCCGGCGCCGAGGAGAACCCCGTAGCCGATCCGCGGCCTGGCCACCGAGCCGACGACCAGACCGTACTGCGCGCCGGCGAGCATGCCGTACGCCCAGTGGGTGGCATTGTTGGCCGACCGGGCCCACCGGGGGTCCAACTCCCGCCGGAACAGGCCCTCGACCAGCCGGCGGCCCACCTGCGCGGGGGCGGGGGCGTCGTTCCAGTCGCGTACGGCGGCCGCCGTCTCCCAGGGGCCGAACCCTTCCCCGCCCCCTCCGCGCCGGTACCGGAGATACAACAGCGCGTCCATCGCGAGCGTGCCGGCCGCGCCGGCGAGCGCGCCGCGGGCCACGGCGCCCAGAGGTGTCGTCCCAGCCATGCCCCGACGATACCCAGAGTCACGAGTCGATCACGTACAGCGACAGGCAGCCGGCCGCCCCTGGGCCGGTCGGGTCACGGTCGGCCGAGGAAGCCCGCCGGGCAGGGAGATGCCGGGAGCGGACACCGCCGGGCCGCAGGCGGCCGGACCGCCGCTCAGGCGGTGAGGGGGATGCGGATGGCGAGCAGTGCGACGTCGTCATCGTTGTCGTCGGGCCGCGAGTGCATGAGCAACTGGTCGACGAAATCGTCCAGTTGCCGGTGCCCGAGCTCGGCCGCGTGTTCGCTGAGCCGCTCCAGACCGGTGTCCAGGGGCTGGCGGCGGGATTCGATGAGGCCGTCGGTGTACAACAGGAGCGTCGAGCCGGGTGGCAGGTGCACCTGGGCATCGGGCCGGGACTGGTTGGCGGAGGCCCCGAGGAGGATCCCCCTGCCGTCATTGAGGAAGCGCGTCCGGCCGGCGGGGTCGAGCAGCAGCGGAGGCGGGTGACCGGCGTTGGTCCAGCGCAGGATGCGGCCTCCGGCCGGGTCGGTGGTCAGCCGGGCCAGGACGAGGGTGGCCATGGAGACGTCGGTGATGTGCCCCATGGCCTGGTCCAGACGTTCGACCGTGTGGTGCGGCGGATCGTCCAGGGCCCAGGTGTAGGCACGCAGCATGTTGCGGAGCTGGGCCATACCGGCGGCGGCTTCCAGGTCGTGACCGACGACGTCGCCGACGACCAGGGCGGTGTCCCCGTTGGGGAGGGGGAAGGCGTCGTACCAGTCGCCGCCCACGTGCGAGGCGTCCGGGGCGGGAAGGTAGCGTGCCGTCATCTCCACCCCGGTCAGCCGCGGCAGCTGGGGCAGGAGGTAGCGCTGCATGGTGGCGGCGACCTGGCGTTGCCGCTGGTAGTGCCGGGCGTTCTCCAGGGCGATGCCGATGCGCCGGCCGATGTGCTCCAGCAGCTCCAGGTCGGCCGGCGTGAACGGCGCCTCGCCCGCGGTGCGCCCCAGCGTTATGGCGCCGAGGACCTCGCTCGGCCCCTTGACGGGAGCGATGGCCGCCGTCTCGATGCCGGTCGCCGTGAACAGCTTCCGCTGCTCCAGCGCCACCTCGCTGTCGGGCGGTACGTCGTAGGTCTTCGGTCCGGCGATGGTGGAGGCCACCCCGCGCAGGGCCTTGGACAGCGGCATGGGTGAGGAGGCCGGCACGGGCGGCATGGGCCCTTGCAGGTCCTCCCGTACCTCCAGGCCGTCGGAGTGGGCGTGCAGCACGAGCGACCTGTTCACCTCGTCCGTCTCCGTGATCAGGTCGATGACCGCCCAGTCGGCGAGACGCGGCAGCAGCAACTCCACGACTCTGCGCAGGGACTCGTCCACGTCGATGTTGTAGATCAGCTGGGCCGTGGTGTCCGCCAGCAGAGCCAACCGGTCCCGCTCCGACAGGGTCCGCGTGTACGAGGACGGCCCGGTGGGGCGGCGTCCGGGGGCGTCCTCCTCGGCGTCGAAGGCGAGCAGACGCACCCCGCCACCGCCACCGGAATCGACGGGCAGCGGAAACCACCGGACCGACAGGGGCGAACCGTCGCCGCGCGCCAGCCACGTCCTGTCCTCGGCAGTCACCACGGGCGTCCGCGCGCCCTCCCCGGCCGGCCGGGGAGAGGGAACGGGCCGGGCGCCCGGGTGGAGCAGCGCCCGGAGGCCGCGGCCGACGACCTCCGCGGCGGAACACGACAGGAAGGCCAGGGACGCGGCGTTGGCCCAGACGATCCGGTCGTGGCCGTCGAGCGCGAACACGCCCACCTTGAGACGGTCCAGCACGGCGGCCAGCTCCTGCTGGACGACGACCTGCGTCGACGTGCCCGTACCGTCGCCCACACCGGCTCCTTGCCTCAAAAACGTAGCCCCATGGGCACCGGCGGGACGGAGGCGCGCCCCTTGACGGCCACCGGGGGCTCGGGGGAGAACGAACGCCGCACGGGGGACCGTAGGAGAGCTGCTTCCGTCCGAACAGCCGCCGACCAACCGGCCACGAGGACCGAAGGAACATTACTAACACGAAACTCCGGGGCGGACCGCTTCGCCCGCGTCACCTCGGCGGCCCGCCCTGAACGCCACGGTGGCCGCGCGGGCCGCGGCGCGTCGGACGTTACGGACACTCCACGGGGGGAACCCGCCCTGCTACGGGCCGATCCGCCCGCTCGACCAGGCCGTCGACCTCATCGAGCCCCTTTCCACCGACCGACGACCGATCGCGCCCGGCCGTCCCGGAACGCGGCGTACGAGAAGGGACGTTCCCCATGGCGATGGAAGACCGTCCTCCCGGCAGGCGGGTGGTGGTGACCGGAGCGACCGGCAACGTGGGGACCGCTGTGGTGCGCGCACTCGCCGCCGATCCGGGCATCGGCTCGGTCCTCGGGCTGGCCCGCAGGCGGCCCGCGCTGGAGATCCCGAAGGTGCGCTGGGACACCGTCGACCTGTCGCGCGCCGACAACGAGGACCGGATCACCGCCCTCCTGCACGGCGCGGACGCCGTGGTCCATCTCGCGTGGCGCTTCCGGCCCACGCACGATCCGGTCGTGACCTGGCGGAGCAACGTGCTCGGTTCGCGGAGAGTGTTCGACTCCGTGGTCCGCGGCAAGGTCCCCGCGCTGGTGTACGCCTCCTCCGTCGGTGCCTACTCCCCCGGCCCGAAGGACGAGCCGGGCGTGGACGAGACGTGGCCCACCGACGGGTGGCCCGACGCGGCCTACTGCCGGGAGAAGGCCTACCTGGAACGGGTCCTCGACGCCTTCGAGCTGCGGCACCCGGAGGTCCGGGTCGTCCGGATGCGGCCCGGATTCATCTTCAAGGAGACGGCAGCACCCGAACAACGCCGCATCTTCGCCGGCCGCCACGCCCCCGGGCCCCTCCTGCGACCCGACCTGCTGCCGTTCGTGCCCGATCTGGACGGCCTGCGCTTCCAGGTGCTCCACACCGACGATGCCGCCGAGGCCTACCGGCTGGCCGTTCTCCGTGACGTCCGCGGCTCCTTCAACCTGGCGGCGGACCCGGTGGTCGACGCCCCGGTGCTCGCGGAGCTGCTCGGCGCGCGGATCGTGCGTCTTCCCCGCGCCCTGCTGCGTACCGCCCTGGCAGGCGCGTGGCACGCCCGCGCCGTGCCGGCCTCACCCCACCTGTTCGACGCGGTGCTGCGGGTTCCGGTCATGGACACGGACCGGGCGCACGACGTGCTGGGGTGGCGGCCCCGCCGTACGGCGGAGGACGCGCTGACCGACTTCCTGCGCGGCGTGCGGAAGGGCCGGGGCGAGAGCACGGCGCCGCTGGCCGGCGGAAAGCTCCGTTGAGCGCGCAGCGTCACTCCGGCCGGGCGGAAGCCCGGGCGGCGACGGCGGACCGGCCTCCTGTCAGGCGCGGGTCGGTGCCTCGCCCGCCTCGGCGTCTTCCCCGCCCGGCACGAGGTCGTCCAACAGCGCCTGGCAGTCGGCCACGAGGCTGCCGAGAGCGGCTTGGGCGTCGGGGGCCTGCCCGTGCAGGTGTTCCTTGACCGCGGCGAGCGCCCGGTCGGCGTCCGCGAGGGCCTCCCTCCGCCGGTCGTGCCCCTCCTGGTCGGCGCTGTCCTCCATGATCGCCCCGCACGCCTCGCACGCCTCCGCCGCGGCCGACAGGAGCCGCCCGAGCTCCTCCAGGGCACGCGGGGAGGGCAGGGGCAGCACGCGGCTCTCGGAGGCGGTCTCCCACACCGTCAGGGTCAGGGCGAGCAGCCTGTTCGCCACCCGGGCCCAGACGGCGTCCCAGTCGGCGGAGGGGGCGGGCGTCCAGCGGCGCAGCCGGTGACCGGGGTTGAGCCGGAAGCTCTCGGAGTCCCATCCGCGTCCGACGTACAGCTCCGACAGAGCGGCCGGGAGGCCCTCGGCGCTCCGGTGCCATTGTTCCGCCCGCGCGGTGTCGTAGTCCTCCATGCCCTCGGCCATGTCCCGCAGCAGCCGCGCACTGTCGCGGGGCAGGGCGGCCGCCAGCCTGCCGACGTGCTGGGAGTGGACCGGCGGCAGCACCACGGCGTTCACGGCGACGCCCACGGCGGCCCCCACCAGGGTCTCCAGCAGTCGGTGCCCGACGGCGGGGGCCGAGTAGGAACCGTAGGCGAGGACGAAGAGCGCGGTGGTGGAGGCGTACAGGCCCTGGCCTCCGACGGGAGCCACATTGCCGAGCAGCGTGGTGAGGGGAAGGACCACGATCATGGCGATCATCGTGTCGCCCGTGAGCGCGGCGGCACCGGCGGCGAGCAGCGTTCCCACCGTGATCATGAGGACAAGTTGCGCGGCGGTGCGCACGGACCGGTACACGGTTCCCTGCACCAGCGCGACAGCCGCCCAGGGCGCCATCAGGGCCATCGGGGCCGCCAGCCACCACCCGGTCAGGGCCCAGGCGACGATCGCCGCGGCGGCGGCCTTCAAGGACTGCACCACCTGGGGGCGGTCGGGGCGGCGCAGGACGGGCTTCCAACGGGCGAAGGCGTTCTTCATGTCGTGCGGGCTTGCCCTTCATGTCGCGGTGCGACCGGCCCCTCCCCGGCCGGGCGCCGCCCGTGGCCGGATGCGGCCTGCACCGGTGTCACTCCCCGTCGATGAGGCGGTGGCGCCGCCGTCGGAGCGGGTGGCGCGGGAGGACAGAGCCGCCCGGACCTCCACGGGCGCGCCTCCTGTCCGAAGCGCGTTGCTCGCGTGCCCTTGCGGGCAGCGCCTAAACGTCTCCGTCCCGGAACCGCCCCCGGCCCCGGTGCCCGCAGCCGACGCCGACAGGTACCGGACGCGTG
Organism: Streptomyces sp. V2I9; assembly: GCF_030817475.1. Taxonomy (NCBI): domain Bacteria; kingdom Bacillati; phylum Actinomycetota; class Actinomycetes; order Kitasatosporales; family Streptomycetaceae; genus Streptomyces; species Streptomyces sp. V2I9. Next base: position 6,470,253 of record NZ_JAUSZJ010000002.1, on the reverse strand, counting down.
AGTATCCCGCGGGACCTCTGTCCGACGTCCCCGCCCGGCCGAAGAGGAGGGGTTCGCCGGAGTATCGGCCGGGTGCCGCGACCGGTCACCGGCGCGCAGCCGTGGGGCCGCCGTACTCGCGCTCGGCGCCTGAGCGACTTCTTCGGCCGCCCTGCGTTTGATCCGGGGATGGCGGGAACCGGGAGGATCGACCGCGAGCACAGCGAGCCCTTCACCCCATCGGTCGGACCGCCGGTCCACCGAGCGTCGGACGGTACACCGACGCCCGGGCATGGCCCGCACCCTCCGGCGCGCCGCGAAGCCCCCCGCACACGTGGTGCGGGGGTGGGGCGCGGCCGGAAGACATGAAGACCGTCAGGTCCGAACCGCCGACCCGCCACCGCCGTGACCCATCGCCGCTCCGGACACCCGGTACCAGCCAGTGCGTGCGATCCGGGCAGGTGGCCACCGGGGGCGACCCGCGGGTCCGGCTGCTGATCACCGAGGCATTCCGGCACGGCAAGGCCATCGGTGCCCGCGCCGAAGGCGTCGAAACGCTGGGAACGACCGGTATCTCCTCCGACGCGCCCGGTGTGGCGACCGCCGCCGATCCGGCCGCGGTGATGGAGAGCCTGACCGGGATGCCGGGCCGCCACCGGGCCCGGTACCGGTGGCGGCCCGGCTGTCCGATGCCGGGCCCTGCCCGGTTCTGGCGGTGCTCCGGGGCGCACCGGACGTATCGGACGCGGAGGGTGCCCGAGCGTCCCGGACGGCACCCGCGGCGAACGGCCGCCGCGCCCCGCGCCGAGTAGTCCCTCCGCGTACGGGTACGGGACGAAGCCCGCCCCCACGAAGAGGAAGAGGAGGACCATGACGGAGACATCACCGGCCGAGGGCGAGCAGCGGTTCTGCGCCGCCTGCGGCACTCCCGCCGGAACGGCGAAGCTGTGCGAGCACTGCGGTGCCGTGTTCCCCGCGGCCGACGGCGGTCTCGTCGACGACGAGGGTGCTGTCGCGCGCCGCGTGTTCGAGGGCCGGGACGGCGCCGCCCCGGAGTGAACCGTCTGATGCGGGCCGGCCCGGTTAACCGGGCCGGCCCGCACGAGGACTCCGCGGCGGGGGCCAGGGCCATCGGAGCGACTCCGGTTGTCGGACGGGGGCTGGGGTACCCGGCGCCCCGTGAAACCATCTCCCACGGTGCCCCCGGCCTCGGACGCTCCGGCACCGCTCAAGAAGGCCCTGACCACACCGCTGCTCTACTTCTTCATTCTGGGCGACGTACTCGGCGCGGGCGTGTACGTCCTGGTGGGTCAGGTCGCCGCCGAGTCCGGCGGGGCCGTATGGGTTCCCCTCCTCGTGGCCATGTGCCTGTCCCCGCTGACGGCCGCCTCCTACGCGGAGCTGGTCACCAAGTACCCGCGCGCCGGCGGCGCCTCCCACTACGCGACCCTGGCCTTCGGTCCGTTCCCGGGGTTCCTGGCGGGCTTCTTCATGCTGGCCGCCGGCGTGGTGTCGGTGGCCGCCCTGGCCCGAGGGTTCGGCGGCGACTACCTGACCGAGTTCGTCACCCTCCCCGTGGTGCTGGTGACCGTCGTCTTCCTCGGCCTGCTGGCACTGCTCAACGCCCGAGGCATCAACGAGTCGACCCGCGCCAATGTCGTCGCCACGGTCATCGAGGTCGGCGGGCTGCTGCTGGTGATCGGGCTCGGCATCCGGATCATGCTGCGCGGCGACGGAGCCCCGGGGAGCCTCACGGATCTGGGCACCTCGCGCGAGGGCCCGGTGGCGGCCGTGCTCAGCGGCGCCGTGCTCGCCTATTACTCGTTCGTCGGATTCGAGACGTCCGTCAACGTGGCGGAGGAGACCCGCGAGCCCCGCCGCTCGTACCCCCGAGCGCTCTTCGGCGCGCTCCTCACCGCCGGCGCGGTGTACGCCCTGGTCGGCGTGGCGGCGTCCGCGGCGGTGCCGACGGAGACGCTGGCGGAGTCGAGCGGTCCGCTGCTCGAGGTCGTCCGGGCGGCAGGAGGGGTCCCCACCGAGCTGTTCGGCGCCGTCGCCCTGGTGGCCGTTGCGAACGGTGCGCTGCTGACGGGCATCATGTCCTCGCGGCTGGCCTACGGCATGGCGCGGGACGGCCTCCTCCCCCGCTTCCTGACGAAGGTTCTCCCCGGCCGCCGCACCCCGTGGGCGGCCATCGCCGCGACCACCGCGCTCTCACTGCTCCTCGCGCTGACCGGCGATGTGTCCACGCTCGCCTCCACCCTGGTCCTGCTGCTCCTGGTGGTCTTCTTCCTCGTCAACACCTCGCTCCTCGTCCTGCGCCGCGACTCGACGACCGGGCGCCACTTCCGGGCGCCGACCGTCGTACCGGTGCTCGGAGCCCTGTCCTGCGTCCTGCTCGCCACCCAGATCGAACGCGACGTCTGGTGGAGGGGGCTGGTGCTCCTGGCCGTGGGCGGCGGTCTCGGCGCCCTTGTCTCGTTCCGGTCGCGTCGGTCCTCCCGACCGTTCCGTACGTGGCTCCGGTGACACCCCCGACCGGCCCCGGAAACGACCGGGGGCCGGTTCCGGATCGCTCCGGAACCGACCCCTTCTCGGGGGCACCGGCCGCGCCGCGCGTCGTCCTAGACGCTCGTCCGGGGCACGTCCTCGTTCCACGTACGGGAGAACACGCGGCGGCCGCCCTCGTAACCGTCCAGGGTCGCGTCCACGTGGAACGCGTCCCTGTCCGAGGTCAGGACGGTACGCGTCTCGACGCGCACGTCCCAGCCGGGCCGGCCGAAGCTCATGGTCCAGGCCGAATCGCCCCGTACCGAGGCGAAGTCCTCGGCGACCCAGCTGTACCGCTCGCAGGCCCGCAGGCCTACGTCGATCCCGGCGTCCTCGTACCGGCGCGCCCCCTGGTCCTTCACGATGTCGAGCACGGACCGGTAGTTCACCAGGTCGCGTGAGACCGTCCACGCCTGCTCCGGTTCGCCGAGCTGGGTGACGGCCGCCGGCGCGCAGCCCTCCGGCTCACCGAAGGGGCGCAGTTCGCTGTCCGTGGCGACGTCCTGGTCGCGTACCGGCAGGGTGAGCGCGCTGCCGGACTCGTACACCGTGAGCAGGACGGGTTCGGGGGCCGGCCAGACCAGCGGCCAGTACGAGGTGGACAGGGAGAGCCGGATGCGGTGGCCGGGCGGGAACACCTGCGCCACCCCGTGCAGAGGGACGCGGACCGTGTACCGCTCCCCCGGTGCGAGTTCACTCGGCTCCGCCTCGCTGTTCCTGTGGGCGAGGTTGAGCACCCCGTAGGTGACGCGCGTCGAGCGCCCGTCCGGAGCGACGTCGGAGAGACGGACGTTCACCTGCGCGGCAGGGGCGTCGGCCGACACGTCGAGGGTGACGGAGGGGGCGCCGAGGATCTCCACGCGTTCGGTCAGGACGTCGGTCTCGAAGACGAGCGACCCGCCGTCCTCCTCGCGCTGGTCGTAGGGCAGGTCCGGCGGGGCGTTGTAGGACGCCCACTTGCCGGCGAACTGGCCGACGGACAGCGGGGACTGGACGGTGCGCGCGCGCTCCCGGCCCTCCGGCCGCTCCGCCACCTCGCCGCTGCCGCGGGGCATCAGGATTCCGCGGTCGTGGAAGGGCAGCACGGTGTCCGTGACGTGCGGCGAGGGCCAGGAGGGCTCCCCGATCCAGCGGCCCGGCCGCTCCTCGTACGAGGTGGAGGGCGGCACGCTCTCCTGCATCCAGGTGCGGAGCATGGGGCCGTCCATGACGCCGTTGTCCAGGCCCTTGAGCCAGTGGTCCCACCAGCGCACCACTTCCTGGAGGTAGCCGATCGCGGGGCCCGGCTCCCCCAGGTGGGGCAGCTTGTGCGACCAAGGGCCGATCAGCCCCTTGCGGGGCACGTCGACGTGGCGCAGCAGCCGGGTGACGGCGTTGGAGTAGCCGTCGGCCCATCCGCTGGAGGCGAGGACCGGGCAGGCGAGGGCGCTGTAGTCCTCGCTGAGACTGGCGTGCCGCCAGTAGGCGTCGCGCTGGGGATGGCGCAGCCATTCCAGGACCCAGGGCTTGGCGGCCCGCAGCCGCTCCTCCCACATCTCGCGCCACCGGTCGCCTACCACGGCCGGGTCGGGCGGGCAGGTGGCGTAGGCGAACATGGTGCCGGCCTCGGCCAGGTTGTCGGAGAGCATGGCGCCGCCGAGGTAGTGCATGTCGTCCGCGTACCGGTCGTCGGTGAAGGACGAGATGCAGATGGCGCGCAGGCTCGGGGGCCTGCGGGCGGCGACCTGGAGGGCGGCGAAGGCGCCCCAGGAGATGCCCATCATGCCGGTGGCGCCGTCGCACCAGGGCTGGTCGGCCAGCCAGGCGAGCACGGTTTCGGCGTCGGCCTGTTCCTGTTCGAGGTACTCGTCGACGAGGACCCCGTCGGACTCGCCGGTGCCCCGGATGTCGACGCGGACGCAGGCGTAGCCGTGCCCGGCGATGTAGGGGTGGTGGATGGAGTCCCGCGGGGAGGTGAGGTCGTTCTTGCGGTAGGGGATGTACTCAAGGATCGCCGGGACCGGCTCGGTGTCGGAGGAGACGGGGCGCCAGATCCGTGCCGAGAGCCGGTTTCCGTCGGCCATCGGGATCGTGACGTGCTTCTCCTCCTCGACCGCGTGGGGGAGTTGGTCCACGTGTCGCATCTGCTGCGACCTCCTCTGCTGCTCGGGTGTCCGGGCCTGCTCGGTGCTGTCGAGGCCCGTGGCCGCCGTGGTTCGCACGGGTCAGCCGAAGGAGAGGCCCAGGGCTGCCACGGCGCGGTCGAACGTGCGGCGCAGGTCCTCCTCGTCGTCGCCTCCGGTGAAGATGTGCGCGACCTCGTAGCTGTAGCTGTCCTGCTGCGAGACGGCGGAAAGCTTCTGTCCCTCCTCGGGAACGACGTCGATCCGGACGCCGGGGATCTCCTTCTCGATCTCGGCGATCCGCTCCGGTCCGGGTATCTCGTGCACCTTGCCGTCGGTGAACCAGCGGTAGTACCACTTGGCCGCCATGGCGTAGTCGCCCCGGCCGCCGGGCAGCGCCGGGTCGCGGCCGAGCGCCAGTGCGATCATCCGGTGGTGGTTGGGGACGCCGTCGACGTACTGGAACAGCTCCGCGTGGGACTGGGAGTGGCGGGGGTTGATCTCCAGCAGGCTGACCTGACCGGTCTTGGGGTCGTAGAAGTACTCGATGCTGAAGGTGGCCGTGTCGAAGCCGATCTGGCGCATCGTCCGCTCGCTGACATCGTGCAGGGTGCGGATGACGTCGGGCGGCAGGGTGCTGGGGTACTGGTGGCGCAGGAAGCAGGGCGAGTCGGGGTAGTTGATCGAGTCGAGCACGCCGTAGACGGTGGGGCGGCCCTCGTGGACGTACCCCTCAACGGCCACCTGTATCCCGGTCATCGCCTCCTCCGCGAGGCAGACCTCGCCGCCGACGCCGTCCATCTCCTCGGGCAGTTCCAGCATGTCGAGCACGGTCTCGAAGGGGCGCCCGACCCGCCCGATACCGCTCCGGATCTCCTTCACCGCGGCCTGGAACTCGTGCTCGTCCTTCACGCCGAAGGCCAGTTCGGAGGAGTAGGCGAGGGCGGGCTTGAGCCACATCGGGAACGAGACGCCCTCGGGCGGGCGCGGGGCGTCGGTGGTGAGGTCGACGCGGCCGAAGCGGGGATACGCGTCGACCGCCTTGCGCTGCTCCAGCCGGCTCCAGTATTTGTGTTCGCACTTCACCACGGACTCCAGGCTCGTGGTGCGGGTGCCGTACTCCCTGCCGAGGATCGGGACCATGGTGCTGACCGGGAAATCCCAGTAGCCCACGATCGCGTCGATGCTCCCCTCGTGCGCGTCGAGCACCTTCCGGGCCCGGTCGAGGAGATCGTTCACCGAGACCTCGCCCTCCTGGAGTTCCTCGACGGTGAGCAAGCCGTGGAAGTGGTAGGCGTCCGCGTCCGGAACGGCACGCAGGGTGGGCAGATTGGCCTCGTCGAGGCCGATGACGAAGATGTTCCGGCAATGGTCCTCGGGCATGCGGCGGTCCTCTCCTGGGGAACATGGGTGTGTTCCGGCCGCGTGCCCGTTGACGGCGAGCCCATGCGTGAACGCCTGTGGGGCACAGCACACCTTGTCGGGGGGCGCCCGTCGCGGGCACCGGGGAGGGCCTGCGGAGCGGGCACCGGCCGAGGAATGGGCGGTGAGAGTGCGGTGCGTGGCGGGAGTGCGGTCGACCGGAACGCGGGCGGGCCCGTACGCCGGGGCCGGGCCGTACGCCGCCCGGAGCTGCGCCGTCAGCTCGTGTCCGGCCCGAACCGTCGCCTGTACGCCGACGGTGTGATGCCGGTCCCGCGGCGCATCAGGGTGCGCAGATGCGCGGCGGTACCGAGCCCGCTGCGTCGCGCGACCACCTCGAACCGGGACTCGCCCCGCTCGATCAACCGGCACGCGAGAGCAAGGCGCTCCCCGGTGAGCCAGGCCAGCGGAGTCGTGCCCAGTTGCGCCCGGAAGCGCCGGTGCAGTGTCGCCGGACTGACCACCGCACGGGCCGCGAGGTCCGCAACGGTGAGTGGTGAGTCCAACCGTTCCTGGGCCCAGGCCAGAACAGGCGCCAGGGACTCGTCGGGGAGGTCGGGCAGGGGACGCTCCACGAACTGCCGCTGCCCGCCGTCCCGGTGCGCGGCGAACACCAGGCGGCGGCTCACCGAGTTGGCGACCTCAGCGCCGTGGTCGCGGCGGACCACGTGCAACCCGAGATCGAGCGCGGCCGCACTCCCCGCCGCGGTGAGGATGTCACCGTCGTCCACGAACAGCACGTCCGGTTCGAGGCGGACGGCGGGGAAGCGGGCCCGGAAGGAATCCGCCCACTGCCAGTGCGCGGTGGCCCGGCGCCCGTCGAGCACTCCGGCCTCGGCCAGGGTGAAGGCTCCGCTGCAGAAGCCGACGAGCCGCGCACCGCGTGCGTGCGCCCGCCGGACCGCGTCGAGCACGGCGGGGCGGCGGGGCACCTCGACGTCCGGGCGGTTGGGGACGATCAAGGTGTCCGCCGCGTCGGCCGCTTCCAGCCCGGCCACTCCCGTGAGGGTGAAGAATCCGTCGCGCATCACGGTGCGGGGCTCCGGGGAGCAGAGTCCGAAGTCGTAGAGGTCACGGCCGATCTCCGGTCTGCGCAGACCGAAGACCTCGGTCGCGCAGCCGAGCTCGAAGGGGTTGCTGTTCTCGTCCACGATCACGACGACCCGGTGCAGGGCCGTCTGCGAGGATTCTTTCGCCATGTGCGATTCCTAGCACTCACGGCGGCCGTGCGGAACAGCGCAGGATGAGCCCGTGAGCAGCGAACCGATCTCCCTCAGCAAGGCACTGGCTTCCTTCGACACTCTGTGGAGCCCTCGTATCGTCACCCGCGTCAACGACTACGACGTCCGCGTCGCAAAGGTCGAGGGCGAACATGTCTGGCACGTCCACGACGACACCGACGAGTTCTTCCTGGTGCTCGACGGCGAGCTGCACATCTCCCTGCGCGAGCCCTCCGGGGAGCGCACGGTCCTGCTCCCCCGCGGGTCGGTCTTCACCGTCCCCCGAGGCACAGCGCACAGGCCGTACGCTCCGTCCGCCGCCGCGATCCTCCTGTTCGAGCCCACCGGGACCCCGACCGTGGGCGATCGCCACGACGAGATCCCGGACCACGTCGATTCCACGACCGGACACGCCCTCAGCACGTGACGCCGGGGCGGGTCCGGGCACCCTGTGCCGACACGACACGCCGAACCGCCGGAGAGGGCCCGGCTAGTCTGCCGCGCTCTTCCCGGAACTCGGGGGCGCGGAGCCACGGTTCGACGGCGCCCCCGGCAACCTCTCGGCCCGCAGGACCTCGACCTCGTCCCGTAGTGCGGTCAGTTCGCGGTGCAGCGCCTGGATGGCGACGATGGCCACCCCGTTGGCGTCGGTGCAGCAGATCGTCCGGTCGTTCTCCCCGACCCCGAACGCCTTCCACCAGTCCTGCGCCATGGGCCCCAGATGACGTACCTGCGGTGGGTCCCAGTGATACCGCCAGGTGCTGACCGGCAAGCGGACCACCTGCTCCAGCACCTGGTAGCCGTTGACCGGATCACCACCGCACACCGCACCCGACACGGCGTCCGAAGCCAGGCCCGCGGCAGAGGCACCCCGGGGCGGGCCCATCCTGGCCAGGGCCGATGTCAGCATCCTGACCGCCGCCCCTTTCAACCGCCCGTGGCTCATCGCTCCCAGACCACCGCGGTGACCCCGGTCTTCAGCCGGCGGTCCGAGAAGAGCAGGCTGCCCCCGCCACCGCGGTTCTCCGGGCTGTTCACCGGCAGCTGGACCATGCCGCTGCCCACCCCGCTGCCGTACGCCGTCCCACCGACCGCCCCGACCTCACGGTCCCTGTTGATCATCGTGGCGTCGTGAGCGTCGTTTCCGATCGCAAGAATGTTCGTGCTCGCCAGGGCCTGACCGCCCCACGCACCCGTACCGCCGGCCGCCGTGGCCGTCAGCACCAGCAGACGGCGGGCAACGCGCTTCGTGAACATCGGGCACCCCTTCCCCACGGGACGCCACGCGCGTCCGCGACACCCCTAACGGCCCGCGCCGCCAAAAGGCACGTACGCCCTCCGAAGGAATCGCCGGCCACGGTTCGCCGCCCCGCGATCTGCGACTGCTGCCCGTCGGGACGACAGGAGGTGAACCTGCGCCCCCTTGACCCCGAGGTGTTGGGGCACGAGGCACTTTAACGATCGGGGGTCGTGGCGATGAACAGGGCAATGAGGCAGATGAACGCGGCCATCATGGCGAAGACGGTCCACGTGAGGTGCCGGACACGTTCTTCGCTGCCCAAGCGGATGGACCGGGCGAGCGGCAGGGTCGCAACGGCGGTGTCGGCGACCATGGTGCGCAGCTGATCGCTGACGGCCGCGGGGTCTTCGAGGCCGAGCAGGCGGTGAGCCATGTGGTCGCGGGCCCAGAGCAAGCGGCTGGTGGTGGCGGGTGTGCTGGCCTCCATCTCCCAGGCGGCCTGTTCCGGCGCGAGGCCCAGGCCCTCGCAGAGCAGGAGGGCCCGACGTTGTGGCGCGGGCAGGTCCAGCAGTGTCCGGTGCGTCGCATCGGTGACGGACGCGTCGAAATCCCGGAGGGTCCAGCGGAACCGGTGCCAGGGGGAGAGAGCGTACTCGTGCGCCTTGCAGCGCACCCAGCTGACCGGGTCCGGGTCAGCGGCGACCTCGGGCCAGTTCTGCCATGCCTGGCGGAAGGCCCAGTCGACGGACTCGAACGCCAGGCTGCGGCGTCCGGTCAGCAGGTAGGTCTGTCGGGTCAGGCCGGAAGCGGTGTGGGCGTAGAGCGCGTCGAAGGCACCCTCGGGTGCGGCGCCGGTATCGGGCCGCCTCCAGGTCCCGCCGGTCGCCACCCGGGCGCTCCGGCTGCCTTCGCCCCCGTCGATCGGTACATCGCCCGCACCGATCGCAGCACTGCTCGTCCCCACTGCCGTTTCCCCTCACGTCTTGAACCACCGGGGGCGTGGACCCTGGTGGGTTCCGGCATCCCGCGTGTGCAGAATCGTCACCGCTGTGAAGCGCCATGGGTCATAACGGCCGGAGAGCCCATCGGTCGCGCCACCCAAGTGTTCGATCGGGATGTGGAAGCCGCACGGGCGGTGGGGGCGCGTCGGACGATCTCGCGCCGATGACGCGATGCCCGGCGCGTTCCGCCCTGGAGTACGAGGTGTACGGGGCGACCCGCTCGACTGACGGCAGAAGGACACCACCGTCCCGCCGCTGACGTCAGGAGGGAGGAGCCCCGTGACACGTGCGACTGTCGTGGCGCGGGCCGCCGTCCTGCTCGCCGCCTCCCTGGGGAGGGAGCAACACCGCCTCGCCGTCGAGGAAGTGATGTGCCTGGCGCGCGAGGAATTCGCCGTTCTCATCGACGCCGGGCAGGCCCGTGCCGCCCTTCACCCGCACGGATCGGCCAGTGGCCGGCCTGGACTCCACCGCCCCGAACGATCGAGGGCCGGTTTCGGATGGCTCCGAAACCGGCCCTCGATCTACGACTGTCTCCAGTCGGGACGACAGGATTTGAACCTGCGACCCCTTGACCCCCAGTCAAGTGCGCTACCAAGCTGCGCCACGTCCCGCCGCGTTTCCCTCTGGTCTCCCAGGTGGCCGCGCAGGACAAACATTACCTCACTCCGAGGACCGGATCGACGCACGCGCCTGGTGCGCTCGGGCGGCCAGACCCTCGGCTCCGCAGGTCATCGCCTGCTTCTGGGCGCGCGCAAGCTCCCGGTGCGAACCGATCGCGATGCCGTACTCGACCCGCGCGAGGGCGTGCTCGTAGGCGGAGGTGGATTTCTCCAGATGCCCGACCGCCTCGGCGAGCAGTTGCGCGGCCCGCTCCGGAGGCGCGAACAGGGCGGCGCAGCGCAGGGCCTCGCCCATGGCGGTGGGTGTGCCGAACCGTTCGGCGTGCACACGGTTGCGGGCGGCGAGGTGGGCCGCGCGGGCCGGGTCCTCGTCGGCCAGCGCCCGTGCCAGGTCGGCGGCCCAGGGAGCCCAGACGCCGTTGAAGCGTTCCCTCGCCTCCAGGGCGGCGCCCGCCGCTTCGAGTTCCGCGATCGCCTCTTTCGTACGGCCCTCCGCCAGCAGCAGCCGGCCCCGGATGCACGGACCGTCCGGCAGCACCATGGCGCTGGGGTAGGGCGGTCCGAAGTGGTAGCGGTCGGCGAAGCTGCGGGCCTCCTCGGTACGTCCCCGCGCCAGCAGCGTGTCGATGAGCAGGCAGGTCGCGTCCCAGTGGACGGGCAGTCCGGTCCCGACGCGGTCGGCGAGGCGCAGCCCTTCGCGCAGGAAGACCTCGGCCTCGGCGAGGCGGCCTCGACGGCGGTGGACCATGCCGAGCAGGGTGTGGGCGAACGCCAGGTGCGCCCCGCTCCAGCCGGAGATCTCGAAGGCCCGGACCGCTTCACCGAAGAGGCTTTCCGCGCGGTCGAGCTGATCGACGAAAGTGTAGGTGATGCCGACCATGGTGGGGAACTCGAAGCCCCACTCGGTGTCGGTCCAGCCGAGGCCGCGGGCGGGGCTGCCGTCGATCAGGGCGCGTTCGCAGAGGTCCACGACGAGCTGGGCGTTCTCACCGCGCAGCATGCCGTCGAAGGCCCGCAGGGTGAGCAGCGCCCGCTCGGCGTTGTCGCGTCCCTTGAGGTGGTCGGCGTTGCGGGTGAGCCGGCGGGAGCGGCTCGGCCCGTCCTCCTCGACGGCCTGCATGCCCTCCCACATGAAGTGCGCGGCCTGCAGCCGCATCAGTCCGGGGCCGGGTGCGGTGCGCCCGGCCTCGGCGGCCAGCGAGATCGCCGCTTCCTTGAGCTGGTTGTTGTGCGCCAGCGCGGCGGCGAGCCGGAAGGTGGCGTCGACCCGCAGGCCGTCGTCGAGGCCCGGCATGTCCAGGGCGGCGCGCAGGTGCTGGACCGTGGTGGGCGGGGAACTGAGCAGCGTCGCGCAGCCCAGCTCGTACAGCAGGACGGCCCGGTCCTTGGGGCGCGGCGGTTCCTCCAGCGCCCGTTCCAGACAGCGCCGGGCCGCTTCCGGCGCGCCGACGGCGAGGTGCTGGGCGGCGGCTTCCCGCAACTGCGCGACCAGCTCCTGGTCGTCGTCCGGGTGGACCTCCAGCAGGTGCCGGGAGGCCGCGGCGGCACCGCGGCCGGCCCGCGTGATCGCCCAGGCGGCGCGGCCGTGCATGGCGGTACGGGTGGCCGCCGGGATCGATCGGTACACCGCGGACGCGATCAGCGGATGGACGAATTCGAGCGGGTCGAAGCCGCTGACGATGCGGGCGTCGCGCAGCCGGGCCGTGCAGTCGGCGGCCTCCGCCGAACTCATGCCGGCGAGGGTGGCCGCCAGCTCCTGGGAGATGTCGGTGCCGAGGACGGCCGCCGCCCAGGCGAACCGGTTGGCGTTCGTGCCGAGCCGCTCCAGCCGGGCGACGAGTCCGCTGCCCCTGGCGGATGCGCCCAGCGCGCGCAGTTCGCCCGCCGATTCCTCCACCGGCGGCAGCTCGTGGTCCTGGACCTTGGCGACCAGTTCGACCGCCTCGTAGGGATTGCCTCCGGTGACGGCCCACACCTCGCGGCAGAACGGGTCGTCGGCGTGCTCACCGAGGGCCGCCCGGACCAGCACGGCGGTGGCGTCCGGCGTCAGGGCGCGCAGCGCGACGCGGGTCACCCTGCCCTGGCCGCCCGAGTCACGCTCGGCGGCGCGGTCCGCGATGTGGTCGGCGTTGCGCTCCGCCAGCTCCTGCGGGCGGTGCGCCTGCACCACCAGGACCGGCAGTTCACCGAGGCGGGCGGTGAACGAGGCCAGCCAGGCGAGGGATTCGCCGTCCGCCCAGTGGGCGTCGTCCACGATGAGCAGCAACGGCCGGTGGCTGAGCCGGGACGCGAGGCGGCCGACGACGAAGTCCAGGCCGTCGCGCACACCTTGCGGATCGGGCTGCGGTCCGCTCGGCTCCGCCAGCCCGAGGGCCGGGGCGGTGATCTCGTACCAGTCGCCGAACAGCGCGCGGGTCTCGTCGGGCGGGAGCTGGTCGAGGGCGGGTTGCAGCAACTGCCGTACGACGTGGAACGGTACGGAGGTGACGGTCTCGCCTCCGCGGGCGGACCACACGGTGCAGCGGTCGACGGCCATCGTCTGGATCTCGTCGAGCAGCGCGGTCTTGCCGATCCCTCCCTCTCCGCTGAAGACCAGGAGTCCTCCGACGGCCTGCGCACCGCACAGGGCGTCCACCGCCTCGGCAGCGGCGGCGAGTTCCGGTTCACGTTCGTACAACGGCCGGGACGGCTTCATGCCCACCCTTCCCACAGAGGCAGTCTTCTCGACGGTCGAGCCTAGTCGTGCGCGGGTGCTCACCGACAGAGTTCGCACGATTCCTTGCAGGTACGAGGCACAATCGAGTAGTGGACGAGATGCGCAGGGACCGCGATGCCGAAGGCCGGGCGCACAACGCGCGCCCCCGTGACGGGCTGGGGCGTCCCCTGCCGTACGGGACGCCCGGCGTCGCGCGCCAGCCGGAAGGGGTGGTGCGCACGCCTCGCCAGACGCTTCTGGAGGCTCAGCGGCTGCTGGACGCCGGGATGCCGTTCCACGCCCACGAGGTCTTCGAGGACGCCTGGAAGTCCGGGCCCGAGGACGAACGGGAGCTCTGGCGGGGCCTGGCCCAGCTCGCGGTCGGGCTGACCCATTCCGCGCGGGGCAACACCACGGGCGGCGCGCGGTTGCTGCGCCGGGGCGCGGGGGCGCTCGCCCCGTTCGCCGGGTCCGCGCCCCACGGGATCGCGGTCACCGGACTGTCGGAGTGGGCCGGGGAGTTGGCGGACCGGGTGGAGTCGGGCCCGACGGTGGACGCCGCGGCCGAGGCGCCCCGTCTGCGACGGTGAGCCGGAGTGCCGGGCCGGGGCGGAGGCGCCGGCTCCGGGAACCCTGCCCGCCCACAGCTACTACGATCCGGCTCCATGAGCACTTCTGACCAGGACCAGCACCGGGACCAGCACCCGGACCGGCGCCGCGACCGCCGCGAGAGCGGGCCGGGCGACGAGCGGGCCGACCAGGACCCGGACACCGGCACCCTCATAGCCGAGGGCGCCTCTCGGCGTGTGGGGGAGGCGGAATCCGCAGAGGTGACCGCCGCGGAGGCAGCCGACGCGGCTGGGGGCGGGGAACCGGGCCGGGAGCTGAGCGGGGACGAGGACGGTCCCGGCGCTTCCGCCGGGCAGAACGGGCGGAAGGGGCCGGAAGAGGCGGAAGAGGCGGCCACCGGGCGCGGCCGGGACGAGCCTGCCGCCCCGGACCGTGGGGACGATCCCCCTGCCCCGGAGGGCGAGGACGGGCGCGACGGTAAGAGGCTGACGCCGCGCCAGGCGCGGCGGCTGCGGATTCTGCTCTCCTCCGTGGGCATGGCGGCGATGGCTGTCGTGCTCATCCTGCGCATCGCGAGCCGGTCGTCGGTGCTGGTGGTCGGCGTCTACGGGCTCGCGCTCATCCTGTGCGGCGTGGTGATCGAGCTGAGCCGGAACGGCCGTACCCGGATGGCGAGTTGGCTGCTGGTAGCCGGGCTGCTGGCCGCCGTGGGAGCGGACTGGCTGCTGCTTCCCTGATGCCGTGTGGCCCGGCGCCGGACGGTAAGGGCGACGACGTGCGGCACCGGGCGCCTGCCCGGTCCAGCCCTCGCTGCGGATCGGCGCTTCGACCCACTTCGACCGGTCGATCAGGCTGCGTCCATGACCACTTTCCTAGTCCGTGTTCGAGGTTCTGGCTCCACCGGGGCCGTTGAGCCGTGCCGGTCCGGGACCTGGGAACGAGGGCGGGTCGGTGTGGTGGGTCGCATGCGGGGTGCAAGGGCCCGGCCGGCTTTGCCGGCGCAGCACCGGCCGGGCCCGTTCCTGCGTTCGGCCGGCTGTCTCCCGGCCGTGTCCGCGGTCTGCCGCTATCGGCTTCTGCACATCACATAGAGGTCCACGTCGATCGGCTCCCACAGGCTTCCGGCCTGGATCCACCAGCCGTCGCGGTCGGCTCCCTCACTCATCAGGCCGGGCCTGGATGCGATGAGGACGGGCTCCTGACTGTTCGCCGCGGCACCGCCGCTGGTGACCCGCCGTCCGTTGAGGCAGGTGAGGAACCCTCCTGACGGGGTGTTCTTGCTGACCTTGTAGGTCGTCCACTCATGGTCGGCGATCGGGTCGGCACAGGTCACGGCCCCCGCGACACCGACCGTGCGGTTCGACATGACACGGCCGGCCACCGTCCACGCCGTCGGTCCGGAGGCGGTGAAGCCGGACGGGTAGCTCTTGGTGAGAGAGCTTTCGGTGCCCTGGATCTCGGCCCCGCCGCCGAGGGCGGTCTTGCCTGCCGGGCAGGAGACGGTGACGGCCTGGTCGCTCGGCACCTGGACGAGGGGGGCCTGTACGACCTCATAGCCCCTGGGCAGGGACGCGCAGACCGCCCAGACGGTCACCGTGGTGGGCTTCCCGCCGAAGTTGCGGGCATTGGCGGCCCACCCCCACGCTTGCTTCTCGCCTCGGAGGACGGCGGGGAAGCTCCCGACCAGGCCGACCTCGTGGTACACGGCGTTGGGGGCCACCGCCTCCGCGCCGCCGCTGACGGCCCAGTCCCCGTCGCGGCACTCCGCGTAGACCGGCTGGTAGTCGTTGACGGTCTTCGTCGCCTTGACGATCGAGACCAGCGCCAGTGGCGGTGCCGGTGTCGTGTCGGCGGCGGCAGGCTGGGCCGGCACCGCCGCGATCAGGACCAGGCCGAGCGCGGTGGCGCACCAGCCGATCCGGGAAGCGGCCCGGGACAGGAACTGCTGAAAGCTCATGGGACCTCGATCTGTGAGAGCGCGACACATCGCGCAGCGCGATCAAGGTATTGCGGTGCGTGATCGGTTGCCCAGCGGGTGTCACCGGATCCGGTGACACCCGCTCCCGCACGCAGCCCGCGGGTCACGCCGGGACGGCACCGTCGACGGTGCGATCGGATCGCCTCCGGTACCAGCACGAACTGCGGACCGTCACCTCGGGAAAGGGGCGCGGTCAGCGGGGGCTGCCGGGGATGTTCCGCCCGTGCAGCCGTCCGCGCTGCGGGTCGAACAGATGGGCCGCCGCGCCGGACACCACCAGGCCCGCGGCGATCAGGAGCCCGTCTCCGGCCGCGATGCCGGCGCCCAGCACGGCGAGGCCGACGGAGATCCACAGCCAGGCAGTGCGGCGGCGGTATTCGCGCGGGGGGCGCGGGGTCCCGCCGGACATCGCCTCGGCGAACACGGGATCGTCGTGACGCAGCTGCTGCTCCAGCTCACGCAGCCGCTCGTCGTACTTGGGCATGGTGCCTCCCTCCCGTACGGATGTCCTGTCGGCCCCGAGGGCCCCTCGGGGCCCTGGACCTCATGGTCGTCGGGGAGGGACGCCGGGGGCCATCGGGGGTGGCACCCATATCCGGGGGTCCGCACCCTGCAGACGAGGCCGCGCGGCGGTGGCGCGGAGTCACCCGCGTCCCGCAGCGGCGATAGTGGAGGCTGTCAGCGCGCCCGTACGCCCCGCCCCTCCGAAGGAGCCGTTCGGCCTTGTCCCTGTTCTGGCGGATCTTCCTGCTCAACGCCGCCGTGCTGGTCGCGGCCGCCGCTCTGTTGCTGCTCGGGCCGGTCACCGTCTCCACCCCGGTCCTGCTGACCGAGGCCATGATCCTGACCGGCGGCATCGCCTTCATGCTCGCGGCCAACGCGGCTCTGCTCCGGCTCGGTCTCTCCCCGCTCCAGCGGGTCACCCGCGCGATGGCGACCACCGATCTGCTGCGCCCGAGCCCGCGCCCCGAAGTGGCAGGACACGGGGAGATCGCCGCGCTGATCGAGACGTTCAACACGATGCTGGACCGGCTGGAGGCCGAGCGGGCCACGAGCAGCGCCCGTGCGCTGTCCGCGCAGGAGGCCGAGCGCCGCCGTGTGGCGCAGGAGTTGCACGACGAGGTCGGGCAGACGCTGACCGCGGTCCTGCTGGAGCTGAAGCGGGTCGCCGACCACGCCCCGGACCCGCTGCGCGAGGAGTTGCGGCAGGTCCAGGAGATCACTCGGGGGTCGCTCGACGAGATCCGGCGGATCGCCCGCCGGCTGCGGCCCGGCGTGCTGGAGGAACTGGGCCTGGTGAGCGCGCTGACGGCGCTGATCACCGGGACGCCGACGCCGGACGGGCTGACGATCCGCCGGCAGATGGAGAAGGATCTGCCGGAGCTGGGCACGGCGGCCGAGCTCGTCGTCTACCGGATCGCACAGGAAGCCCTCACCAACACCGTCCGGCACGCCCGTGCCACCCGGCTCGAACTCTCGCTGCGGCGCACCCCGGGCGGGGTGGAACTCCGCATCCGCGACGACGGCCGCGGCCTCGGCGACGCTCCGGAGGGGGCCGGCCTGCGCGGTATGCGCGAGCGCGCTCTGCTGATCGGCGCCGAAATCTCCCTCGGTCCCGGCCCGCTGGGCGGCACCGAAGTCCGGCTCGACGTTCCCGTACCGAACGGAAGCACGTGATCATGCCCATCTCACCGTCCACCGCCACGCCGCCTCGGGGCGGTACCGCTCCGACCCGCATCCTGTTGGCGGACGACCACGCCCTCGTACGGCGGGGCGTCCGGCTGATCCTCGACGGAGAACCGGACCTGACGGTCGTCGCCGAGGCGGGCGACGGCGCCGAAGCCATCGAGATGGCCCGGCGGGAACGGCCCGACCTGGTCATCCTGGACATCGCCATGCCCCGGCTGACCGGACTCCAGGCGGCGCGCGAACTGTCACGGGCCATGCCGGGCCTGCGCATCCTCATGCTCACCATGTACGACAACGAGCAGTACTTCTTCGAGGCGTTGAAGGCGGGCGCGGCCGGTTACGTCCTCAAGTCGGTCGCGGACCGGGACCTGGTGGAGGCGTGCCGGGCGGCGATGCGCGACGAGCCGTTCCTCTATCCGGGCGCGGTGACCGCGCTCATCCGCGACTTCCTCGACCGGGCCAAGGACGGCAAGGGCCTGCCGGCGCGGGCCATCACGGAGCGCGAGGAGGAGATCCTCAAGCTGGTCGCCGAGGGCCACTCCTCGAAGGAGATCGCCGACCTGCTGGTCATCAGCGTCAAGACCGTGGAGCGCCACCGCGCCAACCTGCTCCAGAAGCTCGGCCTGCGCGACCGCCTGGAGCTCACCCGCTACGCGATCCGGGCCGGCCTGATCGAGCCCTGACCGGTCCGGGAGCGAGGCCGGCACCCCACCGTCCGCGAGCGCCGGGCGGGTGCGCGAACGATCTCCCGCCGGTCATTTCATGTGATTCTCAGCCGGTCCGCATAGGGTGCCCTCGTGACCCAGATGACCCCGCCCGGCTGGCACCCAGACCCCGGGCACACAGGCAAAGGCCCCGCCCCGGAACGCTGGTGGGACGGTGTGCAGTGGACCGGCCATGTCCGCGCGGCACCCGGCTCGGCGCGCCGTCGCGGGCTGCGTATCGGCGTCGGCGTGACGGTCGGCGCGGTGGTGCTCGGCGCTGTCGGCGGCGGTGTGTATCTGCTGGGAGAGGACAAGGGCGGCCGGCCGGGTACCGCGGCCTCTTCGCCGTCCGGCGTTCCCGGCCTTCCCGGCGTACCGGACGGCGACGGGAAGGACGGCGGTAAGGGCGGAACCGGCGGCGGAGAGGGCGGCGACGGGAGCGGCGGGCAGGACGGCGACGGTCAGGAGCGGGGCGCTCAGCCGCCGACCGAGCCGGGCTTCGCCACGGACGTGGCCGCCGGGATCAGCCTTCCGGTGCCCAAGGGGTGGAAGGGAACGTCCGGCATGGTCGGTGCCGGGCTGACGACGGGCGAGCACCCGTGCCCCGGAGACACCGCCGAGACCTGTGTCCGCGGCGGGGTGTTCTCGGCTCCGGCGGCGGCCGTGAAGCTCTCGGCCGAAGATCCGGAAGAGGCGGCGCGGAAGGACATCGCCGTGAACGCCAAGGAGTCCTACGGCGGCAAGAGCTACGGGAAGGTCACCTCGCACGAGGTGCTGAAGTCCGAGGCCGTCACGGTGGCGGGCGGCAAGGGCTATGTCGTGCGCTGGAAGGTGGTGACGGAGAAGGGCGACGACGGCTACGTGGAATCGCTGGTGTTCCCCTCCCCCACGTCCAAGGGCATGCTCGTCGTGGTCCGGTCCGGGTTCGACATCCACGAGGACGCCCCGAAGCTGAGCGTTCTGGACGAGATCACCGGCGGGATCAAGGCCGCGTCCGGGGGTGCGGGAGGCGCGGGCGGAGCGGCCTGACCGCACGCGGACTCACCCCGCCCCGCCGGCGGCGCACCGAACGGACCGGCGGGGTGCGGGCCGAGGACGGCCCGCACCCCGCCGGTCCGCTTTCTCAGCCGGTGATCGTTCCGGGGTCGCTGACTCCGGCCTCGCCCGTCTCGACGTGGCCGGCGAAGCGGCGCAGGAAGAGGGGGTCGCCCTCGACCGTGACGGTCACGTCGTACCAGCGCTTCCCCGCCCGCAGGTCGATGGTGCGCGACACAGTGGCGCCCGGCCGGACGGTGACGGTGTGCTCGGCTCCCCCGTACACGTCGGCGTTGACGAGGGTGAGGCGGGCCTCGGATCCGCCGGCGTTGGTGAGGGTGAGGTCGAGGTTGCCGCTCCCGCCGTTGTGGCGGGCCGTGACCTCGGGCCCGGCGGCGGAACCCCGGCTCCTGAACGTGCGGAGAAATCCGTTCGGCCCGTGGACCGTCAGGTCGTGGGCGCCGCCGGAGTAGGCGGCGTTCCAGGCGTCCGTCACCGTCCGGCCGGCCCCCGCGGTGTACGTCCACGGGGCATCGGTCCGGTTGCCGGAGGTGACATAGAACTGTGCGCCGCCCTCCGTCCCCGGACTGAAGGTGAGCGCGATCTTCCCGGTGCGCGTGTCGACCGCGGCATCGACGTACGGGGCGTACGGGAGCGGCCGCGCCGGACGGCTTCCCGGCTCCTGCTTCGGCATGGCGCCCACGGCGGGCGGGGTGGGCCGGTAGTCCGGGTGCCTCTCGCGGTCCGGCGGCTCGTAGGCGGAGGTGTCCGGCAGGTCGCCGGGGGCGGGCTCGGTGCGGGCGAAGTCGAAGGCGGAGGTCAGGTCCCCGCAGACGGCGCGCCGCCAGGGTGAGATGTTCGGTTCGCGCACCCCGAAGCGCCGCTCCATGAAGCGGAGCACCGAGGTGTGGTCGAAGGTCTCGGAGCAGACGTAACCGCCGGTGCTCCACGGCGAGACGACCAGCATCGGGACGCGCGGCCCGAGCCCGTAGACACCGGGGCCGTAGGAGGAACCGCCCGCGTACACCTCGGTGGAGGTGTCCGCGGTGGACAGGCCCCGGTCGGCGGAGGTCGGCGGACAGGGCGGGACGACGTGGTCGAAGAAGCCGTCGTTCTCGTCGTAGGTGATGAACAGGGCGGTACGGCTCCACACCTCGGGGTCGGACGTCAGCGCGTCCAGCAGTCGGGCGATGTACCAGGCGCCGTAGTTCGAGGGGAAGTTGGAGTGCTCGGTGAAGGCCTCGGGCGCGGCGACCCAGGAGATCTGCGGCAGCTTTCCGTCCCGTACGTCGGCGGCGATGCCGTCGAAGTAGTCGTCGCCCCCGGCCACGTTCGTGCCGGTGCGCGCCTTGTCGTACAGCGGGTCGCCGGGCTCGGCGTCGCGGTAGCGGTTGAAGTAGAGCAGTGAGTTGTCCCCGTAGTTGCCCCGGTAGGCGTCGTCGATCCAGCCCCAGCCGCCGGGCCCGTCCAGACCGTCGCCGATGTCCTGGTAGACCTTCCAGGACACCCCGGCCTCCTCCAGCCGTTCGGGGTACGTCGTCCACCCGTAGCCGCGCTCCTCGTTGCCGAGGACGGGCCCGCCGCCGGTTCCGTCGTTGCCGGTGTGCCCCGACCAGAGGTAGTAGCGATTGGGGTCGGTGGCCCCGATGAACGAGCAGTGGTAGGCGTCGCACACGGTGAAGCGGTCGGCGAGCGCGTAGTGGAACGGGATGTCGTCCCGCGTCAGATGGGCCATCGTCGTCGGCGTCTTGGCCGGAATCCAGCGGTCGTAACGCCCGCCGTTGTACGCCTGGTGGCCGCCCGCCCAGTCGTGGTTGAGGCCCTGGAGGAACTGCATCCCCAGGTCGTCGGCGGTCGGGTGGAACGGCAGGGTCTCCCTGCCCGCCGCGTCGGCCTGGTGCCAGACGGACTTGCCGCTCGGCAGCGTCACGGGACGTGGATCGCCGAACCCCCGTACCCCTCTGAGCGCCCCGAAGTAGTGGTCGAAGGAACGGTTCTCCTGCATCAGGACGACGATGTGCTCGACATCCTTGATCGTTCCGCTCGCGCGGTGGGCGGGGATGGCGGCGGCACGGTCGATGCTGCCCGTCAGAGCGGCGAAGCCCGCCGTCGCACCGGCTATCCGGAAGAAGCGGCGCCGATTCATATCAGCCATGTGTAAGGCCTCTTGGAGTGGGGGGACCGGGGAAGTTCGAGGAACAGAAGCGAACAGGATGTTCCAAGAGAATCCAACAGAACGGAAGAGGCCGTGACGGATCGGTGAACGGCGGCGGTACGCCGGAGCGCGCGGCGGGTGTGCACGCGAAGGGTGCGGCCGCGGTCCGTCAGGTCAACGCACGTGTCAGCCAGACCACTTCACCGTTCTCCTCCATGGAGAGGTGGTCCCGCTCGAACCCGAGCTTCTCCAGTACGCGGAGCGACGGCGTGTTCCACGTGCCGACGGTCGACCAGAGCCGCTTCCGCCCGGTCGCCACGGCGGCCTCGACCACCGCGGCGGCCGCCTCGGTGGCGTAACCGCGCCCGTGGACGCGCCGGAACAGCTCATAGGCGATCTCGGGCTCCTCCCGTGTGGTGCGGCCGATGATCAGACCGCAGTAGCCGATGAAGTCGCCCTCCTCCCGGCGCTGGATGGGCAGGAGGGCGATCCCCGTGCTCTCCGTCGTGGCGAGGAACTCCGCGATGGACGTCCGGATGCGTTCGACCGGGGGCGTCCCTTTGCCGCGTTCGGAGAGGAGGGCGCAGAACTCGGGGGCGTCGGACCCGGCCCACGGCCGGAGTACCAGGCGCTCGGTCTCCAGGTGGAACGGCATGGGCTTGTACGTGGTGGACATGGCCTCACTCTGCCCCACGCCTGCCGCGCTTCTCGCCCTCCCTCGTCCCGCACGACCTGCTCACGTGGACGGAGCGTCGACGAGCGACTTCCGCACGGGTTCGGCGAGGAGGCCGGGCTGCCCCACGAACGGGGAGCGGTCGGCCGGCCGGCTCGGGACAGAGGCCGGACGACCCGTCGGGCTCGGCCCTGATCGCTTCCCGGCGTCGTGAGGACGAAGCCTTGCCGAGTGCTGCCGCGCTCTCCCCGACGTCCGGGACGAGAGCCGCCGCCGCAACGGGCGACCGGCTCCACCAGCTCAGCGGCAGGACCGGCCCCTGCGACGGAGCGCCCCACGACCGGCTTCGCGCCGCACGAACATCACGTCACCGGGAACGACTGTTCGGCAGCGACCGGTGCGGCCGACCTGGCGGCCTGCTCGATCTTCGCGCGGTGGGCGGCACGGGCTTCCTCGTCGATCCGCTTCTCGTGTTCGGCGCGCATCCCGGTCCGGCCGTCGAGGGCCTCACGCAGGATGTCGGCGTGCCCGGTGTGCCGGATGGACTCGCCGAGCACGTGGATCATGACGGCGAACAGGTTGGGGTTGCGGTACGGCTCCGGCCACCACGGCACGTGGCCGGGGGCGTCGAGGGGAAGCTCGTCGATCGTCGCGTCCGCGTGTACCCACGTGCGCCGGTAGAACCCGATGATCTGATCGCGGGTCTCGCCGGCGGCCGCCCACAGATCGCTGCCGTCGGACTCCTGCCACGGGCACAGCGGTTCCGGGGAAGGGCGGCCGAAGACCTCGCCGAAGTACCTGGCCTCGACGGTGGCCACGTGTTTGACCAGGCCGAGGAGGTTGGTCCCGGTCGCCGTCAACGGCCGGCGGGCGTCGTATGCGGACAAGCCGTCGAGCTTCCAGAGCAGCGCCTCACGGTCCCGCCGCAGTCTCCCGTGCAGGTCGGCCTTCGCGGATTCATCGATCATGCGGCACGAGCCTGCCATGGGCTGCCCGTGGTCTCAAGATCTTGTACGGGGTCCACGCCCACCCGCGGAGCCGGGACGTGGCCAGGACAGCGGTCCGACCTGCGCCGGGCAGCTTCGAACAGTCCGCGCGACATCCCACGGCGCCTCGTTCGCCTCGCCCCGCACCGCCGGACGGGCGAGAATGCCCAGCACGAGGTGTTCGCCTGCCGCACAGCACTGGGGAGGAGACCCACCGTGAGTGAACGGCACGGGACGTGGCCCGCGCTGGACCACGACGAGCTGGCGCCGACGATCGGGTACGTGAACCGGATCACGCAGGTCGCAGGCAAGTACACCCTCGGCGCACCCTTCCAAGCCGGTTGGGGGAACATCGTCCTCGACGTCACTCCCCGCGGGCTTCGGACACCGACCTTGCGGGGGTCGGACGTGACCTTCTCGGTGCACCACCGTCTGCTCGACGGCGATGTGGTCATCGAGGCCGATACGGGGACGCGGACCGTTTCCCTGGCCGAGAGATCCGTCGCCTCCTTCTACCGAGCGTTCTGCGACACGGCGGCCGAGCTGGGCATCGATCGGCCACGCACCACGCTGATCTGTGAGATCGAGGGCTCGGCGCGCACCTTTCAGGACGATCACACCGAGCACACCTGGAATCCCCGAGCGGCTCGGCGGATGTGGGAGGCGTGGAACCTCGCGTCCAGGGGGCTCGAAGCCTGGCAGGCGCCCTTCCTCGGCAACCACCCACGGGTAGGCGTGATGTGGGGCGGCTTCGACCTGTCGGCGACGCGGCACAGGGCGCAGCCCACCAGGCCGAGGTCCGACCTGCCGCCGTTCCAGCAGAACGGCGAGCTGAACGCCTACGTGTCCGTGGGGTTCGCCTTCGGGAACGCGGGATCACCGAGTTCCGGACTGTACGCCTATATCTGGCCCCAGCCGGACGGACTGGAGAGCCGGTCCTGGGGCGTCGCCGGGGCGGCCTGACATCCCGACGCGGGGCTGGTACGTCTGCCGTGGGACGAACTCGGGCGGACAGCCGACCCGCAGAAGGCCATCGTGGCGTTCGGTGACGCCGTGTACGACGCGGCCGTCGCCCTGGCGGGATGGCCTTCCGACCTCGTCGGGCCCCGCGTCGACGGCTGGTACATGAGCCGGACCCCTGCGGAAGCCGTCGCACGCCCCCCGCACCGTTGAGCGGAACCCGGCCGCCTCCCGCGCCTCGTGCCAGGACGACGCTCCCGGCCCGCTCCGGCGTGCTGCGCCTATCGCACTCGCTGCCGAGCCCCATCGGCATGGCCCGCCGGCCCCCTGCCCCGGCCGAGGGCGCCGACCCCTCACCCGGCCCCCGCGAACGATCGAGGTCGGTGCACAGCGACGACCGTCGCCCGATCAGGCCGGATCGTCCGGGCGGGGCCGTTTCCCGGATGCCTCCTGGCGCATCCTTGCGGCGAGGGCCAGGAAGACCGAAACATTCTGGATCATCTCCACGGGGAGCCTGGCCCACGGCTTTCCGTCGCCGTGCCGATGGATCTCCAGCCAGCCGTGTTTCATCGTGATCCGGTCGACCTCCCGCCAGCCGAGCCGGTGGTCGAGGTACCCGAGACCATCGGGATCGAGGTGGGCTCCGAAGAAGTCGACCCGTTCGCCCGCCTTCAGCCGGTCCCTGTCCTGCGGCAGCCGTACGCGCGTGAACGCCTTGTCCAGTTCGTCGATGAACCGTGCGGCCCCTTGGTACGCGTCGGTCACCGTCATCTCCGTGCCCTCACGGGGGCGCACCCGGAGTTCGTGTGTGGTGACGCTGATGATCCCGTTCGTCACTGTGGTGCTGCTCCGCCGGATGCCGTCGATCTCGTCCCATGAGTACGCCTCCGGCACGTGCCCGGCCACCTCCCGGACGATGCCGTGCTGGTAGCGACCCACCCAGACCTGGGCCTGCCGTCTCGTGAGCGCGAGGAAGAGGAAATACCCGGCCGCGGCGACCACGGCGGCCCCCACGATGAGCAGAGGCAGTCCGTGGTACCAGGCACCGTGGCTCCGCCGGCCTTCCACCGCGGACGACATCCCCAGCCAGAGCATGGGCAGTCCGACCAAGGCCGGCAGCAGCACCACGATCCACGGAAAGCGCTTGGGCTCCGTCCACACCAGCCCCTGGCGCGAACCGAGTTCGAAGTCCCGCGCGACTCTGCTCATGGCGGGTGGAACAGGAGTGGAAACACGATCCGTCACGGGCCCCCCACGACCAGACAGCGGAGGGCCAGTATCGGGGAGGAGGGCGTCGGCGGGAAGAGCACCCGACCCGGCGCGGGAAGCACGACAAGGAGGAGTACGCCGTCCGCTTCACGAGACTTCCGACGACGGCCCGGGGCGTGGAAGGGCGAAGCTCAGCGGTGGTGGCCGAAGCCCCGCCGGAGTGCAGACGGCGCACACGGCGGCCGACAGCTCTGTGGATGAACGGGGCGCGGGCGCGCGGGCGGGTTCCGGGGCCTGGTCGCGGCCGCCGTCACGGTATTGCCCAGGAGCTCCGGTGCCCGGGACCGTGGTGGGATGGTCGATACCCATGCACGTAGGTACCTGCTGGTGGTCCGCAGGATGTTCTGGGCAGGCATCCTGTTCTTCGGCCTCGGTCTGGCCGCCGGATGGTCCGCCAGGAGCCACCGGGCGACCTCGTGGGACTGCGATCCGACGTGCCGGCCCTCGCCCGACGCGACGTGGGACGCCATCGCCGACACGGCCCTGGTGTCCGTCGTCCTCGGGACCGCCCTCGCCGTAGCCGCTTTCCTGATGATCATGCTCCGCCGGCCTCGCTCCCTTCCGGACGACGACAAGTCGTAACCCCCGTACGACAAGGCCGACCCGCGCCGGCCCTGCCGGCCACGCGGGAGCCCCCGGCCCGGGCCCCGGATCAGGCAACCAGCAGCCGAGCGACCGGCGGGCAGAAGCTCCACGAGCAGGCCGAGGACGAACTCCCCGCCCCCGCACCACCCGGCGCGTCCTGTCCGCCGGCCCCGATCCGGATTCCCGTCGTGTTCACGGGCCCGAGGCTATGCGAGCACGGCGGCGACCAGTACCGCCGGCTCCGCCGAACGCGCCGCCTCGACGCACAACGGTGCGCCGCCCTCACGGGCGGGCCGCCTCAGCGTCTGGAAGAGCGAGCAGCTGGGCCCGGTGGCGACGTACGGCGCGGGCTTCACCCTGGACCGCTACGCGCAGGACACGGCGGTCCGGCAGACTCGCGGCCAGGGCGTCGGCGGCACCTGGTTCCCGGCCGCGCCCGACGGCACGAAGCAACTCACCATCGACTGCCGGCCGCTCCCCTGGTTCACCGGCGACGAGAAGCCGGGCGACACCAACGGCCAGGGCGTGAACGGCACGTGGTTCGCTGTTCGACCGGACGGAAAGCTGCCGAGATGGCCGCAGGCCCGGCCGGCCCCTCACCCGGCCCGCCGCCCTGGTCAAGGCCGCTGGTCCCCAACTGGTCCCCAAAAACGATCAAGGGCCGGTTTCGGATTGCTCCGAAACCGGCCCAGATCTACGACTGTCTCCAGTCGGGACGACAGGATTTGAACCTGCGACCCCTTGACCCCCAGTCAAGTGCGCTACCAAGCTGCGCCACGTCCCGATGCCCGCCTGACCTGGGGTTTACCCCGGCCGAACGCGCATGAGAACAATACCGCACTCCAGCGGGTGGTCACCAACACCATTCCGCGCTTGACCTCAACCATGGTTGACGTTGAACGCTCGGTGTCATGACGAACACCGCCGCCGAACCGACGACCCACGACCGCCACGCCACCTCCGCACCCAGCCCTGCGCCCGGCCCCGGTTTCCGGGACCTGCCCCGGTTGATCGCCCTGATGGCCGGGGACGAGAAGCACGCCCCAGCCGCCCACTCCACGCTCGACGCCCTCTGGGTCCTCTACAACCGGGTGCTCCGCGTCACACCGGACACGGTCGACGATCCCGGGCGGGACCGCTTCCTGCTGTCCAAGGGGCACGGACCGATGGCCTACTACGCCGTTCTCGCCGCGCACGGCTTCTTCGACGAGGGGCTGCTCCCCGGCTTCGGGACGTACGACTCACCGCTGGGCCACCACCCGGACCGGGTGCTCGTGCCGGGGGCGGAGGTCGGCAGCGGCTCCCTGGGCCACGGGCTGCCGATCGCCGTGGGGACCGCGCTGGGGCTGCGCGCCCGGGGGCTCACCGACCCGCGCGTGTGGGTCCTGATCGGCGACGCCGAACTGGACGAGGGCAGCAATCACGAGGCCATCGCCCACGCGGGCCCGGCCGGGCTCGATCAGCTGCACACGCTGGTGATCGACAACGCGTCCGCCACCCACGGCTGGCCCGGCGGGATCGCCTCCCGGTTCACTGCCGCCGGGTGGGCCGCGGAGACGGTGGACGGCCGCGACCACGACGCCCTGTACGCCGCGTTCACCACACCCCATCCGGGAAGGCCGCTGGCCGTCGTGGCCCGCGTCGCGCCCAAGAGCTGACCTCGTCGACCTCGTACACCCCCATCGCTCCACCGCCCGGCGCCGATTCGTACGCCGCGCACCCTCGGGAGGGAACCCCATGGACACCATGCGTGACCGATTCATCAGCACCACCTCACGGCTCCTGGACGAGCAGTCCCGGCTGGCCGTCGTCCTCGCCGACATCAGCACCGACGGCTTCGCCTCGGCCCGCCGCACCCACCCCGACCGCGTGATCAACGTCGGCATCCGGGAGCAGCTGCTCGTCGGGGCCGGCGCGGGCCTGGCGCTGGCGGGCATGCGGCCGGTCGTGCACACCTTCGCCAGCTTCCTGGTCGAGCGCCCGTTCGAGCAGGTCAAGCTGGACTTCGGGCATCAAGGGATCGGCGGAGTCCTGGTCAGCGCCGGCGGCTCGTACGACTGGCCGGCCGGGGGCTTCACGCACATGGCTCCCGGCGACGTCGCCCTCCTGGACACACTCGACGGCTGGACCGTCCACGTGCCGGGGCACCCTGACGAGGCCGAGGCGCTGCTGCGGGACGCGGTCGCCGGGGAGGACCGGGTGTACGTACGGCTCTCCCTCCAGGCGAACAGCGAGGCGCGCCCGGTGAGCGGCACGGACGGATTCACCGTGGTGCGCGAGGGCCGGCGGGGAACCGTGATCGCGGTCGGCCCGATGCTCGACAACGTCCTCGCCGCCACCGAAGGGCTCGACCTGACCGTGCTGTACGCGACGACCGTGCGGCCGTTCGACGCGGCGGGGGTACGCCGGGCCGCCGGCGCGACGACGGCCGCGGACGTGGTGCTCGTGGAACCGTATCTGGCGGGCACCTCCGCCACGGCTGCGGGCGAAGCACTCGTGGACCGGCCCCACCGGGTGCTCGGACTGGGGGTGGGCCGCGCCGAGCTGCGCCGGTACGGGGGGATGACGGAACACCTCAGGGCGCACGGTCTGGACCCCGTGGGCCTGCGGGAGCGGATCACCGGGTTCCTGCGCCCCTGAACCGTCGGCGCCCGGAGGCAGGCGGACGGCCGCCCGCCCGGATCAGCCGTCGCCCTCCCCTGCCGCGCCCAGCTCCGGATGCGCCGCCGCCAGCCGGCGGGGAGCGACCTGCCACCAGGAGTCGGTGAGGATGGCGGCCAGCTCGTCCGGGCCGTCCAGGGCGGACAGCCGTACGCGCATCCAGGCGTAGTGGTCGTCGTGTCCCTCGCGGATGAAGAACTTCTCCGGCTCGGCGGCGATCAGCTCGGCGCGATCCTCGCGAGGGCACTTCACGCCCATGGCCGTCCCGTCGTCACCGAGCGAGGCGAAGATTTTGCCCGCCACCCGGAACGTGGGCTGCCCCCAGGCGAGCTTCTCGGTGGTGTCGGGCAGGGAAAGCGCGGCCGCACGGACGTCGGCTGCGGTGATCGTGGCACCGGTGGTCATCCGGCCTCCATAACGACGGCTCGATGGGCCGATGGATCGGCGGTCAGAGGGGGTGGTGGCCTTCCCGGTCGTCGATCCGGCGGACGAGTTCGCGGGCGAGCGACTTGATGGTGTCGAGCCCGGCCCGCCCCCAGGGGCGAGGCACGGTGTCGACGGCGCAGACGGTGCCCAGCGCGATGCCGGTGCGGTCGATCAGCGGTGCCCCGAGGTAGGAGCGGATGCCTATCTCGTCCACCACCGGATTTCCCGCGAACCGCGGGTAGTCGCAGACGTCGTCCAGCACGAGGGCCTTGCGCCGGGCGAGGACGTGCGGACAGTACCCGTGGTCGCGGGCCATGTACCGGCTGCCGCGGTCGCTGCCCGCGGCGGCCGAACCGAGCTCCTGTCCACGGCGGTTGCCCGCGGGGGTGTGCAGCCCGGCGAAGAACTGCCGGTTCTCGTCGATGAAGTTGACCATCGAGAAGGGGCTGGCAGTGGCTTCGGCCACCTTGTCGGCGAAGGCGTCGAAGTCGTCGTAGGAGGAGTCGGGGCGTTCGCCGAGGTCCAGCTTGCGCAGTCGCTCGGCGCGGGCCCGGCCGTGCCGGTCGGTGGGTGTCAGGAGCATCCTGCCGGTGGCGAAGGATGTCACGGGTGGGCTCCGTACGTCTGGAGTGGGGCGGGGGCCGAGGTGGCGTTGATGAGGTGCTGGACCAGGGTGACGAGGGCGCCCGTGCCGGAGCTGGCCATCCGGGCGTCGCACAGGACGACGGGCACCTCGGGCCCGAGGTCGAGCGCGGCACGGACCTCGTCGGGTTCGTAGCGGTAGGCGCCGTCGAACTCGTTGACGGCGACGATGAATCCGATGCCGCGCCGCTCGAAGAAGTCCACCGCGGCGAAGCATTCGGCGAGGCGCCGGGTGTCGGCCAGCACCACCGCGCCGAGCGCACCCCGGGAGAGTTCGTCCCACATGAACCAGAAGCGCTCCTGTCCGGGTGTGCCGAACAGGTAGAGGACGTGCTGTTCGGAGAGGGTGATGCGGCCGAAGTCCATGGCGACGGTCGTGGCCGTCTTGGACTCGACGCCCTCCAGGTTGTCCGTCCCCACGCTGCTCTGGGTCAGCAACTCCTCGGTGGACAGCGGGGCGATCTCGCTGACCGCGCCCACGAACGTCGTCTTGCCGACGCCGAATCCTCCGGCGACCAGCACCTTCAGGGCCACGGGGAAGAACTCGGGGGCTCCGGTGCGGTCAGAGCTGTCGTCGTAAACCATCGAGCACTGCCTCCAGCAGAGATCGGTCGGTGGGCATGTCACGGAAAGCGGGGGCGTGGGCGGTGACCGCGCCGCAGGCGACCAGGTCGGAGAGGATGACCTTGGCGACGACAGCGGGAAGCCGGAGGTGCGCGGCGATCTCCGCGACGGACACCGGCCCTTCGCACAGACCGAGGGCGATGGTGTGCTCGGGGCCGAGCGGGACGTCGGGCTCGATGCCCGTGGCCATGATCAGGGACAGCAGGTCGAACGCGGTGGACGGCCGGGTGCGGCCGTTGCTGATCGTGTACGGGCGGATCAGCCGGCCGGCCGCGTCGTCGAGCAGGGGCCCGTCCTGCGGGGCCGGCATCCTCAGATCCCCGGAGTGAACGGCGCCCCGGCGGGCTGCCGCAGCGGGGTCGTCAGGTAGGGGCGGACGCTCTTGACCAGCATCGCCATCTCGTAGCCGAGGACGGCGGCGTCCGCCTCGCGCCCGGCGAGGACGGCGAGGCAGGTGCCCGATCCGGCGGTGGAGACGAAGAGCAGCGTGGAGTCCAGTTCGACGACCACCTGCCGCACGTCCCCGTTGTCCCCGAAGCGGGCTCCGGCGCTGCGGCCCAGCGAGTACAGACCTGCGGCCAGGGCCGCCATGTGGTCGGCGCTGTCGGGGTCCATGCCGTGGACGGACTTCACCAGCCCGTCGGCGGAGAGCAGGACCGCGCTGCGCGTGTAGGGCACGCGCTGGACCAGTCCGCTCAGCAGCCAGTCCAGGTCCGAGACCTGCCCGGACCGCATATCGCTCGTCATGGTGTCCACTCCTTGAAGGTGGTGTCTTTCCGGGGTTCCGGTACGGCCCCGCCCGGCAGGTACGTGGGGATGTCGTGCGGGTACGCGTCGGGCGGGTAGCTGTCCGGTACGGGAAGGTCGGACGCGGACAGCGCACGGTCCTGCCGGGAGCGCCGGGCCGGGTTGGGCCGCTCGTGCGGCGCGGTGTCTCCGCGTACGGGGAGGGGCGAGAGCGTCTCCAGGGGGGCGTCGAGGGCGGTCTGCCCGCCGGTCTCCGCGGAGTCGGGGCCCCCGTGGCCGCCGTCGGGGTTCTCCTCCTGGGCGGTCTGGGCCTCGGCGAGGTCGATGCCGCGCCGGAAGGCGGCCATGAGGCCGGGGTCGTGGAGGGCGTGTTCGTCCTCGACGCGCGGGGCAGGCGTTTCCCTCAGCTGCGGTACGAGGTGCTCCTGGTTCGACCGCTTGGGCAGCTCGGGGCGGGCGGGCGGCGGGGCCGGGCGGTCGTCGCGCTCGTGGACGCCCGCCGGTGCGGCGGTGCTGCCGCCCTCGGGCGGGGAGGCGGGCGGTGCGGCGCGGTCGACGCGCTCGGCGCGCAGCGGGAGGGGCGGGGCCTGACCGGCGGGCGGCTCCGGGCGGTCGCTCCGACCGCGGGCGGGTGCGGGGCGGGCCCCTCCGGTGGGCGGCTGGGCCGAGGACGCGGCGTCGGCCGGCCCGCTCTGCCGCGGGACCGCGGCGGCGGCTTCGACGGGCGGACGGTGCACCGCTCCGGGGGGCGGTACAGGGGCGGCGTCGGACGAGGGCGGGGCGTCGGGGTCGTCCCCGAGCAGCGACTGCGGGAGGACGAGCACCGCCTGCGTACCGCCGTAGATGTTGCTCTGCAGGCGGACCGCGATGCCGTGGCGGCGGGCGAGGGCCGAGACGACGAACAGGCCGATCCGGCCGTCCTGGAGCAGATGGGCGACGTTGACCTGGTCGGGGTCGGAGAGCAGGGCGTTCATCCGCTTCTGCTCGTGTTCCGGCATCCCGAGGCCGCGGTCCTCCACCTCCAGGGCGAGTCCTGCGGTGACGTGCTGGACGCGCAGGAGGACCTGGGTGTGCGGGGCGGAGAACACCGTGGCGTTCTCGACCAGCTCCGCCAGCAGGTGGATCACGTCGGCGACGGCGTGGCCGCGCAGGGTGCCCTCCATCGGCGGGACGAGCTTGACGCGGGGGTACTGCTCGACCTCGGCGATGGCCGAGCGGAGCACCTCGGTCATGGTGACCGGGTTGCTCCACTGCCGGCGGGACACGGCCCCGCCGAGCACGGCGAGGTTCTCCGCGTGGCGGCGGATCCGGGTGGCGAGGTGGTCGACGTGGAAGAGGCCCTTGAGGAGGTCGGGGTCCTCGACCTCGTGTTCGAGCTCATCGAGGATCTGGATCTCGCGGTGGACGAGGGATTGCAGTCGGCGCGCGAGGTTGACGAAGACCTCGACCTTCTGTTCGTTGCCCGCCCTGCTGAACATCTGGGACGCCTGGACGACGGCGGCGACGGCGGCCTCCTGGCCACGCGCCATCTCCTGGCCGAGCAGGTCGAAGGCGTCGCCGCCGGCCATCTGGGCCCGTCGGGGCGGGTGCGGGGCGACGGTCTCGCCGTCACGCAACTGCTCCACCACCCGTCGCAGTTCGGCCTGGCCCTGGGCGCCGGCCTGCCGGAGGGCGAGCGTCCGCTCCAGCACCTGTCCCGCGACCCGGTGGGCGCCGAGGTAGGCGGCGGCCACCGCGGCTACGGCCAGGGCGGCCGATCCGCCGAGCGCCGCCCAGAGACCGGGCGAGGGGTCGACGGCTCCGGCGCGCGCGGTGAAGATGACGGCCGCGGCTCCGCCGAGCACCGCGGCGACGGCCGGGAGCAGTGCGGTCCGCAGCAGCTGGGGGCGCATGCGGAGGTCGGGGGGCGGCCCTGCGGCACGGGGCCCGGTCGGGGCGGGGTGGGCGCGCGGTCCGGGGCGGCCGTGCCGCCCGCCGTCGCGGCGGTCCGGTCGCGCGTCGGGTGCGCGAAGTTGAGACATCAGCGTCCTCGGTACAGGGGGCACCGGGGGTCGGCGGTCGTGCCGGCGTCCATGCGGTGGCCCCTACGGTGGTCGGTCAGGCGCGGGTCATCGGTCGGGCAGGCCCGAACGTCATGAGCCCACCGTTGATCACCGGACACACACGGTAGTCGTCAATGTCGTATGCGCGACGGGCAGTTGTCGAACTTGCCCGCCATCCGTCCCACTCTGGTATGAGCCCTCGCACGCGCGCCCGATTGCGCCAGCTCGGCCCCGCATGTCCCCGCACCAGGCCCGGGCCGCCCACACGCTGGACCCGACCGGCGTTCCGGCCTCTTCCGAGGGGCCGCGATTCCCGGCCTGCCCGCAGGTGGGGCACCCCCTGAAGGGCCGGAAGACCGTCCGGTTACCATATGAGCGCCGCCTAGCTCGAAAGATAAACTTGTGACTGTCAACGACGACTCGTTCACCAACTGGATGCACCGCGAGGAGATCGCGGAGTCGATGATCCCGATCATCGGGAAGCTGCACCGTGAGCAGGACGTGAACGTCCTGCTGCACAGCCGCTCCCTGGTGAACAAGTCGGTGGTCAGCATCCTCAAGACCCACCGCTTCGCCCGGCAGATAGCCGGTGAGGAACTCTCGGTCACCGAGACGATGCCGTTCCTGCGGGCGCTGACGACGCTCGACCTCGGCCCGTCCCAGATCGACATCGGTATGCTGGCCGCCACCTACCGGGCCGATGGCCGCGGACTCTCCGTCGAGGAGTTCACCGCGCAGGCCGTCGCTGGGGCGACGGGCGAGAACAAGATCGAGCGCCGTGCGTCGCGCGACGTGGTGCTCTACGGCTTCGGCCGCATCGGCCGCCTCCTGGCCCGCCTGCTCATCGAGAAGGCCGGCTCGGGCAACGGGCTGCGCCTGCGGGCCATCGTCGTCCGCAAGGGCAAGGGCCAGGACATCGTCAAGCGCGCCTCGCTGCTGCGGCGCGACTCGATCCACGGCCAGTTCCAGGGCACGATCACCGTCGACGAGGCGAACAGCAAGATCATCGCCAACGGCAACGAGATCCAGGTGATCTACTCGGACGACCCGACGACGGTCGACTACACGGCGTACGGCATCAACGACGCCATCCTCATCGACAACACCGGCCGGTGGCGCGACCGCGAGGGGCTGTCCAAGCACCTCCGGCCGGGCATCGCCAAGGTCGTGCTCACCGCGCCGGGCAAGGGCGACGTCCCCAACATCGTGCACGGCGTCAACCACGCCACGATCAAGCCGGACGACCAGATCCTGTCCTGCGCGTCCTGCACGACCAACGCGATCGTCCCGCCGCTGAAGGCGATGGCGGACGAGTACGGCGTGCTGCGCGGACACGTGGAGACCGTCCACTCGTACACCAACGACCAGAACCTGCTGGACAATTACCACGACTCCGACCGTCGTGGCCGTTCGGCGGCGCTCAACATGGTCATCACCGAGACCGGCGCCGCGTCCGCCGTGGCGAAGGCGCTGCCCGATCTCAAGGCCCCGATCACCGGCAGCTCGATCCGCGTCCCGGTGCCGGACGTCTCGATCGCGATCCTGAGCCTGCGGCTGGAGCGCGAGACCACCCGCGAGGAGGTCCTCGACTACCTGCGCAACGTGTCGCTGGCCTCGCCGCTCAAGCGCCAGATCGACTTCATCAGCGCGCCCGACGCGGTCTCCAGCGACTTCATCGGCTCGCGCCATGCCTCGATCGTCGACGCGGGCGCCACCAAGGTGGACGGCGACAACGCCATCCTCTACCTCTGGTACGACAACGAGTTCGGCTACTCGTGCCAGGTCATCCGGGTCGTCCAGCACGTCTCCGGGGTGGAGTACCCGACGTACCCGGCCCCGGCGGTCTGATCCCGGTAGGCCCCTCCGTACGGCGCCCGGTGTCCGGCAGGTCCTCCTGCCGGACACCGGGCGCCGTCGTGACGTACGGGCTCGTCGCCCTCCGGCCGCTCCCGGCTCAGACCTGGCCGAGGTCCGAGCTGACCCACCGTTCGGGGCGCAGGGTGATCAACACCTGTTCGCCGTGGTTCTCCCGGGCGAAGTCCACGTACCCGGCGACCTTCCCGGCCGGAAGGTAGCGGGCCGCCATCTGCTCCAGGTCGTCACGGGTGGCGGGCCGGGTGTCGACGGCGGGCCCCTCGACGGAGACGTACCGGACGGTCGGCTCCAACCGGTCGACCAGCAGCGTGAACCGGCCCGCCGCGGCGATCAGTTCGGCCTTGCGCGAGGTGCGGCCGGTGAGGACGCGGACATCGCCGCCCGGTTCGTACGCGTACCAGATCGGCACGCTGAGCGGGGCGCGACCGTCCTCCCCGGACGCCACGGACAGCGCCGCGACACGGGGTTCGGCGAGGAACTGTTCACGTTCTTCTCGGGTGAGGGCCACGGCGCACTCCTTCGTACGGGAATTCGGGTGGGTCGCCCCAGTGTGCCCCGTGCGCACGGCGTGGCCGTCACCCGGCGGTCGGCGTGTCCTGTGCGGGGCGGTGATCGTTGCGTCACGACGTCCGGGACCGCGCCCGGGCGTCCTGAACCGCCCCGACGGCGTGCTCCGCGACGCGCCGGAGGGGAGCGGTCCAGGCCCCTCGACCGAACGCGTGCTGTCCGTCCGCGAAGAAGCCGACCGCCACGCCGGGAGGACCGAAGCATCCCCGATCATTCGGCAGGGCCGCCTGCGAGCTGTTCGATCATGGATGGCACAGTGGGCGTCCGCTCGGGGTGGGCTGTGGTGAGGGAGAGGGCGCATGCTGGAGATAGCGGGGATCGGGGCAGCCGAGGAGCGTGTCTATCGCTTCCTGGTGGAGGTACGCGATGCGGGCGTGGACGAGATCGTCCAACGGCTCCACATCCGGGAACGCGAGGCGCTGCTGCTTCTCTCCTCGCTGCACGACAGAGGTCTGATCGAGCGGTTGCCGGGTGACGTCGGCATGCGGTACGTGCCCCTCCCGCCGGACGTGGCGCTGCACCCCCTGTTGGCGCGTGGCCAGGAAGCGCTGGAGTGGGCGCGGCGCGGAGTGGAGCAGCTGGCCGAGGAGTACCGGGCGGGCGGACGGCGCCACGACGCCGGGCAGCTGGTCGAGGTGATCACCGGGAGCGGCGCCATCCGCCAGCAGTTGCGTCAGCTCGCCTACGCGGCCCGCAGTGACCTGCGGTGGTTCTGCAAGGCCGATCCCGTGGCGCTGCGCGCCCAGGACAACGACGAGGAGTTCGAGCTGCTCGCCCAGGGCATCCGCTACGAGGCGATCTACGAACGGGCCTGTCTGGAGCAGCCCGGCATGGTCGACAACGTCGCCCAGGGGATCCGCGCCGGTGAATCGGCCCGCGCCGCCAGCACACTGCCGGTGCGCATGGTCATCGTCGACAGCTCGGTCGCCGTCTGCCCGCTGATGCCGGGCGGCACGGCCACCTCCCGGGGCGAGCCGACCGCGGCCGTCATCCGCAGCAGCAGTCTCCTGGACGCCCTCGTCGCCCTGTTCGACATCCAGTGGGCGGCGGGAACCCCGCTGCACGTCACGGAGACGGGCGAGCTGGCCGACTTCGCCGGCGGCATGGGACCGGGCGGCAGCCTCGCCGACGACGAGCGCTACCTGCTCTCCCTGGTCGTCGCGGGCGTGGCGGACAAGGCGATCGCCACCCAGCTGGGTGTCAGTCACCGCACGGTGCAGCGCCGTATCACCGCCCTGATGCAGCGGGCCGGCGCGACGACGCGCACGCAGCTGGTGTGGCAGGCGGCGCGGCGCGACTGGCTGTCGTAGGACGTGCGGAAGCCGCGACCGGGACCGGTCGCGGCTTCCGTGTTCCGTGTACTACCTCAGCGCGTACGCCCGCTCGATCTTCTGCGTCACCTCGTTGCCCGCGTCGTCCCAGGCGCGGACCCGCAGGGTGACGTACCCGCCGGTGCGGGAGGTCGAGGGGTGGGTGACCTGGACACGGTAGGCACCGTGGCCGCGGTGGGACGTGGTCGCCGGACGCCAGTGACCTCCGTCGTCGTACGAGACGGACACCTCCATGCCCTTCACGGAACGGCCCGTCAGACCGTCCTGGTGGCGGGCGCTCACTCCGAAGGCGAAGGACCGCGATCCGGGGGCGGCGCCCCGGAGGTCGGTGGCCACGTCGTAGTCGAGCTGGAGGAGGGGGAGCAGGGTCTGCTCGCCCTCGGCCGGGCGCGGGGCCGTGAACGACCAGCGGGTGCTGGTGGCCCGCGAGAGCGTGCCCTCGGGGCTGGTGCGCTTCACGTCCAGGTCGAGCTGGTAGTCGCCGTTCTCCCCGCCTGCGGGGAAGGTGCCCCAGGCCCGGCTGCCTTCGGCGAGGACCTGGCCGTCGCGGCGCAGAACGGCGCGGGTCTCGTCGGGGTAGGGGGTGGCGGCGTCCCTGCGGGGCAGGGCGTAGCCGAAGTGGCCGGAGGCGGTGTCGGCGAACTCGGGGATTCCTATGGTCAGCTGGTCGCCCTTGCGCTGGGCGAGCCCTTCGGCACCTCGGGGGATCGCCGGGCGGACCACGGGGGCGTACCAGCTCTCCGTGGTGCGCTCACCGGGCCGGTAGGTGCGCAGGGGGCCGAACATGCCGGTCCCCACGGCCTGGTGGGCCCAGGTGCTGCGGGGGTTGACCCAGTGCAGCCACCGGGTGTCGGCGGGACCGCTGAGGTACTCCGTGCGCACCTGCCCGGTGCGGACGTACCGGGACTTCAGGGCGAGGTAGACCTCCTGGCCCTCCCACGGACGCCAGGATTCGCGGCTCTCCGCGACGTACCGCGTGCCGCCCGTGTCCGGGTAGCGCGAGACCACGGTGGCCGTGTTCCTCGACTCGACCTTGTGCACCACGCGCTCGGGGACCCGCTGTTCGGAGACCTGCATGACGTCGTAGAGGTAGGGGCTCTCCGGGGTGCCCTTCAACTCCAGCGTGGTGCCCGGCACGCGCAGTCGCTTCATGGCGGTGCCGGGGGCGTACAGTCCGATCGCCGACAGCCGCTCGCTCACCGGCTGCCAGGGCGTGGTCGCGTACCGGTCGCCACCGGCGGTGGTGACGGCGGCCGCGGCCCCGGCTCGGGCGGCGGTGTTCACCGCCTCGTCGTAATCCACTCCCTCCAGTTCCACGAGGACCGCCGCTCCGCGCACGTCCGTGCCCCGTGCGCGCAGCGCCGCGTAGTCCTCGGGACGGCCGTGGCCGGCGTCCACCACTCGCAGGCGTCGCACACCGTCCACAGCCGGGGAGTTGTGGAGCAGCCGGACGGGGACACCGGTCGCGGCGGTGCCGGAGACGGCGCGCCCGGTGAGCATCGGGGCCACCAGCTGCCAGCGGGAGGAGAACTCGAAGGTTCCCTCGGTGAACTCCTCGGTGGGCGTGACGTAGAGGTGCTGCCCTCCGCTGTGCCCGCTGGTGAAGAAGCTGGCGAACTCGCGGGCGGCCTTCTTCCAGTGGGTGGTGAAGACCAGCGGACCTCGCTGCTCGGCCCGCTTGGGGGTCCGGACCTCCACCGGGACCGCCTTGCGTGCGTCGAGCACCAGGTCGGTGGCGCCGCCCACCTTCAGGTGGGGGTCGACGACCAGGCTGTTGGTGACGTACTCGTCCCCGTGCTGGGTGATGACGCCGTGCAGGTAGTAGTCGCCCTCGGGCAGGTCCACCGTCAGGCTCTGCCCCGCCGGCACCTCGTGGACGATGTCGAAGCGGCCCGACGGGCCCAGCATGATCAGCGGGAAGACGGTCGCCGGCTGCCCGGCGCGGTCGATGCCGCGCACGGTGACCTTGTGCTTGACCGGGTCCTTCGTCGCGGAGAGGACGGTGTGCGCGACGGTCCGACCGTCGGCCGAGGTGGCGGTGAGACGGCCGCCGTAGATGCCCTCCGGCAGGGTGGACGGGTCGAGGGTCACGGTCACGTCGGCGGTACCGCGGGCGTCCACGGTGACCTGCCGGGGGGCGCCCAGGGCGCCTGCCGGGGCCGGGGAGCCGTAGAGCTGGTCGAAGCTGGTGTCCAGGGTGAGCGTGACGGGGGCGTCGCCGTCGTTGGTGTAGGTGACGTTCACCTGCTGCGGTCCCGCGTCCGGTCCCAGGGAGCCGAAACCGGTGGTGCCGGTGGCGCGCACCTGCTGGCGCACCGAGCGGGCGACGTCCACCCGGCCGGTGCCCTGCTCGTACGCCGTCCGGCCGGGGGCGGTGCGCGTCGTGCTCATCAACGCGTCCTTGAGCTGCTGGGCGTTCCAGTCGGGGTGGCGCGCGGCCAGGATCGCCGCCGCACCCGCCACGTGCGGGGTCGCCATGGACGTCCCCGAGGCCGCGGTGTAGGCCGCGTCCACCGGGCGGCCCATGGACGTGCCGGTGGCGCGGGCGGCGACGATACCGACGCCGGGAGCGGTGAGGT
The DNA here is from genome assembly GCF_030817475.1 of Streptomyces sp. V2I9. Classification (NCBI taxonomy): domain Bacteria; kingdom Bacillati; phylum Actinomycetota; class Actinomycetes; order Kitasatosporales; family Streptomycetaceae; genus Streptomyces; species Streptomyces sp. V2I9. The sequence continues at coordinate 6,431,323 of NZ_JAUSZJ010000002.1, read as the reverse complement.
CGGGCTTGGCGCCGTTGTCCCCGGCGCGCGGTCCGCGGCTGGAGAAGGGAGCCAGCGTGTCGTCGCGGTCGACGGCGCCCACGGTCAGCGCTCTCTCCGCGGCGCCCGGGGAGCCGATGGTGTAGTCGGCGCCCGAGTTGCCCGCCGCGACGACGAAGAGGGTGCCGGTCTCCTCGCTGAGGCCGTTGAGGACGACGCTGAGGACGTCCGTGCCGTCGGTGGGCTGGCCGCCCAGGCTCATGCTGACGATGTCGGCGCCCGAGCGGGCCGCCCAGTCCATGCCGCCCAGGATGGCGGAGTACGGTCCGGAGCCCTTGTCGTCGAGCACCTTGCCGATCAGCAGCTTCGCCCCCGGTGCCACACCCTTGTGGGAGCCGCCGCCGGCAGCGCCGCTGCCGGCGATGGTGGAGGCGACGTGGGTGCCGTGGCCGTGCCCGTCGTTCGCGGTGGGGTCGTCGGTGAAGTTGCGTATCTCGCCGAGCTTCCCGGCCAGGTCGGGGTGGGTGGCGTCGACGCCGGTGTCCAGGACGGCGACGGTCGCGCCGCGTCCGTCGTGGCCGTCCTGCCACGTCTCGGGCGCACCGATCTGCGCGGTGCTGCGATCGAGGGTGGCGTGGACCTTGGCGTCCAGCCACAGCTTCTCGACGCCGCCCTCGAAGGCGGCGTTCTTGAGCGAGGGGTTCCCGGTGGCGTTCCGCGCGTCGCCCTCGGCGCCCCTCCTGGCGAGCGCGTCGTCGTCGATGGACTTCCAGAAGCGCCCGGCCTGCTTCTTGTCCGCCTTCAACGCCGAGCCGCGCAGGCTCTTGATGACCTGGCCCTTGCGCGAACCGGCGGGCGCGGCCTTGGAGGCGGGGTTCGTGCCGTTGGTGTAGCGCACGATCAGCGGGATGGCGGAGGTGCGGGCGTCGTCGTAGCCCTGCTTGATCAGGGAGGTGATGTTGAACAGCTGCCGGTCCAGCTTGCCGGAGGAGATGTACGGGACCGCGGCGCGGGGCAGCACGTACAGCTGTTTGTCGATCTCCAGTTGGGTGAAGTCGGCCGCCGAGACCCCTGGGGCCGGCTCGACGGAGACGGACTTACGGCCGCCGGGGAAGGTCTCCACCCTCACCCGGTCACCGGTCACGAGCGTGATGGAGGCGACTTTGGGGCGGACGGCGGAGTCGGTGCCGGGGGGAGCGGGCACCGGAGCGGCACTCGCGCCGGCGGTGGGTGCCAGGGTGGCGATGAGGGCGCCTGCCGCCAGAAGGGCGGCAGGGCGGAGCCGTCTGTGCATCGGAACCTTTCCAGGGGGCAAGGAAACGGACACGCGGAGCGGCTCCAGACTCGGGCCCCCGTAAGCGCCGCACCAGCCCTTTCCGTGCCGCGCTTACGACATGTCGCCAAGACGACACGGCGCGCTTCCTGACACGTGCCGAGGGGTTCATCGGGGCAAAGCGCCTGCGCAGCGGGCTCCACCGGCCGTCCGGGAGCCCGGTGCGAACGCCTCCCTCAGCGGCTGTCGCCATCACGACATGTCGCTTCCACGACACATGCCACGCCTCACCTCACCCCGGCGCGCGCCCTGTTGCCCTGGCCCCCACCCCACCCCGCCCGACTCGGCGCTCCCCCGCGCGCGTTCGGACGACAGCCGAGGACGAACCCGCCCCGGACGGCAACGGCCCGGACCGCGGGGCGCCCGTCGAGGGCTCCCGCCGCTCCGGGCCGTCCGGGGCACTCACCGCACGATGGCGCTACTCGCCCAGGAGAGGCGTCAGCACTCGCCCCGGAGAGGCGTCAGCAGAGCCACGGTCCTGCCCGCCTCGTCCTCACACGGCGTCACCGGTCACCCGCCAGGTCGAGATCCCGGCGGGGCGCCCCGCCGGACTCCTCCGCCGGCTTCGGCCGGCGCCACGGGTGGGCGATGGGCTGGGACACCGCACGCCACCAAGCGTCCGCGGGCACCTTCCCCGCAGGCTCGAACGGCTCACCGGCCCGCGGGAACGCCACCGCCTGCCCGGCCTCCTCCGCCTCGTACTTCGTCCACTCCCCCGGTTCCGCCCACGCGTGCGGGGCCAGGTTGAAGGTCCCCCAGTGGATCGGCAGCAGCACCCCGTGAGGGCTGCCGCCCTGGAGGTCCAGGTGGGCGCGCATGCCTTCGGCGGGGGTCATGTGGATGTCCGGCCAGTACTCCGAGTACGCACCGATCTGGATCATGGTGGCGTCGAACGGGCCGTGCTCGGCCCCGATCTCCCGGAAGCCGGGGAAGTAGCCGGTGTCCCCGCTGTGGTAGATGCGGTGCTCCGGGCCGGCCACGGCCCATGACGCCCAGAGGGCATGCTGCTGATTGCGCAGCCCGCGCCCGCAGAAGTGGCGTGCGGGGGTGGCGGTGAGCCGGATCGCGCCGACGGTCGTGGTCTCGTTCCAGTCGAGCTCGCGCATCCGGTCGAGGGGGACGCCCCAGCGCTCCAGGTGGGCCCCGACCCCGAGCGGCACGGCGAAGACCGTGTCGGTCCCGGCCAGGGCGCGGATCGTCGGGAGGTCGAGATGGTCGTAGTGGTCGTGGGAGATCACCACCACGTCGACGGGGCCGAGTGCGGCCAGCGACAGCGGCGTCGGGTGCAGGCGCTTGGGTCCGGCGAACGGGAACGGGGAGCACCGCTCACCCCAGACCGGGTCGAACAGGACGCGGTTGCCGTCGATCTCCGCCAGCACGCTGGAATGCCCCATCCAGGTCAGCCGGAGCCCCGAGGCGGGGAGGCCGGCCAGATCGGCGAGGGTCGTGGGGTGGACGGGCACGGCGCCGTCCGGCGTCCTGCGGGCCCGTTGCTCCTTCTGGAAATAGATCTTGGCGAATTCGACGGCGGACCCGGAGGGCCGGGTCCGGGCCCCCACGGGATTCTGGAAGGAACCGTCGACGAAATGAGGCGAGCGGCGGATGCGCTCCATCCGCGCTCCGGCCGGGTCGGCCCCGAAGGACTCGGTGCGCAGCGAGCGCAGTTTGGTGCGGAGCGGAAGCAAGTAGTCAGCGCCGGTCACAACATCTCCTGAGGGAGTCGGTGTCGTCTCATTATGGTCGTGCTGTACGACGGGGCCACCAGAAGGTGCTGAACGGGGCAGGCGGTCCGGCCGGCGACGGCATCAGCCGCGCCGCTGCCCGTAGACGTGGTCGATGTGCAGGGTGAGAAGCACCCTGCGGTCCTCGACCATGGCCCGCCGGAAGTCGTCCCAGTCGGGGTGCTCGCCCCGGACGTCGCGGTAGAGCGCGATCAGGGCCTCCACCGTGTCGTCGTCCGGCGCGGCGGCGGGCGGGGTCAGTTCGGCGGTCCCGTCGACGACGGTCCAGGCCCAGCGGTCCTCGCTGGTGACGTGGTAGCTCACCCGCGGGTCGCGCCGCAGGTTGCGGGTCTTGGCCCGGCCCTCGGTGATCGAGACGCGGATGACCTGCTCATCGGGGGAGAAGGAGTGGTTGACGTTGGACAGCTGGGGCCGTCCGTCCTGCTTGAGCGTCACGAGGACGCCGCCGTCGTGCTCGCCGACGAGGCGGAGCAGCGCTTCCTGTGCCGGTTCGGATCGCGTCATGCAGGGTGCAACGTCCGGGCCCGTCACGGGATTCCGGACGCCGTGTCCGGACGTCCCTTCGACGGCCGTCGTCCCACGATCGCCGGCCTGGCCGATTCGTTAGGGTGACCCGGTGGCAAGAGTCCGGTTGAACGTGGCGGAGCGCCGTGAGGAGATGCTGCGCGCGGCGGTCGGGCAGATCGAGCTCCGCGGGGTCTCGGCCGTGCGGATCGCCGATGTGGCCTCCGCGCTGGGAGTGAGCAACGCGCTCGTCCTCTACCACTTCTCGACCAAGGAGAAGCTGGTCGCGGCGGCGTTCGCGTACGCCGCCGAGGCCGACCTCGCCCAGCTCCGCAAGCTGCTGGCCCGCCGCACCACTGCCGTACGACGGCTGCGGGCGGCCGTCCGGTGGTATGCGCCGACCGGCCGGGCGAAGGGCTGGCGGCTGTGGATCGAGGGCTGGGCCGCTTCTCTGCGCGACCCCGCGCTCCGTGAGGTCGCGGGCGATCTCGACCAGCGGTGGAAGGCGGAACTCGCCCGCGTCATGGCGGAGGGCACCGCAGCCGAGGAGTTCCGGTGCGAGGACCCCTGGTCGGCGGCCTGGCGGCTGACCGCCCTGCTGGACGGGATGGCGGTGCAGACGACGTCGTACGCGGGTCCGCTCTCCCGGTCCACGATGCTGCGGTGGACCGATGAGGCGCTCGCCCGCGAACTGGGCATCGACCTCGCGGTGCTGACCGGCTCCTCGGCGTCCGGCTCCGGAGCCGCGGGCCCAGGGGGCCGACCGGACGCCACGGGCCGCGCGTCCTTCGGCTGAACGGCCGCCCACCGGCGCCTCACCGTCCTGAGCCGGATACTCGGCGACGCGGTCGAGGACGGCGAGGGCGACGGCGAGGGCGGGCGTACGGTCGATCCTCTCCCCCGGCCCCGGCCCCCTGCCCCGGCCCCTTCCGGCTCCGCGGGACGCGGAGCCGCGTCGCGCCGCCCTTCCGTCCCGTGCCGCCGGGCCGCCGGAGTCACGTCTGCCGGGGTCAGGTCTGCCGCAGCGGGGCGTACGCCGTCCCCTCCAGTCCGAACGTCCAGGCGACACCGTCCTTCGCGGTCCGGGTGGCGGGCGGCACGCGCAGCCAGTAGGTGCGGTACGTGCCGTCCGGCTCGGGGGTGGAGTTGACCACCTCGACCATCACCACGTCCTCGTCACCGTCGAGCGCGATGCGCCAGAGGATGCCCGTCTCGTCGCGGTGGACGGGCTCGGCGCCGGACTCGGTGAGATAGCGGTCGTAGCCGTAGTACTCCAGCATCACGCGGCGCAGCTCCGCGTTCTCCTCGGCCCGGATGCGCTCGGGGGTGAGGGAGGACAGCTCGGCCAGGAACGCGGCGGGCACGGGCATGCCGCGCCAGGCGTACAGGGCGAAGCCGTCCCCGTACGCGAGGGCAGGCCCCCCGCCGTGGTCGAGCCGGCCCGCCTCGTCGCGGTGGAGGACCTCGGGCCGCTCGGTGACGACCACGGCGTTCTCGTAGGGCCACCACCAGCCGGCGTTGCGCGCCACCTCCCCGAGACCCGTCAGGCGGTCGCCCCGCCCGTCGAACGCGGCGAGCCAGGCGGCGTCGTGCTGGCCGAGCACCGCGTCCAGGAGCACCAGCCGCACGGCCCCTTCCTCCTCGGGCCGGGTGGCCAGATCGGCGACGACCCCGCTCCGTATCCGCTCGGCGAGCGCGGCCGTGGTCTCCCAGAGCTGGGCCCCGGTGGCGGACCAGAGCGCCGCCCAGCCCGCCGGGCCCAGCTCGTCGTACATCCGGCGCCGTTCCGCGGCCCAGGGGCGGGTGCGGACCTCCTCCCGCACGGACCGTCCGGCGTCCGTCAGCTTCTCCACCGTCTCGACGGCGGCCCGTGGCGATGCGGCCCAGATGATCCGGTCCGGCTCGGCCAGTCCGGCGGTGCGGTAGGCGCGCCGCACCCCGGCCTCGGCCGCCGCCCGGTCCGCCCGGCCGGTCGCCGCTGCCACGCTCCGCCAGGTGTTCACGTCACTGCTCATCTGCTGTCCCCGTCCCCTGCTGTGCTCGTTCTGGACTGTGCTTGTCGTGGGCTGTGCCCGCTGTGGGCCGTGCTCGCTGCCGATGGGCGTCTTCGAAGGCGCCGGGCGCGGTCAGTCCGCCACGATGCGGACCGCACCCGGCGCGTACTCCCGCTGGCGCACGACGCGGAACCAGCCTGTGGGGAGGGGGATGACCGCGTGCTCCTCGTGCACCACCCGCCCGCCCTCGGGGAGATGGAGCAGCATCGGGCCGAACGGCCCGGCCTCCCGGATCAGCCGTCCGGGGCCCTGCACGGCGTGCGCGTGTCCGGTGACCTCGCCCAGCGCGAGCACCAGCCGCCCCCGCGCGTCGCGCAGTTCACCCGGCGCCTCCAGGAAGGGCGCGGGCACCGCCGACTCGTCCAGCTCCATGATCAGTACATCGCCCTGCCGGTACACAGACGTCTCCCCTCGGTCGCGGCACCCGCTGTGCCGGCCAGGGAAAAAACGCTACGGGCAAGGTCTGACAGCGGGCCGCCGCGGCGGCGTGAACGGGTCCCGGTCGCAGCGTTGTCAGAGCGGCTTGATAAACCTTGCGGACATCAGCAGTCCCCAGGATCAGGAGCTCAGGGCCATGTACGGTGCGCAGCATCTGCACGAGTTCGGCGGTCTTCCGGCCGTCGACTTCCAGCACACCGCCGGGGAGGGCTCCCGGCCGGCCGCGGACGCCGCGGCCTGGCGCGTTTCCGTCAACCCGTACGGCGACGACGACCGGCCCTGGGAGGAGGCGTTCGCCGAGTTCCTGGAGACGGTGGACCCGGCCGGGGTCCGGGCACTGATCATCGGCCAGTGGGGTGAGGCGTACGACGAGAACTCCTCCGTTCCGGTCAACCTGGTGATCGCCGCCGCCGACCGGCTGACCGCGCTGGAGGCGGTGTTCGTCGGTGATCTGGAGGCGGAGGAGGCCGAGATCACCTGGATCCAGCAGTCGGACGTGACGCCGCTGCTGGCCGCCTTCCCGGCGCTGACCGAGCTCGGCGTGCGCGGCGGATCCGAGCTGGTGTTCCCGCCGACGAAGCACGAGCGGCTGCGGTCGCTGTCCATCCAGGCGGGCGGGCTGCCCGTCGAGGTCGTACGCGGGGTGCTGGACAGCGAACTGCCCGCGTTGGAGCGGCTGGACCTCTGGCTCGGGGTGTCCGCCTACGACGGCGACACCGACGTCGCCGACCTCGCGCCGCTGCTCTCCGGCACCCGTTTCCCCCGGCTGAACCACCTGGGGGTGCGCAACAGCGAGATCCAGAACGAGATCGCGTCGGCCATCGCCTCGGCTCCGGTCGTGGCTCAGCTGCGGGTCCTCGACCTGTCGAACGGGACGCTGGGCGACGAGGGTGCGGCCGCGCTGCTGGAAGGCCAGCCGCTGACCCATCTGGAGCTGCTCGATCTCCACCACCATTTCCTCACCGAGGCCATGGAGGAGCGGGTCCGCTCCGCCCTGGAGCCGCACGGGGTGCGCGTCGACCTCTCCGAAAGGTGCGAACCCTGGGGCGACCGGGGTGCCGAGGGCCGCTACACCGCCGTCTCGGAATAGGAGCGGGAGACCGTGACGTATCTCGGTATCGAGCATCTCGACCATTTCCACGGACTGCCGGTCCACACCCCGGAGCCGTCGTCCGGGGCCCTGCCCGCCGCCGACTCCGTCGCCTGGCGGCTGGTGTGCGACGAGGACGAGGACGACGGCTTCGCCACCCTGTGGGAGCAGTTCCTGGAGACGGTGGACACGACCCGTGTCCGGGCACTCGTCATCGGCCCCTGGTGGAGCGAGGAGTACACGCCGTTCGCCCCGGTGATGGAGCTGATCGTCACCCACGCGGACCGCTTCCCGGCCCTGCGCGGACTCTTCCTCGCCGACGTGGTGGGCGAGGAGTGCGAGGTGTCCTGGCTCCGCATGTGTGACGTCACCCCGGTGCTCGAAGCGCTGCCGCTCCTGGAGGAGTTCGCCGTGCGCGGCTGCGGCCGGGAGGGGCTCGCACTGCGTCCGCTGCGCCACACGGCGCTCAGGTCGCTGCGTTTCGAGTCCGGCGGTCTGCCCGGCGCGCTGGTCCGAGCGGTCACCGCGAGCGAACTGCCCGCACTGGAGCGGCTGGAGCTGTGGTTCGGCAGTACGTGGTACGGGTGCGACGCCACGGTCGAGGACATCCGGCCGGTCCTGGCAGGCGGCCTGTTCCCCCGGCTGCGCCATCTGGGGCTCCAGAACAGCGAGTTCCAGGACGAGATCGCCGCCGCCGTGGGTTCGGCGCCCGCCGTCGCCCAGCTGGAGTCCCTGGCGCTGTCGATGGGCACGCTGAGCGACACGGGCGGCGAGGCGCTGCTCAACGGACAGCCGTTGCACCACCTCTCCCTGCTCGATCTGCGCCACCACTACCTCACCGAGCCGATGGTGGAGCGGATTCGGACCGCGTGCGCACCGGCCGTCGTCGAGGCGGGCGAGGCCGAGGAGGACTACGGGGACCCGGACGAACCGGAACGCTATGTCGCGGTCAGTGAGTAGCGCCGGGGACGGCCCGGCTCCGCGTTTCGCGGTGGTCGGCAATCCGGACAACCGCCGGATCGCCTTCTTCGAGGAGGCCGTACGGGCCGCCGGCCTGCCACCGGCTCGGGTCGTGCCCTGGCTCCACGTGCTGCGCGGGGAGGCGGGGTTCCGTCCCGGCGAGAGCGTGCGGATCGATTCGCCGGGCGAGGACGCCGAGGTGGAGCGGCTGCTGCGCGGGGTCGACGACCCGACGCGGGTGGAGGGTTCGGCCCGGTGGTACGCGCGCTTCACCGCTGCCGTGGAGGCGGTGGCGGGCGCGGCCGGAGCGGCGGGGGCCGAGGTGCTGGGCTCCCCCGCCGACATCGCCGTGCTCTTCGACAAGCGGCTGTGCCACGGGGTGCTCGACCGTGCGGGGGTACCCGTCCCCGCCTCGCCGACATCGGGCCGGGCGGCGTCCCCGGTGCGCGGCTGGTCCGACGTACGGGAGCTGCTGCGCGAGCACCGGATGCCGCGCGCGTTCGTGAAGCTCGCGCACGGCTCCTCCGCCTCCGGGGTACTGGCGGTGGAGACGGCGGGTCCCGGCCGGGTCCGGGCGAGCACCTCGGTGGAGCGGGACGCCTCGGGCCGGCTGTTCAACTCGCTGCGGGTGCGGCGCTACACCTCGGAGGCGGAGGTGGGCACGGTCGTGGACGCCCTGGCGCCGGACGGGCTGCACATCGAGCGCTGGCTGCCGAAGGCGTCCCAGCGCGGGCGGGCCGCGGACCTGCGGATCGTGGTGATCGGCGGCCGGGCGACCCACGCCGTGGTGCGCACCAGCACGAGCCCCATGACCAATCTGCATCTCGGCGGCGCGCGCGGCGACCTCGACGAGGTCCGGACCGCCGTCGCGGCGGCGGGCGGCTGCTGGCGCGAGGCGCTGACGATGTGCGAGCGGGCGGCGGCCTGCTTCCCCGGAACACCCTGCGTGGGCGTCGATCTGCTGCCCACGGCCGGCTGGCGGCGCTTCGCCGTCGGCGAGGTCAACGCCTTCGGCGATCTGCTGCCCGGACTGACCGGTCTGCCGGGCAGCGGTGCCGAGGGCCTGAACACCTATGCGGCGCAGGTCGCCGCCGTACTGGACCGAGCAAGGAACCACCGTGCAGTCACCGCTTCCTGACCCCGACCCGCCCCGCCCGTCCGAGGGCTCCGCACGGCCCGACATGGGCGAGGTCGTGGGCAGCCACGATCTGCTGCTGGTCACCCTCGACACGCTGCGCCACGACGTCGCCGTCGAACTGGCGGCCGCCGGCCGGATCCCCAACCTCGCCCGGCACCTGCCCGGCGGCGTCTGGGAGGAGCGGCACGCTCCGGGCAGCTTCACCTACGCCTCGCACCAGGCGATGTTCGCCGGGTTCCTGCCGACGCCCGCCCATCCGGGGCCGCATCCCCGGCTGTTCGCGGCGCGGTTCGCGGGCAGTGAGACGACGGCGGACGGCACGTTCGTGTTCGACACACCGGATCTGGTGTCGGGGCTGGCCGCCGAGGGGTACCGCACGGTGTGCGTCGGCGGTGTCGGCTTCTTCAACCGTCAGGGGCCGCTCGGTTCCGTGCTGCCCGGCATGTTCCAGGAGAGCCACTGGGAGCCCGGCTTCGGTGTCGCCTCCCCCACCTCGTTCGAGGAACAGGTGGCCAGGGCGGAGGAGGTCGTCGCGGCGCTCCCCCACGAGCAGCGGCTGTTCCTCTTCGTCAACGTCTCCGCCCTGCACCAGCCGAACTGGTTCCATCTGCCCGGCGCGACCCGCGAGGCGGGCGACTCCCGTGCCACGCACGCGGCGGCTCTGGAGTACGTGGACCGGCACATCGGCCGCCTCTTCGCCGCGGCGAGCAGCCGCCGCCGGTGCTTCGCGGTCGTCTGCTCCGACCACGGCACCGCCTACGGCGACGACGGCTACACCGGTCACCGGCTCGGCCACCCGGCCGTCTGGACCGTTCCGTACGCCCACTTCTTCCTCGAACCGACCGGACAGGCCGGTGAGACCGGACCACCCGCATCACACGGACCGGGGGCCGCCCGATGACCACCACCCCTGCCACCGCCGCGACCACGTCCCCGCTCCCCGCCGTCCGGCCGTACGAGAGCTACGTCTACGCCTATCCGCACAAGACGGCCTACCGCCCGCTGGAGGACCGCCCGGAGCTGCGGTCGCTGTGGGCGGCGGAACCGAAGGACGTGCTCTCCCTCTATCTCCACATACCGTTCTGCGAGGTCCGCTGCGGCTTCTGCAATCTCTTCACCCGGATCGGCGCGCCGGAGGAGCTGACCACGCGTTATCTGGACGCGCTGGACCGTCAGGCCCTGGCCGTGCGGGAGGCGCTGGGGGACGAGGAGCCGGTGCGGTTCGCGGCGGCGGCGTTCGGCGGCGGCACCCCGACGTTCCTCACCGCGGCCGAGCTGGAGCGGCTCTGCGACCTGGCCGAGAAGCGGATGGGCGCCGACCTGCGCTCGGTGCCGCTGTCGGTGGAGACCTCGCCGTCCACGGCGACGGCGGACCGGCTCGCGGTCCTCGCCGACCGGGGCGCGACGAGGATCAGCATCGGCGTGCAGAGCTTCGTGGACGAGGAGGCGCGGGCGGCCGTCCGCCCGCAGCGCCGTGCCGAGGTGGAGGCGGCGCTCGGCCGGATCCGCGAAGCGCGGATACCGGTGCTGAACATCGATCTGATCTACGGCATCGACGGGCAGACCGAGCGCACCTGGATCGCCTCGCTGGACGCGGCGCTGGCCTGGCGGCCGGAGGAGCTGTATCTGTATCCGCTCTACGTGCGCCCGCTCACGAGCCTGCACCGCCTGGGCCCGGTGGCCGGCGCCCGGGCGCGGGAGGACGCCGCCTGGGACGCGCAGCGGCTGCGGTTGTACGCCGTGGGCCGCGACCATCTGCTGGCGCACGGCTACGAGCAGGTGTCGATGCGGATGTTCCGGCGCGCCGACGCCCCCCGCGAGCAGGAGGGGCCGGAGGACTACGCCTGCCAGACCGACGGCATGATCGGCCTCGGCTGCGGGGCCCGGTCGTACACGTCGGCCCTGCACTACTCCTTCGACTACGCGGTGGACATGCGGGAGATCCGGTCGATCATCGACCGGTTCACCGCCACCGAGGACTTCTCGCGGGCCGAGGTCGGCCGGTACGTCGACGCGGACGAGGCGCGGCGGCGGCATCTGCTGCAGTCCCTGCTCCAGGCGTCGGGGCTGCCGGTGGCGGAGTACCGGGCCCGGTTCGGTACGGAGCCGGACGCGGACTTCCGGGCCGAGCTGGCGGGTTTCGCGGCGCGGGGCTGGCTGGACGCCTCGGCGCCGGACGGGCTGCTGCGGCTGTCCCCGTCCGGTCTCGCCCATTCCGATGCGCTGGGCCCCGCGCTGTTCTCCCCCGGTGTGCGGGCCGCGATGGCCGCGTACGAGCGGAAGTGACCGGGCTGTGGACCTGACGATCCTCTACCGGGGCCCACTGGCGTCGTGCGACTACGACTGTCCGTACTGCCCCTTCGCCAAGCGGCGGGACAGCCGTGCGGAGCTGACGTCGGACCGGGCGGCCCTGGAGCGGTTCACCGGCTGGGCGGCGGAGCGGACCGACGACCGGCTGTCCGTGCTGTTCACCCCGTGGGGCGAGGGGCTGGTGCGCTCCTGGTACCGGCGGGCGCTGACCGAGCTGTCGCGGCTGCCGCACATCGGTCGGGTGGCGATCCAGACGAATCTGAGCGGCCGTACCGCGTGGCTGGCCGAGGCCGATCCGGAGCGGGTCGCGCTCTGGTGCACGTACCATCCGGGGCAGACGCCGTACGAGCGGTTCCTGGGCAAGTGCCGTGAGCTGTCCGCGCTGGGCATCCGCTACAGCGTGGGGGTGGTGGGGTTCGAGGCCCATCGGGAGGAGGCGCGGCGGCTGCGGGCGGCGCTTCCCGAGGAGGTCTACCTGTGGGTGAACGCCGCGGAGGGGCACACGTACTCCGACGAGGAGGCGGCACGGTGGACGGAGCTGGATCCGCTGTTCCCCTACAGCCGCGATCCGCACCGTTCGGCGGGGCTGCCCTGCCGGACGGGCGAGTCGGTGATCTCGGTGGACGGCGACGGCACGGTGCGGCGGTGCCATTTCGTCAAGGCGGAGCTGGGCAATCTCTACGACGGGAGCTACCGCCGGGCGCTCGGCCCGCGAGCCTGTCCGCTCGCCGTGTGCGACTGCCACATCGGCTATGTGCATCTGGAGTCGCTGCCGCTGTACGACGTGTTCGCCGGCGGCGTCCTGGAGCGGATACCGGCCGGGTTCGGCGCGGGCACGCCGCGGGACGGGCTGGTCGTGCCGAACCCGTCCCGTGCGCTTCCCCTGCTGGAGCCCTGAGGGGCCCGCCGGGGGGGGTGTCCGGCCCTGATCCGCCGGACACCCCCTCAGAGCGGCAGCAGGTCCGGGCGCTTCGCCTCGACGTGGTCGCCGGAGGACTCGCCGCGCAGCCGTCGGCCGATCCAGGGGACCAGGTACTCGCGGGCCCACTGGACGTTGTCGCGCCGCGCGTCGAAGGGGCTGCGCTGGGCCTGCGGCGGCCAGGGCTGGTCGGGGTCGGCGGGCACGTCGTGGCCGAGGACCTGGGCGGCGCGCAGGGCGACGCGGGTGTGGCCCTCGGGTGAGAGGTGCAGCCGGTCGGCGTCCCACGCCCGCCGGTCCTGGACGGAGCGCAGCGACCACAGGTCCAGGACGGGGCACCGGTAGCGGTCGGCGATGGCCCGCAGATGGACGTTGTACGTGGCGATCTTGCCACGCATGTGGCGCAGGACCGGAACGCCGCGGGTGTCGAAGCCGGTGGTCACCATGACCGTCCCGACGGCGTTGCTCAGGTCGGCGACCGCCCGCTCGTAGCGCTCGGCGAGGTCGTCGGGGTCGGTTCCGGGCCGGATGATGTCGTTACCGCCCGCGCAGAAGCTGACCAGGTCGGGGGCCAGTTGCTTGGCACGGGGGACCTGCTCCGCCACGATCTGGTCGAGGAGGCGTCCGCGTACGGCGAGATTGGCGTAGCGGAAGTTGCCGTGCGGGGAGTCGTCGGGGCCGGCCGCCACGTCGGGGGCGGGGAGCCGGTCCGCGAGGAGCACCGCGAAGCGGTCCGCCCAGCCGACGAAGGCCCCGTCCGGGCCGGGATCGCCGACGCCCTCGGTGAAACTGTCGCCTATCGCCGCGTACGACCCGATGATGTGCTGCTGGTTGTTTCTCGAATCGTCTGCCACAACCACGTATCCTGCACCGTTCGATGTGACCTACGCGACCGTAATATGGGATTGACGGGTGGTGAGATAGACCACCCGGTCAGTTTTTGGTAAAGGCGGAATAAGCGAGGGGCGATGTGCTGACAGCACATCGCCCCTCGGGCACTTCTCGTGGTGCCGGATCAGACGGAGACGCCGTGCTGACGCAGGTACGCGATCGGGTCGACGTCCGAGCCGTAGCTCGGGCCGGTGCGGACCTCGAAGTGCAGGTGCGGTCCGGTGGAGTTGCCGGTGGAGCCGGAGAGGCCGATCTGCTGGCCGCCGGTGACGGTCTGGCCGACGGAGACGTTGAGGGCGGACTGGTGGGCGTACTGGGAGTACATGCCGTCCTCGTGCTTGATGACGACCTCGTTGCCGTACGAACCGCTGTTGCCGGCCGAGACCACGGTGCCCGGTCCGATGGCCAGGACGGGGGTGCCGGAGGCGGCCTGGAAGTCCGAGCCGGTGTGGTAGCCGCTGGACCAGCTGGCGCCCGAAGCGCGGTACTGGGTGGTGACGTTGGGGCTGGCGAGCGGGGCGGACCAGCCGGAGCCGGCGGCCTCGGAGGAACCGGTCCGCGCCGGGTCGCCGGAGCCCTCGGAGTCGTCGGCGGAGACCGTGTCGGCCTTCGGGGCCTGCCGGGTCTCGGCCTTCGGGGCGGGTGCGGCCTTCTTCGGCGCGGCCTCGGGGGTGGCGGACTTCGCGGCCGGGGCGGAGCCCTTGGCGCCGAGGGTCAGCTTCATGCCCGGGTGGATCAGGCTGGGGTTGCCGCCGACGGTGGAGCGGTTGTCCTGGTAGAGCTTCTCCCAACCGCCCTTGATCTTGTGCTCGGCGGCGATCTTCGACAGGTAGTCGCCGGAGACGACGGAGTACGTCTTCGGGGCGGCCTTGGCGGGGGCGGCGGCCGTGGCGCCGTGCGCGGCGGCGACCGACGCGGCGGCGGGCTTCGCGGCCGGGGCGGCCTGGTCGGCCGCGCCGGCGGTGGTGGCACCGATGAGCGGGAGCGCGAGTGCGGCTCCGCCGGTCCCGGCGGCGAGGACGCCGCGGGAGATCGGGCCGGACTTCGGACGACGGTGCTTACCCTTTGCGGGCATGGGGATCTTCCTCTCCGGCGCCTGCGAGGTGAGCTGTCGGGTTCGGGCTGGAGATGCCCGGTCGCGTTGCGGCGACTTCACCCCGAGCCGGCCCGGATCACTCCGGGCCGGCGGCTTACCTGGTTCCCCCGCTCCTGCCACGTCTGTGTGGGTGGGTGCGAATTCCGGGCGGCGGCAGGATTAGGCGGTCCGTCCGGATTGACGGTGACCGTAAACCGGCCGGGACGAGCGGAACAAGCCAACGGTTGGCCGCCGTATTCATCGATTCGACAGCGTCCGGAATTTCCGGTCACACTCCGTGGATTACGGATCTTGGATTTCCGCGCGCATCCTGGGAATACCTTGGGGCGCGTTCACCACGGACCGTCACGGATATGATCCCGCTCACCTCCCTATTCCCATCTCCCCCATTAGCGGGGCATGTTCTGCGAAATGCACCAATACGGACACAGGGCGGGCGGCACCCCTGACGCCGGGTCAGCCACAGCCCTCTCCGGACCCCGTCCGGACAGGCGAACCGTGATGATTTCCCGCTGAATCGATGTCGTATCGTCACGGGAGCGCCCTCGCCGGCGAGCCGCGCCGGCGTCAGAGACCCCAGGAGCCCCCGTGACGCAACAGGTGCCGCAGGTCCCGCCGACAGAGACCGTGCTGACCGGAGTCCGCAATTTCCGCGACGTGGGCGGGCTCCCCACCACGGACGGTCGGCGCACCGCCTTCGGGCGCCTCTACCGCAGTGGCCACCTGGCGCACGCCACGGCCGAGGACGCGGCCTTCCTCGGCGGGCTGGGACTGCACACGATCTTCGACTTCCGCCACTCCGCCGACCACCGGCTCGACGGGTACGACATCGATCTGGCCGGTGTCCGCAACATCAGCATTCCGCTCTCGGACCCGGCCGACGGCGCGGAGTTCTGGCGGCTGGTGGGCGATGGGAACATCGAGCAGCTGCGCTCGGTCCTCGCGGGCGGCAAGGGTGTGGACCGCATGATCCGGATGTACCGCGCGACGATCGAGGAACGCACCGCCGAGCACAGCCGGGTCCTGCACGCCCTGGCGGAGGACAGCGTGCCGGCGCTGATGCACTGTGCGGCGGGCAAGGACCGGGCCGGCCTCTCGATCGCGGTCGCCCTGCTGGCCGTCGACGTCGAGAGGGAGGCGATCGAGGAGGACTACCTCAAGTCCGACGACCTCCACCGCCGCTACGCCGTGAAACGCTCCGACGCCTCCGGGGCCGGGATGTCGCCCGAGGTACTGGAGCTGCTGGATCCGCTCTTCGGGGCGCGGCCCGCCTATCTCGCGGCGGCCTTCGCGGCCATCGAGGAGAACTGGGGCACGGCGGACCGCTATCTGGCCGAGGGGCTGGGGATCTCCCCGGCGACCCGCGACCGGCTCCGCGAGCGTCTGCTCGACCAGGGCTGACCGGTCCGGAGGCGCCCCACCCCATGGCGGCCTCTCACTTGCTCCCGGCCACCACGAAGAGCAGACAGAGGAAGCCCGCGACGACGTGGCCCGCCACCAGGTAGGCGAAGAGGCGGATGACGAGGCCGCGGGGCATCCGCTTCTCCTGCGGGTCCTCGCCCACCCGGCGTCCGGGGCCCAGCGGGTCGTAGTGCTCGGAATCGGACATGACGGTCCTCTCTGTCGGCCTCACGGCCGGTGGGACGAAGGGCGGACCCGGCGGGGCGCCGGTCAGCGGGCGTGGAGGCCGCTGCCGAGGCAGAGCTCGGCGACGGGACTCTGCAGCAGGGAGTGGACGAAGAGCAGCTCCGCGCCGCAGCGGCCGGCGGCCGCGATCCGGTGCGGGGTGAGCGAGTCGAAGTGGGCGCTGTCGCCGGGTTCGAGGTCGTGGACGGTGTCGCCGAGCCCGACCCGCAGCCGGCCCTCCAGCACGTACAGCCATTCCTCGCCCGGATGCACCCGGACCAGGTCGCCCTGGGCCCCGTACGGCACGCGCACCCGCAGCGCCTGCATCGCGCGGCCGGAGCCGCCTGCCTGCCGGTACATCCAGCCGTCGGCCTCCGTCCCCTCGAAGGCGCCGCCGCGCACGATCGCGTCACGTGCGGGAGACTGCTCGCCGAGCAGCTCGGAGACCGTCGTACCGTAGATGCGGGCGAGTCCCAGCAGCATGGGCAGCGAGGGCTGGCGGCGGCCGGTCTCCAGCCGGGAGAGGTGGGCCGGGGAGAGTCCGGCCCGGCCGGCGGCGGTCTCCAGCGTGAGACCGCGGGCGCGGCGCAGGTCGCGCAGGCGGGGTGCGACGCCGGGGAGCTCGTCCGGCGCCCCTTCGTCCGGAGGGTTCATGGAGCCATTGGGCCAGGATTTTTCCTCGGAGGCAAATAAGTTGCCTCAGAGGCAATACCTGTCGGCTCCCGGACCGGTCAGCGGTTCGCCACCGCCTGCTTGACCAGTGTCCGGCCGAAATCCCACATCAGCCCGCCGCCGCTGTGCGCGTCGTCCATGACGGAGGTGAACGCCGCCACGAAGCGGTCCACCTCCGCGTCCCCGATGATCAGCGGCGGGATCAGCTTGATCACTTCCAGGTGGTCGCCGGAGACCTGGGTGAGGATGCGGTGCTTCCGGAGCAGTGGCACCACGACCATCTGGGCGAAGAGTCCCTTGCGGGCCGCCTGGAGCATGGTCCAGCGGCTGCGGAGCTTCAGCGAGGCGGGCCGGCCGAACTCGATGCCGATCATCAGCCCGCGCCCGCGGACCTCGTGCAGCAGCTCGTAGCGGTCGACCAGGGCGGCGAGCCGGTCGCGCAGCAGGTCGCCGGTGCGCCGGGCCCTGGCGACGATCTCCTCGTCCTCCATGACCGCGAGGACGGCGAGCCCGGCCGCCATCGCCTGGGCGTTGGAACCGAAGCTCGCGGAGTGGACGAGGACCCGGTCCATCGAGGAGTAGACCTTGCGGAAGATCCAGTCCTTGCCGAGGGTGGCGCCGACCGGCACGTAGCCGCCGGAGAGCGCCTTCGCCACGCACACCAGATCGGGCTCCACCCCCTCCTCGTGCTGGTAGGCGTAGAAGTCCCCGGTCCGGCCCAGGCCCGTCTGGACCTCGTCGGCGATCAAAAGCGCCTTGTGCCGGTGCAGCAGCTCCTGCGCATCGCGGAGATAGCCGGGCGGCGCCGCGTGCACGCCCTTGCCCTGGATGGGCTCGACGACCAGCGCCGCCACGTCGCCCCGCTTCAGCTCACGGCGCAGCGCTTCGAGGTCACCGAGCGGGACGGCCGTGTCGGGCAGCAGCGGGGCGAAGCCGTCGCGGAAGCCGCGCTCCCCGTTGACGGACAGGGACCCGGTGGTCAGCCCGTGGAAGGCGTGGTCGCAGTAGAGGACCCGCGGCTTCCCGGTGGCGTACCGCGCGAACTTCAGCGCCGTCTCGACAGCCTCCGTGCCGCTGTTGCCGAAGAAGACCCGGTCCAGATGCGGGCTGTGGGCCAGCAGCTTCTCGGCGAGCAGTCCGGGCAGGGGCTGGCAGTCGAAGCGGGTGAGGTCGGCGAGCTGGGCGTCCAGCACGTCGTGCAGGGCCCGGCGCACGACGGGGTGGTGGCGGCCGAGGCCCATGACGCCGAACCCGGCGAGCATGTCGAGGTAGTCGTCGCCCTCCGCGTCCCAGAAGTACGCGCCCTCGGCCCGCTCGTAGACCTTGTCGAAGCCGAGGGTGTGCAACATGCGCGGCAGTTGGTGGTTGAGGTGGCGCGCGTGCAGGTCGTACCGCTCGGCTCCGCGTTCGGCGAGGAGCCCCGCCAGGTCGAAGCCCTGGTTTCCGCCGTCCGTCATCGCCCGCTCTTCTCCTTCGACGTGCTGCCGCACGGGTCTTCGGATGTGCTGCCGCACGGGTCCGGCCGCCCCGGAGGAGCCGCCGCGGCCGGACCCGTCACGTCGGTCACCGGCTCACCGGTTGCTGCTGATGGTCTCCCGCGCCGCACGCAGTGACTCCTTGAGGGACCCCATGGTGGCCAGCACCGCCGTGGGCTCGTAGCCGCAGTGCGCCATGCAGTTGGCGCAGCGCGGGTCCTTGCCCCGGCCGTACTTGTCCCAGTCGGTCTCCTCGATGAGCTGACGGTACGTCGGTACGTAGCCGTCGCTCATCAGGTAGCAGGGGCGCTGCCAGCCGAAGAGGGAGTAGTTCGGGATCGCCCAGGCGGTGCACGGGAAGTCCGCCTTGCCCTCCAGGAAGTCCAGGAAGAGCGGCGAGTGGTTGAGCCGCCAGCGGGCCCGGTTGCCTCCCGCGAACGCCTTCTTGAACAGCTCGCGGGTCTGCTCGACGCCGAGGAAGTGCTCCTGGTCGGGGGCCTTCTCGTAGGCGTAGGCGGGCGAGATCATCATCTCGTCGACGTGCAGGTCGTCGTTGAGGTAGTTGAGCACCTCGATGATGGTCTGCGGGGTGTCGGTGTTGAAGAAGGTGGAGTTGGTGGTGACGCGGAAACCGCGCCGCTTGGCCTCCTGCATCGCGGCGACGGCCTCGTCGAAGACGCCTTCCTTGGCGACCGACTCGTCGTGCCGCTCCCGCAGTCCGTCGATGTGCACCGCGAAGGCGAAGTACGGGGACGGGGTGAACTTGTCGAGCTTCTTGCGCATCAGCATCGCGTTGGTGCAGAGGAAGACGTATTTCTTCCTCGCGACGAGCTGGCGCACGATCTCGTCGATCTGCGGGTGCATCAGCGGCTCGCCGCCGGCGATGGAGACCATGGGGGCGCCTGATTCGAGCACCGCGCCCACCGCCTGGGCGACCGGCATGCGCTGCTTCAGGACACCGGCGGGGTGCTGGATCTTCCCGCACCCCTCGCAGGCGAGGTTGCAGGCGAACAACGGCTCCAGCTCGACGATCAGCGGGAACTTCTCACGCTTGCGGAGCTTCTGTTCGAAGAGATACGTCGCGACCTTGATGGACTGACGGAGCGGCATGGCCATCTGGCTCACCTCCTGGGGAGCAGTAAGGATCGGTGCCATTCGTAGAAAGCCGGAAGGACGGCACGAAGAACGATGAACGCCGATATTCCACCGCGTACGGTGCCGATGCGGACGAGCTCATGCTCCGGAGCGTCCACGACCACCCGGACGGCCGCAACCGGACGCGGCCCGTGGCACAGGGCGGTCCGCAGGGTCGCGGCGGACTCCATGTCGACCGCGATCGCCCCGCCCGCCCGCAGCGCGGCCCGCTCGGGCCCCCGTACGACGTGGTCGGAACCGGTGAGCGGGCCGGTGTGGACCCTGCGGCCGGGGAAGGCTCGGGAGAGGGCGGCCACCAGGACGCCGGTGCCCGTGCACGGAGTGGTGCCGTCGGCGTCCCGCGTCTCCCCGGCGACGACGAGGTCACCGGGGTGCATGCCCGGCGCGAGGCCCGCGCAGAAGCCGGAGGCGATCACCGCGGCATCGGGCATCCCCGCGGGACCCAGGGCCCGTGCCACGGCCGCCTCCGCCGCCCGCGGTCCCATGCCGGTGCGTACCACCCGGACCGGGCCCGGAGCGCCCCTGCCGCTGCGCAGGGCCACCTGTTCGATGCCGAGGGCGCACGCGACCAGCAGAGGCGTCACGGTGCCCCCGGCCCCTCGCGGATCGCCCATCAGGCCCACTCGGCGGCGTCCACGCGGTCGGCGAACGGGTCGCCGTGCACGAAGCGCCCGAGTGCGGTGAGGGGGAAGACCTGGCGGTAGAGGTGGTAGTTGATGGAGAAGTCCCAGGGGAAGCCGGTGCCGGTGAAGTACGGCTCGTCCCAGGAGCCGTCGGCCTGCTGGGCCTCGGTCAGCCAGGTGACGCCGCGGGCGACGGAGGGGGTGTCCCGGCGGCCTGCGGCGAGGAGGGCGAGCAGCGCCCAGGCGGTCTGGGAGGCGGTGGACTCGCCGTGCCCGATCCACTTCTCCTCCTGGTAGGAGCGCAGGTCCTCGCCCCAGCCTCCGTCATCGTTCTGGACGGACTCCAGCCAGGTGACGGCCCGGCGGATCGCGGGATGCCCGGCGGGCAGCCCCGCGGCGATCAGGGCGGGCACCACGGACCCGGTGCCGTAGACGTAGTTGACTCCCCAGCGGCCGAACCAGGCGCCGCACGCCTCCTGTTCGGCGAGCAGCCACGCGATGCCCTCGCGGGTACGGGGGTGGCGCGCGTGCCCCTCGACGGCGAGCATCTCCACGACATGGCCGGTGACGTCGGCGGACGGCGGGTCGATGACCTCCCCGAAGTCGCAGAACGGGAGGCGGTTGGGGAGGGGGCTGGTGTTGTCGGCGTCGAACGCGCCCCAGGCCCCGTTGCGGGACTGCATGCCGAGGGTCCAGCGGACGCCGCGGGCGATGGCGGCTTCGAGGCGGGCGGGATCGGGATGGCGCACCCGGCGCAGCGCCAGAACGACCTCGGCGGTGTCGTCGATGTCCGGGTAGTTGTCGTTGTGGAACTCGAACGCCCATCCACCGGGGGCGAGTTCGGGCTTGCGGACCGACCAGTCACCGGGGCGGGTGATCTCCTCGGCCAGCATCCAGTCGGCGGCCCTGACCAGGGCGGGGTGGTCGGGTCTGAGTCCGGCGTCGGCCAGCGCGATGGTGGCCAGACAGGTGTCCCAGACCGGCGACTGGCATGCCTCGACCATGCGGGCTCCGTCCTCGCGCCGGACGGCGAACCGGTCGAGAGAGGCCAGCCCCGCCTTCATCACCGGATGGTCGAGGTCGTAGCCGAGGAGGTGCAGGGCGATGATCGAGTAGACGGCGGGCGGCTGGATCCCGCCCCAGCAGCCGTCGTTCTCCTGGCGCTCGATGATCCACCGGGCGGCCACGTTCATCGCGATCCGGCGCAGTGGGCGCGGGGCGACCCTGTGGTAGAGGTGCAGCCCCTTGTCGAGGCGCTGGAAGAGCCCGTCCCATCTGGTCGGCGGGGCGAGCTTCGCGGGCGGGTTCGGGCGGTGCGGGTCGGTGTGCAGCTCGTCCAGGGCGAAGGGCGCGGGGCGCACCGGGCGCTTCGCGGAGACGATGGTGAGCGGCACGATGGTCTGGCGGGCCCAGCAGCCGAAGTCGTAGATGTTGAGCGGGACCCACCGGGGCAGGAACATCAGCTCGGGCGGCAGTTCGGGGAGGTCGTCCCACTTCCACCAGCCGAACAGGGCGAGCCAGATGCGGGTGAAGACGCGGGCGGCGGCGATGCCGCCCTGTTCCCGGATCCAGCCGGAGGCGCGGGCCATGTGCGGTTCGTCGGGGCGGTCCCCGGCCAGCCGCAGGGCGACGTACGCCTCGATCGTGGCGGAGAGGTCGGCGGGTCCGCCGTAGAAGGTGTTCCAGGTGCCGTCGCCGAGTTGTTCGCCGCGGATGAAGAGGGCGGCCGCGCGGGTGGTTCCGGCGTCCTGGATCCCGAGGAACTGGCGCAGGAGCAGGTCCTCCGCGTCCATCGTGACGTTGGTGGCGAGGTCGCCCTTCCACCAGCCCTGCTCGTCCTGTCGGCCGAGGAGGTGCTCCACCGAGCGTTCCGCGGCCCGTCGCGCGGCGGCGGTGACGTCGTCCGCGGCGGTGGTCGTGTCGGCCGGACCGTGGGCCGTGGCCCTGGCGGGGTTCGCGGCCCCGGTCGATCCGTCGGTCGTCGCTGTCATGAGCTTCCCCTTACGTGCAGTCGGTTCTCTGCTGTGCTGGGGTCACCGTCGGCCGACGCCCCGTGAGGGGCGCCGGCCGGCGACTGCGAGTCATATGCGAAGCATGGTCATCTCTTGCGTACCACCACGAAGTCGGCGAGCTCGGTGAGCTGCGCGCGCACCCGGTGCGGCATGTCCACGGCGTGCAGCGCCTCGATGGCGATGGTGTGCTGACGACGGGCTTCCTCGGCGGTCCACTCGCGGCCGCCCGCCTCCTCGATGAGCGCCGCGCGGGCGGCGAATTCCTCTTCGGAGAAGCTGTCGAAGTCGTTGCTCTTGGCATCGGCGGCGAGCAGTTCGCCCAGCCGCTCGGATGCCTGGCCGCCGGCGGCGAGCGCCGCGACGACGGGCAGGGACTTCTTGCGCTGCCGCAGGTCGCTCCAGGTCTGCTTGCCGGTGGACACCGGGTCGCCCCAGATGCCGAGCAGGTCGTCGACGGCCTGGAAGGCGAGACCGAGGTGGTAGCCGTACGCCTCCAGGGTGTCGGCGGTGCGGTCGTCGGCGCCGCCGAGGACTGCGCCGATCGAGACCGCGCAGGCCAGCAGGGCACCGGTCTTGTTGCCCTCCATCTCCAGGCACTCCTCGACGGTGACCCGCTCGCGGTGCTCGTAGGAGATGTCCTGCGCCTGTCCGTCGATGAGCTTGCGGCTGGCGGTGGTCAGCCGCCGGGCCGCGCGGCCCGCCTCGACCGTACCGAGCTCCAGCAGCACGTCGTAGGCGAGGGTGAAGAGCGCGTCACCGACCAGGATCGCCTGGGCGGGGCCGTGCACCTTCCAGACGGTGTCGCGGTGTCGGCGCTGCTCGTCACCGTCCATCAGGTCGTCGTGCAGCAGCGAGAAGTTGTGCACGAGTTCGACGGCCACCGCGCCGGGGACGCCGGTCTCGGCGGGGGCGCCGGCAGCCTCGGCGGACAGCAGGGCGAGCGCCGGGCGCACGGCCTTGCCGCCGTCGCCGTCCGAGGGCCGCCCGTCGGCGTCGATCCAGCCGAAGTGGTAGGCGGCGACGGTGTCCATGGGCGACGCGAGCCGGTCCACGGCAGCCCGCAGGACCGGCACTGACAGGGCTCGTCCGCGCTCCAGAAGCGCGGTGACGCCCGCGGTGTCCGCCACGGTGTCGACAGCCGGATTCGCCGGGGTCACAGACTCTCCTCTTGTTCCGGTGGTACTGCTCATGCCGCCTCCTGCAGCGGATGTCCTGGGGGGCGGCCGAGGTCGTGGAGGGCCGCGTCGGCGGCGGCGGCGCCGCTGCGCACGGCACCCTCCATCGTCGCGGGCCAGCCGGTGTCGGTCCAGGCCCCCGCCAGCTGGAGGCCGGACAGCCGGGTGCGGGGGCCGGGGCGCAGCCGTCCGACGCCCGGGGCGGGGGCGAAGGTGGCCGCGCGCTCGCGGGTGACGAAGAAGTCACGGATGCCGGCGCCGCGCGCGGCGGGCAGCAGCCGTTCCAGCTCGGGAAGATAACGGGCGCGCAGCTCGGCGACGGGCAGGTCGATCTCGGCCCGGGCGGCGGACTGCGAGACGGCCAGATACTGTCCGGGGCCGGTGAGGCCCGAGGAGTGGGTGCGGTCGAAGACCCACTGGACCGGGGAGCCGATCGCGGCGAAGAACGGCCGGCGCAGGACCTTGCGGTCGTAGACGACGTGCACGTTCAGGATGGGCGCGTTGTCGATGTCGAGCAGCAGCTCGGGCTCGTCCAGCGCGCCTGCGGGCAGCAGGTCGTGGGTCTCGGTCTGCGGCACCGCGAGGACGACGGTGTCGGCGGTGATCCGCTCCCCCGCGCTCTCCACGACCCAGCGGCCGTCCTCCGTGCGGGTGACGGAGCCCACCTTGGCGCGCAGCTCGGTACGGACGCCGGCGGTGTCCAGCGCCTTGCGGGCGAGGGTGTCGTGCAGGTCGCCGAGCGGCACGGTGGCCCAGCCGATGTCGGCGGCGCCGGGGTCGGAGAGCAGGCCGGTCTTGAAGACCTTCGCCGCGAGCGCCATGGAGGCGTGCGGTGCGGTGGCGTTCAGCGTGGCGACGCCGACGAGATCCCAGAGGGCCTCGATGGTGCGTTCGGACTGGCCGTTGCGCCGCAGCCAGGTGGCGAAGTCGATCCGGTCCAGTTCGGGGTCGGCGGGGTCCAGGCGGCCCAGCGCGAGGGCGGCCCGGCCCACGCCCGCCTTCTCGGCGAGCGAGAGGTGCGGGTAGGCGGCGAGCCCGCCGGCCAGGTGCAGCGGTACGGGCAGTGCGGTGCGGCGCAGCCGTCCCAGGCGGGGCCCGGCGGCCCGGCCGACGTCGAGCACGGGCACGTCGAGACGGTCCTGGAGCGGGGCCAGGTGGGTGCCGTCGATCCGGTCGAGGAACCAGCGGTAGCCGGTGCAGCAGCGCAGGTAGACGTGCTGGCCGTTGTCGACGGTGAGGTCGCCGCGCTGGAAGGAGAAGGCGAGGCCGCCGAGGCGGGGGCGGCCTTCCAGCAGGGTCACGTCGAGTCCGGCGTCGGCGAGCCGGAGCGCCGCGGTGACGCCGGCGAGTCCGCCGCCGACGACGACGCCGACGGGGCGCGCACTCTCGTCGCTCATGCCTGCCCCTCTCGCCGGGTGATGGCCGGGCGCCGGGCGCCCGCCGTGAAGATCGTCGCAGTCGGTGACGCGTCGGGCCACCGGAGGGTTGCCCGTGGACCGGGGCCGTGCGGAGGCATCAGGCACGCCCCCTGGCGGTGAGCCGGGAGATGTGGCGGGCATCCATGCCCGACAGGCCGCGCACCGCGACGTACGCCTTCTCGTGGCCGGGCAGCGAGACCCGGCCGCGCAGGACGGCCTCGGGGTCGCGTTCGATCCGGTCGAGGAGGCGGCGGTAGATCCCGGCCATCGCGGCGACGCAGGCGCCGCTGCGGCGGTCGAGCATCGGCAGCAGCCGGTAGCCCTCGGCGAACAGGGCGCGGGCGCGGCGGACCTCGAAGTGGACGAGGCCGGCGAAGTCGGAGCCGGGGGGCGGGGTGGTGCGGTGGAAGCCGTCCGAGCAGCCGAACTTCGCCAGGTCGTCGGCGGGCAGGTAGGTGCGTCCGTTGGCGGCGTCCTCGCGAACGTCGCGCAGGATGTTGGTGAGCTGGAGGGCGAGGCCGAGGGTGTCGGCGTACTCCGCGGCGCGCTCGGCCCCGCGGGCGCCGGGCGCGGTGCCGAAGACACCGAGGCTGAGGCGTCCGATGGCTCCGGCGACGCAGCGGCAGTAGGTCTTGAGGTCGTCCCAGGTCTCGTAGGTCGCGCCGCGCACGTCCATCAGGACGCCGTCGATCAGCTCGTCGAGCCCGCTGAGCGGGAGCGGGAAGCGGCGGGCGGCGTCGGCCAGCGCGACGGCCACCGGGTCGGTGTCGTCCTCGTCGACGGCGTCCTTGCGGATGCGCTCCAGCAGCTCACGGGTGCTCTCCAGCCGGGTCCGCTTGGTCTCCGGGTCCAGTTCCCCGTCGCCGATGTCGTCGACGCGGCGGGAGAAGGCGTACAGCGCCGACATCGCCTGCCGCTTCTCGTTCGGCAGCAGCCTGATGCCGTACGCGAAGTTACGGGCCTGCCGGCCGGTGACGGCCTCGCAGTAGCTGTATGCGGCCTGCACCGGCGGCGACATGGGCGTCGTCTGTCCCTCCACGGTCCGGCTCACCTCTCTCCACGCGCTCGGTTCAAGACGATTCCCACTTCCCGCAGCAGCCGGGGCTTGGTCGGTCCGGGTGGTCCGGGCAGGACGTCGAACCCGGCGGCCGAGATCGCGGCCAGTGCGGCGCGGCCCCCTCCGACGAATCCGGCGAGGAGCAGCTTCAGCCTGCCGTCGACGCTGCCCACCAGTGGGGGGCCTTCGTCCAGCAGTTCGCTCGCGCGCTGTGCCTCGTACGCGATCAGGGCGCGGACGGAGGCTCCGGCGGACGGGGCGGCCAGGTCGGATTCGGTGACCCGGAAGCGTTCCATGTCCTCGGCGGGCAGGTAGATCCGGTCGCGTTCCAGGTCCTCGGCCACGTCCTGGAGGTGCTCGACGATCTGGAGCGCGGTGCAGACGGCGTCGGAGCGGCGGATGCGGTCCGGGCTCGACGTGCCGGTGAGGGCGAGGACCAGGCGGCCGACCGGATTGGCCGAAAGCTCGCAGTAGGAGACCAGCTCGGCGTAGGTGCCGTAGCGGCGGATCTTCTGGTCCTGGCGGTTGGCCTCGATCAGGCCGAGGAAGGGCTCGGGGGTGAGCGACCGGCGCCGCACGGTCGGTCGCAGGCCGCGCAGCAGCGGATGGCGCGGTCCGCCGGTGGTGGCGAAGACCCGGTGGAGGTCGGTCTCCAGGGCGTCGAGCAGGGCGAGGCGGTCGTCGCCCCGCTCCGGCTCCAGGCCGAGGTGGCGGGCGTCGGCGCCGCCGGGGGCGAGGTCGCCGTCGCCGATGTCGTCGACGAGCCGGGCGAATCCGTAGACCGCCATCAGGTCGTCGCGCCAGGCGCGGGGCAGGAAGAAGGGGGCCACGGGGAAGTTCTCGTCCGCGGCCTTGCCGAGCGTGGCGGCGCCGGTGCGCGCGTCGGGGGTGGAGGTCACTGCGTACCGCCCGGTGCGGGGACGGCGGAACCACGTCGGAGCTGGAGATCTTCCGTCAATGCCGTCACATCTCCCGTTCTACACTGCTGACCCAAAACAACCCTTTTCGGACACGCCGCTCATGCTTCCGAGTGCATTGCGGCAAAGCGGGTGGTGCCGGGGCGATTCGCCCTACTCGCCATGAATCAGCACTGCTACAGCTTACGTTGTACAGCTCACCGGGGGCGGGCGGGGTGCGGGGGCCGCCACCGCCGCCCGGCCGTACCCGTCAACTCTCCCCGCGCACGGCGGAGATGGCCTCATCCGCCGGGAGGAGATCGACACCGCGGCCTCCTGCGGGCGCGCCGTCCCGGAGCGGGCACCGCACGGCCCCCGCAGGACCGGTCCGGCGGGGGCCGTGGCGAGCGCCTGGACTATTTGCCCGTCTCGCGCTCGTACGCCTTGAGGACTTCCTCGGTGGGGCCGTCCATCAGGAGTTCGCCCTTCTCCAGCCACAGCGCACGGTCGCAGGTGTCCCTGATCGACTTGTTGTTGTGGCTGACCAGGAAGACGGTGCCCGCCTCCTTGCGCAGCTCGCGGATGCGCTCCTCGGAGCGGACCCGGAACTTGCGGTCACCGGTGGCCAGCGCCTCGTCGATCATGAGGACGTCGTGGTTCTTGGCGGCGGCGATCGAGAAGCGCAGCCGCGCCGCCATGCCGGAGGAGTACGTCCGCATCGGCAGGGTGATGAAGTCGCCCTTCTCGTTGATCCCGGAGAAGTCCACGATCTCCTGGTACCGCTCGCGGATCTCGTCGCGGCTCATCCCCATCGCCAGACCGCCGAGCACGACGTTGCGCTCACCGGTCAGGTCGCTCATCAGCGCCGCGTTCACCCCGAGCAGCGAGGGCTGCCCGTCCGTGTACACATGGCCCGATTCGGTCGGCAGCAGTCCGGCGATGGCCCGCAGCAGCGTCGACTTGCCGGAGCCGTTGGTGCCGATGAGACCGATGGCCTCGCCGCGGTAGGCGGTGAAGGAGACGCCGCGTACGGCGTGCACCTTCCGTACGCCACGCTCCTCGCCCTTGCCGCGCCGCAGCATGCGGCTCAGCGCGGCGGTGGCGCTGCCCCGGCCGCCGCCCGTGCCGTTGACCCGGTACACGATGTGCACGTCGTCGGCGATCACCGTGGGGACGCGCCCCTGTGCGTTGTCCTCAGCCACGGCCGTACCGTTCCTCTGCCTTCCAGAAGTACACGAATCCCACGACGCCCAGCAGCACCGCCCAGCCCAGGCCGACGGCCCAGACGTGGTCGGGCAGGTTCTCGGAGCCGTAGCCGTCGATCAGGGCGAAGCGGACCAGGTCCATGTAGACCGCCGCCGGGTTGTACTGGAGCACGTCGGCGATCCAGGCCGGCTTGTCCTTCAGCATCACCGGGATGGAGAACATGACGCCCGAGGCGTACATCCAGGTCCGCATGACGAACGGCATCAGCTGCGCGAGGTCGGGGGTCTTGGAGCCGAGCCGCGCCATGACGAGGGCCAGACCGGTGTTGAAGACGAACTGGAGCAGGAGGGCGGGGATCACCAGGAGCCACGACAGCGAGGGGTAGCTGCCGAAGATGACGGCGACCGCGACCAGCACGATCATCGAGAACAGCAGCTGCTGGAGCTGCTGGAGGGAGAAGGAGATGGGGAGCGAGGCCCGCGGGAAGTGGAGGGCCCGGACGAGACCGAGGTTGCCGGAGATCGACCGGACGCCCGCCATCACGGAACTCTGGGTGAAGGTGAAGACGAAGACGCCGGTGACCAGGAACGGCACGAAGACGTCGTGGGAGATCCCCTCCCTGGTTCCCAGGATCAGCCCGAAGATCAGGTAATAGACCGCCGCGTTCAGCAAGGGCGTGACCACTTGCCACAGCTGGCCGAGCTTCGCCTGGCTGTACTGCGCGGTCAGTTTCGCCCGGGAGAAAGCCAGGATGAAGTGGCGTCGGCCCCAGAGCTGTCGCATGTATTCGAACAGTCCGGGACGGGCGCCACTCACGGTCAGGCCGTACTTGGCGGCCAGCTGGGCCGCGTCGAGGCCCTCGTCGGCGGACGGCGGGGTCCCGAGGGCTACCCCACCGTCGTGGGTCGTGTCACTCACAAGTTGAAACTCTCGTCTTCACGCGCAGTCGGTCGGGAGCGCGGCTCAGGCGGACAGGTTCCGGAAAGAAAATACGCCTCATGCTCTCAGAGGAAAGCCTCTCAGATGACCGGAGGGCGGCCCAGCCTCGTCAGCCGCCATACCGTACGCCACCTCATCGGGCGACGAGGTCCGCAGGGGGCCGACCAGCCTTCCCGGAATCCGCCGAACCATGCCTTGAGCGCGGGTGGCGACGGGCGCCTGACCAGGGTCAGCAGCAGCCAGACCCCCAGGTAGAGGGGGATCAGCGGACCGGGCAGATTGCGGCGGGCGAGCCAGACCCGGTTGCGGGCCACCATGCGGTGGTAGACCGCGTGCCGGGACGGGGCGGTGGTGGGGTGGTGCAGCACCATGTCCGCGCGGTAGTCGATCATCCAGCCCGCGTCCAGCGCCCGCCAGGCGAGGTCCGTCTCCTCGTGGGCGTAGAAGAATTCCGCGGGAAGCGGGCCCACCTCGGCGATGACCCGTGTCCGTACGGCGTTGGCGCCGCCCAGGAAGGTCGTGACGCGCGAGGAGCGCAGCGGGTCGGCGGCCCGCAGCCGGGGCACGTGCCGCCGCTGGGTGGCCCCGGTGCCGGGGTCGGTGATGCGGAAGGTGACGATCCCGAGCTCCGGGTCCGCCGCGAACGCCTGCCGGCACAGCTCGGCGGTGTCCCGGTTCGGGAGCAGCCCGTCGTCGTCCAGGAAGAGCAGCGCGTCCACGTCCGCCCCGCAGGGGCCGAACGCCTCGATGCCGACGTTGCGGCCGCCGGGGATGCCCAGGTTCTCGGGCAGCTCCACGGTGCGTACCCCCGCGGGCACGTCCGGGACCGGGGCGCCGTTGCCGACCACCACGACCTCGATCCGGTCACCGTGCTGGGCGGCGACCGAATCGAGGAGGGCGCGGAGTTCGTCCGGGCGGTTGCCCATGGTGATGATCACCGCACCCAGTTTCATGGGCAGCGTCACTTCAGCCTGCTGGACGCCAGGACGGAGACCAGGTGCAGCAGGGTCTGCAGCAGCGCGATGCCGGCCATCACGGCCACGGTGAGGCGGGTGTAGAACAGGTCCCCCCCGATCGCGTCCACGACGGCCACCACGAGGATCACCAGCGACGCCTCGATGCCGAGGATCAGCCGGTGGAACTTGAGCGCCGCCGCGGCCCTGCGGGCCAGCGCCATCCCGGAGGAGCGCGGCTCGGAGGCGGCCTCCTTGACCGGCGGCAGCCCGCCCTGGTGCCGGGCCACACCCACCAGGTCCGTCTCGGCCTTGATCAGGATCGCGCCGAGCGCGGCGAGGGTCCCGAGGAAGGCCCAGAGCCAGTCGATCCGGCCCTCGCCCCAGATGTCGGCGGCGCGCAGGCCGAGACCGACCAGCACCGCCGCGTCGCAGAGGTAGGCGGCGACCCGGTCCAGGTAGACCCCGCTGAGCGAGTACTGCTTCTTCCAGCGGGCCAGCTCGCCGTCCACGCAGTCGAACAGCAGGTAGAGCTGGACCATCAGCACACCGAGCACGGCGCCGGGGATGCCCGGCACCAGCAGCGCCGGCGCCGCCAGGGCGCCGGCCAGCGTCATCACGTACGTGACCTGGTTCGGGGTGACCCTGGTGTTGACCAGGTAGCGGTCCACCCGCAGCGAGACCTCGCGCATGTACATGCGCCCGGCCCAGTGCTCGCCGCTGCGCCGGTCCTTCACCCCCGGCGGGTGCACGACCGGACGGAGTTCAGCTACTGATGGTCGTCGCATAGTCGGCGTACGCGTCCCTGATCTGGTCGGTGGACAGGTTGAGGTGTTCCAGGATCGTGAAGCGTCCCGGACGCGTCTGCGGCGCGTAGGCGACGGCCTCCACGAACTCGTCGACGCTGAACCCGATCTCCTGCGGCAGCACCGGCAGGCCGTGGCGGCGCAGTATCGACGCCATCAGGAGGGCCTCCTGGCGGGCGCCGCGCAGGTGCATGGCGAAGCAGGCGCCGAGGCCGACCTGCTCACCGTGGCTCGCCGCGCGCTGGGGGTACAGCAGGTCGAAGGCGTGGTTGATCTCGTGGCAGGCGCCGGACGCCGGACGCGAGTCGCCCGCGACCGACATCGAGATGCCGGTCAGCACGAGCCCCTCGGCCAGCACCTTCAGGAAGGCGTCGTCGCCCACGCCGCCGGGGTGGCGCAGCACGGCCTCGCCCGCCTGGCGGGCCATCGCGGCCGCCAGACCGTCGATCTCCTCGCCGTTGACCTCGTGGGCCAGCTCCCAGTCGGCGACGCAGGAGATGTTCGAGATCGCGTCGCCGATGCCGGAGCGGACGTACCGGGCGGGCGCCTCACGGATCACGTCGAGGTCGATGACCACGGCGATCGGGGTGGGGACCCCGTAGGAGCCGCGCCCGTTGTCGTTGTCCAGCGTGGCGACCGGCGAGCACAGTCCGTCGTGCGAGAGGTTCGTCGCGACGGCGACCAGGGGCAGCCCGACCCGCGCCGCGGCGTACTTCGCCACGTCGATGATCTTGCCGCCGCCGAGACCGACCACGGCGTCGTACCGGTTGCCCTTGATGCCGTCGGCGAGCTTCACCGCGGAGTCGATCGTGCCGTCGGACACCGGGTACCAGTCGGCGCCCGGCAGGACCGGGGCGAGCCTTTCCCGCAGGGCGCGCCCGGAACCGTCGCTGATGGCGATGGCGAGCTTGCCCGAGGAGGAGATCCGCTGATCGGCCAGGAGACCCGCCAGATCGTCCATGGCGCCGCGTCGGATGTCGACGACGACCGGGGACGGAATGAGCCGGGTCAGTACTGGCACGCGATCTCCCGGCCCTTGGCGAGGTCGTCGTGGTTGTCGATCTCGACCCAGGTGACGGTGCCGATGGGGGCGACGTCCACGGTGAAGCCGCGGTTGACCAGCTCCTGGTAGCCGTCCTCGTAGTAGAGGTCGGGGTCGCGCTCGAAGGTGGTCTTCAGCGCGTCCGCCAGCTCCTCGGCGGCCTCGGCCTCGATGAGGGTGACACCGATGTACTCACCGGTCGCGGTGGCCGGGTCCATCAGCTTGGTGATGCGCCGGACGCCCTTGCCCTCCTCGGTGATGACCTTCATCTCCTCGTCGGCGAGGCTCTTCTCGGTGTCCAGGGCGAGGATGATCTTCTGGCCCTTGCCGCGGGCGTCCAGGAGGGTCTTCTCGACGGAGACCGGGTGGACGGTGTCGCCGTTGGCGAGGATCACACCGCGCTTGATGACGTCACGGGCGCACCACAGGGAGTAGGCGTTGTTCCACTCCTCGGCCTTGTCGTTGTCGATCAGCGTGAGGGTGAGGCCGTAGGTCGCCTCCAGCTCGGCCTTGCGGGCGTAGACGGCCTCCTTGCGGTAGCCGACGACGATCGCGACCTCGGTGAGCCCGACCTCGGCGAAGTTGGCCAGCGTGAGGTCGAGGACCGTCTTGTCGCCGTCGACAGGGACGAGCGCCTTGGGGAGCGTGTCCGTGTAGGGGCGCAGACGTCGTCCTGCACCGGCTGCCAGTACGAGGCCGATCATGCGAGTTCTCCTTCGTCGTGTACGGCGGGCGCCGAGGAGGACACCCAGAAGCGGATGGACTCCACGAGCACCACCAGAGCCACGGCGACCGCGAGCGCGGTCAGGGCCGTGGTGAAACCTGAGGCATGGGTGAGTACGGCGGCGAGGACGGCCACCAGCGCGGTACGGCCCTCGTGTCCACCGATCGTCCGCACCAGCCACCCGGGCGGCGCGCCGGTGCCTCCGCGGATGCGGTACACCGTGTCGTAGTGATGGTAGGCGACGGCCGAGACGAGCCCGAAGGCCGCCGGAACGGCGTGCGGGACGTCGCTGCGGGCCGCCAGCACGAGGATCGTGACGTACTCCCCCGCCCGGAAGAACGGGGGCACCAGCCAGTCGAGCGCGCCCTTGAGCGGGCGGGCGACGGCCAGGCCGGAGAGGAGCGCGTACACCGCGGCGGCTGCGACGGTGAACCAGCTGCCGTACGGGAGGAGGAGGGCGGCGCCGATCATCACGAGGGTGCCGAGCAGGGCGACGGCCGGGGCCGTGAACGCGCCCGGAAGGCCGGGGGCGACGGAGGCGACGGCGCGGGCGAGCGGGCCGGAGTCCGCGAGGTCCGCGAGTGCCTGCGCCGCGCGGTCGGTGCGGCGGGCCTTGCGGGTCAGTGAGCGCAGCAGGCGGCCCGCGGTGGTGTAGCAGGCGGCCAGGGAGCAGCCGACGAGCAGGGCGTAGAAGACGACGCGCGGGGTGGTGAGGGCGGTGAGCACCGCGATCATGGCCCAGCGCTCACCGATCGGCAGCACGATCATCCGGCGTGCCCAGACCGTCCAGCCGACGCTGTCGAGCTTGTCGGAGAGGGCGGCGGTGGGGCTGGTGTTGGCGACCGCGTCGTGGTTGGCCTCGTTGAACGAGAAGTCCACGACGTGGCGGCACGCCTGGAGGACCATCGCGCCCAGCGCGAGGACCCACACGTCGTCGCCGCCGCGCACGGCCCCGATGGCGAGCCCAGCGTAGTAGGCGTACTCCTTGGCCCGGTCGAAGGTGGCGTCCAGCCAGGCGCCCATCGTGGAGTACTGGAGCGAGTAGCGGGCGAGCTGCCCGTCGGTGCAGTCCAGCACGAACGAGACCAGGAGCAGGATCCCCGCCGCGACGTAGCCGCTCCGGGTTCCGGTGGCCGCCGCGCCCGCCGCGATGAGCGCGGTGATCAGC
The DNA here is from genome assembly GCF_030817475.1 of Streptomyces sp. V2I9. NCBI lineage: Bacteria > Bacillati > Actinomycetota > Actinomycetes > Kitasatosporales > Streptomycetaceae > Streptomyces > Streptomyces sp. V2I9. The sequence goes on along the minus strand of NZ_JAUSZJ010000002.1, from coordinate 6,397,922 downwards.
GAGGCGGTGGTGACCTGGTTCGGGGTGAGGCCGCGGCGGGCGCACCAGCGGGCGATGTAGCGGGAGTACGGGCTGATGCCGTAGGTGGTGAAGAAGCCGTCGTGGGCCTTGACCGCGCTGCGCAGCCGTACCGCCTCGTCGTCGACCGAGGCGAGACCGGCCTCGGCGGCGGCCTGCTGCTCCGGGTCCGTGGGGACGGCCGCGACGAGCGAACCGAGGGCGGGGCGCTGCACGGCGATGCCCTCGGCCTCCAGCGCGACGGCGATGCGGCCCGGAACCGTGCGGTCCTCGGGTGCCGGGTCGGCGTCGGGCTCGACGACGGGGGCCCCGGCGCCGACGGCGGCCGTGGTGTGCCGGAGCGCGCGCAGCAGGGCGCCGCGCGCCTCGGGCAGGGCGGTGAGCGCGCCGGGGACCGTGGCGGCCGGGAAGCGCGGGTCGGTCAGTCCGAGCCGCAGCGCGTGGACGTGGCCGACGAAGCGCGGGTCGACGAGGGCGACCCGGCGGCCGGCCGGGACGGCGGCGAGCAGGGCTGCGGCGTCACCGGCGTCGGCGGCGGTCCGCACGTCGAAACCCAGGGACCGCAGGTCGTCCGCGAGCGACGACCCGGGTACCGGCGTACCGGTGAGGATGGCGGTCGACAGACGAACTCACTCCTTGGCACTGGCGTGGACGACACACGGGGACGCGGCCACGTGGCGGGCCGGCGGCGTGTCGGCTGAGGCTATCGGATGAACGGAAGGCCGAGTTCACCGCCCGTTTGTGCGCCGTTCGGGTGGACCCGAGAGCCCGCCCGGCGCCGACGATCATCATCATCGATCGGGGGCCCGGCCCACAAACCGCCGGTCGGTTCCGGCGGTCCGGGCGCTTAGGCTGGCGGTCATGACATGGCTGATCACAGGCGGGGCGGGATACATCGGGGCACATGTGGCGCGCGCCATGGTCGCGGCGGGCGAGCGGGTCGTGGTGCTCGACGACCGCTCCAGCGGCCTGGTGGACCGGTTGCCGGAGTCCGTCACGGTGGTGGAGGGCTCCGCCTCCGACCGGGCCCTGCTGGAGAGGGTGCTGGCCTCCCACGCGGTGAGCGGCGTGGTGCATCTCGCGGCGAAGAAGCAGGTCGGCGAGTCCGTGGAGAAGCCCCTGCTCTACTACCGGGAGAACGTCGCCGGGCTGGCCGTCCTGCTGGAGGCCGTGGTCGCGGCGGGGGTGCCGCGCTTCCTCTTCTCGTCCTCGGCGGCCGTGTACGGCGTACCGGACGTGGATCTCATCACCGAGGAGACGCCCTGTTCCCCGATCAACCCGTACGGCGAGACCAAGCTCACCGGCGAGTGGATGGTGCGGGCCACGGGCCGGGCCCACGGGATCGCGACCGCCTGCCTGCGGTACTTCAACGTGGCGGGTGCGGCGGCGCCGGAGCTGGCGGACACCGGGGTCTTCAACATCGTGCCGATGATGTTCGAGCGGGTGACGCGCGGCGAGGCCCCGCGGATCTTCGGGGACGACTACCCGACGCCGGACGGCACCTGTGTCCGCGACTACATCCATGTCGCGGATCTGGCGGAGGCGCATCTCGCCGTCGCGCGGCGGCTGGACGCGGCGGGCGCCGGTGACCTGACCCTGAACGTCGGCCGGGGCGAGGGCGTCTCGGTGCGGGAGCTGGCGGAGGTGATCGGCGAGGTGACGGGGCACGGCCTGAAGCCGGTGGTCGAGCCGCGCCGGGCCGGGGACGCGCCGAAGGCGGTGGCGTCGGCGGCGCGGATCGCCGAGGAGGTGGGCTGGACGGCCCGGCGGGGCGTGCGGGAGATGGTGGAGTCGGCCTGGGAGGGCTGGTGCCTGCGCCACCCCGAGGCCCTCGCGCGCCGGCGTCCTTGATCATGTCCGCGGACCGGCGGCCCTGATGGTGTCCGCGGACCGGTGTTCCTGATCATGTCCGCGCGGGAGCGTTCCGGATCGGGTCGGCGCGGGGGTGTCGCGGTCCTTCGACGCTCTGACCTGCGGAACGTTTCCGCAGGTCAGAGCAGATGACAACGGTGTTCAGTCCCGTGTTGCCCGATACCCCCCACCCGTAGTTCACTGGGCCGGGCCGGGCGGTTCCGCCCCGGCACGTCCTACGGACCTGGAGGCGTTTCGCATGGGGGCTGGCCACGATCACGGGCACACGCACGGCGGTCCGCCTCCGACGGGCACGGCGGCCGCCGCGTACCGGGGCAGGCTCCGGATCGCCCTGGCGATCACCCTGGGCGTGATGGTCATGGAGATCGTCGGCGGGGTGCTCTCCGACTCGCTGGCCCTGATCGCTGACGCCGCCCATATGGCCACCGACGCCCTGGGTCTCGGGATGGCCCTGCTCGCCATCCACTTCGCCAACCGCCCGGCGGCCCCGCACCGCACGTTCGGCTTCGCCCGCGCGGAGATCCTGGCCGCTCTCGCCAACTGCCTGCTGCTGCTCGGTGTCGGCGCCTACCTCGTCTATGAGGCGGTGGAGCGGTTCATCACCCCGGCGGGGACGAAGGGCGGCCTCGCCATCGCGTTCGCCGCCGTCGGCCTGGTGGCCAATGTCGTCTCCCTCTCCCTGCTGATGCGCGGGCAGAAGGAGAGCCTGAACGTGCGGGGCGCCTATCTGGAGGTGATGGCCGACACGCTGGGCTCGCTCGCCGTGATCATCTCGGCGGGCGTCATCATGGCGACCGGCTGGCAGGCCGCCGACCCGATCGCCTCGCTGGTGATCGGCCTGATGATCGTCCCCCGGACGGTGAAGCTGCTGCGGGAGACCCTGAACGTGCTGCTGGAGGCCGCGCCCAAGGACGTGGACATGGCGGAGGTACGGGCCCACATCACGGCACTGCCCGGAGTCCTGGACGTCCATGACCTGCACGCCTGGACGATCACCTCGGGCATGCCGGTGCTCTCGGCGCATGTGGTGGTACGCCAGGAGATGCTGGACTCGATAGGGCACGAGAAGGTGCTGCACGAGTTGCAGGGCTGCCTCGGGGACCACTTCGACGTGGAGCACTGCACCTTCCAGCTGGAGCCGAGCGGTCACGCGGAGCACGAGGCGCGCCTCTGCCACTGAGGCGTCTCGGGCGCCGGGCCGCGCCTCTCCCCTCGGCGGGTGCGGCGGAACGGACATGCCCGGACCCGAAGTACGGACAAGCGGCTTCGGTACGGCAGACTTGACCGGACTCCAGGGGCCCGGCGCACCAGGCCGGGGACCAAAGCGAAGGATGGGTATGCCGACCACACCAGCCACCGCGACGCACAGCTCGTCGGACGGAACCGCAGAGGCGATCATGCTCGAACTGGTCGACGAGAACGGCACCACCATCGGCACCGCGGAGAAGCTGGCGGCCCATCAGGCCCCCGGTCAGCTGCACCGCGCGTTCTCCGTCTTCCTCTTCGACGAGCAGGGGCGGATGCTCCTCCAGCGCCGGGCGCTCGGCAAGTACCACTCCCCCGGTGTCTGGTCGAACACGTGCTGCGGGCACCCCTATCCGGGCGAGGCCCCGTTCGCGGCGGCCGCGCGGCGTACGTACGAGGAGCTGGGGATCTCGCCCTCGTTGCTGGCGGCGGCGGGCACGGTCCGCTACAACCACCCGGACCCGGCCTCGGGGCTGGTGGAGCAGGAGTTCAACCACCTGTTCGTGGGGATGGCCCAGGAGGCCCTGGAGCCGGACCCGGAGGAGGTCGGGGAGACGGCCTTCGTGACGGCGGCCGAGCTGGCGGAGCGGCACGCGCGGGCGCCGTTCTCGGCGTGGTTCATGACGGTGCTGGACGCGGCACGGCCGGCGATCCGCGAGCTGACGGGGCCCTCGGCCGGTTGGTGACCCTCGGGGTGTCCGGCGGATCCCGACCGGGTCCGCCGGCCCCCCGGCCCGGTCGGACACGGCCGCTCAGAGCCGCGTCTTCAACGGCAGCGCCGCCCAGATGATCTTGCCGCCGCCCGCCGTGTGCTCGACGTCGCAGGTGCCGCCCGCCTCCGCGGTGATCACCTTGACCAGCAGCAGGCCGCGGCCGCCGGTCTGCGCGTAGTCCGTCTCCAGGGCGGTGGGGCGGTACGGGTGGTTGTCCTCGACGGAGACCCGGACCCAGTCGGCGGCGATGGCCACCTCGACGGCCAGCTCGGGCGAGAGGAGCGCCGCGTGTTTGACGGCGTTGGTGACCAGCTCCGAGACGATCAGCAGCAGCCCCTGGAGGACGTCGTCCTCGATCGGTGCACCCTGCCGGCCGAGGAGGTCGCGCACGGCGTGCCGGGCGCTGGGCACGGAGGCATCCACGGCGGGGGCGGTGAAGCGCCACACCCCCTCGTACGACACGGGGTCGGCGGGGGCACTCCCGAGGCTCTCCATCGTCCGGCACCAGCTCTCACTCGCACTGCACTGACCGTCGAGTAAAGAGTGTTGGGAATGGCTTGGTCCGCCCCGTGCCACTGGCCGGAAGTAGCCAGGTATCGGCGCTATTTGACCAAACGTGCCGTTCCTTGAGCGATTCTGGACTATTTCGGTTTGCCTTCTGGCGACTTACCCCATCTGCCGCCACTCAGGGTCGCCTCATCGCGCCGCCCCGAGACCATGCCGACGACGCGCCGTCCGCCGATGCCGAGGGCGACCAGGCCGAGCCCGTCGAACAGCAGCGCCAGCGAGAAGAAGCAGCCCAGGACGTACAGACTGCTGTGCGGCCAGTCGAACAGCACCAGCAGGCCCAGCAGCAGGCCGAAGGCTCCCTGCAGCAGCGTCCACCCCATCTGCGGGCCGCGTACCACGACGCTGCCGACGAGCCGGAAGACCCCGCCGGTCAGGAAGAGCAGGGCGGCGAACATGGTCAGTGCCTCGGCCGTGCCCTCGGGGTGCTTGATGACGACGACGCCCGCGGCGATGTTGAGGGCCGCGACCACGACGCCCAGCCAGAAGTAGTTCGTGCCGCGCGACTCGATCGTGTGCAGCAGCCCGACCAGGCCGCCGACGAGCAGCAGCCACCCGAAGAGGAGCATCGAGGTGAGGGTGGCGACGCCCGTGTAGACGAGGCCGAGGACGCCCGCGATCACCAGCAGGGCGCCGAGCAGGACGAGCCGGCCGAAACTGCGGTTCAGTCTCCGGCCCTCGGTGGTGGGTTCGTTCATCGACAGCTCCTCACGGTGCGTGCCCGGTTCGCGACCCCTTCCTGATCATAGGTTCGAACCGTGGGGATAGCATCCGGCGCATGGACCGTACGGAGCCCCGGCTCATCCCGACCGTCGCGCACGGCGTCGCCACCGTCGTGATCGCGAATCCCGCCAAGCGCAACGCCATGACCCCGGTCATGTGGCGAAACCTGCCGGAGCTGCTGGATCGGCTGGCGGCCGATCCGGCGGTCCGGGTGCTGGTGCTGACCGGGGCCGGTGACACCTTCTGCGCGGGGGCCGACATCTCCGCGCTGCGGGAGGGCGCGGAGACCGCCCAGGACCTGGCGGTCGCGGCCGAGGACGCGCTCGCCGCGTTCCCCCGGCCGACACTGGCGGCGGTGCGCGGCTACTGCGTGGGCGGCGGCGCCCAGCTGGCCGCCGCCTGCGACCTGCGGTTCGCGGAGGAGGGGGCCTCCTTCGGGATCACTCCGGCCAAGCTCGGCATCGTCTACCCCGCCTCCTCGACCCGGCGGCTGGTCGCCCTGCTCGGCCCGGCCACCACCAAGCACCTGCTGTTCTCGGGCGAGCTGATCGGCACGGAACGGGCCCTGCGCACCGGCCTGGCCGACGAGGTGCTGCCGGTGGGCGGCCTGGACCGGCGGGTCGAGGAGTACGTACGGGTACTGGCGTCCCGGTCCCAGCTCACCCAGGCCGCGGTGAAGGAGTTCGCCGCGGGCCGGACGGACCGGGACGCGCACTGGGCCGGCGAGGCACGGGGCAGCGAGGACACGGCGGAGGGCGTCACGGCCTTCCTGGAGCGGCGTGCGCCCCGCTTCACCTACACCACGGTCCCCACCGGGGCAGCCAGGTGACGCGGCGTACGGACCGGGGCTACCGCGTGCTGTGGCGGCTCCTGGCCCGCCACTCCTCGACGAGGGCCGCCGGGGCCTTCTCGGGCGAGCCGCTGTCGTAGGGCGGCTGCGGGTCGTACTCCGTGAGCAGTTGCACCGAGCGCGCCACGTCGTCGCCCGCGATCCGGCCGAGCAGGGTCAGCCCCATGTCGATGCCGGAGGAGACCCCGGCGGCGGTGACGTACTTGCCGTCGAGGACGACACGTTCCCCGGTGGGCTCGGCGTCGAACTCCTTCAGCACCTCCAGCGCCAGCCAGTGCGAGGTGGCCCGGCGGCCCGTGAGCAGTCCGGCGGCGGCCAGCAGCAGCGATCCGGTGCAGACCGAGGTCGTCCAGGTGGTGGCGGCGTCTGCCGTACGCAGCCAGCCGAGCAAGGTCTCGTTCTCCATCTGGTCGCTCTGTCCGGGGCCGCCCGGCACGATCACCACGTCCGGTGACGGGACCTCGGCGAGCGTCCTCTCTGCGACCAGGGCGAGGCTCCCGGTGTCGTTGCGGACCGGACCGGTCCGCTCGGCCACGAAGACGGTCTCCGCTCCGGGGGCCCTGCTGAGGATCTCGTAGGGGCCCACCGCGTCCAGGGCGGTGAAACGGTCGAAGAGCACGATGGCGATCTGCACGGGAACGGCCTCTCTGTCGGTCGGTCAGGTGGTGCGGCTCGGGTGCTTGTACAGGTCAGGTTCGGGTGCGCTCGTACGGTTCGGATGCGGGTCGGCGCGTACCGTCCGGGTACGGGGCAGGGGTGCGGAAGCGGCGGCGGTACTCGGCCGGAGCCGCCGCGAGCGTCTTCACGAAGGCCCGGCGCATGGCCTCCGGCGTGCCGTATCCGCTGGCGCGGGCGACCTGCTCGATGCCGTCGGCGGTGTCCTCCAGGAGGCGCCGCGCGTGCTCCAGGCGGACGTGCTCGACGTACCGCCCCGGTGTCGTCCCCGTCTCCGCCCGGAACGCGCGGGCGAAGTGCCGGGGCGAGAGCCGGGCGCGGGCCGCGAGGGTGTCGACCGCGAGGTCGGCGGCGGGGTTCCGGTCGATCCAGAGCTGGACCTCGCGCAGCGGTTCGCGCCGGGCGGTCCGGGCGCTGAGCTGGGTGCTGAACTGGGCCTGGTTGCCGGGGCGGCGCAGGAACACCAGGAGGTGCCGGGCGATGGTCAGCGCGAGCTCCCGCCCGTGGTCCTCCTCGACGAGGGCGAGGGCGAGGTCGATGCCCGCGGTGACCCCCGCCGAGGTGGCCAGCCTCCCGTCCCGTACGAAGATCGGTTCCGGGTCGACGTGGACGGCCGGGTGGTCACGGGCGAGCCGCTCGCAGTAGTTCCAGTGGGTGGTGACCCGGTGCCCGTCCAGCAGACCCGCCTCGGCCAGCAGCAGCGCCCCGGTGCACACGGAGACCAGCCGCTCCGCCAGGGGCGCGTGCGCGCGCAGCCAGCCGGTCAGCTCCGGATGGGAGCCACGGGTGCCCTGTCCGCCGGGCACCAGCAGCGTGTGCGGTACGGGCGCGTCGGCGAGTCCGCCGTCGGGCACCAGGGTGAGGCCGCCGGTGGCCCGGACCGGGCCGCCGTCGAGCGACGCGGTCCGCAGGCCGTAGGAGACCCCGGCCGCCCGCGAGGCGCCCGCGAAGACCTCCATCGGGCCGCTCACGTCGAGGCTCTGGACGCCGTCGAAGAGGACGACGAGCACGGTTCGCTGCTGCACGTCCGCCATCCTGGGCGGCGGGCGGTGACGGCCGCAATGACGAATACCCCACCTTTCCTGCCATCGCCCCGCCACGGCGCGACGGTCCGCCGCCGCGTGAGGCCGTCCGCCACCCCAGGGGTACCACGTCGTACCGACCAGTCGGTAACGTTCTGGCATGACTACTCTCCCGGCCCGCGCGGAGCGCCGCTGCCACAACGCCGTCAACCCGCTGCACTCCTGCGTCTTCTTCTCGCCCGACCTGGGCGCCGAGATGGCGAAGATCGGCATCGAGGATCCGGCCACCGCCTACTTCGCCACCCGAGCCGCCGCGCTCGGCGCGGTCGGGGCGGGCACCGTCACCGCCACCTTCTACAACTTCAACCCGGTGCTGGTGGCCGGCTGTGTGCCCGCGGTCTGGGAGACCGCCTCCCCCGACGTGGTCCTCGGAGCCCGCCTGCGGGCGGCGGACTCGACACTGCGCCGCCTGCTCGGCGAGGAGGCCGTCGCCTCCGACGGGATGGCGGAGGCGGCCCGGCTCGCGCTGCGCGCCACCGAGGCGTGCACCCCGCACGCCCGCCCGCTGTACGCCGCGCACGCGGATCTCCCGGTGCCCGAGGAACCGCACCTGGCGTTCTGGCACGCGGCGACGCTGCTGCGCGAGCACCGGGGCGACGCACATCTCGCGGCGCTGCTCGCGGCCGGCCTGGACCCGCTGGAGTCGCTGGTCAGCCACACGGCCACCGGCAAGGGCATGGCGATCCGCTGGATCCTCGCCTCCCGCGGCTGGCGCCGCACCGACTGGGAGGCGGCGTGCGAGCGGCTGCGGGGACGCGGGCTGCTGGAGCCGGGCGAGGAGCCGGCGCTGACCGACGCCGGTACGGCGCTGCGCGCGGAGGTCGAGGAGGCGACGGACCGCATGGACGTCGCCCCGTACGAGCACCTGGGCGCGGACGGCGTGGAGCGGCTGACCGAGCTGGCGCGCGGCTTCCTCTTCACGGCCGCGGCGGCCGGAGCCTTCCCCGCGTCCGTGACCGGCCGGGGCTGATCCCGCACCGCCCGGGGCCCGGCCCGCGCCGCCGGGCCCCGGGCGTGTCGCCCGAGGTCACGCGACACACCCCCCGGCCACGCGGCACAATGCAGGCGCGGGGGATGCCCCCGGCACAGCAAGAACGTGCTCATCGGGACCGAGCACGGCCAGCACAGCCAGTACGAGAAGGCGAGTCGGGAAAACCGTGACGACGTCCATCGAAGGCAGGATCGCCGAGGAGCTCGGCGTACGTGAGCGACAGGTCAGGGCGGCCGTCGAGCTGCTCGACGGCGGATCGACCGTGCCGTTCATCGCGCGCTACCGCAAGGAGGCGACCGAATCCCTCGACGATGCGCAGCTGCGCACGCTGGAGGAACGGCTGCGCTATCTGCGGGAACTGGAGGAGCGCCGTGCGGCGATCCTCGACTCCGTACGCGAACAGGGCAAGCTCGACGAGGCGTTGGAGGCGAGCATCCGGGCCGCCGAGACGAAGGCGCGCCTGGAGGACATCTACCTGCCGTTCAAGCCGAAGCGGCGGACGAAGGCGCAGATCGCCCGCGAGGCGGGGCTCGAACCGCTCGCGGACGGCCTGCTCGGCGATCCCTCGGCCGACCCGCTCACGGCCGCCGCCGCGTTCGTGGACGGCGACAAGGGTGTCGCGGACGCGGCGGCCGCCCTGGAGGGGGCCCGCGCGATCCTCACCGAGCGGTTCTCGGAGGACGCCGACCTGACCGGCGAACTGCGTGAGCGCATGTGGACGCGCGGCCGGCTGGCGGCGAAGGTGCGCGACGGCCAGGAGGAGGCGGGCGCGAAGTTCGCCGACTACTTCGACTTCGCGGAGCCGTTCACCGCACTGCCCTCGCACCGGGTCCTGGCGATGCTGCGCGGCGAGAAGGAGAACGTGCTCGACCTGGCCCTGGAGCCGGACGCGCCCGAGGCTTCGGAGCAGCCGGGCCCGTCCTCGTACGAGAACATGATCGCCCGCCGCTTCGGCGTCGCGGACCGGGGACGCCCCGGTGACAAGTGGCTGACGGACACGGTGCGTTGGGCCTGGCGGACCCGCATCCAGGTACACCTCGGCATCGACCTGCGGCAGCGGCTGCGCACGGCGGCGGAGGACGAGGCGGTGCGGGTCTTCGCGTCGAACCTGCGCGATCTGCTGCTCGCCGCCCCGGCCGGGACCCGCGCCACGCTCGGCCTGGACCCCGGTTTCCGTACGGGGGTGAAGGTCGCGGTCGTCGACGCGACCGGCAAGGTGGTGGCCACCGATGTGATCCACCCGCATGTGCCCGCCAACAGGTGGGACCAGGCGCTGGTGAAGCTCGCGCACCTCGCGAAGGAGCACGCGGTCGATCTGATCGCGATCGGCAACGGCACGGCGTCCCGTGAGACGGACAAGCTCGCCGGTGAACTGATCGACAAGCACCCGGAGTTGAAGCTCACCAAGGTGATGGTCTCGGAGGCGGGCGCCTCGGTGTACTCCGCCTCCGCGTTCGCCTCGCAGGAACTGCCCGACATGGACGTGTCGTTGCGCGGTGCCGTCTCGATCGCCCGGCGGCTCCAGGACCCGCTGGCCGAGCTGGTGAAGATCGACCCGAAGTCGATCGGCGTCGGCCAGTACCAGCACGACCTGTCCGAGGTGAAGCTCTCCCGTTCGCTGGACGCGGTCGTCGAGGACTGTGTGAACGGTGTCGGCGTGGACGTCAACACCGCGTCCGCACCGCTGCTTTCGCGGGTTTCGGGCATCAGCTCGGGGCTGGCGGAGAACATCGTCGCGCACCGGGACGCCCACGGCCCCTTCCGCTCCCGCAAGGCGCTCAAGGACGTGGCACGGCTCGGCCCGAAGGCGTACGAGCAGTGCGCGGGCTTCCTCCGGATCCGGGGCGGCGACGACCCGCTCGACGGTTCCAGCGTGCACCCCGAGGCGTACCCGGTGGTACGGAGGATGGAGAAGAGCGCGGGCGGCGAGGTGGCCTCGCTGATCGGCAACACGGAGGCGCTGCGGGCGCTGCGCGCGGCGGACTTCGTGGACGACATGTTCGGACTGCCGACCGTGACGGACATCCTCAAGGAGCTGGAGAAGCCGGGGCGCGACCCGCGCCCGGCGTTCCGCACGGCGACCTTCAAGGAGGGCGTCGAGAAGATCGGCGACCTGGAGCCGGGCATGGTGCTGGAGGGCGTCGTGACGAACGTGGCCGCGTTCGGGGCATTCGTCGATGTCGGCGTCCACCAGGACGGACTGGTACACGTGTCGGCGCTGTCGAAGACGTTCGTGAAGGACCCGCGCGACGTCGTGAAGCCCGGGGACATCGTGAAGGTCAAGGTCATGGACGTCGATGTGCAGCGCAAGCGGATCTCGCTGTCGCTGCGGCTCGACGACGAGCCCGGTGCGGGCGGCGGCCCCGGCGGCGGGCAGGGCCGTGGTGAGCGGGGCGGCCGTCCGCCGAAGCAGCGCCAGGGCCAGGGGTCCGGCGGCGGCCGGGACCGGCGCGGCGGTGGCGGGGCACGTCAGGGCGGCCAGGGCGCTCCGACCCCGGCGAACAGCGCGATGGCGGACGCCCTGCGGCGGGCCGGCCTCACCGACCCGAAGCCGGGCGGCGGCGGCCGGGGGCGCTGAGCCCCGGGGCCTTCGGGGGCGGGCCGCCGTGTGCGGGCCGCCCCCGCTCGCTTGCTCGGTGACGGGCCGCGGACGGCTTGCCTCCCGTTCCGTCGGGGGCGAAGGGGGGCTGCGGTGGTCACGGCGGTGGGGGTGCGGTCCGCACGCGGCCCCGTGACCGAGCGCAGACCTCGTGGCCGCGCTCAGACCTCGTGGCCGCGCTCAGACCTCGTGGCCGCGCTCAGATCTCCTTGACCTGACCGCCCGCCACCTCGATGCGGCGGTTCGTGCGGACCGCCTCCAGCATCCGCCGGTCGTGCGTGACCAGCAGGAGCGTGCCCGTGTACGTCTCCAGGGCCGCCTCCAGCTGCTCGATGGCGGGCAGGTCCAGATGGTTCGTCGGCTCGTCGAGCACCAGGAGGTTGACGCCCCGGCCCTGGAGCAGCGCGAGGGCCGCGCGGGTGCGTTCCCCCGGCGACAGACTGGTCGCGGGGCGCGTCACATGGTCCGCGCGGAGCCCGAACTTGGCGAGCAAAGTGCGCACTTCGGCCGGCTGCGTGTCGGGCACGGCCGCGCAGAACGCGTCCAGCAGGGACTGCGCGCCGAGGAACAGCTTGCGGGCCTGGTCCACCTCGCCGACGACGACGCCCGAACCGAGCGCGGCATGACCGGAGTCCAGGGGCAGCCGTTCCAGCAGGGCGGCGAGCAGCGTGGACTTGCCGGCACCGTTGGCCCCGGTGATGGCGACCCGGTCCGCCCAGTCGATCTGGAGCGAGGCCGGGCCGAAGGTGAAGTCTCCGCGCACCACGCGGGCGTCGCGCAGGGTTGCGACCACGGAGCCGGAGCGCGGGGCGGAGGCGATCTCCATCCGCAGCTCCCACTCCTTGCGGGGCTCCTCCACGACGTCGAGACGTTCGATCATGCGCTGGGTCTGACGGGCCTTGGCGGCCTGCTTCTCGCTGGCCTCGCTGCGGGCGTTGCGGCCGAGCTTGTCGCCGTCGGTGGCCTTGCGCCGGGCGTTCTTGACGCCCTTGTCCATCCAGGAGCGCTGCATGTGGCCGCGCGCTTCGAGGGACGCCTTCTTGTCGGCGTACTCCTCGTACTCCTCGCGGGCGTGCCGCCGGGCCGTCTCCCGCTCCTCCAGGTAGGCCGCGTAGCCACCGCCGTACAGGGTGATCTGCTGCTGGGCGAGGTCCAGTTCCAGCACCTTGGTGACCGTACGCATCAGGAACTCGCGGTCGTGGCTGATGACGACGGTGCCCGCGCGGAGGCCGGAGACGAAACGCTCCAGGCGCTCCAGGCCGTCGAGGTCGAGGTCGTTGGTGGGCTCGTCGAGGAGGAAGACGTCGTAACGGGAGAGCAGGAGCGAGGCGAGACCGGCGCGGGCCGCCTGGCCGCCGGAGAGCGCGGTCATCGGCCGGTCGAGGCCCACGGTCAGCCCCAGCTCGGCGGCGACCTGCCCGGCCCGCTCCTCCAGGTCCGCGCCACCGAGGGCGAGCCAGCGCTCCAGGGCCTCGGAGTACGCGTCGTCCGCGCCCGGAGCGCCCGCGACGAGGGCCTCGGTGGCCTCGTCCATGGTGCGCTGGGCGTCGGCGACGCCGGTGCGGCGGGCCAGGAACGCGCCCACGGTCTCGCCGGCCCGGCGCTCGGGCTCCTGCGGGAGGTGGCCCACAGTGGCGGTGGGCGGGGAGAGCCGCAGCTCGCCCTCCTCCGGGCGGTCGAGTCCGGCGAGCAGGCGGAGCAGCGAGGACTTCCCCGCGCCGTTGGCTCCGACGAGACCGATCACGTCCCCGGGGGCGACGACGAGGTCGAGCCCGGCGAAGAGCGTGCGGTCGCCGTGTCCGGCGGCGAGGTCCTTGGCGACGAGAGTGGCAGTCATCAGGGTGCCGATCCTAGCCGCGACGCCCGGCGCCTTCGCTCCCTGCCGGCCCTGGCTCGGGGCTTCCCGTTCGGTTAGCGTCCGGGCAGCGAGGGACGCGGGCCGGGAGGACAGGGGTGACCGGGATGCCGGACGTGATCGTGGTGGGCGGCGGCGTCGTCGGTCTCACCACCGCCGTGACGCTGGCGGAGCGCGGGCTGCGGGTGCGGGTCCGGTCCCGCGATCCGGCCGGGGCCACGACGTCGGCGGTGGCGGGCGCCCTGTGGTGGCCGTACCGGATCGAGCCGGCGGAGCGGGTGGGCGCCTGGTCGCTGGAGACGCTGGCGGTGTACGAGGGGCTGGCCGCCGCCCCGGAGGAGACCGGCGTACGGCTGGTGGCGGGGCTGCACGGCGGGGAGCGGCTCACGGCGCTCGGGCCGTGGGCGGCGGGGCTGAAGGACGCGGTGGAGGTGGCCGAGGGGCTGCGGGTGACGCTGCCGCTGCTGGACATGCCGGTCCACCTGGCGTGGCTGGAGCGGCGGCTCGTGGCGGCGGGCGGCTCGGTGGAGCGGCGGGCGGTGTCGGGGTTCGGTGAGGCGGCGGAGGAGAGCCCGGTGGTGGTGAACTGCACGGGACTCGGGGCGCGCGAACTGGTGCCCGACGCCGGGGTGCGGCCGGTGCGGGGGCAGTTGGTCACGGTGGAGAACCCGGGGATCGAGGAGTGGTACACCGAAGCGGATCCCGCGTCGGCCGCGACGACGTACTTCTTCCCGCAGCCGGGGCGGCTGGTGCTCGGCGGTACGGCCGAGGCGGACGATCCGCGCACCGAGCCCGCCCCGGAGACCGCTCGGGAGATCGTGGCACGGTGTGCGCGGATCCGGCCGGAGATCGCCGGGGCGCGGGTGCTCGGCCACCTGGTGGGGCTGCGTCCGGCACGGGGGGCCGGGGTGCGGATCGAGGCGGAGGCGCTGCCGGGAGGCGGTCTGCTCGTGCACAACTACGGGCACGGCGGCGCGGGCGTGACCGTGGCCTGGGGCTGCGCGCGGGAGGCGGCGGCGCTGGTGGGCCGAACGGGGTCCGGCCCCGCGGTGTGACCCGGTGCCGGGCACGGGCCACCCCGGCACCGGGCACGGGCCAGGGGGTACCGGGTCGGAAGACGCCCGGAGCCCGCGACCGGTGTGCGGTCGCGGGCTCCGGGCGGCAGTGCGGCTGAGCGTTTACAGGGTCATTCGGAGGGCCGCTCCTTCTTCTCCGTGGAGAGGGTGGAGGTGGCCGTGGAGCCCGTGCCGTCCGACTCGTGTTTGTGGCGCTCGTCCACGACCGGCGTGGTGCCGGGACCGATACGGATCTCGAAGTCGCCGTCGTACTTGGCGTGCCCCTCGATCACCGCCGACTCGACCGCCTCCACACCGAACTCCTGGCGGACGATCTGCGGATCCTCGCGCAGGTCCCGCATCAGGGCCACGCACATCCCGAGCATCACGATGACGAAGGGCGCCGCCACCAGGATGGTGAGGTTCTGGAGCCCTTGGAGCGCGTTGTCCTTGCCCTCGCCGATGAGCAGCATGATCGCGGCCACGGCCCCGGTCACGACGCCCCAGAAGACGACGACCCACTTGCCGGGCTCCAGGACGCCCTTCTGCGAGAGGGTGCCCATGACGATCGAGGCGGCGTCGGCCCCGGAGACGAAGAAGATACCGACCAGGATCATCACGAGGATGCAGGTGACCGTGGCGATCGGGTACTCCTGGAGGACACCGAACAGCTGTGCCTCGGGGGTGTCGGCGCCCTGGAGCTTGCCGGCCTCGTCCAGCTTCATGGCCGATCCGCCGAAGACGGCGAACCAGATCAGGCTGACGGTGCTGGGCACCAGGATGACGCCGCCGACGAACTGGCGGATCGTCCGGCCGCGGCTGATCCGGGCGATGAACATGCCGACGAAGGGCGTCCAGGAGATCCACCAGGCCCAGTAGAAGACCGTCCAGCTGCCGAGCCAGTCCGCGACGTCGCCCCCGCCCGTGGCCTCCGTGCGCCCGGCGAGCTGGCCGAGATCGGTGATGTAGGCGCCGATCGAGGTGGGCAGCAGGTCGAGCACGATGATCGTGGGGCCGGCGATGAAGACGAAGACCACCAGGAGCAGGGCCAACACCATGTTGATGTTGGACAGCCACTGGATGCCTTTCTCGACGCCGGAGACCGCGGAGAGGACGAAGCAGACCGTCAGCACGGCGATGATGGCGACCAGCAGGCCGGTGCCGGTCTTCTCCATCCAGTTCAGTTCCTCGAAGCCGCTGCCGATCTGGAGCGCGCCGAGGCCCAGGGAGGCCGCGGAGCCGAACAGGGTGGCGAAGATGGCCAGAATGTCGATGAAGCGGCCGAAGCCGCCGTAGGCGTGCCGCTTGCCGATCAGCGGCTCGAAGACGGCGCTGATCGTCTGCCGCCGGCGCCGCCGGTAGGCGCTGTACGCGATGGCCAGCCCGACCACGGCGTAGATGGCCCAGGGGTGCAGCGTCCAGTGGAAGAGGGTCGTGGCCATCGCCGTCTGCTGGGCCTCGGCCGCGGTCGCGGGGTCGGTGCCGGGCGGCGGGGTGCGGAAGTGGGCGAGCGGCTCGCTCACGCCGTAGAACATCAGCCCGATGCCCATACCGGCGCTGAACATCATCGCCACCCAGGAGGTGGTGCGGAACTCCGGTTCCTCGCCCTCCTGGCCCAGGCAGATCTTTCCGTACCGGCTGATGGCCAGCCACAGCGCGAAGACGACGAAGCCCGATGCGGCCAGCATGAAGGCCCAGCCGCCGTTGTGGATCAGCCCTTCGAGCAGCGTGCTGGACACGCTTTCCAGGGAATCGGTGGCGGTCGCTCCCCACACGACGAAGGCGAGCGTGAGGATGGCCGTGACGCCGAACACCACGCGGTCGGTGGTGGGCGCCCTGGCGCTGACCGGTTCGGGGGGAAGGTCGGCTGTTACCGCCAGCCCTTCCCGCCCCTCCGCTGTCTGGTCGTCCTGGGACACAAATGGCACCTTTCACCGAGTCCGAAAATAGCTCTCCGTAGGCAGTACCACACCTGCCCAGGATCTCGAAGGATCAACAAGCAGTTACCGCTTGACCGTTTGTGAGGTGATATGTCGCTCGCTGATCGAGGAGCAGGGGAATCAGGGCGCGAGCCGACTGACGCAGGGGCACGAACACGCCACTTCGCTCCTGCCGGGTCGTGACCCCGTGGAGGGCCAGCTCGTCCTTCACCGCCGCGTACTGGGCGGCGTCCAGCCGGTAGCCGCACGGCGGGTCGGCGAGGATCTCGGAGGGGTCGGCCGGGTCGTTGTCCGCGCCGCCGAGGTGGACGGCGCCCCGGTCGGCGAAGCCGGCCAGGCGTGAGAGGGCGGTGGCGGTGCGGAGCCGGGCGCGCTGCTCGTCGGTGAACGCGAGGAGGCCGCCGAGGGCGGTGAGCTGCGAGTCGACCCGGCGGCGGTGGTTGCGGGCCGGGTCCGCCTTCTCCGCGTCGCTCAGCGCGTCGACGCGGGATTCGATGAGCAGGCCGACGGCGTGCTTGAGGCCGGAGGTGTTGCGCAGGATGCGCTCCTGGCCGTCGCCCGCGACCTGCTTGACGGGCTCCCCGGTGACCGGGTCGGTCCAGATGCCGTAGTGGCCGCTGGTGTAGCCGCCCGCCGTCGCGGCGGGGCGGACATAGCGCTCCGAGAGGGTGCGCGACGCCTCGTGGACCCGGCCGTGGACGTTGAGGTTACGCGGCCAGAGGGCGAACAGGTCCTTGTCGTAGTACGGCGGGGTCGCCCCGTACTCGTGCAGGTCGTAGATCACGTCCGGCCGTTCGTCGCGCACGACGGCGGCGACGGCCCGCGCCTCGGCGGTCCTCAGGGCGATGTGGTCGCGGTTGACGTCGGTCCCGGCCGCGTTGCCACGGGTGTCGGCGGCGCGTCCGTCCGGGTTGGCGGTGGGCAGGACGAGCACAGTCGTACGGGAGAGGAGGGCACGGGTGGACCGGTCCTCGGCGAACGCGAGGTCGCGGACCGTGGTCAGGCACGCCTCGCGCCCGGCGGGCTCGTCCCCGTGCTGGCCGCAGACCAACAGCACGGTGGTGGCGCCGGGCCGCCCCTGACCCACCCGTACGAGCCGCAGGGGGCGGCCCTCCTCGGTGGTGCCGACGCGGTCCACGGAGACCCGGCCGCTCCCCCGGTCCACCGCGGCGAGGAAGGCCCGCTCCTCCGCCTCACCGGTCCAGCGGGCCCCCTCGCTCGTCTCGAACCCGGTGCGCGGCGGGCGGTGCGCGGCCTCGGCGGGGGCGATGGCCAGGGGGAGGGCGAGACCCGCGAGCGCCGCCACCACCGTCCGGCGGGTCGTCCGCGCTCCCTCGCGCGATGTCACCGGTCCGGCGGCCCCCGCGACCGGCGCGAGCCACGGGTGCGGGCTGAGCATGCGGAGTGCGCGAGCGACGCGTGGGGTCATCGGCGGCTGCCTCCCGGGGGGACTTGAGGGGGCGGACACCGTGACGCCCCGTCGGTCTGTCGGAGAAGTGCGGACGTTACCTCGGTCAACTCCTGTGCAACAGGGGGCGATCGCCGCCGTTCGCCCGGTCGTGCGCGTCGTCGTCCGTGACGATGGAATGGCGATCGTGTGACAGAAGTACCCGGAACGGCCCGTACCGCTCCGCCGGCTGCTTAGCCTCGTGACGACCGGCCGGAAGATCATCCGGCCCGACCATGTGGAGCTCGCGTGCACCGCAGATTCATCGTCCCCAGCGCACTCGCGGCCACCCTTCTGCTGGCGATCCCGGCAGCGGCAGCACCGGGCACCGTGGGCGCCCCGGGCATCGGCGACCCCTACTACCCGGCAAGCGGGAACGGCGGCTACGACGTCTCCCACTACGACCTGCGGCTGAAGTACCAGCCCACGACCGACCTCCTGGAGGGCACGGCGACGATCCTCGCCACCACCACGCAGGAACTGTCCCGCTTCAACCTCGACTTCGGGCTCGACGTCTCCGAGGTGCGGGTGAACGGCAGGAAGGCCGGATTCGCCACCAGCGGCGACCACGAACTGGAGGTCACCCCGGCGGTTCCGCTCGCGTCGGGCAAGTCCGTGTCGGTGGTCGTCCGGTACGCCGGAAAGCCCTCCGAGCTGAAGATAGGCGGCTGGACCGCCTGGGCCCGGACCCCGGACGGCGGGGTCGCCGCGCAGGAGCCGGACTCGGCCGTGTGGTGGTACCCGAGCAACGACCACCCGCTCGACAAGGCCACGTACGACATCTCGGTCTCCGTGCCCGACGGCACCCAGGCCATCAGCAACGGTGTTCTCCAGTCGCAGAGTTCGAAGCTCGGCTGGACCCGGTTCAACTGGCGCTCGGACAAGCCGCAGGCCACGTACCTCTCGACGCTGGCGGTCGGCAGGTTCGACATCACGACCGACAGGACGGCCGACGGCCTGCCCGTGCTCAACGCCTACAGCAAGGACCTCGGCCCCAACGCCGGAGCGGCCCGCGCGAGCGTCGAGCGGAGTACCGAGGTCGCCGAGTGGCTGACCGGGGTGTTCGGCCCGTACCCGTTCAACGCCCTCGGCGGCTACGTCCCGAACGTGAGGAGCGGCTTCGCCCTGGAGACCCAGACGCGGCCCTTCTACAGCCCGAGGCAGTTCGCCAACGGCGCCAACGTCTCCGTCGTCGTGCACGAGCTGGCCCACCAGTGGTACGGCAACAGTGTGTCGGTCGACGGCTGGAAGGAGATCTGGATCAATGAGGGCTTCGCCCGCTACAGCCAGTGGCTCTGGTCGGAGAAGGAGGGCGAGGGCACGGCACAGGAGCTGGCGGACTACACGTACGCCCAGCATCCGGCCGACGACCCGTTCTGGAAGGTGAAGCCGGGCGACCCCGGCCCGGAGAACCAGTTCGACATCGCCGTCTACGACCGGGGGGCGCTGGCGCTCCAGGCGCTGCGCAACGAGGTCGGCGACGAGGTGTTCTTCGAGCTGCTGAAGGGCTGGCCGACCGAGCGCGCCCATTCCAACGCGAGCGTGGGCGACTTCCTCCGGTACGCCGAGCGGGTCTCGGGCAAGCCTCTCGCCGCCCTCTTCGACACCTGGCTGTACCGGCCGTCGCGGCCGGCCGGACCGGCGGCGGCCGGGGCCGGGCTCTCGCAGGAGGCACTGTCGGCGCGCTCGGCGCCGAAGGTCGAGCGCCCGGCGTCCTGGAAGAAGATCGCGGCGACGAACACCGTGCACGACCACGGGGACCGGGGCCGCGGCCGGGGCACGGCCGAGGGGCACACGGGTCACGGCCACCGCTGACGGCCGGCCCGCATGAGGTGCGTCGGAGCGGTGAGCGCTCAGCCGTTCCGGCGCGCCTCGGCGGTCCACGTCGCGCGGGCCGCCCGCGCCCTCGGCAGGTAGCGCAGCCGCTCGGGCAGGGCGGGGACCGCGGCCCGCAGCACCGCGCACGTCCGGCGGAGCCGGCGCTCCTGGGCGGCCGTCCACGGCAGGCCGATCGCCGCGCGGGCGTCGGGCGGCATGAGCCCGATGGTGACGAAGCGCCGGAAGCGGGCCAGGGGCGGCAGCAGCACCGGCCACAGCGCCCGCAGCAGCGGCCTCAGCGGCCACGGCCCCCGGTCCGGCGGCGGTACGCTCAGGTCGGTGGCGACGAGTTCACGGACGACGGCGGTCGCCTCGATCTCCTCGGCGAGCATCTTCCTCCAGTACGGCCAGAACTCCTCGATGGTCTGCGGCATGTCCCGGTCGTGGATGCCGAGGACGCGTCCGACCTGGAGCCACTCCCGGTACAGGGCGCGCTCCTGGTCCGGGGTCATGGGCCGGACCAGATAGCGGGCGGCGTGCCGGTAGACGGGGAAGCCGGTGGCGTGCACCCAGGCGTAGTTGGCGGGGGTCAGCGCGTGGTAGCGGCGGCCCCGCGTGTCGGTGCCCTGGATGCTCCGGTGGAGCACGCGCAGCCTGCGGCCCTCCTCGGCCGCCTCCGCACCGCCGTACACCCAGAGCTGGAGCGAGCGCAGCGAGCGTTCGCCGCGCCCCCACGGGTCCGTACGGAAGACGGAGTGCTCGTCCACGCCCGCGCCGACGGCCGGGTGGGCGACCTGGAGGGTGAGGGCGGCGGGCAGCATCAGCAGGGCGCGGAGATCCCCGGAGAGGCTCCACAGCACTCCACCCGGCGGGGGCGGCACGGGGTCGTGCGCGCCGCCGCTCCGGTGCTCCTGAGGTTCCGGCGAACGCTCCGTCGCGCGTTCCGCGCTGCTCATCCGTGCTCCCGAGGTCCCGGCGGGCCTGCCGTGCGCTGCCCGTGCCCTCCCTCCATGGTCCCTCGCGCAGGAGGCCGCCGGGCGCCGGGGGCCTCGAACGCGTGCGGGCGGCGCGAGGTCCCGGCCGGCCGGGGCCGTTCGCCGTCACCGGTACGGTGGCCCGCACCGTGGCAGCCGCCGTCGACGCGGCCGCCACCCGGGCATCCACCGCCGTGCCCGGAGGGTCCCTCTACGGTCCCGAGCCGATCCACCGCCGCAGGGCACGCGAACAGGCGGTGCCGGAAAACCGATTGCTTCGCGGGGGCGGCCCCACCAAAATGCCGAGGTGACAAAGATCGACAAGGGACCGCCCCTCGACGCGGCGTACTGGCACACCGTCCACGCGAACGACTACGCCGTCCCTCACGACGCGGACCTCTCCACGCTGACGGACGAACTGGCTCGGGCCCTCAAGGACCCGGACCCGGAGGTCCGGGACGGCATACCGTACGTGGTGCTGCGTACCTGGATCGAACGTGATGTGATCGGCCGGGAGCTGCGTGCCGGGCTCGGCACCGTGATGGCCGACCGCTTCACCGACCACGAGATCCAGGCACGGACCTTCGCCCCGCTGGTCCTCGACATGATCGTGGGCCGCGGCGACTTCGACCCCGGATGGCTTGCCGCCTTCCGCCGCTGGTACCCGGCGGAGGCGGACCTGCGCGGTTATGACCCCGAGCTGGGATGGCTCCACGCCGTCGCCCACGGCGCGGACCTGCTGGGCACGTTCGCCCTCCACCCCGCCGTGGACCCCACCACCATGCTCGCCCTGGCCTCGGACCGCCTGCTGGCCCCCACCGACCAGATCTACGCCCAGCAGGAGGACGACCGCCTGGCCCAGGCCATCGCCCGCGCCCTGACCCGCCCGGAGCTGAGCGAAGCGGAGTCCGTCGAGTGGCTGGCCCCGATCGAGGCGGACTTCGCCGTCGGCCGCCCACCCGGAGTGCCCACCACCGCAGCGCACACGTCGAACGCCATGAGGACCCTGCGCATGCTGTATCTCCTGGCCGATGTGGGCGTCCGGACCCGGCCGTCAGGACCGGTGGTACGACCCCTGCACGCGGATGCGCTGCAGCAGCGATTGGCGCGCGTGCTCGCCCTGGTGTTCCAGTCCCACTGAGCCCCGGCGTGAGCGGACGATCTCATCGGAGGGCAACAGGTCACTGACGCCGCTCGCCTCCGGCCGCGTCCAGCCGTCGGTCCTGGCCTCTAGGCGGCCGCTGCGGGCCGGTGCCCCCGCGACCGCACCGGCGCGATACGGCCCGCCCGCGTACGTCTCCTCCACCGCCCGCGACGAGGCGGGAGTCGGCATGATTCGGTGATCGTCCGCGCGGACCGCCGACCTACCCTCACGTTCCTCCGGTTGTCCCACGAGTCGCGGTGCTCCCTTGTCGACGGGTCATCGGGGTGCGGGTGACCTTGTCGCCCACCGCGCCGCCGGTACCGGCCCTGGCGCAGGAGATGTACGGACGGCCGGTTGGATCAGGCCGACGAGCCGGAGCAACGGCACCGGACCCGACCGGCCGGACCGGTGCGGCGCCGACCTCGGGCCGGCTGTACGAGGGCGCCGTCGCGGGCCCGGCACGCACCGGCCAGGTCGGCGTGGGCGGTTCGGTGACCGTACGGCACTCCGGCGGCACGGAGTCGACCGTGCGGATCGGTGAGATGGCCGAGGTGCACGACCCGACCGTGGTGACCTCCGACAGCCGCTCGGCGGCGCGCTGCTCGGTCGGCGCGTCGGTGTCACCATCGCCTCTCGGCCTGACCGAGAAGGAGCACGGCGCGAGGGCGTCCGCAGCCGTGCGCCGTCTCACGCGGGCGAAGGCGCAGGGGACGGTGTCACCGGTAGTCGGCGGTCCTCCGCACCTCGCCGAAGCGGGGGAAGACGCGTCGCACTGCGAAGTCGTGCTCGTCGGCGGCCAGTCCGGACATCGCGTCGGCCACGAACTCGAGTCGGTAGCCGTGGTCGGACGCGGCCCGCGCGGTGGACTCGACGCCCATCGTGGTGACCAGTCCGGCGATCACCAGTGTGTCCACGTCCAGGGCGCGCAGGCGCTCGTCCAGACCGGTGCCGTGGAAGGCGCCGACGGTCCGCTTGACCACCACGAGGTCACCGTCGTGCACCAGATCGTCGGCGAAGTCGCTGCCGGGCGGCTGTTCGGCGACGCCCGGACGCTCCACCCGCACCATCACCACGGGTCGCTCCCGCTCCCGGAACGACTCGGCCAACTCACGTCCGCGTTCCAGCACTTCCTCTCCTGAGTGGGGAGCGAGAGGAAGGGCGACGATGCGGGGCATCAGGTCGATCAGGACCAGTGCGGACGTCATGCCGGTGATCACAGGAGCACCCTCTCAGGGGAACGGAATGTCGAACCGGGTCCGCCGTCCGGGGGTCAGGTACCGACGATGGCGTCGTGGACGGCCCAGCCCATGTCGCCGGCCGACCAGCTGACGTTCGCCAGGACGGCCACGTCCATGTCGTGCCGGGGGTAGTGGTAGAGGCGCGCGCTGACCCCGTCCTCCTCTCCGGTGTGGCCCCATCGGACCGTATTCCCCTCGTCGTCCAGGAGGTGGGTGAGGCCGAAGCCGTACATCCATCGGTAGCCGCGGACCTTCTCCTCGCGTTCGGCGACCTGCGGGGTCAGCGCCAGACGCGTGGTCTCCTCGTCCAGCAGCCGCCCGTGGCGCAGGGCCCGGGCGAAGGACGTCAGGTCGGCGGCCGAGCAGGTGGAGCCTCCGTCGGCCGCCGCGCGGGGCGTGGTCGCGTAGTGGTTGGTCCGGTACGGGGTGGGGCCGTCGGCGGCGGTGAGGTACCCCTCGGCGACACCGGGTCCCAGCTCGTCCAGGGCGACGAATCCCGCCGTGTTCATGCCGGCGGGGGTGAAGACCTCGTCGGTGACGGTGTCCTCGAAGGAGCGGCCGGTCACAGTCTCCAGGAGCAGGCCGAGCAGGATGTAGCCGGCACCGTTGTAGAGGTGACGCTCTCCGGGCGGGAAGTGCGGCTTCTTGTCGGCGAACAGGGGCACGTAATCCGCGTTGCCGCGTAGCAGGTACAGCGGGTGGGACGCGGTCAGCGCGGCCCACTCCTCCTCCCCGTTCTCGCCGCCCTCCTCGAACCAGTCCCCGATGCCCGAGGTCATCGTCAGGGCGTGCAGGACCGTGACCCGCGGGTCCAGTCGGGGCATGTGGCCTCCCACGTGGTCCACCAACGCGTCGTCCAGGCGGATCCGCCCGCGCTCGACGAGTTGGAGGACGGCCACCGCCGTGAACGCCTTGGCGACCGAGGCCACGCGGAAACGCGTGTCGGGTGTGTTCGGGACCGACCACCGCCGCGACGCCGACCCGAACGCCCGGGTGAGCAGGGGCTCCCCGCCCCGCGTCACGCGCACCGTGCCGGAGAACTGCCCGGCCTCCGCGGTCCTGGACACGGCCTCCTCCAGAACTGCCGGATCGAAGCCGTCCGCGCCGTCCGTCCTCGCCATCGAATCCCCCCGCACAGAAGAAGTCCGCCTCGCAGGAGTGATGATCTTCGGACGGCTGCTTCCGGGCAACTGCTTTTCGCGGGCTTCCCGTTCCGGCAACCGGGCAGCGTCTCGCCGCTGTCCGAAGCGTGCGGCCAGGAAGAGGGGCTGTCCGTCGGCATGAGCGCCACAACCACAGATGAAGCGGTCACGCACGCCGTGGCGACTCCCGATCCACCCCACTGAAGCCGCAGGTCAGAGCATTGCTTCATCGATGATCGAGGATTTCACACACGGAAGCCGCATATGACCCCCAGGTCCGGCCATCTCTCTTCAGTGCCGGCTTGAAAGCCTGGTCGCACGGTCCGGGGTGGACGGCGGGGCCCCGGTGCCGGAGACTTTCACAGTAGTGGTGAGACAGCAGGACTGTCCGATACGAGATCCGACCGGCGGGAGCAGAGATGGCGACGGGGACCGACGGGCCGACGCTCACGGTGGACGAGCTGGCGGCACGCGCCGGGGTCACCGTGCGCACGGTGCGGTTCTACAGCACGCGGGGCCTGCTGCCGCCCCCGGTCATCGGCCCGCGCCGGGTCGGCCATTACGGGCCCGACCACCTTTCGCGGCTCGCGCTGATCGAGGAGCTCCAGCAGCAGGGCATGACGCTGGCGGCGATCGAACGGTATCTGGAGCAGCTGCCGCCCGACCTGAACGCCCGCGATCTGGCGATCCACCGGGCGCTGGTCGCGTCCTGGGCGCCGGACCAGACCGAGGTTCTCTCCCGTGCCGAGCTGGAGCGGCGAGCCGGGCGGGCCCTCGCGGAGGAGGACGTGGAGCGGCTGGCGGCGATGGGCGTGCTGGTGCGGCCGCAGGAGCCCGACGGGGAGTTCCGGGTGGATCTTGGGCTCCTGCGGCTCGGGGTGGAGCTGCTGGACGTGCCGATCGCGCACGAGACGATCCTCGCGGCGCGGACCCTGCTGCTGGAGCACACCCGCTCGGCCGCGCAGGAGATGACCCGGCTGTTCCGGGACGAGGTGTGGAACCCCTACCGGGAGCGGGAGGGAGATCCGGAGCATGTGGCGGCGATGAAGTCGCTGTCGGCCCATATGCAGCCGATCGTGGTGCAGGCGCTGGTGACGGCGTTCCAGCGGTCGCTGAAGGAAGAACTGCGGGCCGCGTTCACCGCCGAGTGACGGTGAACGCGGCCCACGGCGGCGTCCGGCGACGGATCAGTCGTGGAAGGTCTCGCCCTTCTCCGCCTTCTCCACCAGCAGCGCGGGCGGCAGGAAGCGGTCGCCGTAGCGCTCGGCGAGTTCCCGGGCGCGGGCCACGAAGCCGGGCAGCCCGCCCTCGTACCCGTTGATGTACTGGAGCGCGCCGCCGGTCCACGGCGGGAAGCCGATCCCCATGATGGAGCCGATGTTGGCGTCGGCGACGGAGATGAGGACGTTCTCCTCCAGGCAGCGGACGCTGTCCAGGGCCTCGGAGAAGAGCATCCGCTCCTTCATGTCCTCGAACGGCACGTCCGCGTCCGGCTTGCCGAAGTGCTCGCGCAGTCCGGGCCAGAGGCCGGTGCGCTTGCCGTCCTCGTCGTAGTCGTAGAAGCCCGCTCCCCCACTGCGGCCCGGTCGCCCGAACTCGTCCACCATGCGGTCGATGACTTCGTCGGAGGGGTGGCCGGGCCAGGTGCCCCCGGACTCCTCCACCGCCCGCTTCGTCTCGTCGCGGATCTTGCGGGGCAGGGTCAGGGTCAGCTCGTCCATCAGGGAGAGGACCTTGGCCGGGTAGCCGGACTGGGCGGCGGCCTGCTCGATCGAGGCGGGCTCGACGCCCTCCCCGACCATGGCGACGCCCTCGTTGATGAACTGCCCGATGACGCGCGAGGTGAAGAAGCCACGCGAGTCGTTGACGACGATCGGCGTCTTTTTGATGCGCCGTACGAGGTCGAAGGCGCGGGCCAGGGCCTCGTCGCCGGTGCGCTCGCCCTTGATGATCTCGACCAGCGGCATCTTGTCCACGGGCGAGAAGAAGTGCAGACCGATGAAGTCGTCGGGGCGCGTGACGCCTTCGGCGAGGACGGTGATCGGGAGGGTGGAGGTGTTGGAGCAGAGCAGCGCGTCCGGCTCGACGACGTCCTGGATCTCCTGGAACACCTTGTGCTTGAGGGCGGTGTCCTCGAAGACGGCCTCGATGACCGCGTCGCAGCCGGCGAGGTCGGCCACGTCCCCGGTCGGGGTGATCCGGGCCAGCAGCTCGTCGCGCTTCTCCTCCGTCGTACGGCCGCGGGAGAGCGCCTTGGCGAGCAGCTTCTCGCTGTACGCCTTGCCCTTGGCGGCGGCCTCGGTGGTGACGTCCTTCAGGACGACCTCGATCCCGGCCTTGGCGCAGGAGTAGGCGATGCCCGCGCCCATCATCCCGGCGCCGAGGACGGCGACCTTGCGGACGGGTCGCTCGGGGACGTCCTTGGGCCGGTTGGCCCCGGAGTTGACGGCCTGGAGGTCGAAGAAGAACGCCTGGATCATGTTCTTGGAGACCTGGCCGGTGACCAGCTCGGTGAAGTACCGGGCCTCGATGGTCAGGGCGGTCTCGAAGTCGACCTGGGAGCCCTCGACGGCCGCCGCGAGGATGTTGCGCGGCGCGGGCATGGGCGCGCCCGCGATCTGCTTCTTCAGGTTGGACGGGAACGCGGGGAGGTTCGCGGCGAACTTGGGGTTCGAGGGGGTGCCGCCGGGGATCTTGTACCCCTTGACGTCCCAGGGCTGCTGGGACTCGGGGTGGGCGTCGATGAAGGCGCGGGCCTTCTCGATCATCTCCTCGCGGGTGGCGGCGACTTCGTGGACGAGGCCGTTCTCCTGCGCCCGGCGCGGGGTGTACTGGGTGCCCTGGAGGAGCACCTTGAGCAGGGCGTCCGTGATGCCCATGAGGCGTACGGTCCGGGTGACGCCGCCGCCCGCCGGGAGCAGGCCGAGGGTGACCTCGGGGAGGCCGATGCGGGAGCCGGGGGCGTCGAGGGCGATGCGGTGGTGCGCGGCGAGCGCGATCTCGTAACCGCCGCCGAGGGCGGCGCCGTTGATGGCGGCGACGACGGGCTTGCCGAGGGTCTCGATGCGGCGGAGCGACTTCTTGATCGCGGTGCCGGCGTCGAAGACGGCCCGGGCGTTCTCCGGGCCGACCTTGATCATGTCCTTGAGGTCGCCGCCGGCGAAGAAGGTCTTCTTCGCGGAGGTGTAGATGATGCCGCGGATGGAGTCCTTCTCGGCCTCGGCGCGGTCCGCGATGGCCGCGATGGAGTCCTTGAAGGCCTGGTTCATCGTGTTGGCGGACTGGTTCGGGTCGTCGAGGACGAGGGTGACGACGCCGGTCTCGTCCTGTTCCCAGCGGATGGTCGTGCTCTCGGTCATGTGGGTGTCTTCTCCGTAAGCAGATGGGGCCGGGGCAGGTCAGATGCGTTCGACGACGGTCGCGACGCCCATGCCGCCGCCGACGCAGAGGGTGACCAGGCCGAACCGCTGGTCGCGGCGCTCCAGTTCGTCGATGACGGTGCCGAGGATCATCGCGCCGGTCGCGCCGAGCGGGTGGCCGAGGGCGATGGCGCCGCCGTTGACGTTGACCTTGTCCAGGGAGAGGCCCATGTCCTTGACGAAGCGCAGGACGACACCGGCGAAGGCCTCGTTGATCTCGACGAGATCGATGTCGTCGATGGTCAGACCGGCCTTGGCGAGTGCCTTGCGGGTGGCCGGGGCGGGGCCGGT
The DNA here is from genome assembly GCF_030817475.1 of Streptomyces sp. V2I9. Taxonomy (NCBI): domain Bacteria; kingdom Bacillati; phylum Actinomycetota; class Actinomycetes; order Kitasatosporales; family Streptomycetaceae; genus Streptomyces; species Streptomyces sp. V2I9. The sequence goes on along the minus strand of NZ_JAUSZJ010000002.1, from coordinate 6,370,264 downwards.
GAGCATGATGGTGGGCTCGGAGCCGGAGACGGCGGCGGAGACGATCCGGGCGCGCGGGGTGAGGCCGTAGCGCTCCCCGACCTCCTTCGAGCCGATGGCGACGAGGGCCGCGCCGTCCACGATGCCGGAGGAGTTGCCCGCGTGGTGCACGTGGTCGATCTTCTCGACCCAGTGGTACTTCTGGAGCGCCACCGCGTCGAATCCGCCCATCTCGCCGATGCCGGCGAAGGACGGCTTGAGTCCGGCGAGCGAGTCGGCGGTGGTGCCGGGGCGCATGTGCTCGTCGTGGTCGAGGACGAGCAGGCCGTTGCGGTCCTTGACCGGGACGACGGAGCGGGCGAAGCGGCCGTCCTTCCAGGCCGCGGCGGCGCGCTCCTGGGAGAGGGCGGCGTACTCGTCGACGTCGCGGCGGCTGAAGCCCTCGACGGTGGCGATGAGGTCGGCGCCGATGCCCTGCGGAGCGAAGCCGGTCTCGAAGCTGGTCATCGGGTCCATCGCCCAGGCCCCGCCGTCCGAGCCCATCGGCACGCGGGACATCGACTCGACGCCCCCGGCCAGGACCAGGTCCTCCCAGCCCGAACGGACCTTGGCGGCGGCCAGGTTGACCGCTTCCAGGCCCGAGGCACAGAAGCGGTTCTCCTGGACCCCGGCGACGGTGTCGGGCAGCCCGGCCGCGATGGCGGCGATACGGGCGATGTCGGAGCCCTGGTCGCCGAGCGGGCTGACCACGCCGAGGACGATGTCGTCGATGGCCGCCGGGTCGAGGTCCGGGAAGCGGCCCTGGAGCTCGTGGATGAGGCCGACGACAAGGTCGATCGGCTTGGTGCCGTGCAGGGCTCCGTTGGCCTTGCCGCGACCGCGCGGGGTGCGGATCGCGTCGTAGACGAATGCTTCGGTACTCAAGACAACTGCCTTTCGAGGGTGATGGTCGGCGCGGTGGGAGGGCGTCAGGCGAGCAGCGAACGGCCGATGATCTCCTTCATGATCTCGGTCGTGCCGCCGTAGATGGTCTGGATACGGCCGTCGGTGAATGCCTTGGCGACCTTGTACTCACTCATGTAGCCGTAGCCTCCGTGGAGTTGGAGGCAGCGGTCGGCCACGCGCTTCTGCAGTTCGGTGGCCCACCACTTCGCCATGGAGGCGTGGACGGCGTCCAGGACCCCGTCGGAGTGGTCGACGATGCACCGGTCGAGGAAGGTCCGGGTGACGGCGCACTCGGTGGCCATCTCGGCGATCTCGAAGCGGATGTGCTGGAGTTTGGCCAGCGGGCGGCCGAACGCCTCGCGCTCCTTGACGTACTGGGTGGTGATCTCCAACAGGTGTTCGGCGGCGGCGATCCCGGCGACCGCTATGCCCATGCGCTCCTGGGCCAGGTTGGTCATCAGGTGGAGGAACGCGCCGTCCCGCGTCCCGAGGAGGTTCTCCTTGGGGACGCGGACGTCGTTGAAGAACAACTCGGCGGTGTCCTGGGACTTCTGGCCGATCTTGTCGAGGTTGCGGCCGCGCTCGAACCCTTCCGCGCCGCGTTCGACGACGATGAGGGAGAGGCCCTTGGCGCCGCCGTCCGGGGTGGTCTTCGTCACGACGACGACCAGGTCGGCGAGGATGCCGTTGGAGATGAAGGTCTTGGAGCCGTTGAGCAGCCAGTGGTCGCCCTTGTCCTCGGCGGTGGTGCGGATGCCCTGGAGGTCGGAGCCCGCGCCCGGCTCGGTCATGGCGATGGCGGTGATGGTCTCGCCGGAGCAGAAGCCGGGGAGCCAGCGGCGCTTCTGCTCGTCGGTGGCCAGGCCCGTGAGGTAGGGGCCGATGATGTCGTTGTGCAGGCCGATGGCGAGCCCGGCGGCCCCGGCGCGGGTGAACTCCTCGGCCAGGACGGCGCTGTAGCGGAAGTCGTCGCTGCCGCCGCCCCCGTACTCCTCCGGGACGGCGAGGCCCAGCAGTCCGGCGCGCCCGGCGGCGAGCCAGGCGTCGCGGGAGACGATGCCGTCCTGCTCCCACTGCTCGTAGTGCGGGAGGACCTCCTTGGCCAGGAAGGCCCGGACGGTCTCGCGGAACGCGTCGTGTTCCTCGGTGAAGATCTGCCGTTGCACGCGGTCTCCTAGTCGTGAGAGGGGGGCCGGAGCCCCGGTACGTCCCAGTCGGCGGCCACGGAGTCCGTGTCGGCACCCGGCCGCGCGGGTCCGCTGCGGACGGAGACGGGGGTGGCCGAGAAGCGGGGGGCGGGGGCGGGCTGGGTCTGTCCGCCGTGCTCGACGAAGGTGGAGCGGGCGGCGAGGTGCGGGTGGTGCGGGGCCTCGGCGAGGGAGAGGACGGGGGCCACGCAGGCGTCGGTGCCCTCGAAGACCTCGGTCCATTCGGCGCGCGTACGGGTGAGGAAGCGTGCGGTGACGGCGGCGCGCAGGTCGTCCCAGCGGGCGAGGTCCCAGCGGTCGGGGAAGGCGTCGGCGATGCCGAGGAGCCGGACGAACTCCGCGTAGAACTGCCCCTCCAGCGGGCCGACCGCCATATGGCCGCCGTCGGAGGTGGCGTAGGTGCCGTAGAACGGGCAACCGCCGTCGAGCAGGTTGGCGCCGCGCCGGTCCTGCCAGCTCCCCGCGGCCAGCATGCCGTGGATCATCGAGGACAGGTGGGCGGCACCGTCCACGATGGCGGCGTCGACCACCTGGCCCTCGCCCTGGGCGCGGGCGTGCTGGAGGGCCGCGAGGACGCCGACGACGAGGTAGAGCGAGCCGCCCGCGTAGTCGCCGACCAGGTTGGCGGGGACGGTGGGCGGCTCGTCCGGCTTGCCGATCATCGACAGGGTGCCGGAGAGCGCGAGGTAGGCGATGTCGTGCCCGGCGCGCCCGGCCAGCGGGCCGTCCTGGCCCCAGCCGGTCATCCGGCCGTACACGAGCCGCGGGTTGCGGGCGAGGCAGGCGTCGGGCCCGATCCCGAGACGTTCGGCGACGCCGGGGCGGTAACCCTCGATGAGGACGTCGGCGCGTTCGACGAGATCGAGGACGCGGGCCGGCCCTTCGTCGCTCTTGAGGTCCAGGAGGACGGAGCGCTTGTTGCGGTTGGTGATGTCGTACGCCGGGTCGATGCCGAGCACCGAGCCACCGGGCCGGTCGACGCGGACGACGTCGGCGCCCAGGTCCGCCAGCAGCATCGCGGCGAACGGCCCGGGGCCGATGCCCGCCAGTTCGACGACCCGGACCCCGGTCAGCGGACCGTGCCCGGACGTTGGGCCTTTCGCCATCTGTGAGCCCCCAGAGGTGTGACACAACCGATGTAACATCAATGATGCTAAGAACGCGCCCGGCTCCGCACAACCCCTCAGGGCGAGCAAGCGCTTAGTTCTTTTCTCCGATCCTCCCGCATCCCGCCCGCCCGGCCCGACGCCGCCACAGCGCTCTCCGCTACCCTCTGCCTGCCACATCGGCAACGGCTCCCGGCGGAGGTACTCGTGAACAGGCAGAAGGACGCGACACGCACCTGGGACGTGGTCCTCTTCGGCGCCACCGGCTTCGTGGGAACCCTCACCGCCGAGTATCTGGCGGCCCACGCCCCCACCGGGCTCCGCTGGGCGGTGGCCGGCCGCAGCCGGGCCAAGCTGGAGGCGCTGCGCCGGCGGCTCACCGCGATCGACCCGGCCTGCGCGGAGCTGCCGCTGGTGGAGGCGGACGCGGACGACGCGGAGGCGCTGGCCCGACTGGCGGCCTCCACGCGGGTGGTGGCCTCGACGGTGGGGCCGTACATCCGCTACGGCGAGAAGCTCGTCACCGCCTGCGCGGAGGCCGGGACGGACTACGCGGACCTCACGGGCGAGGCGGAGTTCATCGACCGGATGTATCTGGAGAACGACGCGCGCGCCCGTGAGACGGGCGCGCGCCTCGTGCACGCCTGCGGCTTCGACTCCGTCCCGCACGACCTGGGCGTCTGGTTCACCGTCCAGCAGCTTCCCGAGGGCGTGCCGCTGGCCGTGGACGGATTCGTGCGGACCAACGCGGTGTTCTCGGGAGGGACGTTCGCCTCGGCGCTGACCGCGATCGGCCGGGGGCCGCAGATGCTGGCCGCCGCGCGGGAACGCCGGCTGCACGAACCGCGCCTGGTGGGCCGCCGGGTCCGCACCCCCGCGGGCTCCCCGCACTTCAACGGATCGGTCGGCACCTGGGCGCTGCCGCTGCCGACGGTGGACCCGGCGATCGTGGGACGTTCCGCACGGGCGCTGGAGCGGTACGGCCCCGACTTCGGCTACCGCCACTTCGCCTCGGTCAAGACGCTGCCGATGGCCCTGGGCGCCCCGGCGGCGATCGGCGCGCTGGTGGCCGCCGCGCAGGTCGAGGGCGTACGGGAGTGGCTGATGGGGCGTTACGAGGCGGGTCGGGGACCGGACGAGGCGCGCCGCGAGCGGAGCTGGTTCACCGTCCGCTTCATCGGGGAGGGCGGCGGGAGGCGCGTCTTCACCGAGGTGTCCGGCGGCGATCCGGGGTACGGCGAGACGGCGAAGATCCTGGCCGAGTCGGCGGTGTGCCTGGCCCTGGACGAACTGCCGGAGACCTCAGGGCAGGTGACCACGGCGGTGGCCATGGGCGACGCGCTGCTGGACCGGCTGACGGCGGCGGGGCTGCGGTTCCGGGTGGTGGCGGTGCGCTAGGGCCTCGGGACGTGGCCGGTGCGGCCCGGCAGCCGGGCCTCGGTGCGGGCCCCGACGGTCAGAGGATCCAGCCGGCCAGCGTGTAGAGCATCGCGCCCAGCCAGACGAGTCCGGCGGCGCTCCCGAGGAGCATGCCGAGCGCCATGCGGCGCTGGGCCGGGTCGAAGGAGGCAGGGCGGACTGCTGTGCGAGTGGCGTTCATGTGTTCAGCCTGCCCAGCCGTACGGATCTATGCCATCCGTACACGTACTCAGTTGCGGGACTGTTCCCGTCCTGGAACGTCACGCGGGCGGCCGGGCGCTCCGCGCACCCGCGCAGGGGCCGGTCCGTGATGCGGCCGGCGAAGGGTTCACCTCGGTGGACGGCGCGAACGGCGCCGGGAACGCGCCGGCCGGGACGGTTTCGCCGCCGGGGGCGCATGCCGTCTCCGCCACCGCTCCGACGGGGCAGGCAAGGGACGCCGGGCCTCCCCGCACGCCTCCTGACGGGACATGCTGCCGCCGCCCCGGACCGCCCTTCCGGGCGGCCGCGTTCAGGCGGTCGCCTCCCGCAGGACCCGCCGGCACAGGGCGTCCGCCCGCCGGGTGCTCTCCGGCTGGCGGTAGCGGCCGGAGAGGCGGAGCGTGTGGGCGCAGGCGTTGTCGAGGCTGATGCGGTGGCCCACCGAGACGAACACCGGGCTGGTGTTCTCCCGTGTCCGCAGGGCCCGGCCGACCACCTCGTCGCCGTCCAGCAACGGCGAGGAGTCACCGCGCCGGGGGCCGGGGGCCTCGTAGGTGAACGTGAACGGGTTCTTGCCGACGCCGATCACCGGCAGTCCGGTGAGCACGCCCAGGTGGCTGGCGAGCCCGAAGCGGCGCGGGTGCGCCAGACCGTAGCCGTCGCAGACCACGAGACCCGGTTCCACGCTGAGCTCCTCCAGCGCCTCCAGCACCGTCGGGATCTCCCGGAAGGCCAGCAGTCCGGGGACGTACGGGAAGGCGATCCTGCCGACGGCGGTGGCCTCCTCGACCGTCTCCAGCGTCGCGGCGTCCAGCACCACGGCCGCCGCGACGACGACGTCCTTCTCGTCGTCGTAGGCCACGTCCACCCCGGTGATCAGCCCCGTTCCCGGCTCCGGCCCCACCTCGTCGAGGATCACCCGGCCGCGCAACCGGTCCTGGACCGCCCGGCCCTCGGCTTCGTCGGCGGGGGTCTCGTGGGCGGGGGAGGGGGAGCTCGTCATACCCGGAAGCCTATGCGCCGGCGGGACCGCCCCATGACCGGGTGCGCCGCGAGGTCCGCGGGCGCCGGGAATTACCGGGTGCGGGCGGCGGCGCCACGATCCTTCGGCCGGGTCCGGGAGACCGAGGAGGCCGCGGCGGAGGGCCTCCCCTGTCGCTCGCGGCGATGATGTCCGTCCTCGCGGCGGCCGGCGTCCCGTAGCCTGACGATCATGTTCGTACTCGAATTGACCTACATCGCGCCGGTCGAACGCGTGGACGCGCTGATGGCGGAGCACATCGCATGGCTCGACGAGCAGTACACGGCGGGCGTCTTCATCGCCTCGGGCCGCAAGAACCCGCGGGACGGCGGGGTGATCCTGGCGGCCGGGGAGGACCGGACGGCGATCGAGGGGATCGCGGCCGCCGACCCGTTCGCCGCGCACGGCGTGTGCGCGTACCGGATCACCGAGTTCATCGCCACCAGGACCGCGCCGGAGCTCGCCCCCTACCGGCAGCAGCCGTAGCGCGTCGGCATCGGGCGACGGCTGCCGTAGCGGTCGGAGGTTCCGGGCGGGTACCCCGCCACCGATGAGTCTTCGGGACGGGGCCGGTCTGCACGGGTATGGAGACCTACACACTCACCACAGCCGGCGCCGACCTCGTCCACGACGTTCGCGGCCCCCTGCCCACCGCCGACGGCCGACCGCCGCTCGTCCTGATCGGGCACCCCATGGACGCCACCGGGTTCGCCGCTCTGGCCGCGCGCTTCCCCGATCGGACCGTGGTCACCTACGACCCGCGGGGGCTCGGCCGCTCCACCCGCAAGGACGGCCGGGTGGAGTACACGCCCGAGATGCTGGCCGACGACGTGCACGCCGTCGTCGAGGCGGTCGGCGCCGGGCCGGTCGAGATGTTCGCCAGCAGCGGCGGCGCGGTCGTCGCCCTCGCCCTGGTGGCACGCCACCCCGCGGACGTGACGACCCTCGTCGCGCACGAGCCGCCGCTCATCACGCTCACCCCGGACGGGCCGGCGGCCGTCCGCGCGCGGGCCGGGGTCCGGGACGCGTACGAGAAGCGGGGGTGGGGCGCCGGAATGGCCGCGTTCGTGGCGATGACCTCGTGGGAGGGCGAGTTCACCGAGGCGTACTTCGCCCGGCCGGCGCCCGACCCCGCCGCGTTCGGCATGCCCACCGAGGACGACGGCTCCCGCGAGGACCCGCTGCTGTCCGACCGGTCCTGGGCGATCAGCGACCACCGGCCGGACGTCGAGGCGATCGCGGCGGCGACCACCCGTGTGGTGATCGCCGTCGGCGAGGAGTCGCAGGCGGTGCAGACCGGGCGGACCTCGGTCGCCACCGCCGAACTGCTCGGGCAGCGGGTGGCCGTCTTCCCGAGCCACCACGCCGGTTTCGTGGACGGGGAGTTCGGCTACCCGGGCAAGCCGGACGAGTTCGCCGAGCGGCTGCGCGAGGTGCTGGACGCCTCGTAGGGCCGCCGCCGGAACGAGGATGCGCCGTTCGGATCGGACCGGCCTGATCCGAACGGAAGACCCTAGAACCCCAGCCGGGCCACCCGCCCCTTCTCGCCGGCCGCCCAGCAGCCCCGGTCCGGCGTGCAGTCGACGGTGTCGTACGAGCCGGTGTCGAGCGTCCGCCAGGTGCGCCCGGCGTCCAGGGTGAGGTCGGTGCCGGTCGGACCGACGGCCAGGGCGGCGGTGCGGCTGTGCGGGAGCCAGGCGACGCCGGAGCGGTAGGCGGGCGGCGGGGTGGCCGCCTGCCGCCAGGTCCGGCCGCCGTTCCCGGTCACGGCGGCGGCACGCGGCGATTCCTGGTCGGCCCGGTAGTCGCCGCCGACCGCGATGCCGTGGCCCCGGTCGCGGAAGGCGACGGCGAAGACGCCTCGCGCCGGGTCGCCCGCCGGGAGGGTCGAGGCGCTCGCCGTCCACGTCAGGCCCCGGTCCCGCGAGTGCAGGACGCGGGCGGTCTCCGCTCCCCCGGTGGTCAGCCAGACGTCCTTCGGGCCGGAGCTGACCAGGCACTGGCCGCTCGCGGCGAACCCCGCCTCACCCGGCAGGGCGTCGGGCATCCCGGCGTTCGGCAGAACCCGCCAGGAGCGGCCGCCGTCCGCCGTGGACAGGAGGCGGAACTTCCCGTCCACCGGGTCGCCCGCCGCGAGGCCGTGCCGGCTGTCGAAGAAGGTCAGGCAGTTGAAGAAGGCGCGCGGGTCGGTGTTGCGGAAGGACTCGGTCCAGGTCGCCCCGCCGTCCTCGGTGCGCAGGACGCGGGACGCCTCGCCCTCGCCGATGGCCAGGGCGACGGCCCGCCTCCCGTCGAATGCCTCGATGTCCCGTAGTTCGAGTTCGGCCGCGCCCGGCGGTGACACGTCGAGCCAGGTACGGCCGCCGTCCGCCGTGCGCAGGACCGTGCCCTTCGACCCGGCGACCCAGGCAGTGCTGCGGCTGACCGCCGCGAGCCCCCGGAAGCGGGCGGTCGTGCCGGTGTCGGTGAGCTTCCAGCCGGGCAGCGGTCCGCGGACGGCCGCCTCCCGGAAGACCTGCTTCCCGTCCGGGTGTTCCGCCGCGTGCGCGCCCGGTGCGACCAGTGCGGCGGCCAGGGCCGCCCCGCCGGTCACCAGTGCCATCAGCCGTCTCGTGTTCCCCATGGCCTTCATGGCGCAGGAAGCTAGCCGACGGGTTCCGGCCCGTCCAGGGTGCGTCGCCGCCGAGCGGGCAGGAGGGGGGTGCGCGGAGGCGCGGCGGGGCCGGCCGGAACCGGTGACGCAGCTCACTCCGCGCGCCGGTGCACGAAACGAAGGGTTCCGTCGTCTACTCCAATGCCGGGAACCGTTCACCCAGCAGCGAGAGGGAGCAGGCCTTGTCCAGCGTTATCGAGCAGTCCGTGCAGGCTCGCATGGTCGCGTCCGCGCCGCGGATGGAGACCCTGCCCGCCATGCTCAGCTACGACCGGGCGTATCCCTTCGCCGTCCGCATGGCGTTCCCGGCCCCGGCGACCCTGGAGGGCACCGAGGTGTCGTGGGAGTTCTCCCGCGAGCTGCTGACCACCGGGGTGGACAACCCGGCGGGACAGGGGGATGTGCGGGTCCGGCCGTTCGGCTACGACCGGACGGTGCTGGAGTTCCACGCGCCCGAGGGCGTCGCCATGGTCCATGTGCGCACCGAGGAGCTGCGGCGCTTCCTCCAGCGGGCACAGGAGCTGGTCCCGGCAGGTGACGAGCACCTGTATCTGGACATGGACCGGGACCTGACCGACCTGCTCGGCGAGGACCGCTGACCGCACCGTAAATCCGGTTGCCCGGTCCGCTTCCCGGCCCTACCGTCGTGAGCGTCCCTGTCGTCGTCGATCGGAGTGGGACGTTGCTGATCTGAGGTCCTGTGCACACCGTGCAGCGCCCGCCGCGCCATGCCGCGGCCGGAGCGCCCGTGTGCGATCTCGGCCTCCAGCCGTCCTCTTCTTCCCCGACGTTCACGGGAGTTCCGCATGCCTGCCGACGACACCCACATCAGCTGTACCTCCCTCTCCTTCCGCTGGCCCGACGGCGGCGAGGTCTTCACCGGCCTCGACTTCTCCGCGGGCCCCGGCCGCACCGGGCTCATCGGGCTCAACGGGTGCGGCAAGTCCACCCTGTTGCGGCTGATCGCCGGTGAACTCGCCCCGCACGCGGGGGTGATCAGGATCCGTGGCGAACTCGGCCACCTTCCGCAGACCGTGGTCCTGGACACCGCGCTGCGCGTCGATCAGGTGCTCGGGATCGCGGAGCGGCGCGCGGCGCTGGACGCCGTCGAGTCGGGCGACGTCCGGGCGGAGCACTTCGCGGTCATCGGCGACGACTGGGACGTCGAGGAGAGGTCCCTCGCGGCTCTGGACGGGCTGGGACTCGGACACATCGGGCTCGACCGCACCGTCGGGGAGATGTCGGGCGGCGAGTGCGTCCTGCTGCGGCTGGCCGCGCTGCTGCTGCGCCGGCCAGGGGTGCTGCTGCTGGACGAGCCGACGAACAACCTGGACGCGCACGCCCGTCGCCGTCTGTACGACGCGGTCGACGCCTGGACGGGGGCGCTGCTCGTCGTGAGCCACGACCGGGAGCTGTTGGAACGGGTGGACCGGATCGCGGATCTGCGTGAGGGCTCGGTCACCTGGTACGGCGGAAATCTGTCGGCGTACGAGAGGGCGCTCGCCGTCGAGCAGGAGGCGGCTGAGCGGATGGTGCGGGTCGCCGAGTCGGACGTGCAGCGGCAGAAGCGCGAACTGGCCGCCGCACACGTCACGTTGGCCCGTCGCAGACGCTACGGGCAGAAGATGTGGGACACCAGGCGCGAGCCCAAGGTGGTGATGGGGCAGCACAGGCGCGCGGCCCAGGTGTCGGCCGGCAAGCACCGCATCCTGCACACCGAGCGGCTGGCGGCGGCCGAGGAGCGCCTGGACGAGGCGGAGGCGGCGGTGCGCGCGGACGAGGAGATCCGGATCGAGCTGCCGGACACCCGGGTCCATCCGGGCAGCGAGGTGCTGCTGCTGCGTGATCCGGTGCCGCCGTACGGTCCGCCGCTGCGGGGCGAGCTGCTGGTGCGGGGCCCGGAGCGGATCGCGCTGACCGGGCGCAACGGGGCGGGCAAGACGGCACTGCTGCGGACCATCGCGGGCGAGCTGTCGCCGCTCTCCGGCGAGGCGGCGCCGTCGGTGGCGACGGGGTTCCTGCCGCAGCGGCTGGACGTGCTGGACGACGACGCGTCGGTGGCGCGGAACGTGGCACGCGCGGCCCCGGACCGTACGGAGAACGCGGTCCGGGCCCGGCTGGCCCGTTTCCTGTTCAAGGGGGCGGCGGCGGACCGCCCGGCGTCCACCCTGTCGGGCGGGGAGCGGTTTCGGGCGACCCTGGCGATGCTGCTGCTGGCCGACCCGGCGCCCCGCCTGCTGCTGCTCGACGAGCCGACGAACAGCCTCGACCTGGCGAGCGCCCGGCGGCTGACCGAGGCGCTGGCGGCGTACGAGGGGGCGTTGATCGTGGCGAGTCACGATGTGCCGTTCCTGGAGTCGATCGGGATCACCCGGTGGCTCCGGCTCGACGGCGAGCTGCGGGACACGACGCCGGAGGCGGTGCGCGAGGGCCGCTGAGCGGCTTCCTGCGGCGCACCCGCACATCGCCCCGAAAAGGCGCCAGAAGCTGTCCGGTATCCCGCCTAACGTCGCGCACATGAACCGCCTTCCCGAGTACGAGCACGGCGCGGAGCCGGACGCCCCCGGCTCCGCCCACCGCGACATCGTCATCACCGGCGCGCGCGAGAACAATCTCCGCGATGTCTCCCTCCGCATCCCCAAGGGCCGGATCACCGTCTTCACCGGTGTCTCCGGTTCCGGGAAGTCCTCGGTCGTCTTCGACACGATCGCCGTGGAGTCGCAGCGGCAGCTGACCGAGACGTTCACCTCGTTCCTGCGCAACCGGTTGCCGAAGTACGAGCGCCCGCACGTCGAGTCCGTCGAGGACCTGTCGGTGGCCATCGTGATCGACCAGAAGCCGCTGGGCGGCAGCGTCCGGTCCACGGTGGGCACGGCGACAGACATCTGGTCGGTGATCCGGGTGCTGTTCTCCCGGTGCGGGACGCGGAGCGCGGGCGGGGCGAGCGCGTACTCGTTCAACGACCCCGCCGGGATGTGTCCGGAGTGCGACGGGGTGGGGCGCACCGTCCACCTGGATCTCGACCGGGCGATCGACTGGTCGAAGTCGCTGAACCAGGGCGCGCTGCTGCTGCCCGGCCTCTCGGTGGGCAGTTGGGAGTGGAGCCTGTACGGAGGGTCCGGGCGCTTCGACAACGATCTGCCACTGGCCGAGTTCGGCGAGGACGAGCGTCAACTGCTCCTTCATGGTTCGGGGTTCACCGTCCGCGTCGATATGCGGACCGCGTCGGCGGAGATGAGGTTCGAGGGCATCGTGACCCGTTTCGAGCGGCTGTACCTCAAACGCGACACGGCCTCGCTGTCCGAGAAACGGCGCGAGGCGGCTGCCCGGTTCACGGTGGACCGGGTGTGCGGGGCCTGCGGCGGGGCGCGACTGAACGCGGCGGCGCTCGCCACCCGGATCGACGGCCTCTCGCCCGCCGACTACGGACGGATGGAGGTCTCCGAGCTCATCGGCGTGCTGGAGCGCATCGACGACCCGGTGGGCGGGCCCGTCGCGGCGGCCGCCCGCGAGCGGCTGGAACGGCTGGCCGGGATCGGGCTGGGGTATCTGAGCCTGGACCGGGAGACCACGACCCTGTCGGGGGGCGAGGGCCAGCGGCTCAAGATGGTGCGCCACCTGGGCAGTTCGCTGACCGGGCTGACGTTCGTCCTCGACGAGCCGAGCGTCGGCCTGCATCCGCGCGATGTGGGACGGCTGTGCGAGCTGCTGGTGCGGCTGCGCGACAAGGGCAACACGGTGCTGGTCGTCGAGCACGATCCGGATGTGATGGCGGTCGCCGACCATGTCGTCGACATGGGTCCGCGGGCCGGCTCCGACGGCGGTCGCGTCGTCTTCGAGGGCCCGTTCGCACGGTTGCGTGAGGCGGATACGCTCACCGGCCGGTCGCTGCGCCGCCGCACCCCGGTCAAGGGGGTCGTCCGCTCCCCCACCGGCCGGCTCCCGGTGCGCGGGGCGGATCTGCACAACCTCAAGGGACTGGACGTCTCGTTCCCGGCCGGGGTGCTGACCGCGGTGACGGGGGTGGCGGGGTCGGGCAAGTCGACGCTGGTGTCACGGGTGTTCACCGCGGCGTACCCGGAAGCGGTCGTCATCGACCAGGGCGCGATCGCCGCCTCGTCGCGCTCCACCCCCGCCTCGTACATCGGGGCGCTGGACGCCATCCGCAGGACGTTCGCCCGGCAGAACGGTGTGGACGCGGCGCTGTTCAGCTTCAACTCCGCGGGAGCGTGCGCGGGGTGCTCGGGGCGCGGGGTGATCTCGACGGATCTGGCGTTCATGGACCCCGTCACCACGACCTGCCCGGAGTGCGAGGGCCGCAGGTTCCACGACGACGTGCTGAAGCACCGGGTCGCGGGCCGGTCGATCGCGGACGTCCTGGAGATGACGGCGGCGGAGGCGGCCGGGGTGTTCGAGGACCGGGCGCTGCTGCGGAAACTGCGGACGCTCGACGAGGTCGGTCTCACCTACCTGGCGCTCGGGCAGCCTCTCAACACGCTCTCCGGCGGTGAACGCCAGCGCATCAAGCTCGCCACCCAGCTGCACCGCACCTCCAGCGTGTACGTGCTGGACGAGCCGACGACCGGGCTGCACCTGGCGGACACGGGAGCGCTGGTGGATCTGCTGGACCGGCTGGTCGACGCGGGGAACACGGTGATCTGCGTGGAGCACAACCTGGAGGTGGTCAAGCGGGCGGACTGGGTGATCGACCTCGGTCCGGACGGCGGCAAGCACGGCGGGGAGCTGGTCTTCGCGGGGACGCCCACCGAGCTGCTCGCGCATCCGACGTCCGCCACGGGCCGGTACCTCCGCCGGGATCCGGGAGCGGGCACGGGAACGGGGTGAGTGAGGTGGAGTCGATGAGCCGCCGGGCCGGGAAGGGCCTCAGCAGCTCCCCGTACCGCCTTCACCTGCGTTGATGACGCTGCGCATCGGACCGCTGGCGGGGACGGGCTTGGTTTTGGCCTTACGGTCGCCTTAACCTACGGTCACGTAACCTACGAAGCCGTAGGTAATTCTCCCGTCCCCAGGAGCTCCCCGTGACGATCACCTCTCCCCACCTCGGCAGTTCGAAGGCGTGGACCGACGCCCAGCTGCTGTACGCGCTGGAAGAGGTGGTGGAGAAGGAACTCAACCGCCATCTCAAGGTCGCCAAGGACTGGATGCCCCACGAGTACGTCCCCTTCTCCGACGGCCGGAACTTCCCCGGTGTCTTCGAGGACGGCGAGGCGTGGACGGCGGACCAGTCCAAGGTCACCGACATCGGCAAGATCGCCCTCGTGGTCAACCTCCTCACCGAGGACAACCTCCCCAGCTACCACCACGAGATCGCCTCCCTGTTCGGCCGCGACGGGGCCTGGGGCTCCTGGGTGCACCGCTGGACCGCCGAGGAGGGCCGCCACGGCATCGTGATGCGCGACTACCTGCTCACCTCGCGCGCCGTGGACCCGGACAAGCTGGAGCAGTTCCGCATGGCGCACATGGCGGAGGGCTTCGAGTCGGACAACCGGCACTCGATGCTGCACTCCGTCGCGTACGTCGCGTTCCAGGAACTGGCCACCCGTGTCTCGCACCGCAACACCGGCCACCAGTCCGGCGACCCGGTCTGCGACCGGATGCTGGCCCGGATCGCGACCGACGAGAACCTCCACATGGTCTTCTACCGCAATCTCCTGGGCGCCGCCTTCGAGCTGGCCCCGGACCTGACCATGCAGGCCGTCCGCGACGTCGTCGTCAACTTCCGGATGCCCGGACACGGAATGCCGGGCTTCGAGCGGGCCGCCGCGCAGATGGCGATCGGCGAGATCTACAACATGCGCATCCACCACGACGACGTGATCCAGCCCGTGCTGCGCTTCCTGAAGGTCATGGACATCGACGGGCTCGGTCCGGAGGGCGCCAAGGCCCAGGAGGAGCTCGGTCTGTACATGGGCGGGCTGGACAGCGAGGCGTCGAAGTTCGACGAGAAGCTCGCCGCCCGCAAGGCCCGGATGGCGGCGCGCGGCCGCGCCTGAGCCGCCCGGTCCGGCCTCTCCGGGCCCGGTTCGCCGGGGTGTCCGGAGCCGCTCTCGGGTCCGGTACACGCCGGCGGGGCGGCGACGAGCAGGGGCGGCGGAGCGTCGATCATGGCCTGTTCCCGCCGGACGGGCTCCGCTTCCCCGGCGGTGTACGGGCCGGGGAAGCGGCCGGGAGCGTTCAGCCCCGGCGGCGTCCTTCTCTGCGCAGCCGCTCGCGCTCCTTCTCGGACAGGCCGCCCCAGACGCCGAACCGCTCGTCGTTGGCGAGGGCGTACTCCAGGCAGGCCGGCCGCCCTTCGCAGGCGTTGCAGAGCTGCTTGGCCTCGCGCGTCGAACTGCCCGGGGCCGGGAAGAAGAACTCGGGCCCGGCCTGCGCGCACAACGCGGCTTCCTGCCAGGCGAGAGCGTCGTCGGTCACGGTGTTGATCAGCATGGTGCACACGGTGCCCGATGGCGATAAACAGCCGATCAACGATCCATCAACCCGCCGGTCGGCTACTGCCTCGGCTCGGGCTTCATGACCGCGAAGACCGCCCCGTACGGGTCGGCGACGTTGGCCATCGTGCCGACGCCGGGCACCTCCATCGCGGCCAGGGTCTCCGTGCCGCCGAGCCGCTGGGCCTCGGCGACCGTGACCGCCACGTCGGCCACGGCGAAGTACGGCAGCCAGTGCGGCCCGCGGGCGGCCTCGGAGGGGACGTCGCCCATCCTGACCAGGCCGCCGAACGACTCGTCCGGGCCCGCCCCGGCCGGGTGGGCCGTGGTGTACGTGTAGTCGGTGCCCTCGACCCTCAGCTCGTCGGTGCCCCAGCCGAACACGCTGGTGTAGAAGGCGGCCGCGGCCGGGACGTCGGGGGTGTAGAGCTCGGCCCAGAGGAACGAGTTCGGCTCCTGGATCACACCGAAGCCGGGATGGTCCTTGGGCTGCCACACCCCGAAGTACGCGCCGGACGGGTCGGTGAAGCCGCCCATGGCGCCGAAGTCCAGGACGTCCATCGGTTCGAAGGCGGCGCTGCCGCCGGCCCGTCCGACCGCCGCGGCGGTGGCCCCGACGTCCGGTGACCGGAACGAGACGGACCAGGCGCTCGGCGCCTGCTCCGTGGGCACCGTCATCACTCCGCCGACGTACCGGCCGTCCAGGGTGAGCATCCCGTAGCCGCCGACCTCGGGGCCGCCGGGGACCAGCCCCCAGCCGAACAGCTCCCGGTAGAAGGCGGTGGCCCCGTCGAGGTCGGGAGTGCCCAGATCGACCCAGGTGGGCGCTCCGTCGAGGACGATCGGGCTGATCATGGTGTGCTCCTCGGTCGGTCCGGATGAACCCGCTCGGCGTGCGGCGCCGCGGCGGTTCCTCTCGTTCCGAGTCTTGCACCGGACGCCGGCGGCCGCAGTCCGCGCGGGGCCGACCGGGGCGCGATCCGCCGCGGGAGCCGTGGAGCCCACGCTCCGGCCGGCCCGGCCGGAGCCGCGTGCGGCGGTGATCGCGTCTGTCATGCGGCCAGGTTAGACAGCACTCGGGCGCAGGAACGAAGCGTTGGACCGGTGCGTCGCCCGGCGCTCGGCGGGGCCGTCGGGCGCCGGTGGCGGAGCCGGCCCGGTGTCCGGGTGCGCCGGGAGCGCCGGTCGTGAGGTGGGCCCCGTCCGGAGCGCGCCCGAGGGTGTCGGCGGTGCGTGCGACGATGGCACACGGAGCGGACCCCCGGGGCCGTCGGGGGTCCGGGAGGAGAACGACGCGCATGAGGCGGAGCGGGGCGGCGGGCGGCACGGGCCACGGGGCGGCCGAAGGTCCGGTGCCCACGGGCGGCGCGGCACGGGAGCTGCTCGCGCGGGCGGAAGCATTGCTGGAGGCCGCCCGCGCGGTGCCGGCGGACCGGGCGGACGCGGTGGACGCCGTACGTTCCGTGCTCGATCCGCTCCTCGGCACTCTGGTGGACCGGGAGCTGGCACACATCCCCGTCTCCCGGCTCAAGGACGTCACGGAAGGACGGTTGCGTCTCGGGGCCCTGGAGCAGGCAGGGTTCGGCACGGTCGGCCAGGTCCACGGCACGCACCGGTACGCGTTGCGGCAGCTTCCCGGTGTCGGGGCGCACACCGCCGACCAGGCGCTGGCCGCCGCGACACAGATCGCCCACGCCGTGCGCGACACCGTCTCGGTGCGGATCGACGTGGACGCCCCGGACGACACGAGCACCGCCCTGGTCATCGCCCTGCACCGGCTGGTCGTGGCCGGTGCGGACGCGCGCCGGGCGGTGGACGGGGCCCGCCGGCTGAGCGAGCTGCTGGGCCCGGCGGTGGAATCCGCGGCGCCGTCCGGGAGCCCGCTGCGGATGCTGTTCGCCGGGGGCCGGACGCGGGCGCGGGTGCGCGAAGCGCTCGGCGCGGTGCGGTCGGCCGTGGCGGACGCCGAGCAGCGGGAGCTGCCGGTCCTCTTCGCGCAGGCGTCGGCCGACCTGCTGCGCTCTCCGGCCTCCCCCGCCGAGGCGTGGGTGGACTTCGAGCTGCGGTCCGCCGAGTACTACAGCCTGCTGGCGGAGCTGTCCGGCAGCGGCCCGGACCGGGACGCGGCCGAGGGGTTCCTGCCCGCCGGGATCGCGGACCGGGTGCGCGCGCTGCGGCTCGACGACACGTTTCTCCGGGTGTCGTTGCGCGGCTACCAGGCCTTCGGGGCGCGCTTCGCGCTGACGCAGAAGCGGGTGATCATCGGGGACGAGATGGGCCTCGGCAAGACCGTGCAGGCCATCGCCGCCCTCTGCCATCTCGCCGCCCGTGGCGAGACCCACTTCCTCGTGGTCTGCCCGGCGAGCGTGCTGATCAACTGGAGCCGGGAGATCCGGGCCCGCTCCACCCTGCGCGCCGTTCCGGTGCACGGAACGGAGCGGACCGGGGCGTTCGAGGACTGGCGGGAGACCGGCGGGGTGGCGGTGACCACCTTCGACGCGCTGCGGCTGCTGCCCGAGGGGGCGGCTGCGCGGGTGCGGCCCGGCATGCTGGTGGTGGACGAGGCGCACTTCGTGAAGAATCCCGAGACGCGCCGGTCCCGTGCGGTCGCGGGGTGGGCGGAGCAGGTGGAGCGGGTGCTGTTCCTGACCGGCACGCCGATGGAGAACCGGGTGGAGGAGTTCCGCAGCCTGGTGCGCCGGCTGCGTCCCGACCTCGCCCCGTCGGTGAGCATGACGCACGGCGCGGCCGGTTCGCGGGCCTTCCGCCGGGCCGTGGCCCCGGTCTATCTGCGCCGCAACCAGGTGGACGTACTGGCCGAACTCCCGGCGCTGGTCCACGTGGACGAGTGGGAGGAGTTCGGGGCCGAGGACCGGGAGGCGTACCGCGAGGCCGTCGCCTCCGGGCGGTTCATGCGGATGCGCCGGGCCGCCTACGCGGTGCCCGCGTCCTCCGCCAAGCTGGAGAGGCTGCGCGAACTGGTCGGCGAAGCACGGGACAACGGCCTCAAGGTGGTCGTGTTCTCCTTCTTCCGCGACGTCCTCGCGGCGGTCGGCGATGCCCTGGGCCCGGACGTCTTCGGGCCGCTCTCCGGGAGCATCCCGCCGGCCCGGCGGCAGGAGCTGGCCGACGCGTTCTCCTCGGCGGAGGGGCACGCGGTGCTGCTGAGCCAGATCCAGGCGGGCGGCACCGGCCTGAACCTGCAGGCGGCCTCCGTGGTCATCCTGTGCGAGCCACAGGTCAAGCCCACGCTGGAGCACCAGGCCGTCGCCCGTGCGCACCGGATGGGCCAGGTGCGCACGGTGCAGGTGCACCGGCTGCTCGCCGAGGACAGCGTGGACCAGCGGCTGGTGGAGGTACTGGCCCGTAAGGACCGGCTGTTCGACGCGTACGCGCGGCGCAGCGATCTCGCGGAGACCACGCCGGACGCGGTGGACGTCTCGGACGCCGAGCTGGCCCGGCACATCGTCGAGAAGGAGCAGCGGCGGCTGGCGGACGACGCCGGCCATCCGTGACCGGCCGCGTCAGTGCCGGTGCTCCCCCGCCCCAGCCGCGTCAGTGCCGGTGCTTCCCCGCCCGGCCGCCTCTCCCGCCTTCTTCGCCGCGTCCCCGCCCGCGGCCGTACGGTGGTGCGGTTCGTACCCCGGAATCGTGCCGTCCGGCTTCTTGACCAGCAGCAGTCCCGCCATCCCCATGTCGGAGTGGCTCTGGACATGGCAGTGGTACATCCAGGCGCCCGCCCCCACGCGTTCTCCCGCGATGATCTGGAGGCCGAAGGAGTCCGCCGGGCCGCAGATCTTGTTGTCGATCACCCGGCTGGGGTCGTCGGGCCCGGTCAGCAGGCCGGTGCGGTTGTCCGCCCAGCGGTGACCGTGGATGTGGAAGGTGTGGTAGTACTCGCCGTGCGTGATCATGACGAATTCGAGCCGGTCGCCCACCGTGGCCTCGAAGTTGACGCTGTTGTGGTCCGGCTCGTTGTTGATCGTCATGTCGTTGAAGACGACCGTGCACGTCCGGTCCGGCAGGATGTCGCCCTTCCGGCGCACGATCACCGGACCGTAGAGACCCTTGCGGATGCCGCCGGTGCCGTGGTCCGTGCCGACGACGTGGTCGTGGTAGTGCCAGTAGCCCGCGCTGCCCGGCTCCCAGGTGCCGTCCTTCCGGCGGCCCGGTGCGTGGGTGCGCCAGGTGTACGTCCGGGTGCCGCCGGGCTCGACGTGGCTCCTGTTCATCCGGGTGCCGTCGTTGGCGATGTCGTAGTCCACGCCGTGGACATGGAGGCTGGTGTCGGCATCGGTGAGGTTCTCGAAGTCGATGTGGAGCGTGTCGCCCTCGTTCAGCTCGATGAGGGGGCCGGGGATCGACGCCTTGCCCTTCTCGAAGCCGTAGCCGAGCTGACCGTCCGGCAGCTTCTCCGCGTACATCTTCAGTCGGCGCACCACGCCGCCGGCCGGGGCCGTGCGGGGCGGGATCTCGGCGGAGCTCGCCTCCACCGCTCCGAGCGACAACGATGTCACACCCGTCGCGGCCGCGGCCGCGCCACCGACCAGCATCCGTCGGCTGAAGGTCCTTCGGTCCATGTCGAACTCCCCACTGGGATAGGGAAACGGGCGGCTCCACCGCTGTGGGACGGTACTCGCGGGCTCGCCGGAACGGGCCACACCGTAGCCGGGGCACCTTCGTTTATCCACACCCAGGACAAAGTTGGTTCGATTGTCGCCCTCCCTATTGGCGGGCCGCGAAAAGAGGTCTAGCTTCGTGCGCTGTCGCGGTGAATCGAGAGGCACCGACGAAGAGCGAGCAAGCCACAGTCACCGGGAGGCGCGGTGACCACAGAGGGGTGGGTGACCACATGCAGCGCGCATCACATCACCGGTCCAGATCACGACGCGGCCTCGCGGCGGCCGTGGTGGCCGGCGCACTGACCGTGTCCATGCTGGGCGCCGGCGGCCCGGCCGACGCGGACACCTCGCCGGACCGGGCCTTGGTCGAGAAGATGGCGACAACGTTGTCTCTGCCGTCTCCGCCGGGCGCGGCGAGCCAGGTCAAGGTGCTGGTGTTCCACGCGTCGGCGGGCGACGAGGCCCCGTACACCGACGCCGGGATCGCGGCGATCGAGAGGATCGGCCTCTCCGGGCCGGAGGAGCGGCGGTTCACCACCGTGGCGACCGCCGACCCGAGGGTCTTCACCAACGGCAAGCGGCTCGGCTCCTTCCACGCCGTCGTCTTCCTGACCGGCGGGGGCGACGTCCTCGACCCCGCGCAGGAGGCGGGCCTGGAGGCGTACATGGAGGCGGGCGGCGGCTTCCTCGGCATCCACGACGCGGCGCGCACCGAGCCGTACTCGGACTGGTTCACCGGTCTGGTGGGGGCCCGTCCGACGGCGAACAGCCCGGCCTCCGTGCAGCGGGCGACCGTCGAGATCGGCGACCGGGTCCACCCGGCGACCAAGAACCTGCCGCTGGAGTGGAAGCGTCCCGACAAGTGGCTGAACTGGGCGAAGAACCCGTCCGGCGACGTCCACACCGTGGCACGGGTGCGGGAGTTGACCTACAAGCCGGGGGCGGGCGCCAACGGCTGGGACCACCCGGTCTCCTGGTGCCGCGACTACGACGGCGGCCGGTCCTTCTACACGGCGATGGGCGGTACGGCGGACAGCTTCACGGAGACCGACTTCCGCGACCACCTGCGCGGCGCGCTCGCCTGGACCAACCGGACCGCGCAGGCGGACTGCAAGGCGACCATCACCTCCCACTACACCGCCGAGCGCGTCACCCGGCCCAACCAGCCCGGACAGAACGACCAGATCGGTGAACCGCACGGCCTGGTGACCGCCCCGGACGGCCGGGTCTTCTTCATCGGGCGCGGCGGGGCCGACAGCTCCGTCCCGGTCGTCACCGACTGGAACGACCCGGACATCGGCAGGGGCAAGGGCGAGATCCACGTCTACGACCCGAAGACCGGGAAGGTCACCCTGGCGGGTGCGCTGGACGTCTTCGGCAACAAGGGCGGCGGCGACGAACTGACCAAGGTGGAGGAGGGGTTGCTCGGCATCGAGCTGGACCCGGACTTCGCCTCCAACGGGTGGGTGTACCTCCACTACACCCCGCACGCGAAGATCGACCGGGACAAGCGCATGGCGACCCGTCAGGTCTCCCGGTTCACCTTCGACTCCGCGACCGGCAAGCTGGACCTGGCCTCGGAGAAGGTGCTGCTGGGGTGGCCGGTGCAGATCAACAGCTGCTGCCACGCGGGCGGCGGTATGGCGTGGGACTCGAAGGACAACCTGTACATCGCCACGGGCGACAACAACTCTTCCGGTTTCAGCGGGGGTTACTCCGGCAATAACCCGCAGCCGAACTACAAGGGCGTCGCCTTCGCCGACGCGCGGCGCACGTCCGGCAACACCAACAACCTCAACGGGAAGATCCTGCGCATCCACCCGGAGGACGACGGCACGTACACGCTGCCGTCCGGCAACCTCTTCACCGGCGACGAGCCGGACGAGGGCGGCGGCAAGACGCGCGGCGAGATCTACGTGATGGGTGTGCGCAACCCGGCCCGGATCTCGATCGACCCCGCGACGGACACGCTGTACGCCGGCTGGGTCGGCCCCGACGCGAGCTCACCGTCCACCACGTGGGGCCCGGCGAAGTACGACACGTTCGCCGCGATCACCAAGGCGGGCAACCACGGCTGGCCGTACTGCATGGGCAACAACCAGCCTTACCGGGACCGCAATCTGCCGGACCCGTCCAAGCCGCTGGGCTGGTACGACTGCAAGGCCCCGAAGAACGAGTCGCCGCACAACGACGGCCTGGTCAAACTGCCGCCCGTGACCCCGAACACCATCTGGTACTCCCCGCAGGGCGGCGGGGTGGACTACCCGCGCGACGCCGACGGCGTACCGAGTTACAGGACGGAGGAGGGCAAGGAACTCCTGCCCTGGCTCAAGGGCGGCGGACAGGCCACGATGAACGGCCCGGTCTACCGCTACGACGCGCAGAGCACGTCCACCGCCAAGTGGCCCGCCTACTGGGACGGCAAGTGGTTCGTCGGCGACTTCTACGACGACACCCAGCCCCGGCACGCCGTGCTCACCGACCCGAGGACGGCCGGCAAGGGCGGACTGCCCACGCACGCCGAGTCGTTGAAGAAGATCATCCCGGTCGGGGCCGACGGCATCCGCAACCTGATGGACTGGAAGTTCGCGCCGGACGGTTCGCTGTACGTCCTCGACTACGGACGCGGCTTCTTCACCTCCGACTCCAAGTCCGCGCTGTGGCGCGTGACCTACCACGGCGGCGGCGCGACCCCGGCCGCGAAGGACCTCGTCGGAAAGGCGGCGGCGCAGTGAGGCACCCCACGCTCCTGGCACGACGGAGGCGGCACCGTCCGCCGGGCTTCCGGGTGGCCCTGCTGGCCTCCCTGCTGATGGTCCTCGGGCTGACCTCGACGGCCGCGTACGGCAAGGGGGACGACGCTCCCGCCGCCGCGGCCGACCAGGTCCTGACCTGGACCGCGGGCGACCCGATCGACCGCTACCTGACCGCGCCGGAGACGGCGGTGGCCGGCCGGGCGACCATCGTCTTCGAGAACAGCACGGCCACCGGCAACACGACGAGCATGCCGCACACGCTGACGTTCAGCACGTCGGACCCGGAGTACAACAGCGACGTCCGGCTGAACATCCTGGCCAACCCGAGCGACGCCGAGGGCGGCAGGCACAGCGTCGAGGTCACCCTCACTCCGGGGAAGTACTTCTACCACTGCACGATCCCCGGCCACGGTGAGATGAAGGGCGTCCTGACCGTCACCGAGGGCGGTGGCGGCGAGGACACCGAGGCCCCCGCCACCTCGGCGAAGGTGGGCGGCGACCGGGACGGCGACGGGGCGTACATCGGCCAGGCCACCGTCACCGTCGAGGCCGCCGACGCCGGCTCCGGCGTGGCCACCGTCGAATACGCGCTCGGCGCGGACGGCGCGTGGCAGCCCTACACCGCGCCCGTCGTGGTGAACACGGTGGGCGACCACACCGTGCGCTACCGGGCCACCGACAAGGCGGGCAACACGGCCGGGGAGAAGTCCGTGGCCTTCGCGGTCGCCGCCCCGCCGAGCGACGACGAGACCCCGCCGGAGACCTCGGCGACCGTCTCGGGCGAGAAGGACGACGCGGGCGCGTACCTGGGCATGGCGACGGTCACCGTGACCGCGTCCGACACCGGGTCCGGCGTCAACACCATCGAGTACGCCCTCGGCGCGGACGGCGCGTGGCAGCCGTACACCGCACCGGTGATGGTGCACGAGCTGGGCGGGCACACCGTCCGCTACCGGGCCGCCGACCGTTCCGGCAACGTGACGGACGAGAAGTCCGTGGCGTTCACCGTGGTGGAGCCGCCGTCGCAGGACCGGACGGCCCCGGAGACCTCGGTGAAGGTCGAGGGCGACAGGAACAGCGACGGCGCGTTCATCACCAGCGCCCGGGCCACGGTCACCGCGACCGACGACGACTCGGGCGTGGACAAGGTCGAGTACAGCCTCGACGGCGGGCCCTACCTGGCCTACACCGCGCCGGTGATCGTGGACCGGGTCGGCCACCACTCGATCGCCCACCGGGCGACCGACAAGGCGGGCAACACCTCCGAGGCGAAGAAGGTGTCGTTCACCGTCGCGCAGGGCGGCGGGGTCCCCGCGCCGAACTGCGCGGAGTTCGACGAGCGGCACACCGTCTTCGTCGGAACGGTCGACACGGGCGTCCCGAACCGGATCACCCGCAACCGCTGCACGATCAACGAGCTGATCGAGGACGAGAAGGACTGGTCCTCCCACGCGCTGTTCCTCAAGCACGTGGCGTCGGTGATCGACAGGCTGAAGGCCGACGGCGTCATCGACCTGCGCGAGCGCCGGGCGATCCACCGGGCCGCCAAGCAGTCGGGCATCGGCACACCGGGCCAGAGCGAGGGGTACACCAAACTCTTCGACGGCACGGCGGCCTCGCTCGCCGAGTGGCAGCACGTGGGCGGCGGCGCGTTCGGGCTCAACGAGGAGGAGGGATCGATCACCAGCTCCACCACCGTGGACGGCATGGGCATGCTCTGGCTGCCGACCCGTGCCTACGGCGACTTCTCGCTGAAGCTCCAGTGGCGGGACGACGCCCCGGGCCCGGGCAACGCCAACGGCGGGGTCTTCGTCCGCTTCCCGCAGGTCCACGACCATCCGGAGGAGCCCCGTCCGGAGTGGGTCGCCATCAAGTACGGCCATGAGATCCAGGTCAACGACCGGCCGGACGGCGACATGTACAAGACCGGTTCGGTCTACGGCTTCGACCGGGTGGGTCTCGGCGGCGCCGGGGTCACACCCAAGGGCACCTGGAACGACTACGAGATCAAGGTGGTCGACCAGCACTACGAGATCTACCGCAACGGTGTCCTGATCAACGAGTTCGACAACACCCGCGGTCAGCTCTTCGAGCCGCCGCGGGGCGACGACCCGGGCACCGACGGCCGGCGGTTCGCCTCCGGCTACATCGGGCTCCAGGTGCACGGCGTCTCGGACGTCATCTCGTACCGCGACATCCGGATCCAGGAGCTGTGAACCCGTAGGGAGACGGCCTCAGGTGGCCGCGGCCGCATGCTCCGGCGCGCGGGCGCGGCCACCGGGGTGCCGGTGCCGCCACACCCAGAACACCGTGCAGGAGACCAGCGCCCACCCGGCGAGGACCAGGTACGGGAAGACGAACTGGTGGCCCTGGTAGTAGACGGCGGTGTGCTGGGCGTTGACGGACGCGCCCGGCGGCAGCCAGCGGCCGATGTGGCCGAGCGCGGAGGGCAGCAGCGGCCAGGACACCGCGCCGCCGGAGGACGGATTGCCGAGCAGCACCATGACGCCCCAGGTGGGGATCATCGCCCAGCGCCCCATCAGGGTGTTGAACATGGTGAAGACCATGCCGGAGGTGAACATCGTGAACGCCAGGATCAGCCAGGACTGGACGAACGGCAGGTCCACCGCCCCCAGCCACCAGTCCACCGCCGCCGCGATGGCGAAGCCGCCGAGCAGGGCGTAGGCGAGGGTGAAGGCGATGCGCTCGGCCGGGTTCAGTCCGTGGGCGTGCACGCTGAGCTGGAGCGCGCCGAGGAAGCCCATGATCACGGCGGCCAGCGAGATGTAGAAGAGGGCGAGGCCGCGCGGATCGCCCCGCTGGAGCGGTTTGACGTCCGTGACCGTGACCTCGGTGCCGGTGGCGTCGCCCGCCTCGACGCCCGCTTTGCCGAGCAGTTCGGCCACCGACGCCCCGGACGCCCCGGCCACGTCGAGCGCCACCCCGCCGCCGGTGGCGCGCACGATCGCGAAGACCTTCTGTTCGTCCAGAGCGCGGCGGGCGGCGGCGTCGTCCGGGTAGTCCTTCAGCTCGAGCGAGGCATCGAGCGCCTTCTCCATCCCGAGGACGAACTCCCGGCCGCCCCGCACCTCGGGTTCGGTGACCAGGGCCGCCGGGATGCGGTGCGGAGTCGGGTTGGCCATGGCGTACGTGTAGGAGCCGGCGAAGAGGCCGGCAGCGGCGGCGATGATCAGGACGAGGACGGTCGCGGGGAGGAACGGGCTGTTCTTGTACGCCTTCCAGCGCTCGCGCGGTGACAGCGGGCGGCCGTGGCCCCCGTGCTTCTCGCTGCTCCCCCTCACGCCTTCCCGCCGTCGCGGTCGTCGCCGGGCCGGTCGTCATCGTCGTCATCGCCGTCGTGACGGGCCCGGCTGGGCTGGACGCGCTTGGGTTCGCCGGGCATCTTCGGATACTCCGGCGGATACGGCATGTCCCCGAGGCCGCGCTCCTTCTCGTCCCGGTCGGCCAGCTCCAGCAGCCCGTCGAGCCGGAACGCCTCCTGGTCCATGTCGGCGTGGACGTCACCCACTTCGGCGTAGCGCACCGGGAGGGTGCGGATGTCGAAGTCGCGCGGTTCGGCGTCGTCGATCTCCTCCCAGCGCAGCGGCGCGGAGACCGGTGCGTGCGGGAAGGGGCGTACGGAGTAGGCGGACGCGATGGTGCGGTCGCGGGCGGTCTGGTTGAAGTCGACGAAGATCCGCTCCCCGCGCTCCTCCTTCCACCACGCCGTCGTCACCCGTCCGGGCATCCGCCGTTCCAGTTCGCGTCCGGCGGCGATGGCGGCGCGCCGCACCTCGGTGAAGGTCCAGGCCGGCTCGATGGGGACGAAGACGTGCATCCCGCGCCCGCCGGAGGTCTTGGGCCAGCCGCGTACCCCGTGGTCCTCCAGGACGGAACGCAGCTCGTGGGCGGCCGTGACGGCGTCCGCGTAGTCGGTGCCGGGCTGCGGGTCCAGGTCGATGCGCAGCTCGTCCGGGTGGTCGGTGTCCCCGGCCCGCACCGGCCAGGGGTGGAAGGTGAGCGTGCCGAGGTTGGCGGCCCAGATGACGGCGGCGAGCCCGGTCGGGCAGATCTCGTCGGCGGGCCGGCCGCTGGGGAAGGCGATCCGGGCGGTGGGAATCCACTCGGGGAGGTTCTTCGGGGCGCGCTTCTGGTAGAAGAAGTCGCCCTCCACGCCGTCCACGAAACGCTGGAGGGTGGTGGGCCGGTGGTTCAGGGCGCGCGTGATGCCGGGCCCCACGGCCAGGAAGTACTCGGCCACGTCCCTCTTGGTGTAGCCCTTCTCAGGGAAGTACACCTTGTCCGGGTTGGACAGCCTCACGGCCCGCCCATCCACGTCCAGCTCCACCGCTGCTCCCATGACGGTCACCGTAGGCCGGTCGCACATCTGCCGCACATCGGGAGACACCGGTCGATGGACGGTGAAGAATCGGGGCCATGGATCTGCCGGTGATGCCACCTCTGAAGCCGATGCTCGCCAAGTCGGTGGCGAAGATCCCGCCGGGCATGGCGTACGAGGCGAAGTGGGACGGCTTCCGGACGATCGTCTACCGGGACGGTGACGAGGTCGAGATCGGCAGCCGCACGGGCAAGTCGCTGACCCGCTACTTCCCCGACCTGGTCGACGTCGTACGGGAGAACCTTCCGCCGCGCTGTGTGATCGACGGGGAGATCGTCATCGCCCACGAGGGGCGGCTCGACTTCGAGCGGCTCGGCGAGCGCATCCATCCGGCGGACTCGCGGGTGCGGATGCTCGCGGAGCAGACCCCGGCGAGCCTGATCGCCTTCGACATCCTCGCGGTGGACGAGACCTCACTGCTCTCCACGCGGCAGGCGGACCGGCGCGAGGTGCTGAAGGCGGCGCTCGCCGGGGGCTCCGCGCCCGTGTTCCTCGCCCCGTCCACCACGGACATCGACCTCGCGCGGGAGTGGTTCGACCGGTATGAGGGGGCCGGACTCGACGGGATCGTGGCCAAGCCGCTGGACCTCCCCTACCGGCCCGACACCCGCGCGATGTACAAGATCAAGCACGAGCGGACCGCCGACGTCGTGGTGGCGGGCTACCGCGAGCACAAGAGCGGCCCGGTCGTCGGCTCGCTCCTGCTCGGCCTGTACGACGCACAGGGCGTGCTCCAGCACCTCGGGGTCTGCGCGGCCTTCCCGATGAAACGACGCGCCGAACTGGCCGAGGAACTGGCCCCGTTGCGCTGCGACTTCACCGAGCACCCGTGGGGCGCGTGGGCCGAGGCGGCGGCGCACGAGCAGTCCCGGCTGCCGGGGACGCAGAACCGCTGGTCGGGCAAGAAGGACCAGTCGTGGGTGCCGCTGCGCCCGGAGCGGGTGTGCGAGGTGGCGTACGACCACATGGAGGGCGACCGGTTCCGGCACACCACCCAGTTCCGCCGGTGGCGGCCGGACCGGTCCCCCGCCGACTGCACGTACGCGCAGCTGGAGGAGGTCGTCTCCTACGATCTCGCCGAGGTGCTGGCGGGCGGCTGATCGAAAGGCCCTCGTGACGGTGGGCATGGACGGCGGGAGCGGGGGCACGTTCCGGTGCGGGAGAGGGTCCACCCGCGGCGGGGTGGGCCCTCTCCCGCACCGGTTTGATGTCGAGGCGGACGGGGAGACCAGGGCGATGACCGAAGGACCGCAGTCCGACCCGGCGGAGCTGCTGAAGGGGCTGACCGTGGACGGCAGCCGGCCCGAGCAGCCCGTCCTGCTGGACGACCGGGGCCGCCCGATCGAGACGTGGCGGGAGAACTATCCGTACGACCGGCGGATGAGGCGCGGGGAGTACGAGCGGGTCAAGCGCGTCCTCCAGATCGAGCTGCTCAAGCTCCAGCGCTGGGTCCGGGAGAGCGGGCAGCGGCTGGTGGTCCTGTGCGAGGGCCGTGACGCGGCGGGCAAGGGCGGGACCATCCAGCGGTTCACCGAGCGGCTGAACCCGCGAGGCGCGCGCGTGGTCGCCCTGGAGAAGCCCACCGAGCGCGAGAGCGGCCAGTGGTACTTCCAGCGCTACGTGGCCCAGTTGCCGACCGCCGGGGAGATCGTCTTCTTCGACCGTTCCTGGTACAACCGGGCCGGCGTCGAGCGGGTGATGGACTTCTGCACCCCGGCGCAGTACGAGCACTTCCTGGAGCAGGCCCCGCAGTTCGAGCGGATGCTCGTCGAGGACGGCGTGCTGCTGGTGAAGTTCTGGTTCTCGGTCTCCCGCAGCGAACAGCGGACCCGCTTCGCGATCCGGCAGGTCGACCCGGTCCGTCAGTGGAAGCTGTCGCCGACCGACCTGGCATCACTGGACCTGTGGGACGAGTACACGACGGCGAAGGTCGAGATGTTCCGGGCCACGGACACCACGTACGCGCCGTGGACCGTGGTGAAGAACAACGACAAGAAGCGCGGCCGGCTGGAGGCCATGCGCAGCCTGTTGTGGCGGTTCGACTACGACAGCAAGGACGAGAAGGCCGTCGGTACGCCGGACCCGCTGATCGTCGGCCCTGCGGACACCCTGCTGGAACCCGGCGAGGAGCGGGCGGACCTCTCGCCCACCCCCCTCACCGGCCGGTCGGAAGGGCCGGGCAACCACCCCGGACGGGGCTGACGAGGGCGCTGTGCCCGGATGCCGGGGGCGGGCGGTGACGCCGTCCGCCCCCGGCATCCGGTGCCGGGTGCAGGAGCTTCGCGGGGTGCCGGGGTCAGGCTCCGGAGCCTTCGACCGGTGCGCAGGGGTCGCCGGGCTCGGCCTGGCCGCTCGCGGTCTCCTCGGCCGGTGAGGGATCCGCCGGGGAGGGGGGCGGGGTTTCGCCGGGGCAGCCCGGATCGGTCTCGCCGGGGTCGGGCGGGGTGGTGGGGTCGGTCGGGTCGGGGCTCGGGCTCGGACCCGGCTCGGTGGGGCCCGGATCGGTCGGGTCTGGGCTGGGGCTGGGGCTCGGGCCGGGGTCGCCGGGACCGGGGCCGGGGTCCGTGGGACTGGGGCTGGGGCTCGGGGAGCCGGGGCCCGTGGGCCGGGGCGTGGGGGTCGGGCTGGGCGGCTTGGTGGGCTGCGGGCCGACGACGATTCCCCCGCCGCCGTCGCCCTTGCCGGGCCGCTGCGGAGCGCCCGAGTCGGCGACCGGGGCCTTGGGCCGGGTCGTGCCGCCCGGTCCGGGGCTGGCGGGGAGGACGCCCTGGCCGTCGGCGACCGGATGGCTGCCGTCGCGGTAGAAGTCCAGCCAGGACAGCACCGTCCGCAGATAGGTGCCGGACTGGTTGTAGCTGAGGATCGCCCGGTCCAGGTCGGCCGGGCGGGTCAGGTCGCGGGTGCCGGCGCAGAGGTAGCGGCCGGCGGCGAGCGCCGCGTCGTAGATGTTGTGGGGGCTCTTCCGGCCGTCGCCGTTGCCGTCCGCGCCCCAGTTCGCCCAGGTGGAGGGGATGAACTGCATCGGCCCGACGGCCCGGTCGAAGGTGCGGTCGCCGTCGTACGCCCCGTCGTCGGTGTCCCGGATCAGGGCGAAGCCGTTGCCGTCGAGCGCGGGGCCGAGGATCGGGGAGAGCGTCGTCCCGCGCTTGTCGACCCGCCCGCCGGACGCCTGGCCGGACTCGACCTTGCCGATCGCCGCGAGCAGCTGCCACGGCAGCCCGCATCCCGGATCCCCGCGGCCCACGGTCTTCTCGGCCTTGCGGTAGGCGGCCAGCACGGTGGCCGGGATGCCCGCCTCCGACCAGGCGCGGGCCACGAGAGGGTCGGGTTTCGTGCCGGGTTTCAGGGGCGCGGGGGGCTCGGGGGATTCCAGGGGCGGCAGCTCGGTGTGGTACGCGTCGTCGCCCGGCACCTCGCTCCACAGGACGTCGTCCGAGGACGCCGCCTTCTCCTTCCGGGGCTCGGGCGCCGTGAAGCCGGGAGCCTGTGACGCGGTCAGCGCGGTCATCGCGGCGAGAGCGGTGGCCGTGGTGCCGAGCCGACGCCGCACCGTGCGGTTGAAGCTCATGTCGGTTCCCTTCGCTCAGCGGGTGAACGTGTCGATGGCGGCGATCAGCCAGGTGTCCCCGCGGCGGACGGCGTCCACGGCGAACATGGCCGCCGCGTACGTCGTCTCCTCGTCCTTGCCGGTACGGGTGTTGCTCTGGTCGGCGAAGACCAGCAGCCGGGCGCGGTCGCCGTCGAGGAACTCGACCCCGCTCTCGGTCACGGTGGTGGTGAGGACCAGCTTCTGCTTCGGAGCCTGCTCCCGGACGTCGGCGAGCATGTCCTTGTGCTGCTGCACCGCGCGGCCGGTCAGATAGGTGCTCGCGGCACGGTCGGCCCGGGCGGGCGAGGCGTAGTCGTACGAGAACACCGCGCCGACCGCCTCGCTGATGCGGCCCTTCACCTCGCTGGTCCGGCCGATGTCGGTGAGCGCGCTGTTCTGCCGGGCCGGCTCGTCGCGGAGGCGGTCGGCGGAGGTGAACGCCCAGACGGCGAAGGCTCCCAGGAGCACGGTGAGGGTGCAGAGCACGGCGGGCAGCGTGACGCGGAGGCGGGAGCGGCCGGGCCGGGACGCCTCGGCACGGGGTGTGTCCGCAGAGGTGTCGCCGGCGGAACTGGGGTCGGCTCCGGCTCCGGCTCCGGCTCCGGTTCCGGCTTCGGTTCCGGCTTCGGCGGTACCGGCCGGGTCCGGGTCCGTGGCGCGGTCGGCGGCGGTGTCGCCCTCCGGCGCTGCGGTGGTCAGCACGCCGCCCGGTTCCGTCTCGGCTCCCGTTCGTGAGGGCGTCGTGGCCATCCGGCGGCGGCGGTTGACGAGGTGGCGGGTCGTCGACATGGGGTGGTTCCTCTCCGGGGCGTACAGGGCGGGGCGGGTGCGGATACCGGGGTCAGCCGGCCGTGGCGCCGACGGGAGCCTGGCCCAGCGCGCTGAGCTTCCACCCCTCGGAGGTCCGGGTGAGGCTGCCGAGCAACCGGCTCTCCTTCACCGCCGGTTCGCCCTCG
Source organism: Streptomyces sp. V2I9 (assembly GCF_030817475.1). Taxonomy (NCBI): domain Bacteria; kingdom Bacillati; phylum Actinomycetota; class Actinomycetes; order Kitasatosporales; family Streptomycetaceae; genus Streptomyces; species Streptomyces sp. V2I9. The sequence continues at coordinate 6,338,958 of NZ_JAUSZJ010000002.1, read as the reverse complement.
GGGGCGGTGACGGTGACGCGCAGGGCGACCATCACCCCCGCGCGGCCCGCCCGTTCGTCCAGCTCGGTCACCGCGCCGGAGAGGACCTTCGCCGTGCTGACCGTCTTCGCCTCGGCGATCTGCTTGGCGAACGCGTCACGTCCGTCGACGAGTTGGCGGTGCAGGTCACCGGTGGTGGACTGCTCCCAGCTGTCGAGCCCCTGCTCCAGCGACGTGTGGTCCAGGGTGTTCATGTTCTGCACGGCCTGCTCCCCCGCCGCCAGCGCGTCGTCGCGCGCCTGCGCGAAGGACGCCGCGTCGTCGTTCGCGGCCTGGTAGCGCTGCCAGCCGCCCCAGCCCGCCGCTCCGGCCGCGCAGACCACCAGGGCCAGCGCGGCGAGCAGCAGCGGGTTCCCCGCTCTCGTCCGTGCCGTTCCGGAGCGTTCGGTGCCGCCGGTCGTCCCGGCGTTCCCGCTGTTCTCAGCGGTCTCGCCGCTCTCGGTCTTCGCTGTCGCCGTCCGCTGCCGTGCCATGTGGTGCCTCTCCCCTGCCTGCCGAACCGGACCGGTGTGCCGTCGCCTCCGGTCCGCCGTCATGTGGAGCCGATCTCCACGATCCACCAGCGTCCGTCGCGCAGTTCAGCGGTCACCGTGAGCTGCGCCGCGGCGGTGGTGGGTGCGCGGCCCTGCCGCTCATAGACCTGGTCGAGGAAGACCAGGAGGTGGGCGCTGTCGTCGGTCAGCCGGGTCACGCCGGCCCGGACGACCTCGCTGGTGAGCGTCAGCTTCTGGTCGGCGGACTGTCGCTCCACCTGGCCGAACAGCGCCGCGTACTGCTGGAGCGCCTTGCCCGTCAGCACCTGCTTCGCCGCCGCCCGCGTGGTGGCGGTGGAGCCGGGGGCGTACGAGAAGATCTTCGCCAGGGCGCTGCTGACGTCGCCGGTGACGCGGGTGGTCGCCGCCGCGTCGGTGAGGGCGAGGTTCGCCGTGGCCGGGGTGTCTCGGAGCTGGCGTCCCTCGGCGTACAGGACACCCCCGGCGGCGACGAGGGCGACCGCCAGCAGGGCGCCGAGCACGCGCGGCCACCGGCGGGACGACGCGTCCGCACCGCTGTCCGGCCCCGGACCGGGCCTCTGCGTCTCCGCCTCCGCCTCCGCCTCCGGGACACCGGTTCCGGGTTCGACGGCGGTCCCGCCGTCGACCGTGGTCACTCCTCCGTGCCGCGTCATCGGCCGCCGTCCGTTCCTATCGCGGTGAGCGCCTTGACCTTCCAGCCGTCGGCCGTACGGGCGAGGGTCGCGCCGAACCGTTTGCGCTGGGTGCCGGCCGCGCCGGAGCGCGGGGTGACCTGGACGTCCACGGTGGCGATCAGCTCCGCCGTGCCCGTGCGCTCGTCCAGCGCGGTGAGCGCCGCCGACGTGACCTTGCCCTCGGCCGTGTCGCCCGCTGTCGTCAGGGACTTCGCGTCGGCCTTCCGGGTCCGCTCCAGCTGGTCGTGCAGCGGTCCGGTGGAGGAGTCCAGCCAGGCCCGCAGCCCGGTGTCGACCCGCTTCGCGTCCGTGCCGTCCAGGCTGTTCAGCGTGGCGAGGTGCCGTCGGCCCTCGGCCAGCGCGGTGTCGCGGGCCTTCGCGTAGGACAGGGAGCTGTCGCCGCGCGCCTGCCCGTACGACCAGGCTCCCAGTCCGCAGACCAGGGCGGCGGCGAGCAGAACGGCCCAGCCGCCCAGGTGCCGGGTGCGGGCGGTCACGAGGCGCCTCCCATACCCAGCAGTCCGGCCATGCCCTCCGCGCGGGGCTCGGAGTTCGCGGACGTGCCGTCCACGGTTCCGGGCAGCTTCATCGAGCCCGGTACGGCGGGCTCGGGCACCGGGCCGCCCTTGGGCGCGTTGGCGCTGCCCCGGACGTTGATGCCGGTGCCGGGCGAGGAGGTGCAGCGTGCGGCGGTGTTCACGGCGGGCCCGCCCGAGGTGTCGAGGCCGTTGCGGTAGACCGTGCCGCCGTATCCGGCGGTGCAGGGCAGCGGCTCGAAGAAGGTGAGGGACATACCGAACCGGGCGCCGTCGTCGTCGACCGCGCTCGCGCCGGCGGCGACCACGGCGGGCAGCTTCACGAGCAGTTCCTCCAGGCCGCGTTGGCGGGTGACGGCCACCTCGGAGGTGGTGAGGAGGTTGGCGACGACGACGCCGAAGGCGGGGTCCACGTCGCGCAGCAGTCCGCTGATCTGGAGGGCCGCGTCCGGGGTGGCCGCGATGAGGCGGCGCAGGTCGGCGTCGGAACCCTTGAGTTCGGCGGCCAGTTCCTTGGCGCCCTTGGCGAACCCCTTGAGCGCCTGCCCCTGTTCGGCCTGGGTGCGCAGGACCTTCTCCCCGTCGGCCATCAGCCGGGTGGTGACCGGGAGCGACCGGTCCGCGGCCTCCACGAAGTCGCCGCTGCTGTCCAGCAGGACCTGGAGGTCGTCGCCGCGCCCCTCGAAGGCGGCCCCGAACTCCTCGACGACGGTCCGCAGGCTCTCCAGGTTCACCGAGCTCGCCAGGTCGTCGACGCTGGAGAGGACATCGGTGGGGGGCGCGGGGATGGTGGTGTCGGCCTCGTCGATGACCGAGCCGTTGCCCAGGAAGGGCCCGTCCTTGCGGGTGGGCCGCAGATCGACGTACTGCTCGCCGACCGCCGAGAGGTTGGCGACGACGGCCGTGAGGCTGTCGGGGATCGGCGGGGCGTCCTTCTCGATCCGCAGTTCGGCCTCGACGCCTTCCTCGGTCAGCTCGATCGGTCCCACCCGGCCCACGGAGACGCCCCGGTAGGTGACGTTGGAGTGGGTGTACAGGCCGCCGGTCTGCGGGAGCTGGATCTTCACGGTGTAATAGCTGCGCAGTCCGACGTAGTGGCCGAGGTCGGCGTAGCGGACTCCGAGGTAGCCGAGGACCAGGACGGCGATGAGGAGGAAGGCGATGTTCTTGATCCGGATGGCGGGGGTGATCACGGGGTCGCCTCCTTCGTGGGCTTCGACGACCCGGACGCGGACGGCTGCGAGGCGCCGGGTGCGGTGGACTCCGGCGTGCCGGGCGCGGTGGTCCTCGGGGTGCCGGAGACGGCGGGCAGCGGCAGCGGGAGCGCGCCCCGGAGCGACGCGGCCGGGCCCTCGCCCTCGGCCGGAGGCTGCGGGATCCCTGGCGGGTCGGGGGTGAGGGCCGGGATGATCCGGGTGCCCGGCATGGCCGTCACGTCCAGGTAGACGTTGAGGTAGTCGCCCTTGACGCCGCGCAGCACCTCATCGGTGAAGGGGTACGTGAGCAGCACCTGGAGGGAGTCGGGGAGGTCCTGCCCGGAGTCGGCGAGCGCCTTGAGGGTCGGCGCGAGCGCCTTCAGGTCGGCGATCATGTCGGCTTTGCTCCGGTTGATCGTGTCGACGGCCACGGTGGAGAGGGTGTCGAGGGAGCGCAGCATGGTCAGCAGCGAGCCGCGCTGCTTCTCCAGGACCTTGAGTCCGGGGCTGAGGCCGGTGAGGACCGTTCCGACGTCCTGTTTGCGGGTGGCGAGGGTGGCGGCGAGCCGGTTGACCCCGTCGAGGGCCTTGGTGATGTCGCCCTTGTTCTCGTCGAGATTGGTGACGAGGGTGTCGATCCTGTTGAGCACGGACCGGATCTGCGGTTCCTGCCCGGCGAGCGCCTTGTTCAGCTCGGTGGTGATGGTCTTGAGCTGGTTGACGCCGCCCCCGTTGAGGAGCAGGGACAGGGCGCCGAAGACCTCCTCGACCTCCGGGTTCCGGTTGGTCCGGGAGAGGGGGATGCGGCCCCCGCTCGCGAGCGTCCCCTCCGCGGTGCCCTCGGGGGGCGGGGCGAGCTGGATGTACTTCTCGCCGAGCAGGCTGGACTGTTCGAGCCGGGCGTAGGCGTTGCCGGGGAGCTTGATCTTCCCGTTGACCTGCATGGTGACCCGCGCCCGCCAGCCGTCCGGGGCGAGCGCGATCTTCGTGACCCGCCCCACGGCGACATCGTTGACCTTGACCGAGGACTGCGGGGCGAGGCTGAGGACGTCGCCGAACTCGGCGGAGACCTCGTACGGCCGGTCGCCCAGGTCCGCACCGCCGGGCAGCGGGATCTGCTCGATGCCGTTGAACGTCGGGGCGTCGGGGCGGACCACCACCAGGGCGATCAGCGCGCCGGTGGCGAGCAGGGCGACGGCGGCGACGGCCGCCCGTGCGGCCGGTCTGCGGCGGGCGTCGTCGTTCATCGTTCCGCCCCCTTCTTCTTGCCGGGCTGCTTCTCGGGCGTGCCGTACACCGTGCCGACCTCGGGCAGCGGGAGGACGGGCAGGACCTTGCGGCGGTTCGCGTCCACGGGGGCCAGGCCGGTGAGCCGGCCGGCCGCCGCGGCGGCCCCCGGCTCCACGAGCGGTCCGCCCATGGACAGTTCGTTGAGGTTGGTCCGGCCGTTGAGGGTGCGGTGGGCCGGGTCGTACGCGTTGAGGACATTGCCCGCCGCGAGCGGCAGGGTGTCCATCGCCTCCGCGAGCGAGGCGCGCTGGTCGACGAGCGTCTGGGTGACGGGCACCAGGGCCTCGACGTTCTTCTTGAGCGAGCCGCGGTTCTTGGCGATGAACGCCTTGACCTGGCCGAGCGCGGCTCCCAGCTCCTTGAGGGCGGCGCTGAGGTTCTTCTTGTCGTCCGCCAGGAAGGAGGTGACCGTGTTCAGCTGCTGCTCGGCGCTGCGGACGTTGCCGTCGTTCTCCTTGAGCATGGTGGTGAAGCTCTGGAGATAGGTGAGGGTGTCGAAGAGGTCGCCGCTGCTCTTGTCGAGGGTCTTGGTGGCCTTGCCGAACTGCTCGATGGAGTCCCCGATGGCCTTGCCGTTGCCGTCGAGGTTCTTCGCCCCGGTGTCCAGGAGCCGGGCGAACGCCCCGTCGGCGTTGGCCCCGTCGGGCCCGAGCGCGGTGGAGAGCTCGGTGATGGAGGCGTACAGCTCGTCGACCTCGATCGGGGTGGCGTTGCGGGCGGCGGGCAGCACCGCGTCGTCCGCGAGCCGGGGGCCGCCGTCGTAGGCCGGGGCGAGCTGGATGTAGCGGTCCGCGACGAGGCTGGGGGCGACGACCACGGCGTGGGCGTCCCGGGGGACATCGATGCCCTGATCGATGCTCAGGACGACCTTCACCTCCTCCCCGCGCGGTTCGACGGACCGGACGGTGCCGACCTTGACGCCGAGGATGCGCAGGTCGGATCCGGCGTAGACGCCGGTGGCGCGCTCGAAGTAGGCGGTGACGGTGACCTTTCCGTCCTCCTCCAGGGCGCTCACTCCGGTGGCCGCGGCGACCGCGACGAGGGCGAGGCCGACGGCGATGCCGGTGATGCGGGTGCGTCTCATGTCAGCGGCCCCCTTGCTGCCGGGGTGGCATGCATCCGGTCGCCGGGCCGGTGCCGGCGGGCAGGTAGTTCTTGGGCACGACGCCGCAGACGTAGTTGTCGAACCAGCGTCCGCTGCCGAGGGTGTTGCCGACGAGGCGGCTGTAGGAGCCGGTCGTGGCGAGGACCTTGTCCAGGCTCTTGCGGTTCTTCACCAGGACGGCGGTGACCCGGCTGAGGGAGTCCAGGGTCGGCCCGAGCTGCTTGTCGTTGTCCCGGACGAGTCCGGCGAGCTGGGTGCCGAGGTCGCGGGTTCCGGTGAGCAGCAGATGGATGGAGTCGCGGCGGGCCTGGATCTCGCCGAGCAGCAGGTTGCCGTCCTCCAGGAGGGTCTCGAAGCTGCTCTTCTTCCCGGCGAGGGTCTTGGTGAGCTTCTTGCTGCTGCTGAGCAGGGTGGCGAGCTGGGCGTCGCGTTCGGAGACCGTGCGGGAGAGGGCGGAGAGCCCGACTGCGGCGCTCCGGACGTGGGGCGGGGAGTCCTTGAAGGTGGCGGAGATCGTGTCGAAGCTCTTGGCGAGCTGTGCGGTGTCGATCTCCCCGATGGTCTCCCCGAGCCCGTTGAACGCCTGGGTGACGTCGTACGGGGAGGTGGTGCGGCTCGCGGTGATACGGCTTCCGGGGTCCTGCGGGGCGTCGCCCAGGGGATCGACGGCGAGGTACTTCTCGCCGAGCAGGGTCTTGATGGCGATGCCGACGGTGGAGGAGTCGCCGATCCAGGCGTCCTTCACCCGGAAGTCGACCCGGACCTTGGCCCCGTCGAGCGAGACGCCGGTGACCTCTCCGACCTTCACACCGGCGATGCGTACCTCGTCGCCCTCGTCGAGTCCGGCGGACTCGGTGAAATCGGCGCTGTAGGACGTGCCGTTGTCGACGAAGGGCAGGGAGTCGGCGCGCCAGGCGGCGAGGCCGACCAGGGCGAGGACCAGGAGTCCGACGACGGCGACGGCGACCGGGTTGCGTTCCCGGATGGGGGTGATTCTCATGCCAGGCACCTCGGTTGGGTGATCGCGATGCCGGTGGGCGGCTTGCTTCCGTCGTCGTGGGTGACGCCGCTGACCTTCGCCTCGCAGAGGTAGAGGTTGAGCCACGATCCGTAGGACGTGAGTCGGCTGATGGCCGCCATCTTGGCCGGGGTCTTCTGGAGGAAGTTCTCGATCTGCGGGGTGCCCTTCTCCAACTGTCCGCTGAGGCGTCCCAGTTGACGGATGTTGTCCTTGAGCGGCTTGCGGCCGTCCTGGAAGAGGTCGGCGGTGACGGTGGTGAGCGCGCCCATCGCGGTGATGGCCTCGCCCAGCGGCCTGCGGTCACCGGAGAACCCGATGACGAGCTTCTGGAGGGTGACGACGAGGTCGTCGAAGCCGGCTTCCCGGTCGTTGACCGTCTTGAGGACCGTGTTGAGGTTGTCGATCACCTCGCCGATCACCTTGTCCTTCGCGGCGACGGTCGTGCTGAGCGATCCCACGTGCCGCAGGATGCTGTCGACGGTGCCGCCCTCGCCCTGGAGGACCTGGACGATGGAGCCGGCGAGCTGGTTCACGTCGGGCGGGGACAGCCCTTCGAAGAGGGGCTGGAAGCCGTTGAAGAGCTGGGTGAGGTCGAGCGCCGGGGTGGTGCGGGAGAGCGGGATGGTGTCGCCGGGCCGGAACGTTCGGCCGACCGGCCCGGCGCCCTGGTCGAGGTCGACGTACCGCTGTCCGACCATGTTCAGGTACTTGATGGAGGCCGTCACCGAGGCGGGGAGGTCCCGCCCCTTGCGTACGGCGAAGGCGACCTCGGCGATCCGCCGGTCCGCGACCCGCACGGACTCGACCTGGCCGACCTTCACCCCGGCGATCCGGACGCTGTCGCCGGGCATGAGCCCGGTGGCGTCGGTGAACCGCGCCCGGTACGTGGTGGTGTCGCCCACGCCCGTGTTGGCGATGGAGAGGCCGAGGACGGTGGTGGCCAGCGCCGTGACGACGATGAAGACGAGGGACTTGACGATCGGTCCCGTGAGCGAGCGGCGTTTCACTTGAGCTTCACCTCCGCACCGCGGAAGGCCGGGCCGATGAGCACGCTGCTCCAGTCGGGCAGGTCTCCCGGCGCCACCTTCAGCGAGGGTGCGACCAGTTCGTTGACGAGCTGGGACTCCTGGGGCGAGTTGGGCAGTCCGAGCGCGGTGTCCGCGTCACCGGCCGGTGCGGGCGGCGGCGCGGTGACGTCGGCGGCCCGGCGGGTGTCGGCGGTCGGGGCGTGCTTGCCGACGTACGGCACCGAGTAGCACTTCGGTCCGCCCGAGGCGTTGTAGACCGGCCGGTCCCTGCCGGGGACGTACTTGCCCTTGGAGGGAACGGGTTTGATCGACACGTGGAGCCCCGGCTCGTTCGTGCCCTTGCCGAGCGCCTTGTCCATGGCGGGGACGAATCCGGCCATGGTGCGCAGGGTGCAGGGGAACGACTCGGCGTATTCCGCGAGGAGTTCGAGGGAGGGGCGGCCGGCGGCGGAGAGCCGGATGATGTTGTCCTTGTTCGCCCGCAGGAAGGTGGTCATGTCCCGCGCGGCGGCCGTGGTGGTGCCGTGGAGCCCGGCGAGGCGCGCTTCCTGGTCGGCGAGGGTGGAGCTGGTGACCGTGGCGTCGGTCAGCGCGTCGAGAACGTCCGGCGCGGTGTCCGCGTAGAGCGTGCTCACCTTGACGAGTTCCTTGATGTCGGCGTTGAGAGTGGGAAGTTGGGGGTTGAACTTCTTCAGGTGGCCGTCCAGCGTGGTCAGCGTCTCGCCGAGGCGCTCGCCGCGTCCCTCCAGCGCCTGGGAGACGGCGTTGAGGGTGGCGGAGAGTTTCTCGGGCTTCACGGCGGTCAGCAGCGGCAGGACGTTGTCGAGGACCTGTTCCAGCTCGATCGCGTTGCTGGAACGGTCCTGCGGGATGACCGCTCCGGCCCGCAGGGTCGCGCCGGCGGGGACGCGGGGCGGGACGAGGGCGACGAACCGTGCCCCGAAGAGGGTGGTCGGCAGCATCTGGGCGGTGACGTCGGCGGGGATCCGGTCGAGCTGGTCGCGGTCGATGGCGAGGGTGAGGCGGGCGCCGTCGCCGTCGGAGTCGATGGAGCGGACCTGGCCGACGACGACGCCGCGCAGCTTCACGTCGGCGTTGTCGTGCATCTCGTTGCCGACCGCGCCCGTGCGGACGGTGACGGTGGCGTCATCGGTGAACTTCTTCTCGTACACGGCGACCGAGACCCACACCAGGACGGCGGGCACCAGGAGGTAGGTGACTCCGGCCAGACGGCGGCGGACCGTGCGTGTGCTGGATGTACGCATCAGCCGGCCACCTTCACCGTCGTCGTGGCGCCCCAGATGGCGAGCGAGAGGAAGAAGTCGGTGACGCTGATGAGGACGATCGCGTTGCGTACGGAGCGGCCGACCGCCACGCCCACGCCGGCGGGTCCGCCGCTGGCGTGGTAGCCGTAGTAGCAGTGGGCGAGGATCACCAGCACGCTGAAGATCAGCACCTTGAGCACCGACAACAGGACGTCCTGCGGGGAGAGGAAGAGATTGAAGTAGTGGTCGTAGGTGCCCGCCGACTGGCCGTTGAAGAAGATGGTGATGAAGCGGGAGGCGACGTACGAGGAGAGCAGCCCGATCGCGTACAGCGGGATGATCGCGACGACTCCGGCGATGATCCGGGTGGTGACGAGGTAGGGCATGGAGCGGACGCCCATCGCCTCCAGGGCGTCGACCTCCTCGTTGATCCGCATCGCGCCGAGCTGCGCGGTGAAGCCCGCGCCGACGGTGGCGGAGAGGGCGAGTCCGGCCACCAGGGGGGCGATCTCACGGGTGTTGAAGTAGGCGGAGACGAACCCGGTGAAGGCCGAGGTGCCGATCTGGTTGAGGGCCGCGTACCCCTGGAGTCCGACGACCGTGCCGGTGGACAGGGCCATGGCGACCATCACGCCGATGGTGCCGCCGATGACGCCGAGGCCGCCGCTGCCGAAGGAGACCTCGGCCAGCAGGCGCTGCACCTCCCGCAGATAGCGGCGCAGGGTGCGCGGGATCCAGAGAAGGGCCTTGATGTAGAAGGCGAGCTGGTCGCCCGATCGGTCGAGCCGGCTGAGCAGCGTCATCGGTCAGCTCCCCTTCGCGGGGACGATCTGGAGGTAGATCGCCGTGAGGACCATGTTCACGAAGAACAGCAGCATGAAGGTGATGACGACGGACTGGTTGACCGCGTCGCCGACGCCCTTGGGGCCGCCGCGTGGGTTGAGGCCGCGGTAGGCGGCGACGATGCCGGCGATGAAGCCGAAGACGAGGGCCTTGAACTCGCCGATGTAGAGGTCGGGCAGCTGGGCGAGGGCGGAGAAGCTCGCGAGGTAGGCGCCGGGCGTGCCGTCCTGCATCACCACGTTGAAGAAGTAGCCGCCGAGCGTGCCGACCACCGAGATCAGGCCGTTGAGCAGGAAGGCGACGAGCATGGTGGCGAGCACGCGGGGGACGACAAGGCGCTGGATGGGCGAGACGCCCATGACCTCCATCGCGTCGAGTTCCTCGCGGATCTTGCGCGAGCCGAGGTCGGCGCAGATCGCGGAGCCGGCGGCCCCGGAGATCAGCAGGGCCACGATGAGCGGACTGGCCTGCTGGATCACCGCGAGGACGCTGGCGCCGCCGGTGAAGGACTGGGCGCCGAGCTGCTGGGTGAGCGAGCCGACCTGAAGGGCGATGACCGCGCCGAACGGGATGGAGACGAGGGCCGCGGGCAGGATGGTGACGCTGGCGACGAACCAGAACTGCTCGATGAACTCCCGTACCTGGAAAGGCCGCCGGAAGATCGCGCGGGCCACGGCGACGGCGAGCGCGAACAGCTGCCCGGTCTGACGGAGCGGTGCGAGGAGCCGGGAGGGCCGCCGCCGGCCGGTGGCGGGACGGGCGGCCGCGTCCTGGCCGGATGTGGGCGGGTCCTTCTCGGGCGGCCCGGGCGGCCGCACCGGCATCGGGGCGGTCACGCGCGCGCACCTCCCGCGGCCGGGGCGTAGCTGTTGAGGATCGCCGTACGGGCGGCCTCCGGCAGCTGGCCCATCATCGACATGACCCGCTCCCGGCGGCGCAGCGCGCCCTGGCGTACCGGCATGCCGGGCGAGGGCTCCAGCTGGGGGACGACCGTGCGGGGCCCGGTGGGGAGCGGGGCGGTGTCACCCAGTTGCTCGGCGGCGAGGGTGGCGGCGTCCTTCTCCTCGGACATGCCGATGGGTCCTTCGCGGCGTCCGGCGAGGAACTGGGAGACGACGGGCGTGTCGCTGGTGAGCAGCACCTCGCGCGGGCCGAAGGTGACGAGGTTGCGGCAGAACAGCATGCCCATGTTGTCGGGGACGGTCGCCGCGATGTCGAGGTTGTGGGTGACGATGAGCATCGTCGCGTCGATCTGGGCGTTGAGGTCGATGAGGAGCTGCGAGAGGTAGGCGGTGCGGACCGGGTCGAGCCCGGAGTCCGGCTCGTCGCAGAGGATGATCTGCGGGTCCAGGACCAGGGCGCGGGCGAGGCCGGCGCGCTTGCGCATACCGCCGGATATCTCGCCCGGCAGCTTCCCCTCGGCGCCGAGGAGGCCGACGATGTCGATGCGCTCCATGACGATCCGGCGAATCTCGGATTCCTTCTTGCGCGTGTGCTCGCGCAGCGGGAAGGCGATGTTGTCGAAGAGCGACATCGAGCCGAAAAGGGCCCCGTCCTGGAACATGAGGCCGAAGAGCTTCCGGGTCTCCATGATCTCGCGCTCGGGGCTGTTCACCATGTCGACGCCGTTGATGAGGACGCGTCCCTGTTCGGGCTTGAGTAGCCCGATGATGGATTTCAGGAAGACGGTCTTGCCGGTTCCGGAAGGCCCGAGCATGACGCTCACTTCACCGGCGGGCAGGGTGAGGCTGACGTCCTGCCAGATGTTCTGCTTACCGAAGGACTTCGTCAGGCCCTCGACGACTACTTCGATTCCCATCGGCCCTCCCTCGAAATGGCGGTGAACGTGTTCATCGTTGGCGCTCCGGCTCTACTGAAAGCGATGGCGGCTCGTCACACATGCACCAGGGGGCGCACGCTATGTCCGTCGAAACCGCCAGGGCAAGCCGTTGAACAGCGGTGATCGACGAACGCGGGGGTCAGGTTGGATCACTTGTCATTCGGTGACAAGTCCGGTCGTCGTCCTTGTCGAAATCTGCGCACGTGCCCGGCGTCTCGACCGGGGGTGTTCCAGGGCCGGAGCGGAGCGAACCGGGCCCGAGCGTGCCCGCCAGCAGGTGCGCAGGCGCTTTCGATCGGCATGTCTGGGACGCTACGGGCCAGTAACCTGACTTCGCAATACTGGGTACAGATTTTCCTCGGCGAGAATTCATGCGGGCCGGGGGTTTGTCGACGGGTGAGTAATCCGCCCGCCAAACCTGTCGGATGATGAGGAATCATGCGGGCGGTATTCCGGCCCGGCGGACAGAAAAGAGCCCTCCCGGTCCCGGGGAACCGGAAGGGCTCTCTCGCCTTTCACCTGTCGGCGGCCCGCCGGCCGCCCGTGCTCACCGTTCGGGCTTCGGCTTCCTCGGGGGGCAGTCGGGCCCTTCCGGGTTGGTCGCCACGCACAGGGGCGCCTGGGTCATCTTGGCGTAGTTGTCGGCCTTCTTGCCGGGGCTGGAGATGGCCGAGGTGAAGATCGGGTCGAGGTCCTCGCCCACGCCGCAGCCCGTGAACGGCGGGATGTGGGCGTACCCGGTCAGGCTGCCGCCGTACGCCACCAGGTAGCCGGCCGGAGGATAGCTCTGGCCGTACCCGCGCAGCACCTGTTCGAACGGCCGTTCCGTACGGCAGTCGGGGCCCACGTCCAGGGGCACCCCGTTCACCTCGACGTCGGAGAGCCGCATGACGAGCCGAGCGGTGACCGTCGTCTCCTCCGGGTAGGTCGGCGTGTTGGTGACCGTGTGCGTGTGGATCGCCGCCGGCGGGCCCACCTGCTCCAGTGTCATGGTCGCGGTTGTCGGCATGAAGCCGTAGGTGAGGAACGTGGCCTTCGTCGGAGGGAGTTGACGCTTCCCCTGGTAGTCGAAGTTCACCTCGGAGGTGACGTCGACGGTCGAGGCGCAGGAGTCGTTGATGTAGCGCTTGTTCAGCACCACCTTCATGAAGGCGGGCCCCAGCGCCGCCGCGCCGTTCAGCTTGGCGGCGTTGGCGTAGCCGGCCGCGTAGGTCTCGGCGGTGGTCATCACCCACTCGGGCGGGATCTCGATCGGGCAGCTGCCCGGGTCGTCCTCCAGGGCGTCGAGCCGCTTGTCGGTGAGGGCGTCGATCTTCTCCCGTGCGTTGGGCGGCAGCCCCTCGGCCGGACGGCCCGGAGTCGGCTCCGGTGCGGGGTCGCTCTCGCCCGGCCGGGGTGCCGGGGCCGTGGGATCCTGGTCGCCGCGGATGTCCACGGCGGCCAGTTCGGCCTCCTGGCCGGGGACCGGTTCGCAGGCGACGTCGAGGCCGGGGGGCGTGGTCGGCTCGCCGTCCGCGGTGTGCGAGGAGAGCGCCAGGGCGAGCGCGGCCGGGGCCAGCGTCGCCCGACCGGGACTGCCGAAGGCGACCGTCGGCACCTCCCCGGTCGCGGTCAGGGTCAGGCCGCCCCGGTCCTCTCCCTCCCCTTCGCCCTCGCCGGGCTTCGGCAGCGCTGCTGGCGGGGCGGTCAGGTCCTGCCAGGAAGCGTCGGCGGACCGGTCGCCGACCGTGTTGCGGACCGTGAGCCGCGCGGTGGCCGACAGGGTCTCGGCGTCCAGGTCGCCGAACCGGGCGAGCGCCGTGGCCGGCAGGCCGACCTCGACGGAGACCTGGCCGGGGCGGATCTCCTCGCCGGTACGGGCAGAGGTGGGGAGCACCGCCGAGACGACGACCTCCACCTCCTCGGCCCCGGAGGGAAACGGGCAGTCATAGCGGAGGGCGACCTCCGACTTCTGTTCCGCGGCGGCCGATTCGGCACTGGGAACCAGCGCGGTGGCGACGACGAGCGCCCCACCCACGGCCCAGTGGATCGGTCGTCTCGCCGCGGCGCGTGCATCGACGGTCATACGGATGTGTCCTTCCGGCGCGCGTGGGCCCAGCGGGTGGGCGACTGCGGAGCGGGTCCGGTGCTGGGCGGCGGCTGAGCGGGCGGAGCCCCGGGCGGGCCGCCGACGGACGTCGGGCGGGGCCCGGCCGTGCTCCGGACCGGTGCGGCCGGACGGCCCCTACTCACGGGTACGCTACGCACGCCGACGACGCCTGGGAAGGGCCGCGTTCGCGTCCGGATCACCGGTGCGCGGACTTTGGCAGCCGGTGACAACGCACCGCCCCGGACCTTGTCGGCGGGTGCGTGAAAAGGCGGGGCCGGCGTGGTGGCACAGCACGTGCTCCGTGGTCGGCGTCACGGGTGTTCCGTGACGTGGTCGTGCCCGGCCGCCGGGTACGCACGGCCGGGCACGACGTTCAGGTGGTGCGGCAGGTCATCGGGTGCGGGATCAGCCGCTGATGACCGGGGACTTGCCCGTGGTGGCGCTGACGAGCGTGTACAGGCCCTGGAAGCTGGCCGTGGTGCCGACGATGCCGCAGCCGCCGCCGACCTTGTTGGTGATGGACAGGGTGAGCCCGCCACCCGCCGTGTTCAGGGTGCCGTTGCTGCCGCCCGCGGTCGGGTTGTTGTACTTGGCGGCGACCTTGCCGGTGACGTCGAAGGAGCAGGGACCGAGGACGCTGCTGCCGGTCACCTTCGCCTTGATCGCCCGGATCTCACCGGTCACCTGGCCCGTGGAGTTGGTCCCGGCGCCCGCCGCGTAGTCCAGGCCCCAGATCTCCCACGGCGGCGTGGTCGTGGTGGCCACGGTCCAGGTGGAGCTGAACGGACCGGTGCACGGCGAGTTGAACGAGATCGCCGTGATGTTCGCGAGCTTGGCGGGGCTGCCGGCGACCGGGGACGTCGGCGCGTTGCCGGAGGCTGCCGAGGACGCGCACTGGATCTTGTTGCCGTTGTTGTCGGTCAGGACCGTCACTCCGGCGCTGCCGTTGAAGTTGCCGGTCGGCGTGATCGTCCAGCTGGTCGGCGCGGCGACGGCCGACGGGGCCGCCAGGACCACGGAGGCCGCGGCGGCACCGATAGCGGTCAGGACACCGGTTCGCTTGAACATGGGGGTACTCCCTTTACTCGTCCCGTTGGGGAATTGACTGAACGTGAGTGGAGAGGCTGCTGCGCTGTACCTGGCGGTGCCGGACGGTGCGGCACGCTGTGGGGTCCACGGCGGCGGCTTACGGTGCGCGGACCTGGACGTGAGGACGTTTCCCGCATCACCTCCTCGTGCGGGCGGGCGGCCTACCGCTTCGCGGAGTGCCAGAACTCGGACAGCTTCCGTCCCTCGTTCGGCGCGAGGCCGGCGGGGTCGTAGGGGCTGCCGAAGTAGGTGGTGGTGGCGTTCAGCTTCACGCTGTTCTTGCCGGAGGCGGACGGGAGACCGGTCTTGAGGTTCACCGCCCAGTTCAGGAGGCCCGCTCCGCAGCCGCTGGCCCCCGGAACGGCGAACGTCGTGTCACCCTGGTCGGCGCCGTCGAAGGTGTAGCGACCCATCTCGCCCTCGTCGTCGTTCGGCGTCCCGTCCGCGGAGAAGCGCTGGAGGGAAAGGGTCGGCGCCGTGGTGTTCTGCGGCCTCAGGAGCACCGGGTCCGCGGTGGTCCCGATGTAGCACTTGTCACCCAGGAACGGATTCTTGAGGTGGATGCGGACCGGGATGGTGAGAATGGGCTCACCGGTGGAGAAAGCCGCCGCCATATTGAAGTCGCGGGGCGCTCCGGCCGGTTCGATGGTGGCCGTCACGCGGTTGAGATTGTTGTCCGTGAGCTGGCCGCAGATTGCCGAGACGACGGGAATTCCGCTGGGGCACATCAGACCGAGCAGGCCGCCCGGAATCTCCGCCGGGTCGGCGGTCAGCGCGCCCTCGGACGGGGCCACCAGCGAGGTGGTGCCGTCGGAGCGCTGGATGACGCCGAGTTGCAGGTCGGTGTTGCCGGTGGGGACATGCGACTTGCCCAGCGTGATGGAACCGGTGGCCGATCCGGAGGATATGCAGGTGGCGATGGTGTTGATGCCGTCCGCGGCCAGCATGGCGGGGGCGTCGACCGGGCAGCGGTCGAAGGGCGCCCAGTCGCCGTTGAGCTGAGTGGCGGTGGTGGCGGCGGTGGCCGAACCGGTGGAGAGCAGTGCGCCGAATGCCGTGAACGCCGCGAGCAGACCCACGCGGGTTCGATTGGAAACAGATCTCATGTCGTCCCCTCTGTCGGCCGCTGGGGCGCGGCCTGATGCACGAAAGCTGAACGGTGCTGCAACACATGCCCGCACCGTGACGACCGTCGACGGTGATGGGGCCTCGGGTGGGCCCGGGGGCGGAGGATCTGAGCATCAAATTTCGGGCAGATTTTTCGACCGAATTGATCGAGGCGTGATGTTACTTGCCGGAAACAGCGCGACACAATCCGTCCGCCTAAGATTCTTTCCAGCACCCTCTTTTTGATCCGGAAATGAGCATCCGGGAACCGGCCCCTTGTCAAGGAATGCGCACGCCGGGCCGGGAAAGCGCGCGCCGGCGGCGCGAACCCCGCAGGGGGTGCGCAGGCGGGACCGGCCGGGTGGGCTCGGCGGAACTCCTGCCTCCGCTCGCCGGCAGATCTCACGCAAATCAGCCACCCGGCTGAAAATGTTCGCCCAACGCCAGGCGTTACCGCGGGTTCGCCGTGGTGAGCCGCCTGCCACAGGAACCGACAGGGACGGCACGCGGCCCACGGGAAACACCGCCGGGAGTGCGGAACGTCTTTGTTGTCACCTTCGGAGCAGGCGGCCGGAATTCATTGTCCGAAAGCGCGCAGTACCGTCCGACCTGCACGGAAGTCGCACCGCGCCACCGGGATGCGTGGCCCCTGCACGCCGATCTTGTCCAAGTGGTGTGCAGTGCCAGTCACTTGGTCTATCTTCGTCGCGGACTTGGTACGCACCTGTCGGTTCGTGGGAGCGCTTTCCCCCCACCGCCTCACCCCACCACCGGGCGCCGAGAGCAAGGGGACTTGTCATGGCACATCTCATACAGCCGTTGGACACCGAAGACCCCCTGGGGCCCCTCCCCCAGGAATTCGCGGCGATCATGCGGCCCGAACTGCCGAGCCTCATCAAGGAAATCGGTGTCGAGGTCACGCGGGCCTACCCGGAATACGCCCGTCTGCTCGACGGACCGAACGGTCAGGCCATCCGGGTGGGCGTGGAGCAGAGCCTCTCCTCGTTCGTCGACCTGGTGGCCGAGCCCACCTCCTCCACCGCGCTCCGGGACGACATGTGCCGGCGCTTCGGGCGGTTCGAGGCGTACGAGGGCCGGACCATGGACACCCTCCAGGGGGCCTACCGGCTGGGCGCACGCGTGGCGCTGCGGCGGGCGAAGAAGGTGGGACAGAGCTACCGTCTCTCCCCCACCCTGCTGCTGAGCTTCGCCGACGCCCTCTTCGCCTACGTCGACGAGCTGGAATCCCTGTCCAGGGAAGGATTCCTGGAGGTGCAGTCCCAGTCGGGCGAGCACAGCGAGGCCCTGCGCCGCCGCCTGCTCCACCTCATCCTCGCCGGACGGCCGGCACCCGGCAGCGCCATCGCGGACCTCTGCGAGCAGGCGGCCTGGGCGCTGCCGGAAGAGGTCACGCTGATCGCCGTACGCGCCCCGGCGGAGCTGGACCGGATGCGCGCCGACCGCGACCTCCTCATCGACCTCAGCGCCCCTCAGCCGCATCTGCTCATCCCCGGCCCGATGACCGACGCCCGAAGATCCATGCTGGAGCAGGCCCTGCCGGACACCCGCGCGGCGATCGGGCTGACCGTCCCCACGGCGCTGGCCTGCGAGTCGGTCCGCTGGGCCCGCCGGGTCCTGGAGCTCGTCGACTCCGGCGTGATCGACGACGCCCCGCTGATCCGCTGCGAGGACCACCTCATCACCCTGTGGCTGCTCTCCGACCCCGCCCTGCTGGACCAGCTCGCCCAGCGGGAGCTCGCCGCCGTCGCGGGGATCAGCGCCACCCGCCGGGACCGGCTGGTCGAGACGCTGCGGATCTGGCTCGACACGCGGGGCACGGCCGCCCAGATGGGTGCGCTGCTGGATGTCCACCCGCAGACCGTGCGCTACCGCATGCGCAGCCTGGAGACCATCTTCGGTGATCAACTCGTCGATCCCGAGAGCCGTTTCGCCACGGAGGCGGTGCTGCGAGCCCTGCGCCTGCGTTCCCGCTCCACCGGCACATCACCCTGATCCGGAGCACGTTCGGCGCGACGGGTCAACTTACCGGCGGGTAAAGCGAAATAGACGGTCAGTCCCAAACGGTTGCGACACGGAGACGTATCCGACGAGAAACCCGGAACCGCGTCCCGTACACAGGAGGGAACCTGCCGCCGATCGGGCGGCGGGCCCCGCACCGCCTCCAGGCCGACCACCCGAGAGGGCCCCGATGACCGCCTCGCACCTCCTCGTCCCCGTGCCGATCCCGGACCGGGTCGCCGCGCTGATCGGTTCGTGCATTCCGCCGAACATCCTCCAGGCGGAGTTCGACGCCGATTGCGCGGCCCGCGAGGTCCGCAGGTTCCGCGGCCCCCGGCTGGGCGTCGAGGACCAGGCCGACCGCGAGCAGGCGCTGTCCGACCTGGCCCGCGCCAACAAGGTGCTGGCCGCGCATCATCCCCACCTCGCCGTGCTGCCGGGCTCCCCCTTCTGACCCGCACCCGCGCGCGCCGCGCGCCCGGCAGCGGAGGGGGATCGGGGCCGGGCCGCCGAACGGCCGGAGCGAGGGGGGAGCCCGGCCGGACCTCTCTTGCGGGACGGCCTCCGCCACCCGTACCTTACTCCAAAGTAAGTTTACTTCGGAGTAAGGAATTCGGCGTGGACGGAACCAGCAGCGGCAACCTCGGCGACGACCTGGCCCGGCTCGACTTCGCGGCGGTCGCCCCCGAGGAGTTCGCCCGGATCGTCAAGAGCCTGTCCTCCCGGCAGATCACCGAGGTCATGCGCGGAGAGCTGCGCACCCGGATACTCGGCGAGGTCTTCGGCCGGATGAAGCAGCAGTTCCGGCCGGAGGCGGCCGGCGGTCTCACCGCGCTGATCCGCTGGAAGGTGACCGGGGAGAGCGACGCGGTCTACGAGACCGCGATAGCGGACGGCGTCTGCGAGGTCACCCCCGGCCGGTCCGAGGCCGAGCCGCGCACCACACTGGTGATGGGCGACGTGGAATTCCTCAAACTCGTCTCCGGCAACGGCAATCCGGTCACCATGTTCATGATGCGCAAGTTGAAGGTCGCCGGTGACGTCGGCCTGGCCTCCGGCCTGACCCGCTACTTCGACATCCCGAAGGCGTGAGGACATGAGCTTCTTCTCCCTCGCCCTGACCGAGGAGCAGCAGGACCTGCGCGCCTGGGTGCACGGCTTCGCCGCCCGGGTGGTCCGCCCGGCCGCGGCCGAGTGGGACGCCCGCGAGGAGACCCCCTGGCCGGTGATCCAGGAGGCCGCCCGGATCGGTCTGTACGGTTTCGAATCGCTCGCCGACCTCTACGGGGACCCCACCGGGCTCTCCCTCCAGATCGCCAACGAGGAGCTGTTCTGGGGCGACGCGGGCATCGGCATGGCCCTCTTCGGCACTTCGCTCGCGGTCGCCGGGATCTTCGCCTCCGGCACCCCGGACCAGCTCGCCGAGTGGGTGCCGCAGTGCTACGGCGACGCGGACGACCCGAAGGTCGCCGCCTTCTGCGTCTCCGAACCGGGGGCCGGCTCCGACGTCTCCGCGATGACGACGCGGGCCCGCTACGTCGAGGCGAAGGACGAGTGGGTGATCTCCGGTCAGAAGGCGTGGATCACCAACGGCGGCATCGCCGAGGTCCATGTCGTCGTCGCCTCGGTCGATCCCTCCCTCGGCTCGCGCGGCCAGGCAGCGTTCATCGTGCCGCCCCGAACGAGGGGCCTCACTCCGGGCCGTACGGTCAAGAAGCTGGGCCTGCGCGCCTCGCACACGGCCGACCTCTTCCTCGACGAGGTCACCGTACCGGGGCACTGCCTGCTCGGCGGAAAGGAGAGGCTGGACGCCCGCCTCGCCCGAGCACGCGAGGGCGGCGCGGCCAAGGGCCAGGCGGCGATGGCCACGTTCGAGGTCAGCCGCCCGACCGTCGCCGCCCAGGCGCTCGGCATCGCGCGGGCCGCCTACGAGTACGCCCTGGAGTACGCCGGGGAGCGCGAGGCGTTCGGCAGGCCGATCATCGAGAACCAGTCGATCGCCTTCGCCCTGGCCGACCTCCGTACCGAGATCGAGGCCGTACGCCTGCTGATCTGGCAGGCCGCCTGGATGGCCCGCAACGACCGCACCTTCGACGCGGGCCAGGGCTCCATGTCCAAGCTGCGGGCCGGCGAACTCGCCGTCGCGGCCACGGAGAAGGCGGTCCAGATCCTCGGCGGTGCGGGCTACAGCCGGGAGCACCCGGTGGAGCGGATGTACCGCGACGCCAAGATCTACACCATTTTCGAGGGGACCAGCGAGATCCAGCGGCTGGTCATCGCACGGGCGATCTCGGGGCGTCACATCCGCTGAGGGATAGTGGTCCCCCGTCCCGCGCGACCACCGGAGGTCCCCATGCCGCCCTTGCCCGCCACCGCCACCGAGTCCGGTGCGGGCGGCGTCCGCCGCTCCTCCCTGCTGCTCGTCACCGATCTCGCGTACGAGGCGCGCGGGCGGCGCTACGGCGACGAGGACGTCTTCCTCTCCTCCCGGCTGCGCGAGACGTTCGACGTCGCGCTCTGCCACCCACGGGACGCGGCCGCGCTGCTGGAGGGCTTCGACACCGTGCTGGTCCGCAACAGCGGGCCCGTGCTGCACTACCGGGACGCCTACGACGCCTTCCGTTCGCGGGCGCGGGAACTGGGGACGGCGGTCTACAACCCGCTGCACGGGCGGGGCGACATGGCGGGCAAGGAGTACCTGGTCGAGATGGACCGGGCCGGCCTCCCGGTCATCCCCACGGTGGACCGCGAGGCCGATCTGGCCCGGCTGCCCGACGTCGCCGAGTACGCGGTCAAGCCGAAGCTGGGGGCGGACTCGGTCGGGCTGCGGTTCGTCACGGCAGCGGAGGCAAAGGGCGCGCTGGGGCGGGCGTCCGAGGGCTCCCTGCTCGTCCAGCCCCGGATCGACTTCCGCCACGAGGTGTCCTTCTACTTCGTGGACCACGACTTCCAGTACGCGCTGTACGCACCCGACCCGGAGCGGCGCTGGGTGCTGGAGCCGTACGCGGCGAGCGCGGCGGACCTGGAGTTCGCCCGGCGCTTCGTCGCCTGGAACTCCCTGACCCACGGAATCCAGCGGGTGGACGCCTGCCGGACGGCGGACGGCGCCCTGTTCCTGGTCGAACTGGAGGACCTCAATCCGTACCTCTCGCTCGACCGGGTACCCGAGGACGTCCGTGAGGCGTTCGTGGCCCGGCTGACGAGGTCGATCGCCTCGCTGCCCCGCTGACCCCCGTCCGGCCCGCTTCCGCATGCGGGGGCTCCGGGCCGGTGTGAGGGTGCAGAGGTGACCACTGCCAGCGAGCACGCCCCCGCCGCGCAGGACTCCACCGCGCCGCCGCCCGTCCTGGACCGGCGGCGGCGCAACATCGTCTTCGCCACGATCGTGCTCGGCATGCTGCTCGCGGCGCTCGACCAGACGATCGTGGGCACCGCCCTGCCCACGATCGTCTCGGATCTGGGCGGTGCCTCGCACATGTCGTGGGTGGTCACCGCCTATCTGCTGGCCGAGACGGTGGCCACCGTCCTCGTCGGCAAGTTCGGCGACCAGTTCGGCCGGAAGCTGGTGTTCCAGGTCTCGGCGGTCATCTTCATCACGGGATCGTTCCTGTGCGGCCTCGCCTCGGACATGCTGCTGCTGATCCTCTGGCGCGGTATGCAGGGCATCGGCGCGGGCGGCCTCATGGTCACGTCGATGGCGCTGATCGCGGACGTGATCCCGCTGCGCGAACGCGGCAAGTACCAGGGTGCCATCGGCGCGGTCTTCGGCATCTCGACCGTGATCGGGCCCCTGCTCGGCGGACTGTTCACCGACCACCTGACCTGGCGCTGGGCGTTCTACGTCAACGTCCCGATCGCCATCGTCGTGGTCATCGCCGCCGCCCGGAACATCCCCTCGGTGAAGGCCGCGGGCCGCCCGGTCATCGACTACACCGGCATCGCGCTGGTCACCGTCGGGGCGAGCGCGCTGATCCTGGCGACGAGCTGGGGCGGGAACGAGTACGCCTGGGGCTCGGCCATGATCATCGGCCTCTTCGCCGGCGGACTGATCGCACTCGCCCTGTTCTGCGGGGTGGAGACGCGGGCGAAGGAACCGATGCTGCCGATGCGGCTGTTCCGCAACCCGGTCTTCACGGTCTGCTCGGTCCTCAGCTTCATCGTGGGCTTCGCGATGCTCGGCTCGATGATCTTCCTGCCGACCTACCTCCAGTACGTGGACGGGGACTCGGCGACGCTCTCGGGGGTGCGGACGCTCCCCCTGGTCGTCGGCCTGCTGGCCGCGTCGATCTTCAGCGGCAACGTGGTGAGCAGGACGGGCCGCTACCGGGTGTTCCCGATCGTGGGGACGCTGGTCATGGCGGCCGGGCTGTTCCTGCTGTCGAGGATGGGGCCGGGGACCGGAGTCTGGCTGGAATCCCTCTACATGGTGGTGCTGGGGCTCGGCATCGGACTGGCGATGCAGGTGCTGACGATCGCCGTGCAGAACACCGTGGACTACGAGGATCTGGGCACGGCCACCTCGGGCGTGACGTTCTTCCGTACGCTGGGCAGCGCCTTCGGCACCGCGGTGTTCGGCACCATCTACGCCAACGCGCTGAAGCCGAACCTCACCGACGGCGTCGCCCGGGCGGTGGCGGTGGGCGGCGATCCGGCGGCCCTCGCCGGCGCGTCGCAGAGCCCGCAGGCGCTGCACGCCCTGCCCGCGGCCCAGTCGGAACCGCTGGCCCAGGCGTACGCGGACACGCTGCACACGGTGTTCCTGTGGACGGTGCCCGTGGCGCTGCTCGGCTTCGTCGTCGCGCTGTTCCTCAAGGAGGTGAAGCTGCGGGACTCCGCCCGGCTCGGTTCGACGGACATGGGCGAGGGCTTCGCCCAGCCGGGCAGCGGGGACTCGGCGAAGGTCCTGGAGTTCGCCGTGGCCACGATCCTGCGGGACGCCGGGCCGGAGACCGCCCGGCGGATCACCGCCGGGTCCGACACCCGGCTCGACATGGCGGGGGCCTGGGCGGTGATGCAGGTGGACCTCTTCACCCGGATGGTCGGCCATGCGGGGCTCCGGCTGATCGCGGCCCGGCACCGCATCCCGCCGGAGGTACTGGTGCCCGTCTTCGACCGGATGATCGAGGAGGGCTACCTCACGGGCGACGGCCGGATCTTCTCGCACACGGCGGCGGGCCGGCGCGAGGCGGCGGTGATCTCGGACGCCTGGGGCCGCTGGCTCAACGAGCGCCTGGCCGAGGACGGGGCCCGCCCCGACGACCGTCGGCTCCGGGCCACCGTCGACGTGATCGCCAAACGGCTGCTGGCGGAGGATCTGGCCCAGGAGCTGTCCCCCGCGGCCGCTCCCGGCGGCTCCTCACGGGTGGGCGCGCCGGTCTGAACCCCGGCGGCCCGCCGCCGTCCGCACGTCCGGGCCCCGGTCCGTGCCCGGCAGGGGGTGCGGGCGGCTCAGTCGACGAAGACCGCTGTCGTGTACACCCAGGCCCCCTCGTGCCGGACGAAGCGGCTCTTCTCGTGGAGGGAGTCGGGACGTCCGTCGTCGGTGTAGTGGGCGCGGAAGGTGACCGTTCCGGTGGAGTGGAAGGCGCTGCCCTCGGTGGTGTCCAGGATCTCCAGGCGTACCCAGCGCATCGCGGGGTCGAAGTCGACGCCGGGTGGCCGGGTCTCGGGGTGCCAGGTGCGCAGCAGGTACGCCGCGTCCTGGACGGCGAAGGCCGCGTACCGGGAGCGCATCAGGGCCTCGCAGGTCGGTGCGGCGGCGCTGCCGGAGTGGTACCGGCCGCAGCACTCCCCGTAGGCGGCGGGCAGGCCGCAGGGGCACGGCGAGGCGGGGGTGACCTGCGGGGCGGCGGTCGCCCGCGGCCGGGAGGTGCGTCGTGACATGGGTCCATTGTGACGCGTGCGGCGGGCGGGGCGGAGCGAGGGCATGGTCTCCGCCGTCGCTCCGCCCCGCCCCCGCCGGCCGCGGAGGCGCGCGTCAGGGTTTGCGGGCCACGCCGGCGTAACCGGGGATCGGCTCGTCGCCGGGGACGTCGATGACCTCGCCGAGCTCCGGGTGCCAGTCGGCCGAGAGCGTGACGCCCGGCTCGACCAGGTCGAGGCCGTCGAAGAAGGCGGTCAGTTCGGCGCGGCTGCGGGGCCGCAGGGTCATCCCGCGCTCCTTGTACATGGCCCGTGCCTGCGCCGCGCCCTCCGGGTTGAAATCGCCGGTGGTGTGCGAGAGCACCAGGTAGCTGCCGGAGGGCAGCTGCTCGACCAGCTTGTCGACCAGGTCGCCCGCACCGTCCTCGTCGTCGATGAAGTGCAGCAGGGCCAGCAGCGACAGGGCGATCGGCCGGTCGAAGTCCAGGACCTTGCCGGCCTCCGCCAGGATGGTCTCCGGCTTGCGGGCGTCGGCCTGGATGTATTCGGTGACCCCCTCGGGCGTGGAGCGCAGGAGGGCAGCCGCGTGGGCGAGCACGATCGGGTCGTTGTCGCAGTAGACGACGCGGGCGTCGGGGGCGGCCCGCTGGGCGATCTGGTGGAGGTTCGGTTCGGTGGGTATGCCGGTGCCGATGTCCAGGAACTGGCGTACCCCGCTCTCGGCGAGCCAGCGGGTGGCCCGGTGCATGAACGCCCGGTTGACCCGTGCCATGTCCCGTCCCCGCGCGTCCAGGGCGAGCAGTTGCCGCGCCATCTGTTCGTCGACCGGATAGTTGTCCTTGCCGCCGAGGAACCAGTCGTACATCCGGGCCGGGTGCGGCTTGGTGGTGTCGATCTCGATGGGGTGGTGCTCTTGTCCGGTCATGGCGCGCTCCGTGGTCAGGGTCCGTGGGTCGACGATGGGAGAACGGGTGCGGGGGTGCGGCGTGCGGAGTGTCTCAGGTGAGCAGGAAGTCGGCCTGACCGGCCTTGGCTCCCTGGATGAACGCGGCGATCTCGCCGTTGGAGTAGATGAGGGCCGGGCCTTCCGGGTCCGCGGACTGGCGTACGGCGACCCGTCCGTCGGCGAGTTTCATCGCCTCGACGCAGTTGCCGCCGTTGCCTCCGCTCCACGGCTTGTACCAGCCTTCGGAGCCGAGGTCACCGGCCGGCATGCCGTTGTATATGCGGTCCATCACAGCTCCTTGCGGAAGTCCCGGAGGATTTCCTTCGTGCGTTGTGCAGTCGCGGCCTGAGCCGCCATGCGGTCCATGACTTCGAGGTAGGAGGCCACCTCGGGGCGGGCGTCGAAGTAGACGGCTCCGGTCAGGTACTCGCTGTAGACCATGTCGGGGAGTTCGGGGACGGCGAACCGGAAGAGGACGAACGGCCCGTAGGTGCCCGGATGGTGGCCGGTGGCGAACTCCGCGATCTGAACGGTGACATGGGTCAGTTCGGTCGCTTCGAGCAGCTTGTCGATCTGTCCGCGCATCACCTGTGCGCTGCCGACGGGCCGCCGCAGCACCGTCTCGTCCATGATCACCCAGAGCTTGGGGGCCTCGTCCTTGTCCAGCAGGGACTGCCGCTCCATCCGCAGCGCGACATGGCGCTCGATGTCCTCGGGCCGGGTATGGCCGATCGCTCCGGTCCGCATCACGGAGCGGGCGTACTCCTCGGTCTGGAGCAGTCCGGGCACGAAGTGGGGTTCGTACATGCGCAGCAGGCTCGCCGCGCCTTCCAGGCTGACGTAC
Source organism: Streptomyces sp. V2I9 (assembly GCF_030817475.1). Taxonomy (NCBI): domain Bacteria; kingdom Bacillati; phylum Actinomycetota; class Actinomycetes; order Kitasatosporales; family Streptomycetaceae; genus Streptomyces; species Streptomyces sp. V2I9. The sequence continues at coordinate 6,313,650 of NZ_JAUSZJ010000002.1, read as the reverse complement.
ATGCTGAACCAGTCGGGCAGGACGTCGTGGAAGCGCTGCCACCAGCCCGGCCTGTTGGCCTCCTCCGCGAGCTCGACGAAGGCTTCGGCCTCCTGGTCGGTGACGCCGTACTCCTTCAACAGCAGCTGGACGTAGGGGATCTTCAGCCCGACCTCGGCCGTCTCCATCCTGCGTATCGTCGCCGGGGCGACCCGGAGGACCTTCGCCGCCTGATCGCGGGTCAGGCCGACACGCTCGCGCAGATCCTGCAGGCGCTTGCCGAGAACGACCTGGCCCACGGTCGGGGCGGACCGCGGTTCGCTCACTTCAGACCTCCCCATGCGCTGGTGTGCGAGCAGTGTGCCACGCGGGCGCTTCCGACGACACAGCCACTCTGCAATTTTCAGAGTGCCTCTTGCCAAGTGTCATCGTCAGGAGGAGAGTTGGCCCCGAACCAGTTCGCTCAGTCATGCCCGCCCCCGGTCGCCCGGCGGCGGAACGTGACGCAGCCCCCACTGTGAGGAATCGGTCGTGGCACCTGGCAGTGCGCTCATCCCCCGGCTCATGGATCTCAGCCCCGGTGCGGAGGCGCTCCGTTACTGCTTCGCACTGCCGGCGCGCCCCGAGTCGGTTGCCGGAGCCCGTGAACTGGCACGGACGCGGCTGGACGCCTGGGACCTGGGCCGCGACACCTGTGAGGCGGCCGTCCTGATCGTCTCCGAGCTGGTGACCAACGCGGTCGTGCACACGGCGAGCACCCGAGTGGTCTGCGAGCTGAGCCGCCCCGGCGGACGACTGCGGATAGCCGTGCAGGACCAGGGCCACCAGCCCGGCGGCCCGCGGCTGCGCCGTTCCTCCGACGACGAGCACGGCCGCGGTCTGCTCCTCGTGGACGCGATGAGCAGCGCCTGGGGGTCGCACGACGCGGGGCGCGCCTCCGGACGCATCGTCTGGGCCGAGCTGCCGGACGAGGCCGGGCAGCCGTCCGGCGCGGAGCGGACGTGTTGAGGAACGCACTGGCCAGGCTGCGGACGGCACACCGGGTCCGGACGACCGAGCAGGCTCGCGGCGGCCGGGTGCGGCTGGCCCTGCCGGCCTCGATGACGGCCTCCCTGGGCTGCGACGCGGTCGGGGTGCCCGCCCGGCACGGCTTCCGCCTGATGTCCCATCTGCCGCGTACCGGCTGTGTCTTCGCCGACGCGGACCGCTGGTGGTGGATCGTCCCGGCCGGCTCCGACCTGGACCTCGACTGGCCCGAGCAGGTGACCTACGCGCGTGACGCGGACGTGCCCGGCGGGCGCCCCCGGCTGATCCACTCCCCGGACGGCCTCACTCCCTACACGCCGCCCATCCCGCTCTTCCTGATGGTCTGCCAGCTGACCGGGGTGGCCCCGAGCTGGGCCTCGGCGGGAGCGCCGAGCGTCGTACCGGCCCCCTGAGAGTCCGGCCCCGGCCACGGATGCGGCCGGCCCCGGTACGGGGTCAGGGCCGGTCGAGGTAGGCGAGTTCGGGGTGGACCGCGGTGTACCGATCGAGCAGCCGCCGGGCCACCGTCACCGAATCGACCAGCGGGTGCAGGGCGAACGCCTGGACGGCCGCCGCGCGGGACCCGCTCTCCGCCGCCTCCAGCACCGCGCGTTCCACGGCCTTCACCGCGGCGACCAGGCCGAGCGCGTGGTACGGGAGGGGCGCGACGGCCACCGGATGCGCCCCGTTCGCGTCGACGAGGCAGGGCACCTCGACGACGGCATCCGCGTCCAGGGCCGGAAGGGCCGTGCGATTGCGGACGTTGAGGATCAGCGAGGCGCGTTCGTCGCGGGCGACGGCGCGCATCAGCGCGAGCGCGACCTGTTCGTAGCCGCCGGACGCGAGGTCGCTCTCCTCCCGCTCCCCCACCCCGGCGACCTCGCGGCTCTCCGCCATGTACGTGGCCTCACGCTCGGCGCGGGTGCGGTCCCAGGTGGCCAGGGCGGGGGTGCCCGGCTCGCGCATCCGGGCGTAGAAGCCCTCCTGCTGGTCCTGGAGGAAGGCGCCGCGGCTCCGCTCGGCCTCCCGGTAGGCGCGAACGGCTTCCCGGTTGAAGTAGTAGTAGTGCAGGTACTCGTTGGGGATCGCGCCCAGCGACCGGAGCAGGTCCGCGCCGAAGAGACGGCCCTCCTCGAAGGATTCGAGCAGCTTCGGGTCGGCGAGCAGCCGGGGCAGCTCGTCCCGGCCGTCCACGTACAGCCCCCGCACCCATCCCAGGTGGTTGAGGCCCGCGTAGTCGATGCGGGCGCGGTCCGGGTCGGCCCCCAGCGCACGGGCGATCCGCCGTCCCAGCCCGACCGGCGAGTCGCAGATGCCGATGACCCGGTCGCCGAGGTGCCGGGACATGGCCTCGGTGACGAGCCCGGCCGGATTGGTGAAGTTGATGACCCAGGCGTCCGGGGCGAGCCGGGCGATGCGCCGGGCGAGACCGAGGGCGACGGGGACGGTACGCAGCCCGTACGCGATGCCTCCGGCGCCGACCGTCTCCTGGCCGAGCACGCCCTCGTCGAGGGCGACCCGCTCGTCGGCGGCGCGGCCCGCCAGGCCGCCGACCCGGATGGCGGAGAAGACGAAGTCGGCGCCGCGCAGCGCCTCGTCGAGTTCCGTGGTGGCGACGACGGCGGGGGCGTCGGCGATGTCCCGCCCCTGTTCCGCCAGGACGCGGGCGACGGCGGTGAGCCGGTCGGCGTCGGTGTCGTACAGCGTGACCCGCGCAATGCGGCCCTCGCCGTGATCGCCGAGGAGGGCCCCGTACACGAGAGGCACCCGGAATCCGCCACCACCGAGAATTGTCAGCTTCACGCTGCTCGATGGTACGGGCAGCTCCGGCTCGACGGCGCTGCCCGCGTCCGCCGGGGCGCGCGGCGCGGCGACCCCGGACCCGTGGGTACGGTCCGGGACCGCCGCGGCCGGGACGTGCTCGGCCGGGTGGGCCGCGGTCCGTGGATCAGTGGCCGTTCCACCAGCGGGTGACCGCCTGCCAGAGCCGGGCGGGGGCCGGAGGACGGCGCTGCTGCGGGATCGTCGGCACCGGGGCGGGTTCGGCGGGGGCCGGTACCGGTGCGGCGACGGGCGGTGCGGCAGGGGCGGGCCGGGGTACGGCGCCGGGAGCGTGGGCGGGCTGTGCTCCGGCTGCCTCGTGCCGGGGCTCGGGGACGGTCCTGGCCGGGGAGGAGATCTCCCAGGCGTCGGCCGGACGGGAGTTGCGGGACATCAGGGAGAGCGGGTCGGCGTCCAGCTTCTGCTGCGGGCTGGGGGCGAACTTCACCGGCAGCTCCACCAGGTGGCGGGACATGATGTTGCCGACCCGGCGCAGTTCGCTCTCCTGGACGCCGAGTTCCAGGTCCGGCAGTCGCATCAGGAGGGCGTCGACCCCGACATCGGCGATGGCGCGGCCGATGTCCTGGCCGGGACACTCGTGGGGGCCGCCGCTGAAGGCGAGGTGGGCGCGGTTGCCGCCCATGTCGGCACCGAGGTCGGGGCGTACCGCAGGATCGGTGTTGGCCGGCGCGATCCCGACGAGCAGGGCGTCGCCCGCCCTGATCCGCTGCCCGCCGAGCTCCGTGTCGCCGACCGCCCAGCGGCCGAAGACGGCGGTGAACGGCGGCTCGTCCCAGAGGGTCTGCTCGACCGCCTCGGGGACGGTCATGTGGCCGCCGCTGAGCCGGGCGCGGAAGCGGGGGTCGGTCAGGACCATCCGCAGCACGTTGGCGATGAGGTTGGCGGTGGACTCGTAGGCGGCGATCAGGGTGAGGCGGAGGTGTTCGACGACCTCGATGTCGGTCATCTCCGCGGGGTGTTCGACCAGCCAGCTCGCGAAGTCCGGCTCGGGGGCGGCGCGGCGGCGTTCCACGAGCCGGGTCAGGACGGCCACGACGTGGGCGTTGCTGCTGACCGCGGTCTCGGTGCCGCGCGTCATGTCACGGGCCGCCTGGACGAGGCGCTCGTCGTACTCCTCCGGCATGCCGAAGATCGCGCACATGACCATCATCGGCAGGTGCTCCGCGAACTGGCCGACCAGGTCGGCGCTGCCCTTCTCGCAGAAGTCGTTCACGAGCCGGTTGCTGAAGCGGTTGATGTGGCGGCGCACGCCACGGGTGTCGATGCGCGCCATGCTGTCGGTGACGGCGCCGCGCTGCCGTTCGTGCTGGGCGCCGTCGGCGAACACGCAGACGGGCTGCCAGGTGAAGATCGGGGCGAGCGGGTGGTCCGGGGCGACGCTGCCGTCCTGGAGGGCGCGCCAGCGCCGCGAGTCGCGGGAGAACTGGGACGGCGTGCGGGTCAGGTGGAGGTTCTCGCTGTGGCCGAGCACCAGCCAGGCGGGCACATCGCCGTGGAGCAGGACCGGGGCGACCGAGCCGTGTTCCGCGCGGAGCTTGTCGTAGAGGCCCGCGGGGTCGTTCTCCGCCTCGGGGCCGTAGAGGCGGCGCAGTCCGCCGGGGCCGATGTCGAGGTTGTGGGCCGGGCACCGGGGCGGGGGGACGGCGCCGGGTTCGTGGTGGAACGGGGTTGTCACAGGGTCTCCAGGGATCAGGATTCCGGGGCTGGTGCGCGAACGGGGGCGTGCGGGGACGGACCCGGCCGGAGGCGTACGCCGCGGGATGGCGTACGCCCGGCCGGGTGCCGGTCGCGGGGCTCCGGCGCGTACCACGTCAGGCGAGGGGGACGGCCAGGCTGTGCAGGTAGCGCATCAGGGTCATCAGTACGTCGCGGCTGGAGGTGCGCAGCCGAGCATCGCAGTCGATCATCGGTACCTCGTCCGGCAGGTCGAGGGCCCTGCGCAGGGCCTCGACCGGGTGGCGGGGTGCGTTGGGGAAGGTGTTCACGGCCACGACGAACGGCACTCCGCGCTCCTCCAGCCGGCCGATGACGTCGAAGCTGACCTCCAGCCGTCTCGTGTCGATGAGGACGACCGCGCCGAGAGCGCCCTCGAAGAGGCCGTTCCACAGGAACCAGAAGCGTTCCTGGCCGGGGGTGCCGAACAGGTAGAGGACCAGTTCCTCGCTGAGGCTGATCCGTCCGAAGTCCATGGCGACCGTGGTGGCGGTCTTCGTCTCCACGCCGGAGTTGTCGTCCACGCCGACGCCGGCCTGGGTCATGGTCTCTTCGGTCGTCAGCGGCCGGATCTCGCTCACCGAGCCGACCATGGTCGTCTTGCCGACCCCGAACCCTCCGACGATCACGACCTTCACCGCGGCGGTGGCCGTGGTGGGGAGGACGTCCTCGCTGCGGGGCCCGGTGATCGTGTCAGAGCTTCTGAAGTCCATGCATCACCGCTTCGAGAAGGGACCTGTCGGGGAGCGTGGCGCGGACGATCGGGTCCCGCGACTCGATCAGTTCGGTCGCGAGGAGATCGCTCAGGAGCGAGGTGACCACGCTGAACGGCAGGCCGAGGTAGGCCGAGATCTCGGCGACGGACAGGGGGGACTGGCACAGCCGGAGGATGGCCGCCTGTTCGGGCTGGAACGTCGGCGAGGGCTCCGCCTGTGCGACGACCATGGTGACCAGGTCGAGCGAGGCCCGCCCGCCGGTGTCGAGGTCGCCCGTGATCACGTACAGCCGTTCCGGATCGTGGAGGTCCGGGTCGGCCTTGCGGCGCTCCCGTCGGGGTTCGCTCATCCGGGCTGCCCGCCGTGGCGGGGCGGACTGGTCAGGTGGGCTCCGATCCGCACGACCATGTCCCGCATCCGGGCGCCGACGAGTCCGGCGTCGACGGTCTCACCGGCCAGGACCGCGAGGTAGGCGCCGGTGCCGGCCGCCATCAGGTAGAAGAACCCGCCGGTCACCTCGATGACGACGAGCTTCATGAGGCCGTCGCTGTACGGGATCTCGGTGGCCACCGCGGCGGCCAGGCTCTGCAGTCCGGCGCAGGCCGCCGCGAGCCGGTCGGCGACGTCGGGATCGCCGCCGTGCATGGCGATGCGCAGACCGTCCGACGAGAGCACCACGATCTGATGGATGCTCGGGACGTCGTCGGCCAGCTCCTTGAGCATCCAGTCCATGTTTCCCCGCTGCTGGATCACTTCAGGTCTCCCTTGTCCCACGCGTCATCGGAGTCTTCGCCGTGCTTGCGTTCCTGCGGTACGCCGTTGACGGCCTTGGTGAACGCCTCCAGCCACAGGCCGGGGGGCTTCTCGCCGCCGCTTCCGTCGCCCGCGCCCTGGTCCCGGCCGGGCTGGGAGCCGTTGGCGTGGGCGGGGGCCGGCGGCGGCTGCGGGAGGTTGTGCGAACCGAGCGGGGCGCGGCCCCGGCTGCGGCGCTGCGGCAGCCCGTTCTCGGTCCACTCGGTGACCACGGGAACGTCGTCCTCCAGGGCGGCCGCGGGGCCGCCGGCGGGGACCGGTGCGGCCACGGACGGCACCGGGCCGGTGGGGGCGGGCTTGGGCTTGCGCTTGCCGGGTGGCGGCACCACGTGCTGGAGCTGCGACATGTCCAGCGAGCTGGTGGGCCGCGAGGTGGCGCCGATGCCGTGGGCGATGCCCGGAGCGGGCCCGGTGGTGATCATGTCGCGCGGGACGACGAGGACGGCGCGGACGCCGCCGTACGCGGACTGGCGCAGCGACACCTGGAGTTGGTACATCCGGGAGAGCCTGCCGACGACGGCCATGCCGAGGCGCGGGGACTCCCCGAGGTCGTTCATGTTGATGCCGGCCTGGGCCTGCGCGAGCATGTTCTCGGCGCGGGCGCGGGCCTCCTCGCTGAGGCTGACGCCGCCGTCCTCGATCTCGATGGCGATGCCGGTCTGCACCTCGACCGCGGTGACGTGCACCCGGGTCTGGGGCGGCGAGTAGCGGGTCGCGTTGTCGAGGAGTTCGGCGCAGGCGTGGATGAGCGGTTCGACCGAGGTGCCGACGATGGCGACCTTGGCGATCGAGTGCAGATCGACGCGCTGGTACTCCAGGATGCGGGACATCGCGCCGCGCAGGACGCTGTACAGCGGCACGGGCTTGGGCCACTGGCGGCTGGGGCGGGCGCCGCCGAGCACGGCGATGGAGTCGGCGAGGCGGCCGATCAGCGCGGTGCCGTGGTCGATGCGCAGCAGGTCGTCGAAGACCTCGGGGTTGCGCCCGTAGTGGTCCTCCATCTCCCGCAGTTCACTGGCCTGGCGGTGCACGATCGCCTGGACGCGGCGGGCGACGCTGACGAAGGCGCGCTGGGCGGAGTCGCGGCGCGCCTCCTCGTTGTCGATGACTTCGAGGACCTGGCGGATCTGCTCGCGCAGCGCCTTGGGCAGATGGCGGTTGGCCACGTCCGCGTCGACGATGTCGCGCATCACCTCTTCGGGTGAATTGCCCACGCGCAGCCGCTTGATGGCGGTGGGCATGACTTCCCTGGTGAGCCGTACCGTCTCGGCGTCGTGCGAGAGGATGCGGTGTTCCAGGTAGGCGATGCGCTGTTCGTACTCCGCCCGCTGCACGCGCATGGCGTGGCGGCGGCGGTGCAGCGCCACGGTGAGTACGGCGACCACGAGCGCGGTGATCGCGCCGCACACGGCGACTGGTATCCGCGCGGCCGGTGCGACCAGGGCCGACCCGGCGGCGGTCGCGCCGAGGAGCAGCACCACGGGAAGCAGGACTACGCGGACGACGGGTACTTCTCTGTCGGTCGGCGGTGATTCAACACGGACCATCTAAAACCCTCTGGCGGTTGATTCCGGGATGTATGCGCACGTGAGCGGATACTCAGGAACAAGTGCTCGAATTCATCTCAACTCGACTTCACTGCGCGTGAGCTTAGCCAGATCAGAACAGTGCTTCGGCATATTCACCCAACCCCCTGCGGAAGCTCGCGAAGAGGAATACACTCACCAGTTTTTGCACGCAGCGCTTTCACGTGTGCGCGGTGAGTGATGATGGCTGGAAAGAGTTCACTTGGGACGCCATTCACGATGAGAGGCGGGATCTCAACCCGCCCCATATCGGGGCAAAATTGGGCAAATCGCCATCAGGTCAACGGGGTTCCTCGCATAGAACAAGACAACAAAACACCTGATCGAACCGGATCGAAAGGTGCAGATTCACGGTCGACGGAAGGGTGACGGGCCGAGCGGCCGCTCTGACGCGGGTCCGTGGCTCCCCCGCTCCGACACACACGTGCGCGGGCCCACCCCTGCGACGCGTCGCACGGGACCTCGTCCACGACGCGCCCCTCGGTCCCGCCACCGATGGTCGGCTCAGTACCGGCCCCCGCCGAGCCGCCCCTCCAACTGGACGAGCAGTTCGCCGAGCCGGGAGCCGAGTTCGTCGCGGCCGCTCTCGTCGAGGCCGGCCAGCACCGTGCGTTCGTAGGCGAGCTGCCGGGGCAGCAGCCGGTCCACCAGGGCCCGGCCCTCGTCGGTGAGGCGGACATGGGCGACCCTGCGGTCGCGTTCGTCGCCCCGGCGGTCGACCAGGCCGCGTTCCTGGAGGGCGCGCAGGCGCTTGGTGACGGCGGCGCCCGAGGAGAAGGTCTCACGGGCCAGTTCGCCGGGGGTCAGCTCCCGGTCCGTCCGGCGTACGGCGCCGAGGAGGTCGAACTCGGCACGGGTCAGCCCGGCGGAGCGCAGCGGACCGTCCTCCGCCTGCTGGAGCAGTGCGGCGCAGCGGTTGATCCGGCCGATGATCTCCATCGGCCCGGTGTCGAGCTCGGGGTGGACGGCCTGCCACTGCCGGACCACCGAGGCAACGATGTCGTCGGTCACTCCGCTCCGATCGAAGGGGCGGTGGGCGTGGAGGCCGTGGAGGCCCCGGACCCCCGCCGTCGTGCTGTCGCGGCGAGCGTACGGTGTCCCGCCAGCTCGGCCGCGAGCAGGCGCTGCTCGGGCAGGGCGCGCTGCCACCACTCGCCGGCGGCGGTGTCGCCCGCCTCGCGCAGTTCGACCAGGCTCGCGGTGAGCGTCCGGCGCGCCCGGTCCCGCTCGGCGGGCGCGGCCGAGGGGTCGGCGCCGGTCCGCTCGGCCTCGGAGCGGGCCCGTTCGGCGGTGTCGAGCGCCCGCTCGACGCGTCCCGCCGCCCTCCGGTTGGTGACGAGCACGGCGGCCAGGAAGCCGGCGAGCGCGCCGAGGACGGTGTCCAGGACCCGGTCCCCGATCACTTCCCCGGCCGGGTGGGCGCCGCCGAACTCCAGGACCAGCAGGGCCATCGGGGTCACCGCGACGGAGCCGAGCCAGTAGTTGCGGGTGATGAGGGCTTCGGCGGCGAAGCTGAGGAAGAGACAGCAGCAGACGAGGGCGAGGGGGCCGGTCCGGGACACGGGCAGCACGGCGGCGAAGACGAGTACGCCCAGGAGGTTGCCGAGGGTGCGCTGGAGGGTCCGGTCCCACGAAAGGGTGACGTTGGCCTGGTGGAGCGAGGCGGCGGTGACGATCGCCCAGTACGGGCGGCCGACGCCGAGTGCGGCGCAGAGGTACCCGGCGAGCGCGCAGCCGACCAGGGTGCGCAGGGCCACGGGCAGCAGGGGCGAGCCGGGGCCGAGGCGTCCCAGCAGCGCGCGGCGGGCCGCGCGACGGCCCTCGGGGCAGCGCAGGGCGGCGCGTTCGGCGGCGATCCCGTACAGCTCGTCGGCGGTGCCGGCCGTCGGTGGCGGCGTGGGGACGGGGCCCCTGGCCCGGGTCCGGGCCGCCCACTCCCGCAGCCGGTCCGGTTCCCCGGCACCGCCGTCGGGACCCGGCGCGGCGAAGGCCGCCTCGGCACGCACCACCAGGCGCTCCAGCGACCGGCGGACGGGCGTGGGGCGTCCCGAGGCGAGCAGGCACTGCCAGGCGGCGTGCACGGCGGCGGCCGCGGCGTTGCGGGTACGGGGGCCGGGGTCGGCGGCGCACGCGGCGGCGGCCTCCAGGGCGCGGGCGACGGACCGGCGTTCGGGGCCCTCGCGGCGGACCAGGGCGGGCGCGAGGACGACCAGCCAGGCGAACGCGCCCGCGCCGAGGGTCAGGGCGAGATGGGCGGGGGTCTGCTCGGGGCGCTGGGGGGCGAAGAGGGCGGCGGAGCTGACGAACGTGAAGATCACATGGCCGGGCGGGCCGATCCGGGTGGCATCGCACACCGCCTTCTGGACGGCGGCGAGCAGCGCTCCGACCGCGATGAGCACGGCGGTCGAGTCGGTGAGGGCCGCGGCGGCCCGGGAGACGGCGAGGCCGGCCGCCATGCCGAGCACCACGCCGGCGACGGCGCGGGCCCGCCGCGCGTACGGCAGACCGTGGCCGTAGAGCGCGCAGAGCGAACCGGCCATGGTGAAGATGACGAGGTCGAGCCGCCCGACGGCCAGGAGCGTCAGATGGGGTACGGCGGAGGCGGCGACCACGCTGAGGGCGGGCTTGAACCAGGTGTCCGAGGGGCGCGACAGCCGCAGGGCCGGAACCACCGCGAGCCTGCGGGCGGCCGCGCGGGCGGTGCGGGCAACAGGCCGCTCCGGACAGGTAGGTGCATCACTCACCCATATACGTTAACAGGTATTACACCAGTAAATTAACTTGCCTCTGTTCGGACGGCGACGACTCGGGCACACTGTCCCGCGAACAGCGCGACCCACATTCTTTGAACTTTCATGCACCCACTACGATGACGGGCGATGACCAGGGTGAGCAGGCGGAGCGACCGGCAGGGGTGCCGCTCCCGCACGCCCCTCGCCCTGGGCTGGGTCTTCTTCCTCCTGGCCATGCTCTTCTGCTGCTCGGCCACCACCTCGTCCGCGGCCGTGCCGGTCGCGGCGGGCCCCGACCCGGCCGCCGTCCGCGCGTTCACCCCGACCCCCGAGGCGGCCTTCGAGCCGGTCGTGCTGGCCTCCCCGGGCGACCGCGGACTGGGTACGTCGTGCCACGGCGGCTCGACGCACACGGTGGCCGTCGTGCTGCCGGCGTCGTCCGCCCCCGCGGCCGTGCCCTCGCCCGTGGCGTCCGCCCCGGCCGCTCCGCTCACCGGGGCGGCGGCCATCAGGGGTCCGGCGCACGACGGTGTGCGTTCCGTCGATCAACTGCGTCTCCAGGTTCAACGGGTCTAGAAACCGGCCCGCTCCCCACCGCGCCCCGGCACCGGTTCACCGGGAGCGGTGTTCCGCACGGCTCGACCCCTTTACCCCTCATGCATCGCCCCGTATGCATCGGTTGAACGACGAGGACTTCCCATGGCTTCCGCCAAGAACCCGAACGACCCGGCCGCGGCACGCCGCGCCAAGCTCGAAGAGGCCCGCCGCAAGGAGCGCGCCCGTGAGCGCCGGGTCCGCATCCTCACCATCGGCGCGTCGGTCGCCGTGGTCGCCGCCCTGGTCGCCGGCGGCGGCTACCTGATGGCGCAGGCCGACGAGAAGGAGAAGAAGGACCAGGAGGCCAAGACCTCTCCCGTCACCGGCGAACGCAGCTGGGACAAGCTGACGCAGGAGCACGTGGCGACCAAGGTCGACTACCCGATGAACCCGCCCGTCGGCGGCGACCACAACCAGGTGTGGATGAACTGCAACGCGGACGTCTACACCCACGAGCTGCCGAAGGAGAACGCCGTGCACTCGCTGGAGCACGGCGCGGTCTGGGTCACGTACAACGACGAGGCGTCCGACGCCGACATCGAGGCGCTCGCCAAGAAGGTCAAGGCGACCCCGTACTCCCTGATGAGCCCGGTCAAGGACCAGAAGGACCCGCTGATGCTCAGTGCGTGGGGCAAGCAGGTCACGGTGAAGAGCGCGTCGGACGACCGCGTCGCGCAGTTCTTCACCAAGTACGTGCAGGGCCCGCAGACCCCCGAGCCGGGGGCCGCCTGCACCGGCGGGCTGGACAAGTGACCCCCCTCGCCCCGTCCCGTGCCACCCGGCGGATGGTGATCGCGGGGGCCGGTGTGCTGCTCGTCGCGCTGGGGCTGGTGGCGCTGATGGTCGTCCGCCCCTCCGCGGCGTCGCCGTCCGGGGCGTCCTCGTCGCGGTCCGCCCCGGCGGAGGACTCCGTGGACGCGGGCTTCGCCCGCGACATGGCGATCCACCACCAGCAGGCGGTCGAGATGTCGTTCATCGTGCGGGACCGCACCGACGACGAGGACGTGCGGCGGCTCGCGTACGACATCATCAACACCCAGGCCAACCAGCGCGGCATGATGCTGGGCTGGCTGGAGGTGTGGGGGCTGCCGAAGAGCGCGGCCGGACCGCCGATGGAGTGGATGGGGCACACCGTCACGCCGACCGGTGACGGTGCGCTGATGCCGGGCATGGCCACCGACGCCCAGCTGGCGGCGCTCACCGCCGCGAAGGGCGAGCGGGCCGAGGTGCTGTTCCTGCGGTTGATGACCGTGCACCACCGCGCCGGGGCGGGCATGGCGCGAGCCGCCGCCGACGCGGCGACGACGGGCGCCATCCGGGATCTCGCGGCGGGCATGGTCCGCGGCCAGCGGTCGGAGATGGGCCTGATGGCGCACATGCTGGAGGAACGGGGCGCCAAGCCCTGAACACCGGGTCCTGAGCGCGGCGGGGGCGGTCGGCGGCCGGAAGGCCGCGGCCGCCCCGGCCGTGTCCGCCCATCACATAGGCTCGGCGACGACATGAAGAGCATCCTCACTCCGCTGGGGCCCAAGGCCGACAAGGACACCGTGCGACGGCACAATCTGAGCCTGGTACTGCGCGCCGTGCGGGACGAGGGCGAGCGCGGCGAGGCGACCCGCGCCGGGGTGGCCGGCCGCGTCGGGCTGACCCGGGCGGCGGTGTCCTCGCTCGTCGAGCAGCTGATGGACAGCGGGTTCCTCACGGAGTCGGGCAAGACGTTCAGCGGGCAGGCGGGCCGCCCCGGTACCGCGCTCAAGGTGGCCCGCACAGGTCCGGCCGGGCTCGGCGTGGAGATCAACGTCGACTACGTCTCGGTCTGCGTGGTGGACCTGGCGGGCACCGGGCGGGTCCGGCAGACCGAGCACCTCGACAACCGGGGCGCGTCCGCCGCTGAGGTCCTGGCGCGGGCGGCCCGGCTCGCCGCGCGGACCCTGGAGTCGGCGTCCGAGCAGGAGCTGCGGCCGGTGGGCGCGACGCTGGCGCTGCCGGGCCTGGTCTCCGGCGGCTCGGTGCGGCAGGCCCCCAACCTGGGCTGGAACGAGGTGCCGGCGCAGCAGCTGTTCGCCGAGGCGCTCGCGGCCCTGCGCCCCGGCCGCCCGGTGCTGCCGGTCGCCTCGGAGAACGAGGCCAATCTCGCGGCGCTGGCCGAGCTGTGGTTCGGCGGGCTGGGCGAGGTGCGCAGCTTCCTCTATCTGACCGGGGAGATCGGGGTGGGCGGGGCGCTCGTCCTGAACGGCGAACTGCTGCGCGGGGCACACGGTTTCGCCGGGGAGATCGGCCATGTGGTGGTGGACCCGGCGGGCCCGGAGTGCCGGTGCGGATCGCGGGGGTGCCTGGAGCAGTACGCCGGACAGTCGGCGCTGCTGCGGACGGCCGGGATCGACGGCGGGGGCGGCGCGTCCGGGGTGCTGGAGCTGGAGCGGCGCGCCGCGGCCGGGGACCCGCGCGCGGTGGCTGCGGTCGGCGGGGCGGGCCGGATGCTCGGCCGGGTGCTGTCGGGGGCGGTGAACCTGATCGATCCGGACGCGGTGGTGCTCGGCGGGATCTACCGGGGCCTGATGCCGTGGCTGTCGCCGCCCGCCGCCGAGGAGCTGACCGGCCGGGTGGTCTCGGGGCTCTGGTCCGCGGCCGACGGCCGGCTCCGGGCGTCGTCGGTGGCGGGTGACGCGGCGCGGGGCGCGGCGGCGCTCGTGGTGCAGGACGTGCTGGACGACCCGGTGGCGTACGCGGAGCCGGTGGGAACGTCCGGGGAGTGAGGCGCGGCGGCCACGGTCCACGGGGCGGCCGAACCGGGGTGTCCCGCGGTGCGCCGGGGCCTCGCCGTACGGGTGGGCCGGGCCCGGTGCCGGTCCCGGCCCACCCGTACGGGCGCCCCGCCCCACCCGGTTCCGTCCGTCAGCGCACGGCCAGCAGGTGGTCCATGGCGAGCTGGTCCAGGGCCTCGAAGGCCATACCGCGCTCGGCGGCGGCGTCCACGTCGAAGTCCTCGTACGCGGTGCGGTCGGCGAGCAGGCCCGCCAGGCCGTCGCCGGCGGTGGGACGTGCCAGTTCGTCCAGGCGTGACGCGCGCAGGGCCGCCCGCACCTCGGGGTCGGCACGGAAGGCTGCGGCCCGCTCCTTGAGGATGAGGTAGTTGCGCATGCAGCCGGCGGCCGAGGCCCACACCCCGTCGTGGTCCTCGGTGCGCGGGGGCTTGAAGTCGAAGTGGCGGGGGCCCTCGTAGCCGCTCTCCAGCAGGTCCACGAGCCAGAACGCCTGGCGCAGATCGCCCGCGCCGAAGCGCAGGTCCTGGTCGTACTTGATACCGGACTGGCCGTTGAGGTCGATGTGGAAGAGCTTGTCGGCCCACATGGCCTGGGCGATGCCGTGCGGGAAGTTGAGCCCGGCCATCTGCTCGTGTCCGGTCTCCGGGTTGACGCCGACCAGTTCGGGGCGCTCCAGGCGCTCGATGAAGGCCAGGGCGTGGCCGATGGTGGGCAGCAGGATGTCGCCGCGCGGCTCGTTCGGCTTGGGTTCGACGGCGAAGCGGAGGTCGTAGCCCTGCTCGACGACGTACTGTCCCAGCAGGTCGAACGCCTCCTTCATCCGGTGCAGGGCCAGGCGGACGTCCTTCGCCCCGCCGGACTCGGCGCCTTCCCGGCCGCCCCACGCGACGAAGGTCTTCGCGCCCAGTTCGACGGCGAGGTCGATGGTGCGCAGGGTCTTGCGGAGCGCGTAGCGGCGTACGTCGCGGTCGTTGGCGGTGAAGCCGCCGTCCTTGAAGACGGGGTGGGTGAAGAGGTTCGTCGTCACCATGGGCACCACGAGCCCGCTGCCGTCCACCGCCTTCCGGAAGCGCTTGACGAGCCGCTCGCGTTCGGTCTCCGGCGATCCGAACGGGATCAGGTCGTCGTCGTGGAGGGTCACGCCCCAGGCGCCCAGCTCCGCGAGCCGCCGCACCGAATCGACGGGGTCGAGGGCCGCGCGGGTCGCGTCGCCGAAGGGGTCCCGGCCCTGCCAGCCCACGGTCCACAGGCCGAAACTGAACTTGTCCTCCGGGGTGGGGGTGAAGCGCTCCGTCATGGTCCGACCGCCTTCGCCTGCCGTCGGGAGGCCGGTGGAAGATCCGGCACCCTTATTTGTTCAGTGTCATGACTAATCAAGCACATCGCGCCCGCAGCACGGAAGCCCCCTGCCGCACAGAGCTTCATCCGCAGTACGCCCCGAGCGCCACCGGCACCCTGTGCAGGGGCGCGCCCATCCCGTAATTTGTTCGTGCCGCAGCCCAATTCCCGGCCGCCGTGACCCGCACCCGCAGCGCGAAAGAGGCCCCCATGCCGTCACCCGCCGTCGTCATCGGCGTGGACAGCTCGACCCAGTCCACCAAGGCCGCGTTCGTCGACGCCGGGACCGGCGAGCAACTCGCCGTGGGCCGCGCTTCCCATGCGGTCACCGGGGAGGGCGGGGCGCGGGAGAGTGACCCGGAGACCTGGTGGCGGGCCCTGGGCGAAGCGGTGGCCGCCGGGCTGAAGGAGTCGGGGCTGCCCGCCCGCGCGGTCACGGGCATCGCGGTCGCGGGGCAGCAGCACGGGCTCGTCGTACTGGACGGGGCGGGCCGGCCACTGCGCCCCGCGCTGCTGTGGAACGACACCCGCTCCGCGCCGCAGGCCGCCGCCCTCACCGACGCGCTCGGCGGGCCGGAAGCGTGGGCCGCGCGGACCGGTTCCGTGCCGGTGGCCTCGATCACCGCCTCCAAGTGGCGGTGGCTGCGCGAGAACGACCCGGCGAGCGCCGCGGGCGCGGCCGCGGTCCGACTCCCCCACGACTTCCTGACCGAACGCCTCGCGGGCGTCGCGGCCACGGACCCCGGTGACGCCTCGGGCACCGGCTGGTACTCCACCGCCACCGGCGCGTACGACCCCGGACTGCTGGATCTCCTCGGGCTCGACCCCGCCCTGCTCCCCGAGGTCGCCCCCACCGCGGCGGCCCGCGTCGGCACGCTCACCGGCGCGGCGGCACGTGCCCTCGGACTGCCGGAGGGCATCGCGGTGGCGGCCGGAACCGGCGACAACATGAGCGCCGCCGTGGGCCTCGGGCTCGGCGGCGACGGGCTGCTGGACCATCCTGCCCTCAGCCTCGGCACCTCCGGCACGGTGTTCGCCGCCTCCCGCACCCGGCCCGTGTCCACCGCGCTGAACGGGTTCGCCGCCGCCGACGGCACGTTCCTCCCCCTGGCCTGCACCCTCAACTGCACGCTCGCCGTGGACAAGGTGGCCGCCCTGCTGGGCCTGGACCGCGAGGACGCGGCACCCGGCCGCGAGGCGGTCCTGCTCCCCTATCTCGACGGCGAACGCTCCCCCGATCTGCCCACCGCCGCCGGACTGTTGACCGGACTGCGCCATGACACGACCCGGCAGCAACTCCTGGGGGCCGCCTACGAGGGCGCGGCCGTCACCGTCCTGCGGGCCCTGGACGCCCTGCTGTCGGCCTGCGGCCTGGACCCGGACGCGCCCGAGGTGGCGGCCCGGCCGCTGCGGCTGATCGGCGGCGGGGCACGGGGCCGGACATGGGTGGAGACGGTCCGCCGCCTCTCCGGCCGGCCGCTCGTCATTCCGGGCAGCGGGGAGCTGGTCGCCCTCGGCGCGGCGGCGCTCGCCGCGTCGGCGGCGGGCGGAGGCGACCCGGTGGCGCTGGCGACGGCCTGGCAGGCGGGCCGGACGAGCCGTCAACTGCCGCCGGTCAAGAGGGATATGGAGACCTGGGAGCGGGTCACATCGGTCCTGGGGCGGGCGTCGGCACCCCTGCTCGGCGGGTGATCCCCCGGCTCCGGCGACTGCCGGGCAGGCGTCGGGGCAGGCCCCCGGGCCCCAGCCGCGGCGGCCGCCGTCACCGCGCCCCCTTCACGCAGGTGTTCGATGAAGTCCTCGAAGGAGTCCGGGCGGCCCGCCCGGCCCTCACCCTCGGCGGCGTACCGCCCCCTCAGCTCTTCCAGGTACGGCTCCACCCGCCCCCACGCCCGCGCCGACGTGAGATCCATGCCCATCACCGCAGCACAGCCACGGTTCCGTACACCGGGACCGGCGCGGCGTCCCCTGCCCGACGGCCTTCCCCACGCCGCGGACCGTGACTCGCCGGTGACGGCGGCGGACTCTCGAAGGACCCGGTTGGGAATGCGAACTGATATTCCATAGGATCCGGCGATGATCATTAGAAAACGGCTGACGACCGGGGTGGGCATAGCGCTCGCCACCCTGGCCGCCGGGCTCGGCACCGCGATCCCCGCCGCCGCCGACGAAGCCCCCGCCGCTCCCTCCCCCAAGGTCGAGCTGGTGCTCGACGTCAGCGGTTCCATGCGGACCCGCGACATCGACGGCCAGTCCCGGATGGCCGCGGCCAAGCAGGCGTTCAACGATGTCCTGGACGCGGTGCCGGAGCAGGTGCGGCTCGGCATCCGGACGCTCGGCGCGAACTATCCGGGTGAGGACCGCAAGGTCGGCTGCAAGGACACCCGGCAGCTCTACCCGGTCGGCCCGCTCGACCGCACGGAGGCCAAGGCCGCCGTCGCCACCCTCGCCCCCACCGGCTTCACCCCGATCGGCCCGGCCCTGCTCGGCGCGGCCGACGACCTGGAGGGCGGGGACGGCTCCCGCCGGATCGTCCTCATCACGGACGGCGAGGACACCTGCGGACCGCTCGACCCGTGCGAGGTGGCCCGTGAGATCGCCGCGCGCGGCACCCACCTGGTCGTGGACACGCTGGGCCTGGTGCCCAACGCCAAGATCCGCCAGCAGCTGACCTGTATCGCGGAGGCCACCGGCGGCACGTACACCGCCGTCCAGCACACGGAGGAACTGTCCGGCCGGGTCAAGCAGTTGGTGGACCGTGCCGCCGAGCCCGTCGTGACCCCGGTGGCCATCGAGGGAGCCGGGAGCTGTTCCGCCGCCCCCGAGTTGAGGCCGGGTCTCTACACCGACCGCGCGGAGATCGCCCAGCACCGCTGGTACCGCGTGGACGTGCTGCCGGGCCAGGAACTGCGCGCTTCGGCGAGCGTCGCGGCCGACCGCGCCGTGGACGACGACTACGGTGTGCTGCTGCGGGCGGTGACCGTGCACGGGCGGGAGATCGTCCGGGGTTCCGAGGCCGGGGCCGGGCGCACCGATGTGATCTCGTCCGGGCTGCGCTACCCGAAGGGCGAGGCGGAGGACGGCGACGGCAAGCCCGCCGCCGAGACCGTCTGCCTCCAGCTCGCCCACTCCTTCTCCGCGCCCGCCTCCGTGAAGCGGTCCCCCGGCCTCCCGGTCGAGCTGACCGTGGACCTGGTGGACGGCCCGGACGGCGCGTCGGACGTGGCGGCCTTCGGGCTCGGCCGCGGCTGGTGGCTGCTCGGCGCGCTCACCCTGACCGGCCTGATCGCGGGCCTGCTGACCGGCTGGATCTCCCGCTGGCGCGTCGCCGTCTGGAGGACCAACTGATGCGTACCCCTTCCCGCCGCCGCGCCCACGGCGTACGACGCGCGCTCACCGGGGCACTGCTCGCCGGGCTGACGCTCCTCACCACCGCTCCCCCGGTGTTCGCGGACGACCCGTCGGCGAGCGCGAGCCCGTCCGGTGACGCGTCGGGCCCCACCGAGGCCGGCACCACGTTCCGCACCGCGACCGCCCTGGAGCAGGGGCAGACCGGCACCGCGCAGGCGTCGACGGGCGACTACCTGTACTGGGTGTTCCCGGTCGACGCCGGGCAGCGGCCCACCGTGGAGGCCACGGTGAAGCTGCCCGAGAACGCGGCCCGGCGCTCCACGTCCACCTGGCAGATCGACGTGTACGACGGGTTGCGCCGCCGCCAGGCGTGCGCGTACGGGCACCAGACGCGCAAGACGGCTGCCGACGCGGCGACCGTCGAGCTGTCCTGCGTCCTGCGGCCCGTGCGCGCGTGGTCCGAGCCGTGGGCGAACGACCCGCTGCCCGGCAGCTATTACGTCCGGCTCACCGTGGTCGACCTGCCCGCCGACGAGCTCGGACTGCCGGTCGGGGCCGAGGTGCGGCCGACCGTGCGGGAGCAGGGCGGGGCCCACGACGTGGACGGCGCGCTGTCCGAGCCGCTGGTGCCGGGTATCTCGGTCGCCTCGGCCGCAGACGGCGAGGACGGGGACGACACGGGCGCTTCGGCCGCGCCGCGCACGGTCGCCGCAGGCGAGCCGGAGGACGGCTGGGCCTCGGGCCGGTGGACCGACCGCTGGCTGTGGACCGTGGGCGGCGGGGTGCTCGCCGCGCTGGCGGCCGTGTTCGGCCACTCGCTGACACGGGGCCGGGGCCGCCCGGCCCACGTCCCGCCGGGCGTCTGACGGATGCGCGGGGCCGGGGTCGCGCACCCCGGCCCCGCGCCGGAACACCCACCTCCCAGCCGCGCCCCGGCCCGTGCCGGAACACCCACCCCGCCCCACCGGCCGGGCCGGCGATTCTCCCGGCCGCGGTGGAGGAGACGGACGGAAGGAGAGACACGATGTACGTACGGTTCCAGAGCCCGGAGCGGAGCCCCTGCGGCCACTTTCCCGGCATCTTCGCGCTGGCCAACGGGCTGGCCCGCGAGGGCCGGCTGACCGAGGAGCAGTACCGGTTCTGGCGGGCGGCCAACGACTGGTACGACGCCGCGTACACCGACCCGTCGCGGGTCGACCCGACCGTGTACGACCCCGAGGTGAACCCGGAGGCCGTCGCCTGGTTCAAGCTGTCCGCCACCCGCCTGCTGGACCGCGTCCCCGGCTACCTCGCCCTGCTCTCCGCGCACGGGGTGGCGTGCGAGCGGCTGGAGTCCGCCGATCCCGGCCGAGTCGTGTACGAGGACGAGCACCAGGTCGTCGTGGTGCCCCACGGCCGCCGGCCCGGCCCGCAACCGGGAGCGGTCGCGGCCGGACCCGGCAACTCGACTGCCCCGTAAGGTCATCCCGGCACATTCCGGCCATGCCGGTCGCTTGAGTTCGAACGTGCGCGCGTCGTCGATGGCGCGCCCCAGGAAGCGGAGTCCACTCGATGTCCACCCCGACCGATCCGGCACTCGACACCCCACCGCACGGCCCCGCGTTCACACCGGGACCCAAGGGGCTGCCGCTCGTGGGGAACCTGCCGCAGTTCGGCAAGGACCCCCTCGCCTTCTTCGAACTCCTGCGCAGCCGTGGGGACATGGTGCGCTGGAGGTTCGGCCGCAACCGGTGCGTCTTCCTCGCCGACCCCGACCGCATAGGCGAGTTGCTCACCGAGACGGAGCGCACCTTCGACCAGCCGGATCTCGGCATCGCGTTCCGGACGGTGCTGGGCAACGGGATGCTCGTGGCGCGCGGCCGGGACTGGCGGCGCAAGCGCTCGCTGGTGCAGCCCTCGGTGCGGCCCAGGCAGGTCGCGTCCTACGCGGCCACGATGGCGGCCTGCGCGGTGGAGCTGGCCGACCGGTGGTCGGACGGACAACGGATCGACGTCAAACGGGAGATGTCCACGCTGACCCAGCGGATCGCGGTGCGCACCATCTTCGGCGTCGACACCCCGGCGGACACCGAGGCGATGGGGCGGGCGATGGACGTCGCCCAGCTGGAGATCGGCAAGGAGTTCGCCGGGCTCGGCGCACTGCTGCCGGACTGGGTGCCGACGCCGGGCCGGGCGCGGATCAGGAAGGCCGCCGCCGTCATCGACGCCGAGGTGCGCCGGGTCGTCGCCCGGCACCGGGACGGCGGCGAGGAACGCCCCGATCTGCTCAGCCGGCTGCTCACCGCCGTCGACGAGAGCGGGATGCCCCTCACCGAGGAGGAGATCCGCGACGAGGCGGTCACGCTGTACATCGGCGGTCACGAGACGACGAGCACGACCCTGGTGTGGGCGTGGTACCTCCTCGCCCGCAACCCCCGCGTCCGCGAAGCGCTCGCCGAGGAGCTGGACCGGGTGCTCGGCGACCGGGAGCCCGGCATCGAGGACTACGCGCGTCTGACGTACGCCCGGGCCGTGGTGAAGGAGACCCTGCGGCTGTATCCGGCGATCTGGCTGATCACCGGCATCGCGAAGGAGGGGGCGACGATCGGTGGCCGGCCCGTCGAGGAGGGCACGCGGGTGTGGGTCAGCCAGTGGGCCACGCACCGCGACCCCCGGTGGTTCCCCGAGCCGGAGGAGTTCCGGCCGGAGCGCTGGGACGCGGAGGCCGGCGACGCGATCCACGAGTACGCGTGGTTCCCGTTCGGCGGCGGCCCCCGGGTCTGCATCGGCACACGCTTCGCGATGGTCGAGTCCGTCCTCCTGCTCGCCGTGCTGGCCCGCCGCTTCACCCTGGACGTCGATCCGGGCGAGATCACGCCGCTGACGGGGCTGACGCTCCAGCCGGACCGGGCCATGACGGCGACGGTCCGGGCGCGGTAGCGGCACGGCGCGGTGCCCGGCTCCCCTCCCGGGGCGCCGGGCACCGGGCGGTCAGCCCTCGGGCAGCCACTTCTTCCAGACGTCCGGGTGGCGTTCGGTCCAGCGCTTCGCCGCCTCCCGGGGGGTGAGCTTCTGCGAGGCGATCATCTCGGAGACCTCGTTCTGGTCCTTCTCCGACCAGTGGAACTTCTTCAGGAACGCGGCGGCGTCCCCGCCACGTTCGGCGAAGTCGGCGTTGAGGAACTTCTGCAGCGGAGTCGTCGGGTACGCGCAGTCGATGTCCGCGGGGTCCTTGGCCGCACACTCCTCCGTGTACTCGGGGAGCTTCACCTCGACCATCGGCACCTCGTTGAACAGCCACTGCGGCTGGTACCAGTAGCTGAGGAAGGGCTTCTTCTCCTTGGCGAACTGCTGGATCTGGGTGATCTGGGCCGCCTCGGAGCCGGCGAAGACGACCTTGTAGTCGAGGTCGAGGTTCTTCACCAGGGCCACGTCGTTGGTGACGTAGGACGGCGAGCCGTCCAGGAGCTGGCCCTTGCCTCCGCTCTCGGCGGTCCTCAGCTCCTTCGCGTACCTGTCGAGGTTCTTCCAGTCCGTGACGTCCGGGTGCTCGTCGGCCCAGTACTTCGGTACGTACCAGCCGATGTGGCCGGTGACTCCGAGGTCGCCGCCGCGGACGATGGTCTCCTTCTCGTCGATGTACAGCTTCTCCTGGTCCGGGTGGCCCCAGTCCTCCAGGATCGCGTCGACGCGGCCCTGGCTGAGGGCGTCCCAGGCGGGGACCTCGTCGGTCTGGACCAGGTCGACGCGGTAGCCGAGCTTCTCCTTGAGGAGGTGCTCGGCCACCGCGACGTTGGCCTGGGCGCCGACCCACGACTGGACGGAGAGCGTCACGGTCCTGACCCCGGCGGGGGCCGCGAAGGGCGACGCCTGCCTGGTCATGTCGGCGGCGCCGCAGCCGGCCGTGGCGAGCAGGGTTCCGGCCGAGGCGAGCGCCACGAGCAGGCGGGTACGGGAGCGGTTCATCTCAGCTCTCCTGTCGCTGGCGGCGGGTGGTGGGCTGGGTGACCCGGTCGAGCATCAGGCCGAGGCAGACGATCGCCGCTCCGGCGACGAGGCCGGTGGCCAGGTCGCCCTGCGCGAGGCCGAGGACGACCTCGTAGCCGAGGGCGCCGGACCCGACGAGTCCGCCGATGATGACGACGGCGAGGACCAGGACGACCGCCTGGTTGACGGCGAGCAGCAGCGAGGGCCTGGCCAGCGGGATCTGGACCTGGCGCAGTTGCTGGCCGGGGGTGGCGCCGAGCGAGCGGGCGCACTCCATCGCCGCCGGATCGACGCCCCGCAGCCCCTGGGTGGTGATGCGGATGACGGCGGGCAGCGCGTAGATCACCGCGGCAGCGGCGGCGGGCGCGCGGCCGACGCCGAAGAGCGCGACGACGGGGATCAGGTAGACGAACTGCGGCATGGTCTGGAAGACGTCCAGGACCGGGCGCAGCAGCCGCTCCAGCCGTTCGCTGCGGGCCGCGCCGATGGCGACGCCGAAGCCGATGACCAGGGTGACCGCGACGGCGGCAAGCACCTGGCTGAGGGTGTCCATCGAGGGCTCCCACACGCCGAGGACGCCGATCGCGGCCATGGCGAGGACGGCGGTGGCGGCGGTGCGCCAGGTGCCGATGGTCCAGGCGAGCGCGGCGACGATCAGCAGCACCGACCACCAGGGCAGCCCGGTGAGCCCGCCGCGCAGCGGGTTGAGGACGCCGCCGGTGAAGTGGGCGGCGAGGTCGGCGGTACCGCCGACGACGGGAACCCCGGTGTAGAGGTGGTCGACCATCCAGTCCTTGGCGGTGTTGACCGGTCCGGCGATGGCCACGGTCATCTCGTCGGGCCAGACCCGGCCGTCGGCGGCCCGTCCGGCGGCGGCGACGGCCGCGGCGGCCAGGGCCCAGCCGCGCCACCCGCGCAGCAGGGCAGGTCCGGTGGGCTCGGCGCCGATGCGGCGGCCGGCAGCCTCGGTCGTACGGTCCAGGACGACGGCCAGCAGGACGATCGGGATGCCCGCGGCGAGCGCCGCGCCGACGTCCACGGAGGACAGCGCCTGGTAGACGCGGTCGCCGAGGCCGCCCGCGCCGATCACGGAGGCGATGACGGCCATGGAGAGCGCCATCATGATGGTCTGGTTGAGGCCGAGGAGGAGTTCCTTGCGGGCCAGCGGGAGCCGGGCGCTCAGCACCCGCTGGCGGCCGGTGGCGCCGAGCGAGGCCACGGCCTCCATGACCCCGGCGTCCGCGCCGCGCAGGCCGAGCGCGGTGAGCCGGGCCATCGGCGGGGCCGCGTACACGACGGTGGCGAGAACGGCTCCGGGGACGCCGATGCCGAACACCAGCACCACCGGGAGCAGGTACGCGAAGGCGGGCAGCACCTGCATGGTGTCGAGGACCGGGCGCAGGACGCGGAACACGCGGTCCGAGAGCCCGGCGGCCAGGCCGAGGAGCAGCCCCAGCACGACCGAGGCGAGGACGGCGACGACCATCAGCGCAAGCGTCTGCATGGTCGGCACCCACATGCCGAGCAGCCCGCAGGCCAGGAACGAGGCGGCCGCGGTGAGGGCCGTCCTGATCCCGGCCGCGCGCCAGGCGACGGCGGCGGCGAGCACGGTGACGCCGGCCCAGCCGAGGGCCAGGAGGACCAGGTAGACACCGCGTACGGAGAGCACGACGGCGTTGCTGATGTGGCCGAAGAAGTAGAGGAACAGGGGGTGGCTGTCGCGGTTGGAGACGATCCAGTCGGTGACGTCGCCGAGCGGGCCCGAGAGGTCGGCGGTCAGCGCGGCGGGCCACATCCCACCGCCCCAGCGGCCGTGCACGAGGGGGACGGCGACGACGGCGACGAGCGCGAGCAGCAGGAGCTTCGCGGCGGCGGGGCGGTCGCGGAGAACGGCCAGCGGTCCCCGGCGGGCGCCCGCGGAGGCGGGGCGGACCGGGGTGGCCCGGGCGGTGGCCATCAGGCGGTCACCTCGCGGGGGCCGTCCGGTGCGTCGGGGGCTCCGGTTCCGGCCGCGGGCGTGGCCGCCTCGGCGGGTCCCGCCGTTCCGGCGACGACGTCGAGCAGGCCGGCGCGGTCGACGACGCCGACGAGCCGGCCGCCGTCCATCACCCGGGCGGCGGGGTCGCCGGAGCGGGAGACCGCCTCGATGGCCTCGGCGACGGTGGCTTCGGGGCGCACGGCCGGTCCGCGCTCGCTCTCCCCGGCGAGCGCGGGGCGCATGGCGGTGGCGACGGTGAGGACCTGCTCGCGCGGTACGTCGCGGACGAACTCGCGGACGTAGTCGTCGGCGGGCGAGCCCACGATCTCCTCGGGGGTGCCGAGCTGGACGATGCCGCCGTCGCGCATCAGCGCGATCCGGGTGCCCAGGCGCAGGGCCTCGCCGAGGTCGTGGGTGATGAAGACCATGGTGCGGCCCTCCTCGCGGTGCAGCCGGACCACTTCGTCCTGCATCTCGCGGCGGATCAGCGGGTCGAGCGCGCTGAACGGTTCGTCGAAGAGGAGGACGGACGGGTCGACGGCGAGTGCGCGGGCGAGCCCCACGCGCTGCTGCTGGCCCCCGGAGAGCTGCGAGGGCCGCCGTTCCTCCAGGCCCGCGAGACCGACCTTGGTCACCAACTCGGCGGCCTTGGCGCGGCGTTCGGCCTTGCCCAGCCCCTGGATCTCCAGTCCGTAGGCGACGTTGTCCAACACGGTTCGGTGCGGGAGGAGTCCGAAGTGCTGGAAGACCATCGCGGCCCGGTGGCGGCGCAGTTCGCGCAGCCGGGAGCGGTCCATGGCGAGGACGTCCTCGCCGTCGATGGCGAGGGTGCCGCTGGTGGGCTCGATCAGCCGGGTGAGGCAGCGGACGAGGGTGGACTTGCCGGAGCCGGAGAGGCCCATGACGACGAACACCTCACCCTTGCGGACGTCGAAGGAGACGTCGCGGACGGCGGCGGTGCAGCCGGTGGCCTCGCGCAGTTCGGCGGGCGGGAGTGCGGCGTGCTCGCCGCCGGGGACGCGGTCGGCCCGGGGGCCGAAGACCTTCCAGAGGTTGCGCACGGAGAACACGGCGTCCTCGGCGGTCTCGGCCGTGGCCTCGGGAGCGCGGGTCGCGGTCATCGGGCATCGCCTCCGGTGCTGGTACCAGTGACCGGGGCGGTGTCGCCCGCCCGGCCGGTGAGGAGTTCGGCGCACTTCTCGCCGACCATGAGGACGCCGATCATCGGGTTGACGGCGGGCATGGTCGGGAAGACGGAGGCGTCGGCGATCCGGATGCCGTCGAGGCCCCGGATGCGCAACTGCGGGTCCACCACGGCCTCCCGGTCGTCGGCGGCGCCCATCCTGCACGTGCCGGCCGGGTGGTAGACGGTGTGGGCGACCTTGCGGGCGTACGCGCTGATGTCCTCGTCCGAGGTGATCTCCGGACCCGGGCAGACCTCGCGCTTGAGCCAGTGGGCCAGTGGTTCGGTGGCAGCGATCCGCCGGGCGAGCTTGATGCCGTCGACCAGGGTGCGGCCGTCGTGGTCGTCCTCGTCGGTGAAGTAGCGGAAGTCCAGGGCCGGCTTGACCTCGGGGTCGGCGCTGGTGAGGTAGAGGCGGCCCCGGCTGCGCGGCTTGGGGATGTTCGGGGTCATCGACACCCCGTGCTCGGGCTTCTCGTAGCCGAGCCGCTCGGGGTTGTCGGTGAACGGGATCTGGTAGAAGTGGAACATCAGGTCCGGGCCGCGGGATCCGGGGTCGCGGCGGACGAAGAGACCCGCGTCGGAGTCCATCGCCGAGTTCTCCGGGATGGGCCCGTCGGTCTCCCAGACGATGACGGACTCGGGGTGGTCGAGCAGGTTCTCGCCGACGCCCGGCAGGTCGTGGCGCACCTCGATGCCGAGTGCGGCCAGGTCCTCGCGCGGGCCTATCCCGGAGTGCAGGAGCAGCCGGGGCGTGTCCACGGCGCCGGCGCAGACGATGACCTCGCGGGCGGCGCGCAGCAGGATCTCCTCCCCGTCCTTCGTCCGGACGTGTACGCCGGTGGCGCGGGTGCCGTCGAACTCCAGGCGGTAGGCCCAGGTCTCCAGCAGGATGCGGAGGTTCGGGCGGTCGCCGGCCTCGATGTGCGGGTGGAGGTAGGCGACCGAGGCGGAGGAGCGCTTGTTGTTCTCGGGGTGGTAGGCGAGGTCGAAGAAGCCGACGCCTTCGTGGAACGGTTCGCGGTTGAAGCTGTCCACACGCGGGACCCCGGCCGCCTGCTGGGCGGCGTCCACGAAGTCGCGGGCGATGGCGTTGCGGTCCTTCTCGTCGACCGGGACGATGTTGTTGCGCAGCTTGGCGAAGTACGGGTCCATCGCGGCCGCGTCCCAGCCCTCGGCGCCCGCCTCGGCCCACTCGTCCCAGTCGCCGGGCAGCGGCTTGAAGCTGATGAGCGTGTTGTGCGAGGAGCAGCCGCCGAGGACCCGCGCGCGGCTGTGGCGGATGTGGGAGTTGCCGCGCGGCTGCTCGGTGGTGGGGTAGTCGTAGTCGAGGTCGCCGCCGAGCAGGCCGAGCCAGCGGCGCAGCGTCAGCACGTCGTCCCGGTCGATGTCGGTGGGCCCGCCCTCGATGACCGTGACGGTGGTGCCGGGGTCCTCGGCGAGCCGGGAGGCGATGACCGACCCGGCGGTGCCGCCGCCGACGATCACGTAGTCGGACACGGGGCTTTCGGGGTCGGGGACCGCGGTGCTGCGGGGGGTGGAAGGCATCGGTCACTGCTCCTTCTGCAAGGTTCGTGCGTGTGCGTGGTGCTGCGAACAGCCGGGCGGGGCCCCGGTGGCCGTACCGGTACGGGGCCCCCGCAGGCGTCAGCCGGCGAACCACCGCTGGGGGCGCGGGTTGAGGTTCTGGTAGATGTGCTTGGACTCGCGGTACTCCGCCAGCCCGGTCGGGCCGAGTTCGCGGCCGGTGCCGGACCTGCCGAAGCCGCCCCACTCGGCCTGCGGGAGGTAGGGGTGGTAGTCGTTGATCCAGACGGTGCCGTGGCGCAGCCGTCCGGCGACCCGGCGGGCCCGTCCGGCGTCGGTCGTCCAGACGGCGCCCGCGAGGCCGTAGTCGGTGTCGTTGGCCAGGGTGATGGCCTCTTCCTCCGTACGGAAGGTCTCGACGGTGAGAATCGGGCCGAAGGTCTCCTCGCGGACCACCTTCATCCCCCGGTGGCAGCCGTCGAGGACCGTCGGCCGGTAGAAGTAGCCGCCTTCGGGCCGTACGTCGCCGGGTTCGGGGCGCTCGCCGCCCGCCCGGACGATCGCGCCCTCCTCACGGGCCGAGGCGACGTACGCCTCGACCTTGGCGAGCTGCTGGGCGGAGACGAGGGGGCCGCACTCGACGCCGTCGAGGGTGCCCCGGCCGAGGCGGATGGCGTCGGCGCGGCGGGCCAGCTCGGTGACGAACCGCTCGCTGACGGTGTCCTGGACGATCAGGCGGGCCCCGGCGGAGCAGACCTGGCCGCTGTGGAAGAACGCGGCGTTCAGCGCCTGGTCGACGGCGGTGTCGAAGCCCTCGTCGGTGGCGCAGGCGTCGGCGAAGACCACGTTGGGGTTCTTGCCGCCCAGTTCCAGGGCGACCTTCTTCACGGTCGGCGCGGCGGCCAGGGCCACCTTCGTACCGCTGGCGAGGCCGCCGGTGAAGGAGACCAGGTCGACGTCCGGGTGTTCGGAGAAGCGGGCGCCCACCGGGTCGCCGGCTCCGGTGACCAGGTTGGCCGTGCCGTCGGGGAGTCCGGCCTCGGCGAGGAGCTTGACGAGGTGGACGGTGGAGAGCGGGGTGACCTCGCTGGGCTTGAGGACGAAGGTGTTGCCGGCGGCGAGGGCCGGGGCGATCTTCCAGCTGGCCTGGAGCAGGGGGTAGTTCCAGGGGGCGATCAGGGCGCAGACGCCGACCGGTTCGTGGACGACGATGCTGTGGACGTCGGGGTCGCCCGCGTCGACGACCCGGCCGCCGCTCTCGTTCATCACGAGGTCGGCGAAGTACCGGAAGGCGTTGGTCACGTCGTCCACGTCGACCCGGCCCTCTTCGAGGGTCTTGCCGGTGTCGCGGCTCTCGGTGATCGCGATCTCCTCGCGGTCCCGCTGGAGCAGGTCGGCGACCCGGCGCAGCAGGGCAGCCCGCTCGGCGACGGGCTTGTGCGGCCAGGGGCCGTCGTCGAAGGCGCGCCGCGCCGCCGCGATCGCCGCGTCGGCGTCCTCCGCCCCGCCCTCCGCGACGACGGCCAGGACCGTGGCGTCGGCGGGGTCGATGACCTCGCGCGTCGCGCCTGATCCGGCGGCCCGCCAGGTGCCGTCGATATGGATGGTAGTGAGCGCCGACATATCGTTTTTCGCCTTCCGTGCCTGAAATGCCCCCTCCGGTTCGGCGGGGGCATGCTGCGCGGCGGGCCGGGGTACGGCCGCACCAGCGACCTGGACCCCTCCCCGATATGGCGGAAACCATGCCGAGAATTTCACGCAGAGTGATACGCCTCACGCGCGGCGGGCTCGGTGGGGCGGGTCCTGAGGAACGGCCGGTCCCGCTCGCGGACCAGCCCTCGGGGGCCGGCCGAGCGGAGCACCACGTCCAGGGCGCGGTCGGGGTCGGCGGCGTACACCGTGCTGAACCAGGCCATGTTCGCCTCGACGACGGCCCAGTCGGCGGCCCTGCCGGGCGCCCGCATGCGCCCGACGTCCACGACGACGGCGCCGGGCAGGGTGTGGCCGCACTCCTCGGTGAGCCGGTGCACGAAGGCGCGTACCGCGGCCTCCCGGGGGCTGCCCGCGAGCGGCGCCGTGTCGAGCCGCCCGTACCGGGCGTACCGGGAGCCGGTGCGGATCTCGCCGTCGAGCAGGAAGACCCGGAACTCCTCCTCCCACTCGACGACCTCGCTGATCTGGACGAGCGGGTCGCCGGAGCCGGGTGGGGGCGGCGGAAGGGTGGATCCGTCCGGGTGGACGGCGGCGGGGAAGCTCTTGTCGGTGGGGGGTTTGACGAAGACCGGCCCGGTGCCGCGCCGGGCCTCGGAGAGCGGGACCCGGCGGATGGAACGGCCGGTGAAGGCGGCGGGCAGGGCGTCCAGCCATCCGTCGTGCGGTTCGAGGAGGGCCGTCCCGAGCGGTCCGGCGACGCGGGCGGCGAAACGCGGGCCGCCGTAGTAGTGCCCGTCCCGCCGCGCCCGGTACCGCTCGGGCACTCCCTCCACGGGCAGCACGGCCACCTCCATACCGCGCCGCCGCGCCGCTTCGGACAGGAGGGAGGCCGTGCCGGAGCGATGCGGCGCGAGCGCCAGGAAGCCCGGCCCTGATGACATGCGCTCTCCTCCCCGGTCCGCCGGTCCGCCGTCAGTCCAGGAGGACGGGGAAGGCGGCCATGTCGTTCTGCGTCATCACCGGGAGTCTGGTGATCTCCTCGTCCGGGACGGCGAGGCGCAAACCGGGGAAGCGCCCGAACAGGGCGGGCAGCGCGATCCCCGCCTCGATGCGCGACAGGGCCGCGCCGGGGCAGATGTGCGGGCCGTGGCCGAAGGTCATGTGCCGGTTGCGGGTGGGCCGGGTGATGTCGAAGGCGTCGGCGTCGGGGCCATGCTGCTGGATGTCGCGTCCGATGGAGCGGTAGGAGACGACGAGGCCCTCCCCCTTGCGGATCACGTCGTCGCCCACGGCGATGTCCTCGGTGGCGAACCGCATCAGCAGATGGGTGGTGGGGGTGTCCCAGCGCAGCGTCTCCTCGATCACCGCGTCCCAGCCGGCCTCCCCGTCGAGCACCTTGCGCAGCTGGGCGGGGTGGGAGAGGAGGGCGCGCACGGCGTTGAGGACGAGCCCGATGGTGGTCTCGTGCCCGGCGGCGACCATCGCCTTGAGGTTGCCCACCACCTCCTCCTCGGTCAGCGGCTCGCCGCCCTCCTCGGCCAGGATCAGCGCGCTGGTGAGGTCGTCCGTGGGCCGGGCCGTCTTCTCCCGTACGAGATCGGTGTAGAAGACGTCCAGTTCGGCGAGCAGGGCGAGCCGTTCGTCCTGCGGGGTGAGCATGGAGAAGAACGCCTTGTACTTCCGGGTCAGCATGGCGTGCTGGGACTCGTCGACGCCCATCAGCATGCCGACGACCTTCATCGGGAGCGGCTGGGCGAAGACCGCCTTCAGGTCGACGACCCCGTTCTCGTCCCGGCCGGCCTCCAGATCGTCCAGCAGTTCCCCGGTGAAGTCCTCGATGGCGGGGCGGATCGCCTCGAGCCGGCGCGGGGTGAGCGCCTGCGAGGTCTTGGTGCGCAGCCTCCGGTGTTCGGCCCCGTCGACGGTGAACATGGAGCGGCCGGCGTCGATCATGCCGATGAGCGGCCATGCACGTGTCACCACTCCGACGCGCCACGCCTCCCAGGCCTCGATGTCCTTCACCAGGCGCTGGTCGACGAGGAGTTGACGGGCCTCCGCGTGCCGGGTGACCGTCCACGCCGGGACGCCGAGCAGGTCGATCCGGGCGAGGACGCCCGCGTCGCGCAGCCGCGCGGTCTCCCCGTCGAGGTCCTGGACCATGGGGTCGATGACGATCGCCCCGGTACCCCGGTCGGCCGGTGCGGCGGCAGTGTGCGGGCAGTTCACAACGCGTCTCCTGTCGTACGTACGGGTGTGAAGCGGACGGGCAGCGCGATCGTGCCGCGCAGGAAGGCGGAGGGGCGGCGGACCAGTTCGGTCGCGGGAACGGACAGTTCGAGGTCGGGCAGCCGGTCCATCAGCACCTCGATGCCGGTACGGGCGATGGTCTCGGCGATCTCCCTGGCCGGGAAGGGGCAGCGGTACTCGCCGTGGCTGAACGCCAGGTGCGCGCTGTTGCCGCCCCGCCCGGAGCGGTCGACGTACGGGGAGACCTGCTGCCGGATGTGCGGGTCCGCGTTGGCGGCGCCGAGTCCGAGGAGCAGCATGTCGCCGCGCGCGATGTTCCGCCCGCCGAGCCGCGCGTCGCGCGCCGCCCAGCGTCCGGCCAGGATCTGGGTGGGCCCCTCCTCCCACAGCACCTCGTTCATGGCCTCGCCGACGCTGTGCCGGCCGCCGGTGAGCGCGTCCGCGAACTGGTCCTCGGTGAGCATCAGCCGGGTGGAGTTGCCGATCCAGTCGGCGGTGGTCAGATGGCCGGCCGCCGTGATGGCCATCAGGTCGAGCGCGTACTCCTCGTCGGTGAACGGTTCGGGGTGGGCGAGCATCCGGGAGGTCACGTCGTCGCCGGGCCGCTCCCGCTTGGCGGCGACGAGCCGGTGCATGTGCTCGCCGAAGCGCTGGTGCGCCTGCTGCGCGCCGGGCCCGCCGTCGGCGAGATCCTTCAGCACGCGGGCGATGTCGGCGCCCTCCTCGTCGGGGAAGCCGACGAGCCGGGCGAGCACGAGGACGGGCAGCGGCTCCGCGTACTCGGCGACGAGGTCGGCGGTTCCCCGCGTGCACACGGCGTCGATGAGCCGGTCGGCCAACTGCTCGCAGTGCTGCCGGATTTCGAAGGGGTCCACCGCTTCGAGCGCGGGGACGACCATGTCGGCGTGACGGCGGTGCTCGGCCCCCGCGGTGAAGTAGATGGACGGCATGGGCGTGCCCACCATGGGCAGGAGCGGCCAGTCGGCGGGGATGTTCTCCCACTGGTTCCACAGGGAGACGTCACGGGGGAACAACTCCCCGTCGCTGGTCACCTGGTGGAGTTCCCGGTAGCCGATCACCAGCCAGGCGGGCACGCCGCCGTGCAGCTCGACCGGGACCACGGGCCCGTGCTCGCGCCGCATCTGCCGGTAGAGCGCCTGCGGTTCGGTGGTGAAGCCGGGGCCGCCCAGCACGACCGCCCCCGTACCACCGACGGGACACCCAGCGCCGGGCGCGGTCGAGGACGTGGGGGACGAAGGGTTCGTCATCGTACGGACTCCAGTGGCAGCGGCTTCGCGCGTTGGGACCCGACGATCAACGCGGCACCACTATAAGGAGATCGAGTGAACGCGGGAGCGATTCGCGCTCATTTCCCCTCCCCTGTCGAGCGATTCGGCACCACCTTCTGATCCCATCCGTACGACATCTGCGCGGATTCGACCACAGCATCGGCATCGGGGGCGGTCTCCGGTGGGTGCGGTCCGGCACCCCCGCATCCGTACGGCGTCCCGTACACGCTCATGTGCTGGACGCGGACGGCGGGGTGAAGGCGACCCGGACGCTCCACTCGCCGGTACGGAGCGTCAGTCCGTCCGTCAGATCCTTCGACCGCTCCGGATCGGTCAGCCACAGATTGACCGCAGAGCCCAGGAGCACCGGGTCGAGCGGGGGCCGGCGAGCGCCCCAGGCACGTTCGGTGCGGGCCTCCACCTGCCGTCCGCCGCGCAGCCGGACGAGGCAGCGGGTCTCGTCCAGCCGGGCGACCAGGACGTTGAGGTTCTCGTACCGCAGCGCCGCGTTCGCGATCCAGTCGAGGGCGGCCACCTCCGCGTCCGCGACCGTACGGGCCAGCACCTCCGCGGCGTGCGGCCAGTGCGGGTGGGTCTCCTCGGTGGTGACGGCGTAGAAGCCGAGGGCCCGTGTGTGGTGCCCCGCGACCAGGGGCCGCCGCTGAAGCTCGACGCCGCCCCACGCGTCATGGGCGCCCGTCACGTCGTACGCGGTGACCGACGGCCTCCGGACCGGTTCGGGCGGCGGTACGGGAACGGGACGCGGCGCCTCGCCGGGCACCCGGACCCCGCGCCCGGCGAGGAAGGCGTACATCCGCGCCCGCGTCACCTCGCCCGAGGTGTCGACCGACGCGAGCTGTCCGTCGACCACGGGCCGCAGCGCCGCCGGGTCGTGGCGGCCCGCCGCGTCCAGCAGTTGGGCGTGGACGTCGCCCTCGGGGTCCAGCCGTGGTGCGCCCCGGCCGAACGCGGCGGCGGGCGAGAGGGGGTCGAGCTCGTCCAGGCCGGTGGCCGCGAGCAGCGTGACACGGTCCGCGGCGGCCGAGTAGAACGACGTACTGCCGTGGTCGCCGACCACCCAGTCGCTGGCCACCACCGCGGCCCGCCAGCCCTCCTGCGGCGGGATGATCATGAGCCCGGCGTCCATCGCCGCACCGAGCCGCTCCAGCACTCCGGCGCGGGTGTGCCGGGCCCACACATTGGGGTGGAAGACGGCCGCGACGGCGAACTCGTCGGCCGGGAGCGAGGTGACCAGCCGCAGCGGCAGCTCCGGGTGGCGCCCGAGCAGCGAGTGCTCGCTCCAGGTGGAGTGGATGACGACCAGCCGCCGCCCGTCGACCGCGCCGAGCCGCGAACGGTACCGGTCCCGGTGGGACATGCTCGCGGTGATGCGCTGGAAGCACCAGTCACCGACGGGCACCGCGTACGGCGCCGCCTCGGGGCAGGTCTCGGCCAGCCGGTCGATCTGCCCCTGGTGGGAGACGCCGATCGCCTTCGGCACGACCTTTCCCCGCCACATCAGCTCCCGGCGCGACAGCCCGGCGGGGGCGACGGCGTCACCGGTCGACTCGGTGACGAGACGGTTGTACCCGGCTCCGTGCGGCAGCACCATCAGCGGGGCGTCGAGGCGGCGCATCGTCGGATGCACCGAACAGCTCACGGCCAGGTCGAAGGAGCGCCGGGTCGCCTCCTCCCAGCTCAGCACGTGGATGCCGAGCCCGGCCAGATAGGAGTCGAGTCCGTCCGCGAACGCCGATCCCGGATTGACCGTGTAGTACTTCTCGATCCCGTCCTCGCTCCGGAGCAGATGCATCACGTCCACCACCCGCGTGGCGGAGGTGAGCGTCCGGGCCACTCCGAGCACCTCGGCCCTCGGCGGGTCCCAGGTGTTCCAGCGGGACGGGCCCGGCCGGCCGGCCCGGCGGAACCAGCTGGAGGGGCGGCTCAGCAGTGATGACACCGAGGACAACATGGCTCCGGGAAGAGGAAGGAACGGAACGGGGATCGGAAGGGGGCGGGGGCGGTCGAGCAGGGTCCGGGGGCGGAAGCGGTCGCGAGGGGCCGGGGAAGCAGGGAATGCCAGGAGGGACCGGGCAGCCGGGTAAAGGGCCGGAAGGAACGGGAGGGTGCGGGGCAGGCGCCGGGCTCAGTCCGCTGCGGCCGGTGGCTTCAGTCCCATCGCCTGCCGCAACGTCCGCAGCTTCTCCTCGTACGCGGCCCGCAGGGGTTCTTCCTCGGCCCGCTCGGCCAGCGAGGCGAGCAGCGCGAGGGCCTGATCGAACTTGGCCAGCTGCCTGAGCTCCGCCGCGCCGTCGGCCGCCGCGACCGCCGCCGCGACCGCCCGGTCCAGCTCGCCGCGTCCGCAGAGGGCGCGGGCCCGTACGAGCTCGATCCGCGGCAGCATGGGATCGTCACCGGTGGTACGGGCGACCTCGGCCGCCGCGTCCAGTACGCCGAGGGCGTCGTCCCACCGCCCTCCGGCCACCAGCGCCTGCCCCACGTTGTAGCTCTGCACGACGACGCCGTGCGGGTCCGGCACCGAGCGGTTGGCCTCCAGCGCCCGTCCGAAGAGTTCGCGGGCCTCGTCCGCCCGGTCACGGGCCAGAGCGATCAGACCTCGGGTCTCCCACACCACACCGCTCAGCCGCGGGTCGCCTGTCAGCCCCAACAGGGCTGTCGCGGCCGTCAGTTCGGCATCCGCCTGGTCGAGGTCGCCCAGTTCGTACGCGGCGCGGGCCACCTGGTTACGCATCCGGACCTCCACGTCGGGACGGGCCTCGTGCTGGGCCGCCTCGATGCCCAGACGGCCCGTGGCGACGCAGTCGGCGAGGTGTTTGCGGCTGTGATAGAGCGCCCACAGAGACTCGCACAGCCGCCACACGTCCTCGTACCACGCGTGCTCCGCCGCGGTGCGGATCACCTGCTCCAGGTTGACGCGCTCGGCGTCCAGCCAGTCCAGCGCGGCGGACCGGCCCACGAACAGCGGTTCTTTCGCGGAGAGTTCGGCCAGGGCACGGTCCGGCGGGGGTTGGATCCGGAAGCGGTCACCGAGCACCAGCGCGTCCGCGTGGGCCGCCGCGTCCCGGTAGAAGTCCACGACGAGCCGCAGAACCGGCCGCCGTCCGTCCTCGGTCAACGCCCTCGCGCGCACACGGGCATGGGCGCGCGCCACATCGTGCAACCGGCAGCGCCGGGGACGGTCCGGCGACTCCACCAGGACCGCGAGCCGCGACGAGACGAGCTCGCCGAGCGCCTCGTCCACCCGGACGGCGCCCGCGGCCCGCAGCAGATCCGTGGTCGCCGTCGTACCGGGCAGGACGCCGAGGAGATCGTAGAGCTGCCGGGTGTGCTCCGACACCTCGGCGACCACCGAGTCCAGCACGGTGTCGACCGCCTCGCCCACACCGCCCTCGCCCTCGTGGAGCCCCTCGTTCGCGCCCATGACCACCGCCCTCGCCTCCCGTACGCCGACGCCGCCCGTTCCGGTGTGTCCGCCGTCCGTTCCGTGCCGTCCGGCGGCCGTCAGATCACGCACCACGTCGTCGAGGGTCAGATGAGGCCGCGCCGCCAGCCACTCCACCGCGGCCCGCAGCGCCAACGGGTGCCCGGCGCACAGCCGTACGACGTCCGCGGCCGTCTCCTCGTCGGCGTCGGCGTGCCAGCGGCGCACCAGTTCCGTCCCGGCGGCCTCGTCGAGCGGGTCGACGGCGATCAGCACGGCACCGTCCATCAGGAGCGACGGCAGCACCCGGCGGCCGATCACCACGAGCAGCCCGCCCGGCGGCACGAGCGCCCGCGCCTCCGGGGCGTGCTGCGCGTTGTCCACCATCACGAGCAGCCGTTTTCCGGCGGCGACGCTGCGGAAGAGGGCCGTGCACTCGGCGAGTCCGGCGGGCACATAGTCCTTGCTGACCCCGAGAGCGCGCAGGAACCGGCCGAGGACCGCGGCGAGATCGACGGCGCCGTCACGCCGCAGATCCTCCAGATCGACGTAGAGCTGCCCGTCCGGGAAGAGCTGCTTCAGCTCCCGCCTCACGCTCTGGGCGACGAGTTGCGTCTTGCCTACCCCGCCGACGCCGACCACGAGCAGCATGCCGGGCCCCGGTTCGCCGGCCAGGGCCACGGCGGCCTCCCGGAGACCGGCGAGCTCCTTCGTCCGGTTGACGAACACCCGGCTGGGCGGGGGGCCCTGGCTCGGCGGGACATCGGGAGCCCGCTCCGGCAGCCGCAGGCCCTCGATGTGCTGCGCCATCAGGACGGGACCGACGATGACGGCGTCCCCCGACACCGTGTTGTACGCCGTTCCGCCGCTGTCGGTACCGAGGCTGTTCAACCCGTCTCCTTCCACCGGTACGCCACCCTCGCGCAGGTGAACGCGCCGGTACCTTCCCGGCTTCCGCGTTCCGGAACCCGCCCCGGCCTCGCACTGTAGTCCCGCCGCTCTACGATCGGGGGCGTGTGCGCAGACGTCATGGTCGCCGAGGACGACGAGAAGCAGGCCGAGCTGGTGCGCCGCTATCTGGAACGGGAGGGACACACCGTACGGATCGTGGGCGACGGCCTCGCCGCACTCGACGCCGTCCGACACCGGGAACCCGATCTGCTCGTACTCGATGTGATGATGCCTCGCGCCGACGGTTTGGACGTGGTGCGGGTGCTGCGGGCGGAGTGCCGGGAGCTGCCGGTGCTGATGCTGACCGCGCGGTCGACCGAGGACGATCTGCTGCTCGGTCTCGACCTCGGCGCCGACGACTACATGACCAAGCCGTACAGCCCACGTGAGCTGATGGCCCGCGTCCGCACCCTGCTCCGGCGCGCGCGGCGGTCCGCCGCCCCGGAGCCGGCGGCCGAGGATCCCGTCCTGCGCGTGGGCACCCTCGTGGTCGATCCGGAGCGGCACGAGGTGTCCGTGGGCGGCGGGACGGTGGAGTGCACGCCCGGCGAGTTCCGGATTCTGGCGGCTCTGGCGGCGGGCCCGGACCGGGTGTTCAGCCGGCAGCGGCTGCTGGAGGAACTTCACGGTTTCGACCGCTACATCAGCGCCCGCACCGTCGATGTGCACGTCATGAACCTGCGCAAGAAGATCGAGCGGGCCCCGCGGCGGCCGGAGCGGCTTCTCACCGTCTTCGGGGTCGGCTACAAACTGACCGATCCGGCCAAGGCCCCCCGCGGTGCGTAGGAGGCGCGCGGCGGACTACGGCAGCGGCGCGCCCGGCCCGGCCGGTGACGGTGGAGCGGGTGACGGCCGTGGTGGTGCCGGTGACGGCCGTGGTGGGTCCGGTGAGAAGGACGGTCATGGTGGTGGCCGTGGGGCCGGTGCACGCGAGGCTGTGGCCGGGCGGGGCGGTGACCGCGGACGCCGGGCCGCGGCGGGGCGGGCGCGAGTCCCGTTGCGGCGCAGTCTGCTCGGGCGGCTGCTCGCCGTCTCGGCGCTGGTGGCCGCGTGTTCGGTGGCGGCCACCGCCTGGATCGCCGTCCAGACCACCTCGGGCGCGATCAAGCAGGAGCAGGGGCAGAACCTCACCGCGGACGCCCGGATCTACGACACCCTGCTGGAGTACGCCGCGCGGAACCCGACCTGGGACGGGGTCGATGCCACGGTGCGGGAGCTGGCACGGGAGTCGGGCCGCCGTGTCGCGCTGACCACGCAGAGCCGGCAGCCGCTCGCCGACTCCGCCACCGCGGCGACCGCCCCGGCGCTTCCGCCGCAGGCATCGGCCGTGGTGGACCCGCTGTCCGTCGACACCGTCCTGGCGGCGCGGGGCACCGACGGGCAGGACACGGCGGCCGACCGGATCGACCCGCGGGCGGTGGGACCGTTCCGGCTGTCGGCGGCCGACAGCACGGCGTTGCGCCGGAAGGCCGACGCCAAGGTGGAGTGCCTGAACCGGGCGGGGATCGCCT
This sequence comes from Streptomyces sp. V2I9, assembly GCF_030817475.1. Classification (NCBI taxonomy): domain Bacteria; kingdom Bacillati; phylum Actinomycetota; class Actinomycetes; order Kitasatosporales; family Streptomycetaceae; genus Streptomyces; species Streptomyces sp. V2I9. Next base: position 6,275,445 of record NZ_JAUSZJ010000002.1, on the reverse strand, counting down.
CCGACGTGGTGGTCGGCGCGAGCGGTCGCCCGCGGGTGCAGATCGTGGGCAACGACCCCGAACGCGCCCTGGGCACCCGCTGCGACCTCGCGGATCTGGACACCCCCACGCGTTCGGAGCAGAAGGCTCTCGACGCGCTCACCGAGCTGGCCGACGCCTGCCTGAAGCGCCAGGGCCGCGAGGGCGTACGCCTGAACAACGACCTGTCCTGGGGCGATCCGGTCCCGGTGGCCGTGCCGGGCGAGCCGGGGCCGACCGCGCCCCGGCCGATGCCCGCGCCGGGCGACGATCCCCCGCAGGAGTCCGCGCCCTCGGTCATGGGCCCGGAGCGCACCGGGGAGAACGACCGGGCCATCGCGTCCTGTGTGGGTACGGCCCGCAGCGAACAGCTCAGTTCGTACGTGGCCTCCCCCGCCCTCCTCTTCATCGGCGACGAGGGCGGCGCGACGCTGCCCGGCTTCGACCTCTCCCCCGCGAACACCGCCAGGATCGCCGGTGCGGCGGCGCTCGTGCTCGCCCTGACCGTGGGCGCTTCGGTGTTCGCGGGAACCCGGCTGGTGCGCCCGCTGCACGCGCTGACCGGGGCGGCGCAGCGGATGCGGGACGGGGAGGAGCCCGCGTCGGTGCCTGTCTCGGGCGACGACGAGGTCGGGCGGCTGGCGGCGGCTTTCAACGACATGTCCGCGCACCGGGCCCGGCTGGAGGAGCAGCGCAAGGCCATGGTGAGCGACGTCGCGCATGAGCTGCGTACCCCGCTGAGCAACATCCGGGGCTGGCTGGAGGCCGCGCAGGACGGGCTCGCCGACCCCGACCCGGCGTTCGTCTCGTCGCTGCTGGAGGAGGCCGTGCTGCTCCAGCACATCATCGACGACCTCCAGGACCTGGCGGAGGCCGACGCGGGGGCGCTGCGCCTGCATCCGGAGCCCGTCGAGGTCCGGGAGCTGTTGGGCCAGGTGGCCGCCGCCCATCAGGCGCGGGCGGAGCACGCGGCCGTCACGCTCGCCGTCGCGGTCCCCTCGCCGGGCCCGGAGCTGTGCGCGGACCCGGTCCGGCTCCGGCAGGCGGTGGGCAACCTGGTCTCCAACGCCGTACGGCACACACCGGAGGGCGGCCGGGTCACGCTGAGCGCCCGCGCCTCCGACGAGGGCGACGGGGCGGTGCTGGTCGAGGTGGCGGACACCGGCTCCGGCATCCCGTCCGCGGACCTCCCCCATGTCTTCGACCGGTTCTGGCGCGCCGAGAAGTCCCGTAGCCGGCGGACGGGCGGCAGCGGTCTGGGGCTGGCCATCGTCCGCAAACTGGTCGAGGCCCACGGCGGCACGGTGAACGCGACGAGCACCGAGGGCAAGGGGTCGGCGTTCCTCATCCGGCTCCCCGGAACACCCCCGTCCGGGCCATGACGACGTCACCGGTGACGTCACCGGGGCGACTCCGTGGCGACTGCTCCGTGGCGACTGCTCCGTGGTGGAGGCCTCGTGGTGACGGTGTCGTGGTGACGCCTCCGTGGTGACGGGCGTCGTGGTGACGGACGTCGTGGTGACGGCCAGGGCGACGCGTCCACCGGCGTTCACGGCCGACTGCCCTACCGCGCCCCTGATGGAATGACCACAGCGATCTGACAGCTTCTTCATATCTCCACGCCAGCCTGGCGGCATGCCCCGCTCCCGGTGCCGACCGGCATCCGGGACCGTCACGGGGCCGCGTATGGAATGGAGCAATCCGTATGACCGCTTTCACCTCCCGCCGCACTCTGCGTGGAGCCGTGCTCGCCGCCGTCGCGGCCGGCGCGGTGCTGGTCCCGGCCGCCGCCTTCGCCGACTCCTCGCCGAAGCCGGTGCCGTCGGCGCCCGCAGCCGCCGCACCGTCCCCCGACCGGGGCAAGGCCACCGTGCCCGCCCCGAAGGACGCCGCGCCGGCGGTGGCTCCGCGCGGCGGCGTCGCCGCGGGTGAGCGTCCCATCACCGGCGACGACAGCAGCACCACCGTGCTGGCCGGTTCGGCGGTCGGGGCCGTCCTGCTCGCGGGCGTGGGCACGATCGTGCTGCGTCGCCGCTCGGCGGCCGGCCACAACGCCTGACCCGCACCGCTTCCCGCCGATGACCGTGGCGTCGCCCCGCACCGGGGCGGCGCCACGCCCGCTCGCCCGCATGCTCGCCCGCACCGATTCCGGAGTCCTCTGTGCCGTCCCGTACGCCCCACCGCTTCCGGCGGACCGCCGCCCTGTCGACCGCCTTCGCGGCCTGCGCCGCGCTGGCCGGCTGCTCGTCCGCCGAGCCCTCCCCGTCCTCTGCGGCCGCGTCCGGCGGAACGTCCGCCTCCGCTCCGGCCGGACCGGGCGACGCGCGCCCCGAGTCCGCCGGACCGACCGGATCGGCAGGATCGGCAGGGCCCGCCGCGTCCACCGGGACGGACCGCGCGACCCGGTCGGCCCCCGTCGAGGTCTCGATCCCCTCGATCGGCGTGCGGAGCACCCTGATGAAGCTGGGGCTCAACGCGGACGGCACCGTCGAGGTCCCGCCGGCGGACAAGGGCATGACCGTGGGCTGGTACAGCGGCGGTTCCGTGCCCGGAGCACCGGGGCCGGCCGTGCTGATCGGCCACAACGACACCCGCTTCGGCCGCGCCGTCTTCCACGACCTCAAGACCATCCGCGAGGGCGCCGAGGTCCTGGTCCGCGACACGGCGGGAAGGACCCTGCGGTACACGGTGACCGGCAAGGAGGCGGTCAGCAAGAAGGCGTTCCCCACCCGGAAGGTCTACGGCCCGTCGAAGGACAGCACCCTGCGGCTCATCACCTGCGACGGGGAGTTCGACGCGGAGGGCCACACCGTCGACAACCTCATCGTGTACGGCTCCCTGAGCTGAAGGAAACGCCACCTCCTCGGCCGGAACGGGGTGTGACCGGCGGGTGATCCGGATGGCAGCCGACCGGACAGACTCGTGCCATCCGATGTCTACCCGTGGGTAACTGCCGCTGCTTGGATGGGGGTCGCCCGGTACGCCCCACTCGACCCCAGGAGACCCCGTGCCGAACACCGCGTTCCGCCGCCTGACCGGCGTGGCACTTTCCGCCGCACTCGCCACCGTCACCCTCGCAGCGAACGCACCGCAGGCGGCGGCCGCCGAGACCCCGTCGCTGCGGGTGCTCTCGTACAACGCGTTCCTCTTCAGCAAGAACCTCTACCCCAACTGGGGCCAGGACCACCGCGCGGCCGAGATCCCGAAGACGTCGTTCTTCCGGGGCAACGACGTCGTGGTGATCCAGGAGGCCTTCGACAACGGGGCCGCCGACGCGCTGCTGCGCAACTCCGCCGCCCAGTACCCGTACCAGACCCCGGTGGTCGGCCGGAGCAAGAGCGGCTGGGACGCGACGGGCGGCTCGTACTCGGCGACGTCCCCGGAGGACGGGGGCGTCACCATCCTGAGCAAGTGGCCGATCGTGCGCAAGGAGCAGTTCGTCTTCAAGGACGCGTGCGGCGGCGACTGGTTCTCGAACAAGGGATTCGCCTACGCGGTGCTGAACGTCAACGGCGCCCGCGTCCACGTCGTCGGCACCCACGCCCAGTCGACCGACCCCGGCTGCTCGGCGGGCGAGGCGGCGCAGATGCGCAGCCGCCAGTTCAGGCAGATGGACGCGTTCCTCGACGCCAAGAACATCCCGGCCTCCGAACAGGTCGTCGTGGCGGGCGACTTCAACGTGGACGGGCACTCGGCCGAGTACGCGTCGTTCCTCTCCGACGCGGGCCTCTCCGACCCGGAGTCCCGGACGGGCCACCCGTACTCCTTCGACACCCGTGACAACTCCATAGCCTCCGAGCGCTACCCCGACGACCCCCGCGAGGACCTGGACCACGTACTGCACCGCGCGGGTCACGCCAAGCCGGCGGGCTGGAAGAACGACGTGATCAAGGAGCAGAGCGCGCCCTGGACGGTGTCGAGCTGGGGCACGACGTACACGTACACCAACCTCTCCGACCACTACCCGGTGATCGGCTCGGGCCAGTAGCCGGACCACGACGTCGCCGTCCGCATCCGCTCCACACGGGAGGGGACGGCGACATCCCCCGGCTCCTGCCGATATCGTGGCCAGCACTTGTGTCAGGGAGTGCGAGGGGCCGGTGTGGACGAGGGACGGAACCGGTGGATACGGGTGCCGGTCGGGGACGACGCGGGACGCTGGGCCACGCGGGTGCGCTGCCGTCGCGTCCTGTTCGTCGTGCACAACGTCACCTCGGCGACCCGGCTGCTCGACGTCCTCCCGCTGTTTGACGACGACCTCGGGGTACAGCTCCTCGCCACCTGCACGGGGTCCTCGGCCTTCCGGTCGGGCGTCGCCGAACTGCTGGCGGACACGGGGGTTCCCGTACTGCCGTGGGAACAGGCCCTCGTGACGCCGGTGGATCTGGCGATCTCGGCCAGCTTCGGCGGCGAACTGGCCTCCCTGCAAGGGAAATTGATCGTACTTTCGCACGGTATTGGGTACAATAAGAGGCTGGCAGCACCGAGCACCGAGCACCGAGCACCGAGCACCGAGCACCGAGCACCGAGCACCGAGCCGGATGCGGACGGGGCGGGACCGGCGCGGAGCACGCCTCCTCCCGTCTTCGGGCTCGCGCCGGAATGGCTGCTCGCGGACGGTGCCCCCGTGGCCGACGCGCTCGTCCTCTCCCATCCGGAACAGTTCGACCGATTGGCCGCGGCCTGCCCTGAGGCGTTGCCCACCGCCGTGCTCGGGGGCGACCCCTGCTTCGACCGGATACTGGCAGCCCGTCCGTACCGCGACCGTTTCCGCAGGGCGCTCGGCGTAGGTCGCGGGCAGCGTCTTGTCCTGCTCAACTCCACGTGGAGTTCCGAGTCGCTGGTGGGCGACGGGGACGGGCGCGGCGACGACGTACTGCCCTCGCTGCTCCCGCGGCTCACCTCGGAACTTCCCGCCGACGAATACCGCGTCGCCGCCGTCCTCCACCCCAACATCTGGCACGGGCACGGCCCCGGCCAGATCAGGGCCTGGCTGGACCGGGCCAGACGCAGCGGTCTGGCGCTGATCGACCCGCTGGAGGACTGGCGCCAGGCGCTCATCGCAGCCGATCTGGTCATCGGGGACCACGGCTCGGTCACCTATTACGCCGCCGCGCTCGGCAGCCCCGTGCTCCTGGGAGCCGCACCTCTGGACCGCCTCGACGCCGACGCGCCCATCGCCGACTTCATCCGGACCGCTCCCAGGCTCGACGCCCGGACGCCGCTGCGCGGCCAGGTGGACTCGGCGATCGGGAACCACACCCCGCAGCCGGGCCCCCTGCGGTTCACGTCCTCCGTGCCCGGCGAGGCGGCGGTACGGCTGAGGCGCGCCTTCTACGAACTGATGGCCGCCCCCGAGCCACCCGGCCCCGCCCTGCTCGTGCCACTGCCGATGCCGGCCCCGGAGCCCGCTCCCCGTACGGCGCCCCTGTGGGTGCTGACGCACGTCCTCGAAGAGCCGGAGGTCGCCGTGACCCGGTACGCCGATCCCGCCCGGGAACCGGCCGAGGAGGGAGAGGCCCATCTCGCCGTCCACGAGGACACCCGCGATCCGAGCCAACTCGGCCTGGCCGACCTCGTCTTCCGGGACGGCTCCCCGGACGACCCGCGCTTCGGCCCACCCGGCCGGTGGGCTGCCGACGTGCTGGCCCGGCACCCGCACTGCGCGCTCGCGGCGTACGTCACCGGGCCCTCGTCCTGCGTCGTCCGGACCCGTGACGGGGTCCTGCTCGGGCTCTCCGCAGGAGCACACGCAGATGCGGACCCGGCGGTGTACGCGTCGGCGGTGCACGCGTGGCTCGCGGCGGGCAGAACCCACGCGGCTCTGATCACGTACGGTCTGACCGTCCGCACCGGCGGCACCGCCCACCACGTCGTGGTCACGGCCGAGGCGGACGAGCCCGACGCGGGCGGAACGGGACAGCGCCCCCGTCCTACGTCTGCGGACCGGAGCACCTCTCCCGCACGCGGCGCAGATACTCCACGTGCTGTTCCGCGTTCTCCTCGGACAGGATCCTGATGGCCTCGTCGACCAGCGGCAGCGCTGCGGCGGGCTCCTCGCGCGCCAGCAGGATCTCGGCCAGATCCGTGAGAGCACGGGCGGAGTTGTACGCCTCGCCGCTCGCCCGGAAGGCGGCCAGCGCGCGCCGCACATGACCCTCGGCCTCGTCCAGCCGGCCGAGACCTCGCAGCGCCCGGCCCCGGTGGCGTTCCAGCAGAGCGCGCGCTCGGGGCAGATCCCCCGCGCCTTCGTCGTCGGGTCCGATGCCGTCCAGGACGGTGTACGCCTCGTCGAAGCAGTCGTAGGCGTCCGCGAAGCGCCACTGCCGCAGCCGTAGCAGTCCCAGCATCTCGACGGCCGAGGCCAGGCCGCGCACGTGTCCGGCCGCCCGCTCGTCGCGCGCGGCGGCCGCAGCCTGGGCCGCGGCCTCGTCAGCGAGCTGCAACTCACCCAGCGTGTGAGCCAGTTGGAAGTGCAGTGCCCCTGCGGCGCGGCTGCCCGGGGCCTGGGCATCGGCGACCGCCGCGCCGATCCGGAGCGCCGGGAGCAGCGTCTCGTGGTGGCCGGCCTTGAGCTGGAGCGGCCACAGGGCACGGCAGAGCGTCAGCAACGTGTCCGCGTCGCCGAACTCCTCGGCGGTGGCGACGGCTTCGACGAGGTTGGGCAGTTCGACGGCCAGACGCGCCACGGCCTCCCCTCGTGCCGTGTACACATCGTCCGGAGCATCGGCCAGGGCCTCCGGCACGCGCCAGCTCTCCGGGAGCGCGGCCCGCGCTGCCGTGACGGACAGCCGCAGGTAGTACCGCACGGCGCGGTTCGTGGCCGCCGAACAGCCGGCGATGCCCTCCTGGCGGTAGGCCGCCTCCTGGGCGTGGGCGCGGACGGACGGCCGATAGCGGTAGCGCCCGTTGTCCGTGTGCTCCAGCAGCAGCGCGTCGGCCAGTCCGCCGAGCAGCTCCTCCGCGGTGTCGGCTTCGACGCCCGCGACGTGCGCCGCCGCCTCCGCGTCGAAGGCGGGCCAGTACCGCAGCCCCATGAGGCGGTAGAGCCGGGCCGCGTCGGGCGGCAGCAATCGGTAGGCGTCCTCGGCGGCTGTACGCATCGGGTCGCTGTCGCTCACGGTGAGGTCTCCCGTCCGGTCCTGGTGGGGTGGTGGGGGCGGGGCCGCGGCGAGCGGTCCGGCTTCGAGGAGCCGGGGTGCGGCGGCGCGCAGGGCGTAGGGGGATCCGCCGCACCGTGCCAGCACGGCGGGGAGCGCCGCACGGGCGGAGCGCATGACCTGCTTGCCCACGAGCTTGGTGAGCAGGCGTGCCGCGTCCCGGTCGCTGAGAGGGCCGACGGGCACGGGGAACGCGTCGAGACCGGGGAACGGGCGCCGGGCCACGACCAGGGTGAGCACGGAAGGGGCGGAGGTCAGCAGCGGTGCGATCTGCGCCGCGGACCGGGCGTGGTCGAGGACGAGAAGCAGCCTGAGGTCCGCGACGATGCGGCGGAAGGTGTCGATGCGCTCCGCCTCCGAGGGCGGGATCTGCTCATCGCTCAGGCCGAGTTGGCGCAGCAGTGCCCGCAGGGCGCTGCCCGCGGTGTGGGCGCTGCCCGCGCCCCGGCGGCCGAGGTCCACGTAGAGCTGCCCGTCCGGGAACAGGCTCTCCGCCCGCCAGCCCCAGTGCACGGCGAGTGCGCTGGTGCCCATGGAGTCGTCCCCGTACAGCAGGGCGACGCGGGGCCGCCCGTCCGCTTTACGGGCCGCCTCGCGGTCGAGCAGTTTCATCGCTCCCTTCCGGTCCGTGAAGAAACGTACGGAGGCGGGCAGTCGGGGCCGTCCGATCGTCGTCCCGGTGGTCTGCACGCTGCGGGCGAACGCGCTCCAGGTACGGGCGAGTGCGGGGTCGCTGTGCACGCTGTCGTGGATGATCCGCGCCACGGCGGCCCGTTCCTCCGGCCGGGTCGGCGCGGCGACCTCGCGTCCGGCGATCCGCCGCACCAGTCCGCCCGCGGTCTCCCAGGCCCATTTGCCCGCCTCGCTCGCCACGCCCGATCCGACGGCGCCGAGGACCGCGGTGATGGCGGCCATCGATATGGGATCCAGCATGCGGTGCGCCCCCTGTTCCCGCCGGTTCGCCCGGTGCACCCCTCCCGGGCACCGCCGCGACCGACCACAAGGATCAACGGTAGCCGCTGGAGCGGTTCGCTGACGGGCCGCCAGGAGAACAGGGAGGCCGTTCGCCGCCGCCGGGGCTGTCCGGGATGCTGGTGGCGGAAGACGGATGAAACACCCTTGAGGAGTACCCGTGCATCAGCCTCCGCAGCCGTTCACGCTCGTCCCCGGAGCTGTCGACTCGCCGGTCCTCCTGCACGTACCGCACGGATCCCGCCACATCCCCCACCGCGTGCGCGGGGGCATCACGTTGGGCGACGCGGCCCTGGAGCGCGAGCTCGACCACATCACCGACGCCCACACCGCCGAACTGGCCGCCTCGGCTGCGGCGATCGCCCCGTCCGCTCCCTGGCGCTTCGTGAACAACCTGTCGCGGCTGGTCGTCGACCCGGAACGCTTCCCGGACGAGCGGGAGGAGATGTCGGCCGTCGGCATGGGAGCCGTCTACACCCGCACCACCCACCGCGAACGGCTGCGCGCCCCGGAGACCGACCCGGCACCGCTGCTGGAGGCGTACTTCCACCCGTACGCCGACGCCATGACGGAGGCGGTCGACGCCCGGATCGCTGCCGCGGGCCGTGCGGTGATCATCGACGTCCACTCGTACCCGACCGCGCCACTCCCGTACGAACTGCACGGCACGGGCCCCCGCCCGCCCGTCTGCCTGGGCACCGACCCGTTCCACACACCGCCGGAGCTGCGGTCCCTGGCGGAAGGGGCGTTCGCCGGTTTCGGGGGCACAGCGGTCGACACCCCGTTCGCCGGTACGTACGTCCCGCTGAAGCACTACGGCACGGACCGGCGGGTCACGGCCCTGATGATCGAGATCCGCCGCGACACGTACATGACCGAGCCGGGCGGCCCTGCCGGGCCGGGGCTCGACGCGCTGGCGGGGGCGCTGGCGGAGCTGGTGGGGACGTGCTGACCTGTTATGCGGGGGCCCCGCCGCCGGGCTGTCCGATCTCCACCACCCGCGCCCATGCCGGGGGCCGGCGCGGTAGGTGACCGGGGTCGTCCTCGTCCCGGGAGTGACGTCCGTGATCCCTCGGGAAGAGGCCGACGACCGTGCGGCAGGCCGGTCGCGTCGCGGGCCACGGTGTCTGTCCGTCGGTCAGGATCACCACGGCGTCGGGGCGGGGGTGCCCCCGCAGCGCCTTGGCGAAGCCCGTACGCAGGTCCGTCCCGCCGCCTCCCACCAGCGGGATGCCCTCCGCCCGGCACAGCGGGTGGACGACGCGGGTCGCCGCGTCGCAGGCCAGGACGGTGACCAGGTCGCGGCGGCCGCCGACCGCTCGGGAGATGGCGGCGACCTCCAGGAGGGCGCTGCCCAGTTCGGCGTCGCTCACCGAGCCCGAGGTGTCGATGACGACGGAGACCCGCGGCGGTCTGCGGCGCAGGCTCGGGAGGACGACGCCGGGCAGTCCGGTGGAGCGGCGCGACGGGCGGCCGTAGGTGTAGTCCTCCCCCGCGCCGGACCCCGAGGCGGCGGAGCGTACGGCGGCGCCCAGCAACTCCCGCCAGGGCTGCGGAGGATGGAACGCCTCCTCCGCCCACCGCTTCCACCCCTTCGAGGCGTTGCCCGGCCGGCCGGTGATGCCCTGTGCCACCCGGAAGCGGACCGCGTCCTGTTCGTGGGCGCTGAGCCCGTGCGCGCCGTCGGGCCCCTGCTCCCAGTCCCTCTCCAGCCCGTCGGCGCCGCTGCCACAGTCCAGCCAGGCGAGGTCCCGGGTACGGGGGCCGAGCCGGAACTGGTACAGGTAGTCCTCCATCAGCTCGCCGGGCTTCAGGTGCAGCGTCGACGGGTACACGGCGCCCTTCGGACGGGCCAGGCCGTCGCCGTAGACGTCGTCGTTGATCTCGCAGTCGGCGGCGATGTTCATCCGCAGCCGGTCGCCGGGCCCGGTCAGTCCGCGCTGCCGGGCGACCCGGTCGCTGCGGCCGTGGTGGTCGCGCAGCAGGTGGGACACCTCGTGGACCCAGACTCCCGCCAGTTCCTCCACCGGGGTGCCCGCCACGAAGGACGGTGAGACGTAGCACCGCCAGTACCGGTCCACGGCCATGGTCGGAACCTGCCGCGACTCCACGGTGTGCAGGGCGAACAGGGCGGTCGCCAGATAGGGGCGGGCCCTGGCGGCCTGGAGGCGGGCGGCGAACAGCTTGTCCAGGTCGAGCGCGGCCGGCGCGTCCGCCGCCGTCACCGGCCCGCCTTCGCACCGACGCGGGCCACCCGGTCCGCCGCCCGGTCCGCACGCCGGGACAGGGAGACCACCCCGGCGAGGTGCTCGATGGCCGCCGGTACGTCCCAGTCCTCCTGCCGCAGCGCAGCGAGGGTCGTCGCGGGGACGACCACCAGGTCCGGGGCCCCTGCCTCCAGGGCGCGGACGAGCAGCGCCCACGCCGCGTCCCAGCGGGCCCGGTCCGGCCGGGCGCGGACCGCCGCGACGACCCCGTCCAGCGCGGCCTGGCGGAGATCGCCGCGCTCGGGAAGGACGGCGCTCGCCGGGTCGGCGAGGAGGTCCTCGGGGTCCGGGAGGTCCATCCGGTCCAGGCTCGCCAGGAGCTCCAGCCCCGGACCGTCTCCCACCGTGCCCCTGACCAGCAGGGACAGCACCTCCCTGGAGGATCCGGCGGCAGTCGCGAACGCGATGAGGCTCAGGGTCATGTCCCAGCTGCGCGGCGACGGCCAGGGCCCGCCGCGTCGGGTCTCCGTGGTGGGCAGCCGGTGCACGAGCGTCGGGCGGGCGGAGAGGAGGCCGCACACCGCACGCCGGGCGAAGTCGACGGCCTCGGGCAGCTTTTCGGGGTGGAGGCGGGGCAGTGTCGCGCGGGGCCAGGTGCCGCCGAGGCCGCGGACGACGACCTCGTGGTCGTGGGTCCACCGGAGGTGGACGAAGCGGTTGGCGAGCGGCGGGCTCAGCTCCCAGCCGTCGGCCGCCGAGGAGCGCGGGTTGGCGGCCGCCACGATCCTCACTCCGGGCGGGAGTCGGAGAGCCCCGATACGCCGCTCCAGTACGAGACGGAGTAGCGCGGCCTGTACGGCGGGGGGCGCGGTGGACAGTTCGTCGAGGAATAGCAGCCCCTTGCCCGCCCGTACGAGACGGACGGCCCAGTCCGGCGGGGCCATCGGCACTCCTTGTTCGGCTGGGTCGTCGCCGACGACGGGCAGGCCGGAGAAGTCGGACGGTTCGTGCACGCTGGCGATGACCGTGGTGAGCGGCAGGTCCAGGGAAGCAGCGAGCTGGGTGAGCGCCGCGGTCTTGCCGATCCCCGGCTCGCCCAGGAGGAGCACGGGCAGGTCGGCGGAGACCGCGAGGGCCAGCGCCTCCAGTTGGGCGTCGGGGCGCGGTTCGGTGGTGGTGTCGCGGAGCAGGCTCATCAGAGCGTCGGCGACGGCGAGTCGGGAGACGGGAGCGGGGTCCGCGAGCACGGCGGTGGACGGACTGTTCGAGAGCATGAGAGATCACCTGAGGGTATGCGGGAGGGCGGATGGGCCAGGGTGCGTGCGGGTGTGGACGAAGGTGGTCACGGAGCGGGAACCGGCGGTTCCGGTGCCCGGAGTCAGCAGACGGCCGTGGGGCGCGGACGCCTGGCCCGGCGAGGACGGGGGGCGACGAGGTGAGGGCCCGGACGGTGGTGGACGGGGCCGGGTTCGAACAGGCCGGCCCGGTACAGTCCGTAGGTGATCCGCCGTTGCGCGTCGGCCTCCAGTTCGTCCCGCAGCGGGCCGTCGCGCAGGACCGCCTCCGGGCCGAGCAGTTCCTCGACGACGGCCAGGGCCCCGGTGAGATCGCCGTGGTCGAGGCGTTCCCGGACACCGGTGAGGCAGTCCGGCCGCCGGTGCGCCTCGTCGATGGCCTGGAGGCAGGGCAACGGCGTTCCGGTCAGAGCGACCAGCAGCTCTTCGCGGCGGATCTCGGCCGGGTCGTGGTCCAGCGCAGCGAGGGCCCCTCCGACCAGGCCGATCCGATGCTGCACTCCCCGGCATTCCACGAGGCGCGACGATCCCGCCCGGTCGCCGGTACGTGAACGTGCACCGTCCGGATTCGGCCCCGGAAGGTCCGGGACGAGGGCACGCGCGACCAGCGGGTGCAACCGACCGGCCTCGATCGCCCCGGTACGGAGCAGGTGGAGGTCGGGCAGCACCCAGGTGGCGGCGTCCGGCAGCACCGGTGTCGCGGAGGGACCGGGGTCCGGGGTCACGGCTGTGATGCGCCCGGCAGGCAGCCCGCAGCCGGACTCCTCCCGGGCCTCCATGTGCAGGAGGAGCCGACGGCGGCCCCCCAACCGCACGCTCACCGTTCCGGCCGGCCCCAGCCCCTCGGCACCGAGCAGGATCACCGCCTCCGCCGCCCACCGGTCGACGGCGCTGCGGCGGCCGGGCGGCACGGCGCTCCACAGCTGCGTATCAACCGACGCGATGACGTGCCGGGGTGGCTGCCTGTCGGCCCCGGATCGGGTCCGCAGGTCGTCGGCCCTGCGCGCATCCCACAGGTGGCGGTGCAGATCGAGGCGGAAGCGCCGGTTCGGATGCGGGTGGGGGTGGCGGCGGGCGCCCGGTTCGGTGTGCGAGCCGTCCCACAGCGCGAGGCTGATCCGCTGCCCGGCGTCCGCCCAGGCGGGCGGGGTCCGGACGACCAGGCGCAGGGGGCTCCGCCCGTCACGTTCCGGTGGGTCGTAGCGGGCCAGCTCGATCGTCAGGCCCGGGCGCAGCAGCCCGTGCGGGGCGATCCTCGGCATGTGCCAGCGCAGCAGGTCGGGTGCCAGATGGCGGAGGTCCGCCCGGATGCGGACGGCTGTTTCCCGGCCGTGGTCACGGACCACGGACCGGAGGCGGAAGTCGATGTCGACGCCTGCTGCGGCGCACGCTCCTGCCCAGTCCCCGGCCTCACGGCGGGCGGTCGCGGTCCGGATCATCGAGGCCGGCACGGCGTACTCGCGCACGCGCGGCCAGAAGGAAGAAGGGGAGGAGTGGGAATCCCGGTTCGCGGAGGAAGTGAGCATCAGCACTCACCTTGCGCGGACGGGTCCCCCGATCTGTTCTCGGAGTGAGTCATCGCGGGGAGCATAGCTCCGGTGACCGGGCGCTGCCAGGAATTTATTCTGCGACGGGACGCGACACGACCGGAGCGGGGTGCCCGCGTCCACCCTGAGCGGCACTGACGTACCACTCCGCTCGCCGGAACCGTTTCTCGCCCTCGGGCGAGCCCCCCGCACGCCCGCGTGCCCGTCCTTGTGCCGTCGGCGTCCCGCCCGTTCAGAAGAAGACGCCGCACCGCAGCAGGACGTTCGCGTACGGCCGGGCCTCCCCGGTGCGGACGACGAGGCGGGCGGCGGGGGTGAGCGCCTTCAGGGCCTCGTGCGGAACCAGTTCCAGCCAGGGGAAGTGGGTGTCCAGGAGTGTCGCGGCCTCCGGGTTGGCTTCCCGGATCTCCTCGGCGGCCGTCGCGCCCTCGACGGCCAACTCGTCGAGCAGGCCGTCCAGCACCTCCGCGAACGACGGGATGCCGGCGCGGAAGGCGAGGTCCACGACGCGCGGGCCGGGAGGGATCGGCATGCCGACGTCGCAGACCAGGACGCCGTCGCCGTGGCCGAGTTCGGCGAGCGCGCCCGCCAGGTGGCGGTTGAGGATGCCCGACTTCTTCACAGCGCGTCGACCTCCTCCAGCGTCGGGAACGACTCCTGCGCCCCCCGCGCCGTGACGGCCGCCGCGCCCACGCGGACCGCGAAGGCCGCCGCTTCCCGCAGGTCGTCGCCCCGGCCCAGCCGCCAGGCCAGGGCCGCCGTGAACGCGTCCCCGGCGCCGGTGGTGTCGAGGGCTTCGACCTTCGGACTGACCAGGTGGTCCAGGGAGTCCGTACGGCTGTCCGCCACCAGCGCGCCCGCCGCGCCCAGGGTGATGACGACCGAGCGCGGGCCGAGCGCGAGCAGGGCAGGGGCCCAGTCCTGCGGGCCCTCCCCCGCACCGTCGCCGAGGATGTACCGCGCCTCGTGCTCGTTGACCACCAACGGGTCGCAGGCGGCGAGGACTTCGGCGGGGAGCGGGGCGGGCGGCGAGGGGTTGAGGACGAGCCGGGTCCCCGGCCCCCGGCCGCGTACCGTCTCGGCCACGGTCGCCGACGGGATCTCCAGCTGTACGGAGATCACCCGCGCGGCCGCCAGCAGGGGGGCCGCCGCCCGGATGTCCTCGGGGGTGAGGCGGCCGTTGGCCCCCGGCGAGACGACGATGCTGTTGTCGCCCGAGGGGTCGACGGTGATCAGCGCGACGCCCGTGGGGGCCCCGCCGATCAGGACGCCGTCCGTGTCCACGCCCGCCGCGCGCTGGCTCTCCAGCAGGAGGCGGCCGTGGCCGTCGTCGCCGATCCGGGCGAGCAGGGCCGTCCGGGCGCCGAGACGGGCGGCGGCCAGCGCCTGGTTGGCGCCCTTGCCGCCGGGGTGGACGGCCAGATCGGAGCCGAGGACCGTCTCGCCGGGGGCGGGGCGGCGTTCGACGCCGATCACCAGGTCGGCGTTGGCCGACCCGACGACCAGCAGGTCGTACCGGTCGTCGGGGGCGTTGTCGCGCATGAGGGCTGCTTCCTGCTTTCGTCGGTCCGGGCCGGTCGACGGATTCGGTGCGGGCGGTTCAGGAGAAGTCGGCGACATTCTTCCGTGTGACCACCTTGACCGGCACCTTCACCATGTCCTCGACCTTCTCGCCCTTCGCTGCCATCACCGCGTTGCGGACCGCGATCTTCCCCAGTTCGGCGGGCTGTTGGGCGACCGACGCGTAGAGCGTTCCGGCCTCGACCGCCTTCAGCCCGTCCGGGGTCCCGTCGAAGCCGACGACGGAGACGGACTTCCCGGCCTTGCTCCCGAGCGCCTTCGCCGCGCCGAGCGCCATCTCGTCGTTCTCGGCGAAGACGCCGGTGACGCCGGGGTGGGACTGGATGAGGTTCGTCATGACGTCCAGGCCCTTGGTCCGGTCGAAGTCCGCGGGCTGCTTGGCGACCACCTTGATGTCCGGGTACGCCTTGAGGCCTTCCGCGAACCCGGCCCCGCGCTCACGGCTGGCGGAGGTGCCCGCCGTGCCCTGGAGGATGACGATGCTGCCCTTGCCGCCGAGCTGGTCGGCCAGCGCGTCGGCGGCCAGCTTGCCGCCCGCCACGTTGTCGGAGGCGACGAGCGTGGCGGTGTCCGCCTTGTTGACGCCCCGGTCGGCGGCGATCACGGGGATGTCCGCCTTGTCGGCGCTGCGGACGCCCGGCCCGACGGCGTCCGAGTCCACCGGGTTGACGATGATCGAGGAGACGCCGGAGCTGGTGAAGTTCTGGAGCTGATTGGCCTGTTGGGAGGCGTCGTTCTGGGCGTCGGTGACGGTGAGGTCGATGCCCGCCTTCTCGGCCTCCGCCTGCGCGCCCTCCTTCATCTGGACGAAGAAGGGGTTGTTCAGCGTGGACAGCGACATGCCGACCTTGGTCGTGCCGCCGGACGATCCGGAGTTGAGGAAGGAGACCGCGCCGACGACGATCGCCGCGCAGAGCGCGGCCCCGCCGAACTTCAGCGCGTTCCTCCTGCCGGAGCCCGGTGCGCCGGGGGCGGTGCCCGCCGAGGAGGCCGCGCCCGAACCGGCCTTGCGGCGCAGGGTGTCGAGCAGGACGGCGAGCGCGATGACGACGCCGATGACGACCTGCTGCCAGAACGCCGATACGGACAGGAGGTTGAGGCCGTTGCGGAGGACGGCGAGGATGAGCGCGCCGATGAGGGTGCCGGACGCCTTGCCGACACCGCCGGCCAGGCTCGCCCCGCCGATGACGACGGCGGCGATGGCGTCGAGTTCGTACCCCTGCGCGGCCTGCGGCTGGGCGGAGACGAGGCGCGAGGCCAGGACGATGCCCGCGACGGCGGCGAAGAGGCCGGACAGCGCGTAGATGACGATCTTCTGGCGCTTGACGCGGAGCCCGGAGAGCCGGGCCGCTTCCTCGTTGCCGCCGATCGCGTACATCGAACGGCCGATGAAGGTGCGGCCGAGGATCAGCGCGGTGATCAGGCCCATGGCGATCATCACGAGGACCGGTACGGGGAGCCGTCCGCCGATCGTGTCACCGAGCCACGAGACGGAGTCGGGGAAGGCGATCGGGCTGCCCTGCGAGATGACGAGCGAGAGGCCGCGGGCGATCGAGAGCATCGCCAGCGTAGCGATGAAGGGCGGGAGTTTGCCGTACGAGACGAGGGCGCCGTTCACGAAGCCGCAGGCGATGCCGGTGACGACCGCGAGGACGACGGCCAGGACGACCGGCACCCCGGCGGAGGTCGCGGACCAGGCGAGGACCGTTGCGGACAGGGCCGCGACCGACCCGACGGACAGGTCGATGCCCGCCGAGACGATGACGAAGGTGACGCCGAACGCCAGGATGGCGGTGACGGCCGCCTGGACACCGACGTTCAGCAGGTTCTGGGTGGTGAGGAAGTCGCCGGAGAGCAGCGACATCGCCACCACCAGGACGACGAGGGCGCTCAGCGCCCCGTTGTCGAGCAGGACGCGGCGCAGCACGGAGGCTCCGCCCGTACCCGCGTCACTCTTGGCTGTCTCAGTGGCCACGGGGGCCCTCCTCTTCCTTCTTCGGTGCGGGGTGTCCGGTGGGGGCGGGGCCCTCACCGGACATCGGTGCGGCGACGGCGAGGGCCATCACCGCGTCCTGGGTCGCCTCGTCGGCGGCCAGCTCTCCGGCGATGCGGCCCTGGGCCATGACGAGCACCCGGTCGCTCATGCCGAGCACCTCGGGCAGATCGCTGGAGATCATCAGGACGGCGTGCCCGGAGGCGGTCAGTTCGTTGATGAGCTGGTAGATCTCGACCTTGGCGCCGACGTCGATGCCGCGGGTGGGCTCGTCGAGGATGAGCACCCGCGTGTCGGCCAGCAGCCATTTGCCGATGACGACCTTCTGCTGGTTGCCGCCGGAGAGGGTGCGCACATGCTGGTCGAGACCGGACATGCGGACCCCGAGCTGCTGCGCGATGCGGGCGGCGGCGGTGCGCCGGCCCTTGAGGTCCACCAGCCCGGAGCGGGTCGCCGAGCGCAGGGTGACCAGGCCCAGGTTCTCCTGCACGGAGGCGTCGAGGACCAGGCCCTGGCCCTTGCGGTCCTCGGGTACGAGTCCGAGCCCGGCACCCATCGCGGCGGGGATGTCGTGCCGGGTCAGGCGCTCGCCGCGGACGTCGACGGTGCCCGCGTCGTACGGGTCGGCGCCGAACACCGCGCGGGCCACCTCCGTACGCCCGGCGCCGACGAGGCCGGCGAGGCCGACGACCTCCCCGGCGTGGACGTCGAAGCTGATGTCGTGGAAGACACCGTCACGGGTGAGGCCGCGCACCGACAGCAACGCGTCGCCGGGGTCGGGGCGTTGGCGCGGGTACTGCTGCTCGATGCTGCGGCCGACCATGAGCCGGACGAGCTCGTCCTCGGGGGTCGACGCGGGGACCTGGCCGATGCTGCGGCCGTCGCGCAGGACGGTGACGCGGTCACCGAGGGCCGCGATCTCCTCCAGGTGGTGGGTGATGAAGACGATCCCGACGCCGTCCTCGCGCAGCCGGCGGACGATCGTGAAGAGCTTGTCGACCTCCTCGGAGGTGAGCACGGCCGTCGGCTCGTCCATGATCAGGACACGGGCCTCCAGGCTGAGCGCCTTGGCGATCTCCACCATCTGGAGCCGGGCGATGCCCAGTTCGCGGACCTTGGCTTCGGGGCGTACGTCCACGCCGACCCGGCGCAGCAGCTTCTCCGCGTCCTGGCGCATCCGGCGGTGGTCGACGATTCCGAAGCGGCGCGGCTGGCGGCCCAGGAAGATGTTCTCGGCGACGGTGAGGTCGGGGACGAGGTTGAACTCCTGGTAAATGGTGGCGATTCCGAGACATTCGGCATCCTGCGCGCCCTCGATGCGGACTTCGCGTCCCTCGGCCAGGATGCGCCCGTGGTCGGGCCGGTAGGCGCCGGAGAGCATCTTGATGAGGGTGCTCTTGCCCGCGCCGTTCTCGCCGAGCAGGACGTGCACCTCGCCTCTGCGGAGGTCGAAGTCGACGTCGTCGAGCGCCACGACGCCCGGGAAGGTCTTGCGCAGACCTT
The DNA here is from genome assembly GCF_030817475.1 of Streptomyces sp. V2I9. Classification (NCBI taxonomy): domain Bacteria; kingdom Bacillati; phylum Actinomycetota; class Actinomycetes; order Kitasatosporales; family Streptomycetaceae; genus Streptomyces; species Streptomyces sp. V2I9. Next base: position 6,257,169 of record NZ_JAUSZJ010000002.1, on the reverse strand, counting down.
CGATGCGCAGCAACTCGTCGGGGGCGGTGGCCCGTTGCTTCTGCAGGGCGGTCAACGGTCGCTCCTCTCGTTCGGTGCGGCCTCGCCGCACGAGCGGCGTACGACGAGGCGGGCGGGCAGGGTGACGGACTGCGGGGTCCGTCCTTCGATCCGGTCGGCGAGCGCGCGCACGGCGGCCCGCGCCAGTTCGGCGGTCGGCTGCGCGATGGCGGTGATCGGCGGGTCGGTGTGGACGAACCACGGGATGTCGTCGAAGGCGGCGAGCGCGATGTCGTCCGGCACCCGCATCCCGCGCGCCCGGATCGCGTCCAGCGCGCCGAGGGCCATCAGGTTGTCGGCCGCGAAGACGACCTCGGGCGGTTCGGCGAGGTCCAGGAAGCGCTCGGTGGCCCGGCGTCCGCTGGCGGCCTGGAAGTCGCCCTGCCCGATGTAGGCGTCGGGCAGGGCGAGCCCGAGCTCCCGCAGCGCGTCCCGGAACGCCTCGACGCGCTCGTCGCCGGTGGTGGTGGCGGCGGGCCCGGCGATGATGGCGAGGCGACGGTGGCCGAGGCCGTGCAGATGTGCGACGAGGTCCCTGACCGCTCCCGTGCCGTCCGCGCGGACGACGGGAACGTCGATTCCGGGGATCCAGCGGTCGACGAAGACCATCGGGGTGCCGCTCAGCGTGACGTCCCGCATGAGGGGAGTGCCGCCGTCGGCGGGCGAGACGAGGAGGCCGTCGATCCGGCGGTCGATGAGCGTGCGGACGTGGTGGTCCTGGAGATCGGGCCGCTCGTCGGCGTTGCCGATGATGACGCTGTAGCCGAGGGCGCGGGCCTCCTCCTCGACGAAACGGGCGAGCTCGGTGAAGTACGGGTTGAGCACGTCGCTGATGACCAGGCCGAGCGTGCGGGTCTGGGCGGTGCGCAGCGATCGGGCCACCGCGTTGGGCCGGTAGCCGAGGGCTTCGACGGCGGCGAGGACGCGGGTACGCGCCTCCTGGCTGACGGACGGATGGCCGTTCAGCACGCGCGACACCGTGGCGACGGACACTCCCGCCTCGGCAGCGACATCCTTGATGCCCGCCATGTCCGGACCACCTCCTTGTGGTTTCCGTGCACCTCGAAACCTGGGAGCCGACCGGTGGGGACCGGACCACGACGCCGTGGAATCGATTACACGCATGATTGGAATCGATTACATGGCTCAAAGCAAGACCCGCCCGGTGGCCGATATCCGATCGTGACGGGAAGGGTGCGCGACAGCACGGGGCGGGGCCGGGAGGCGCGGCGGCACCGCGCGGTCCGGTGCCGCCGACACTCCGCGCACCATCGCCACCGAAGTCTCCGGCCGGCCGGAGACGGATGCGGCAACGCCCACCGAACGCCGGACCGGTCCTCGGAGCGCGCTCTCCGGAAGCTCCATCGGCGCGAGGCCGGGCCAGTTCCAGGACCGCCCGCTGCGGGGGCACGAGCGGCTGGACCTCACGGGCGAAGGACTGCGTGGCGGAGCGGGGACCGGAATGCCCCTCGCCGCGATGAAGTCGCGGAACGACGGGGGCAGTTCAAGCACCGGCCCGTGGCCCCGGACGATGGCCTGGCTCCCGCTCTCCGGCAGTGGCGGCGGGCTCCGGAGCCGAGGCGCCCGGCTCCGCGCCCGGTCACGGCGTACCGTCCACCGCCGCGACGAAAGCTGCCTACCGGTCGACACCCCGGAACTTCTCACGGCGGTGGACGAAGAACGGCGCCCCGAAGACTCCGTCCCGGTCCATCGGGAACACCTCCGCCACGCCCCGGGCCCGCGGCCGCAGGGCGTCCGCCGTCGGATGCGCCAGGTGCGGCGCCTCCCAGCAGCCATGATCCGGCCCGGGAAGGGTCACTCGGCGTCGCTGGGCGGGTACGTGCCCCACACCTCGCGCAGGGCGTCGCAGACCTCGCCCACGGTGGCGTGCGCGGCCAGGGCGTCCTTCATGGGAGGGAGGACGTTGGCGTCGCTCTCGGCGGTCTTCTTGAGCAGGTCGAGCGCGTGGCAGACCCGCGTCTGCTCGCGCCATGCCCGCAGCTTGGCGATGCGCTCGGTCTGCCGGGCTTCGACGGCGAGGTCGGCCCGGTTCCGGCTGCCGGAGTCGGGCCGGTGGGCGGCACGGCCCGAGCCGCGCTCGATGTCGTCCTTCTGGAAACCTCGTTCCACGGCACCGACGGCACCGCCGAGGTCCTCGACCTTCCGTAGCAGTTCGAGGACGGCGACCTCGAAGTCGTCGGCCCCTTCCCCCATGGCTTCGGAGCCGACCAGCGGGGCCACCGCGGCGGCCGGGTACCTCGCCGGGGCCCGCGTCCGGGCGGGAGGGCGCGCGCTCCCGGCACCGAACTCCTCGCGCACCACCCGCGCCCAGACGCGCCGCGCGGCACCGAGGACCGCGGTCTCGTCCAGGGCGGTCGCACGGGCGGCGAAACTGAAGGACAGGCGGGACGCGAAGTCGGCGGCGTCCAGTCCGGCCGCCGTCGCGGAGCGCACGTAGGCGACGCCGTTGGCGAGGGTGAAAGCGACCTCCTGCGCGGGAAGGGCGCCCGCCTCGGCCATGCTGTGGCCCGAGACCACGATCGGGTTCCACCCGGGCATCTCGGCCCGGCAGTACGTGAACACGTCCGCGGTCAGCCGGAGCGACGGCCCGGGCGGGAAGATGCACGTCTCTCGCGCGACGTACTCCGCCAGCACGTCGTTGCGGACGGCGCCGGTCAGGCGGCTCACGGCGACGCCCTGTTCCTCCGCCACCAGTTGGTACAGCAGCACGAGCAGCGCCGCCGGCGCGTCGATCATCAGGGAGGTGGACACTCCGTCCAGCGGAACGCCGCTGAAGACGACGCGCATGTCGTCGAGGGAGTCGATCGCCACGCCGGCCTTGCCGACCTCTCCGCGGGCGCGCGGCGTGTCGGAATCGTGCCCCCTTCGGGTGGGCAGGTCGAACGCGACCGACAGCCGTCTGACGCCCTGCCCGATCAGGTACCGGTAGCGTTCATTGGACGCCGCCGCCGTGGCGGAACCGGCGTACCGGCACTCCGCGGTGTCCCGGCCGCCCACGGTGTTTCGGCCGCCCGGCCCGTCCCGCCCGTGGACCGGCGGGACCCGTCGGTCCGACTCCGCGCGTCCGCGGCTCCGAAGCATCACTCACTGTCCCTTCAGCCTCTGGGCCACGGGTGTTCGACGACAGCTGAGGCACCGGCCCGGTGCGTCGTCCCGAAGGTCTCCTCGGCGAGCAGGACGGCACCCCTGAGCGAGGACCGCCCGCCGAGGGCGGCCGGCCGGACCTCGACCGGCGGGACACCGGGCCTGGCCAGTTCTCTCACCCGCTCGGCGACCGAGTCCACCAGTGCGGGCAGGCCCGCGGCGAAACCACCGCCCACGCAGACGATCTCGGGATGGGCCAGCTCGCAGATGCCGACCGCGGCCCGGGCCAGGGCGGCGGCGGTCTCGTCCACCGCCGCCCTGGCCCATGGCTCGCGGGCCGTGAACGCCTCCACCAGGGCGGGGAAGTCGGTCTCCCGGCCCCGCAGTTGCGCGGCACGACGCAGGGTGGCCGGCCCGGAGGCGACCGCCTGCACGCAACCCCGGCGTCCGCAGTCGCACCTCGGTCCGTCGCGGTCGATGAGTACGTGCCCGACCTCGCAGGACCCCCGGGCCGGCCCCGGCCACGACCGTCCCTCCACGACCAGTCCGCCTCCGACGCCG